>CAZGHI010000034.1:13725-15963 GCA_964525565.1 uncultured Hyphomicrobiales bacterium
GCCGGCAGCCGCGACATGATGAATACGACGGCGCCGTACAGGAAAATCAGCGTGTACATGGCAAAGCCGGCGATATATCCTATAGCAGCAGAGACCACCGAACTGTCTTCCTCGACGCCATCATCGGTGATTTTCAAGGATGTAATACGAAGCCCCTTTTCAACCAAGTCAATAACAGCCGTATCAACATTTGAACGAATGAGTCTTGCTTTCACAACAAATGGTTCAACATCGGATTCAATTGCCGATTCGAACGAGAAACCCAGTCCGCCGCGTGAGTATAGCGTTACTGCGCCGGAATCCAACACATTCTCGGGAATAACGAGATAAGCCTGAAGTTCTTCGCTGGCAACGCGACGAGCCAGTTCGTCCTCGCTCAACTCTCGTCCATCGGTGTACTTGGCAGTATCTGATTGAACGAGATCGAAACCAAAAGTTGCCGTTCGGTCAACCACTGCAATCTTCCCCTCCGTGCCATCACCTGCCAGCATTGTAGCAACAACAGGTAACGCAATCAGGACCATCATTCCTACCGGCCCGAGCAAGGTTGAAATGATAAACCACTTACTGCGAACACGCGTGAGGTATTCATGACGAAGAATGACGTTTATTTTTCCCATAATCTTCCCGAAAATACGCGATTACCCCTCATCCGTTCGCAGTTCAAATACCGCTTCGTTGTAGTTTTGCCGCGCCGATAACGTACCCCCCATCAGGAGAATACCATGAGCATCCTACATAACGCACTATTGCAAGAGGCTACTGAACTACGAACACGGAAAACGCAAATACTGAGCTCGAACAGCGAGACTGTTATTGCCAGCGTTACACCGGGCCACGTATTCGGGGGTATGCGCGGAACACCTGCACTGATCTGTGAAACCTCCAGTGTTTCAGCCGATGAAGGGCTACGTATTCGGAACATCCCTGTCATGGAACTAACGAACATCACACCGGAAGAGACCTTCTGGTTGCTTGTTACCGGGAAAAGAGCCAATAGTGAAGAGGTTGCTGAGCTGCAGTCGCATTTCGCTCGATACTATGCGATACCATCGTATGTTGTTGACACACTACGCGCAATGCCAAAAGACGCCCATCCAATGGCTATGCTTAGCGCTGCTCTACTCGCTATGGAACGGGAAAGTGAATTCCGCGCAGCATACGATGCCGGAACCGGAAAAGATGACTTATGGAAATCGCTCCTTAACGATGCTGTTCGTTTGATTGCCTCCATGCCGGGTATTGCTGCTGCGATTTACCGAATTCGGTTCAACAAAGGCGATGTAATTGCTCCGCTTGATAGCACTAACGACCTCTCTGCTAACTTCGCACACATGCTCGGAATTTCGGATGATGCGTCATGGAAAGACCTCATCCGATTGTACCTGGTTCTGCACAGCGATCATGAAGGGGGCAATGTAAGCGCTTTTACGAGTTACGTTGTGAGCAGTGCTCTTAGCGACCCGTACTATGCTGTTAGTGCCGCTCTGTGCGGACTGGCTGGTCCTCTCCATGGGTTGGCAAATCAGGAATGTTTGCGCTTTATCATCGAGGTTAAAGAGAAGTTCGGTGGAGTTCCTACAGAAGAACAAATAAAAGAATTTACTTGGGACAGGCTAAATAGTGGCCAGGTAATTCCGGGGTATGGACATGCCGTACTTCGCGTTACCGACCCTCGGTTTACCGCTTTTCATCAGTTTGCGCAGCAACATTCAATCATGGACGACAATGTGCAGATTGTGCAGCGCATCTTTAATGTAGTGCCCGGCGTTTTGCAAGAGCACGGTAAAGCAAAAAATCCATGGCCAAACGTGGATGCATATAGCGGTTCATTGTTGTATGCATACGGAATGACGGAGTTTGATTTCTATACCGTAATGTTTGGAGTTAGCCGTGCCATTGGCTTGTGCAGTCAGATGATCACCAATAGAATGATGAATCTGCCGATTGTACGACCGAAGAGTTTAACCTTGGATGAGCTAGCACGTGCATAATTCAGGGCGTGAATTGTGTTGTGTAGCACGACGGCGGTAGAACTGCTTAGGCTAGGCTATTCTGAATCGGACGATAGTAACACGCCAACAGTTGATTTGAACGTAGGGTAGTTCACATCGAGCTGAGGGGCAAGCGGTGTATCCCAAACCCATGCATCCGCACGTTGCATACGTGTATATGCCCGCATGCCAACGCCACGTATCCGTCCGCCTTTCCAGACATTTTTTAGAACAGACACCAAAA
>CAZGHI010000034.1:16000-18210 GCA_964525565.1 uncultured Hyphomicrobiales bacterium
CGTCCGTACAGATTGGTGGTTCAATGCGTTCTACAAGACGATTGTTTACAACCTGGATCAGCCCCCAACCTACCGGTAACTCGTGAGATTGGATAATGCCACTTGGTGCACAAAACCAGCGGTAATTGCCCAGGTGAACATCGTGTGAGCGATGGGACTTGGACCTGTCCGCCAGGAAATCGGCTCGTGAGACTTTGCATTCAATCACGTACGTCACACCGTCAGCGCCGACGCCAAAAACATCCGGTTTTTCGATTGAGTGCACCGATCCAATTTCCGTGCAAACAATAGCGGGACGTTCTCTACATTCCGTAGGACTCAGCGACCAGAGCCAGTTTCTGGCCCTTCTCACCATTTCTGCATGTGTCATGAGTGGCGTCCATGTAGTAGCGCGACCATTCTGCGGTGCATGTCACGGATACTCCTATCTTTGCCGCTTCCACGGGCCGGTGGACTCTACGGGATTCGAACCTGTGACCTCTACGATGTCAACGTAGCGCTCTAACCAACTGAGCTAAGAGTCCGGAAAGGGACGGCAAAAGTACGCCGAGCATGTGGAAGTGACAAAACGAACACATTACAAACGTTTATCGCAGGAAGAACAAGCATGATTGAAGGACTGATTGTTGGCGCGGGCGTGTTGGCACTCATCACCGCTTTCATTTTTCGTCAGCGCGTAATTGCTGTAAAGATTGAAGACGGAGCAGCAAGTGCTGATGAAGTTTCCAGATTAAAGGAAATCTCTGATGCAATTGCAGAAGGGGCTATGGCCTTTCTGAGCAGAGAGTACAGAGTAATGACATTGTTTCTTGCGTTGTTTGCTGTTTTGATTTGGCTGACGGTAGATCACGGCATGTACACTGCTGCCTCTTTTGTGATTGGGGCAGCAACCTCCATAGCGAGCGGTTATATCGGTATGCGGATCGCTACGAAGGGCAATGTTCGAACTGCATCGGCCGCTCGGCAGTCCATCACAAAAGCATTTCGAGTAGCCTTCGAGAGTGGTGCTGTGATGGGCTTTGGACTCACCGGCCTAGCTGTATTAGGCCTCGTTCTTGTGTACTTCGGTATTGACATTCTTCTACCGCTTAGCTCCGAAATTACACGTGAAATTCAGATGGAAATCCTTGCCGGCTTTGGACTCGGAGGATCTTCTGTTGCACTGTTTGGGCGTGTAGGGGGGGGCATTTATACAAAGGCAGCAGACGTAGGGGCCGACCTTGTGGGTAAGGTAGAAGCAGGAATACCCGAAGACGACCCAAGAAATCCAGCCGTTATTGCCGACAACGTTGGTGACAATGTTGGCGACATCGCAGGAATGGGCGCCGATCTCTTTGGAAGCGTAGCCGAATCTACGTGTGCAGCCTTGGTCATTGGTGCAGCCGCTTATGCAGCAACACCGGAAAGTGCACAGAACATCAATGTGTTGCTCTTTCCGATGCTGGTGAATGCTGTTGGGATTGTAGCAAGCTTAGTGTCGCTCTTCTTTATCAATGTTAAACAAGAGAATAAGGTTGAAGGAGCACTGAAGAATGCCCTAATCATATCTACAATCATAATGCTGGCAGCATTGTGGCCCATAACGCAGTGGGCCTTTGGAAGCACATCATTTCTTATAGGAGCAATCACCGTAACAGCAAACGGTGTCTTTGCTGCCCTTGCCGCAGGTTTGATTGCCGGGTTGCTCATTGGACTCGTAACAGAATTCTTTACAAGCCATGCATACAAACCAGTTCGCGAAGTAGCGGATGCATCAAAAACCGGAGCTGCAACCAACATTATCTATGGGCTAGCCCTTGGATACAATAGCGCTGTTCTACCAATGTTACTCATTGCAATAAGTGTTGTTGTAGGCTACGTTAGTGCAGGTATGTATGGGATTGCTCTCACGGCAATCGGAATGCTGGGAACCATTGCCGTAGGCCTCACGATTGATGCATACGGACCAACATCCGACAATGCCGGTGGTATAGCAGAAATGGCAGAAATGGGAAAAGACATCCGTAGTCGCACGGACGCACTCGATGCTGCCGGAAATACCACAGCCGCCATTGGCAAGGGATTTGCAATCGGCTCGGCTGCACTCACTTCACTTGCACTGACGTCTGCATTCTTAACGCGCGCACAGGGCGTACTTGCACAACGCGGTGAAACACTCGACCTCTCAATAACCGATCCGAATGTGCTGGCAGGACTACTGGTTGGCGGCG
>CAZGHI010000034.1:18246-25401 GCA_964525565.1 uncultured Hyphomicrobiales bacterium
TGAAGAGCGTAGGTAAGGCTGCTTTTGACATGATCGAGGAAGTGCGCCGGCAGTTTAGAACCATTTCCGGTTTAATGGAAGGAAAGGCCCGTGCTGACTATGCAAAGTGTGTTGATATCAGCACCAAGGCATCAATTCGCGAAATGATCGCCCCGGGCCTGCTAGTAATTCTTACCCCGCTGTTGGTTGGTTTCCTCTTTGGACCACATATGCTTGCTGGAGTACTCATTGGCGCACTTGTTGTTGGTGTGATGCTTGCCGTTTCCATGGCAAACAGTGGTGGAGCATGGGATAATGCCAAGAAATACATCGAAACAGGTATTCACGGTGGAAAGGGATCAGACACACATAAGGCGGCTGTTGTAGGTGACACCGTTGGAGATCCGTTCAAAGACACTTCCGGACCCTCCCTGAATATTCTCATCAAACTCATGGCCATTATCTCGCTCGTCTTTGCCGGAGCTTTCGCCGCCAACGGGGGGGTAATTTTTCGACTCCTTTCATTCTAAAGTTGGCTGGCAATAGGTCTGCACAATCCCGTCCCTACGGGCGATGCCCACGAGCCAGCTTTCTTCAGATAAGGTATTCGGATAAAGGAAGTTACAAATCACACTCTGAATCCAAACCAGTTATCGAACTGGCAGCCAGAAATTTGTTTTTCTGGCTGCTTTTTTTTGCAGGATTGGTAACTATTGATGGACCAAAATGTTATTTTGTGGCTGGGGTGTAGCCGTCTCCATGGGCAAAACACCCAAATGGAAGCGGGGAATAGTTTACCAAGCCATAATTTCATTTATTCACAATTAAGAAAGGTGGCGATCATGAAGTCATTCGTGACTGGCTTGACGGCGATCGCGCTGCTCACTCTCGCCTCTGTACAAGCAAATGCCCAAGCGGCATCGTGCTCGTACTATTGGGGCGATGTCTATTCGTATTACCCATATAGCGGGCAGTCCTTCCAGGCTGGACAGAACGCTACCGGGTATTGCTATATCTATGTTTGGGTGGAGGGATGGCCGGAGGATGCTACGTGGCAGGCCTGGCTATCAACGAATAATAGGAGCACGTGGAGTTATATGCAGGACATCAGCATATACTATTACGATTACTACTACTATTATGGGTATAGCTACGGATACTTCTACGGAACCATTAGAATTCCTTCAACAGCATCTCCTAGTTCGCAGTGTTACGTACGCTACCTCGAAGCACCTGCAGGAAAAGGAAATTGTGCATGGACGTACACGTATACTGACGCTGGCCCATTCACCATTACACGGCCATGTGTTCCACCGACAATCTCGCAGCAACCGGTTAGCCGTGTGGTTTGTTTAGGAGCATCAACAAACTTTACTGCCGTTGCATCTTCCGATCCAGGTTGGATTACGTATGAATGGTATAAAAACAACACGCTATTTGCTACCACATCTACACCAACACTAAACTTTGCTTCAGTTACAGCTAACGATGCAGGGTCCTATTTCTTAAGGGTGAAAGATGCATGTGGTACGCAAACAAACTCTAACACCGTTACGCTGACCGTTAACATGCCTACGGCCATTGTTACTCATCCAGTAGGTAAGACTGTTTGCCAGGGCGATGCATACTCTATGTCCGTCTCTGCAACTGGCACGAACCTTACCTATCAATGGCGTAAGAATGGCATCAATATCCCGGGAGCGACAACAAGCACATTCGGATTTACCAGTGCTGTACCGAATGATGCGGGAGTGTACACCGTAGTAGTATCGGGAGCATGTGGTGCACCAATAGTAAGCAATAATGCAGTAATCGATGTGCCACCGAAGCCAGAATTTCTCGCTCCGCTGAAAGGTGGTACATATTGCCCCGGAGTTCCAGTGGTATTACAGGCACAAGTAAGTGGCTCTCCGCTTGTTTATCAGTGGTACAAGGGTGATGTACCTATTCCGGGCGCAAACTCTGCGACCTACACCATTTCAGCCATGGCTCCTTCATACGACGGATTCTACTGGTTACACGTACGCGTCCCCGGAGCGGAAGCAACAGGATGCCCTGCCGAGGCTTCCTCTGGAAGAGTGTTTGTATCGACATATGGGGTCCCACACATTGTAGAATCGCCGGAAAGTCAGGATGTATGCAATGGTGGCACTGTTACCTTGAATGCGACGGTTTCGGGTGCAGATGTCAACTATCAGTGGTTTAAGGATGGAACACCAATTCCAAATTCAAACAACTATGCTCTCGAACTCAAGAATGTTACACCTGCATCGGCTGGCAAATACTATGTGCAAGCAACGGGCATGTGTAATGCTTCTGCTTCGTCAGAAGAAGCTACTGTAGCTGTTTATTCAGCACCGGAGATCACACAACAACCTGCAGATCAAAGTATCATGGCTGGTCAGACGCTCACACTTAGCATCGAGGCCATAGGTGCGCAGGAGGTAACGTGGCTGCACAACGAGCAAGTTGTATCTACGGGTACGTCAACAACACTCACTATTCCTAATGCAACACCTGCGCACTCCGGATTCTATCGTGCACTTGTTAAGAATGTGTGTTCAGGGGAAGCCTCTACTCTTGCTAAGGTTCTTGTAGTAGATCCGTCGTCATTGGTGCCAACGATAGCAATTACGCAACCATCTATCAATGCAGGAAACGTTCCTTTCGGATACTCGAAAGAAACTGTTCATAATGCACTTGTTGCCAACGTTGGGAATGTGCCAATTACAATTACGGGCTTTTCCTTTACGGGTCCGGATGCCGGCGATTTCGTAGTAACGTCTCCAGTATCCAATACACTGGCCAAGGGTGAGTCCATGAATGTAACCATTCGCTTTACTCCTAGCCGTGTTGGAACCTCACAGGCCACCTTCAATGTGGCTTCGGACGCAACGGCGGGAACAAACAGCGCAAGTATCAGCGGACAAGGTGTTGTTCTGTACAATACCGATCAGAATCTGGAATTCGGAATTACCGATAAGAAGGAATCCCGCATTAAGTGTTTTAATGTTAATAACACTTCTTCCAGCAGTATCACTATTGACGCAATCAATGTAACCGGTGTTAACCAATCTGAATTCCGCGTTACCACCAGCTTGCCACTTGTGATTGATGCAGGATCTACAAAAGAAATCTGTGTAGAATTCACGCCTCAAGAAATTGGCAATCGCACTGCAGTTCTTGCACTAATGTCAAGCACAGGCGGAAATTCGAATGTCAATGCAAGCGGTACCTGTGAGATTGCCTCAGGAGTTACCCAAGATGCTCTATCCGCTGGCATGAACGTGTTCCCCAACCCGGCATCAAGTCTTGTTACCATCAACACTGGTGACGTTGTTGCAAGCCAAGTGGTAATCGTTAACTCGCAAGGCTCTGTTGTTGCAACAATGCATCCTACTGAGCGTGAGTTCACATGGAACTGTGCCGATGCACAGGGTCGCCCGGTTGCCTCTGGTGTGTACAACATCATTGTTACGAATGAAGCCGGATCGTATCACATGAAACTGCAAGTAAGCAGATAAGCAGTAGTAAACCATCTGCGGTTTCGCAAGGGCCGACTCTCCGTAAGAGTCGGCCCTTTGTGTATATGTGAACGAATGATAACGTTGTCTGCCCCGAGAAAGCAAGGTTAACGAGCAGCATACATGCCGGAAAGGAACTAGCATCTATTCCGACTAGTCTTTATTAATCTCTCATTGTTTCGCACAGATGCATGAAACCGACGCCACATTCCGCCTGCAAGTATTCGCGATTCCTTTGCTCACCGGATTCTTACTGATAATGAACGAATGTGTAGCATCTCTTTATACAATAAATAGCCGTAGTCCATATTTCTAATTATTTATCATTTGTTGCAATTATTTGTTGACAGAATTACAGGTTGCTCAAGCAACTTCCTGTAACAACAAACCCTTAACAAGACGATTTTTTGTCGTGTCAAAGCTTCACGTACTGACAGTGTAACCTTGATTGTTTTTTGGTGTTTTTTTTTAATGTAAAACAAGCCCCCCCCCAAGACGACGTTTGTTCTAAGCAGTCGGTTGTTTGAGTGTGAATATGGGTAAGGGGCTTTGTTACAGAATCAAGCTACACTTCACCGGAGTGAAAATGAAGACTGCAACATTGATATTTGCAGCCGTGTGCTGCTTTTTCGTTTCTGCACCTGCCTTGTTATCGCAGTGTGAATATGGGTATGGCCAAATTTACATGTCGTATTGGACGGCCAACGGCAACTACAGACCGGCCGAGATTCAACCTGGCGATCGTATATATCTTGAAGCATACATCTGGCTGAACGTCGCCGATTTCCCTTGGAACTCTAACTTTCCGGTTGAGATATCAACAGATGCCGGCTCAACCTGGAACGTTGTTTCGTATGTCACATACCTGTATGGTCCATACGGTGATGGATATTCATACAATTACGGGTATCTCATTGCCGAGTTTGACGTACCATCTTCACTTGGTAGTGGCAAAGAGTGTTATATACGAGTCACGGAAGAAGCGACGTCTGAAAAGGAGTGTATCTACACTAGCTCATACGATTGGTATGCCGACGGACCATTTTCAATTCTTCGTGGATGTGTCACTCCAACCGTTTTTACTCAACCAACAAACGTAGTTGCATGTGAAGGAACGTCTGTTACCATTCCAATTGATGCTTCGATAGATCCTGGCTATCTACACTATGAATGGTACCGTAATAATGCACAGTTTACAGTAACAACGTCGCCAAGTCTCAATATTCCTAATCTTTCCGCAGACAGTCACGAAGGAACATGGAATGTGAAAATTGTGGATGTATGTGGTGCATCGGCAACTACACAAAGCTTTAACGTTACCGTAAACAAGGTGACAGCGATTACCCAGCAACCAGTATCAAGTACAGTCTGTGCTACGTCTGAGCACACATTAAACGTGGAAGGAGATGGAACCGACCTAAGATTTCAATGGTTTCATAACGGTGCTCCGATTCCAAATGCAACAAACCCGTCGTACAAGATTGTGAGTGCCTCGCACTTGTCGGCAGGAACCTATTACGTTGTTGTAAGCGGGACCTGTGGGGTGCCAGTAACCAGTGCTGTTGTCACGGTCACAGTACCACCCGTTCCCACGTTCACAGCGCAACCTCAGTCCGGTACATACTGTAGCGGATCAACTGTTACGCTTTCAACGCAACTGCCTCCCGGTAACTATGAGTTCCAGTGGTACAAAAACGATACAATGATCGCAGATGCACAGCAGAGCACATTTGTTATTCCGGCAATAGCACCGACAGACAATGGATTCTATTGGGTTGAAGCACGTTTCGCTGGTACGGAGACAGATGGTTGTCCCTCTACTGTCCGATCGCAGCGTGCATTCATTTCTACGTATGGAGTGCCGGCAATTGTACAACAACCCCAGTCGCTTGATGTATGCGAGGGCAAATCAGCCACGCTCTTTGTTACTGCCGAAGGCGCAGATCTTGCTTATCAGTGGATTCACAACGGAACACCTATTCCAGGTGCTACAAACAACGTACTAACAATCCCATCAGTTAATCTCAATCATTCAGGCCAGTATCAAGTTGTAATTGAAGGAATGTGTGGCTTTACTTCGAATAGCCTTGTTGCCAAACTCGATGTATGGAAGCCCCCTACCATTGTTGTTCAGCCATTAGATAAGGTGGTGGACGTCGGCGATGCAGTTCACCTTACCGTTGAGGCAAACGATGCGCAAGACATTGAATGGTATCATAACGAAAGCCTGCTTGTAAATGAAGTAACGAACACATTGATTCTCGAAAATGCTCAACTGTCTGAGGCCGGATACTATCGAGCCGTTGTTCGCAACACATGTGGTTCGGTAACGTCGAGAACGGCACATGTTGTTGTTGTTGATCCCGCATCACAGTTACCTACCATTTCGCTGTCAACGAAAGAGCTGAACTGTGCGGATGTGCCCGTTGGACACGGCGTGGAGCGTACCTTTTCGGCTTTTGTGAAGAATGCCGGCAATGTTCCTGTTACAATCATTGGTCTCACCGTTAGCGGACCTGATGCCGCAATGTTTGAAGTAACATCGCCGGTAAACAACATCATTGAAAAAGGTGAATCACTAACTGTAACCATCCGCTTCACCCCATCTGTTCCAGGACCTGCCATAGCAACGCTAACGGTTCAGTCCAATGCTCAGAACAGTGATAATACTGCCACACTTCTTGGAAACGGAGTTGTTCTTTATGCTGTGGATGAGAGCATTGACTTTGGGATCGTGGATAAGGGTGAAAAACGCATCCAGTGCTTTACAGTAAACAACACATCTGCAACAGACATCACCATATCAGACATACAAACAAGCGGACTACATCCTACTGAGTTCGTTGTAACAAGTGCAATTCCTTTCGTTGTCGCTGCTGGTGAAACACAAGAAGTTTGTGTTGAATTTGCACCGCAAGATCTTGGCCTTCGAAATGCATTGATGACATTAATCTCTCCTGTAGGTGGCAATACATCCGTATCTCTTTCCGGAACATGTGCAATTGCCGCAACCGTACCCGGCGATGGTTTCCTTGCCGGAATGAACGTTTATCCAAACCCCACTTCCGGTAGTGCAACGATTCATACAGGCAATCACTCTGTTGCCATGATTCAAGTTGTGGATGTACAAGGGAATGTTGTTAGAACAATACATGCAGAACGAAACCCAGAACCGTCACAATCGTACATGATCAGCACCGAATTGCTCCCGTCGGGTTTGTACACAATCTTGGTCACGAACATGGAAGGTGTTTACTACATGAATCTTCATGTGATACGGTAGAAATATCAGCAACACTGACCATGTGGGGTCTGCAAAAGCTGCAGACCCCATTTTTTTTATAGAAATGCAAAATCCCGTAAGTTTGCCCGCTTCCTTAGCTCAGTTGGTTAGAGCAACTGACTCTTAATCAGTGGGTCCGGGGTTCGAATCCCCGAGGGAGCACATGGGCTTCTCAACAATGTTGGGAAGCCTTTTGCTTTGTTATGCCGTATGAGGTCGAAACCGAGCAACCATGCGGGTTGCAGGGGAAACCCTTCCTGGGTTTTTGGGTGATGATCAGTCTTATAGGGTACGAGAGTGCCACCACTGGTGCCACCACATCACCAACCCATTCGGAGTTTCGATGTCCTATTCCATGACGATCGGTGC
>CAZGHI010000035.1:0-253 GCA_964525565.1 uncultured Hyphomicrobiales bacterium
GGTTCAAATCCCTCCTCCGGTACTCATCATATTTATGTTGTTTGCCTCGGCGAGGTTGGGTGGTTGCTGCGGAACATTTCGTCCTGAGCCCATCGCAGTGCTTGCTCTTCGGTTGGAATGCGCACCAACAGCAAGATTGCAGCGTTAAGTATCGTTGAAACCACTGCCGTCACTACTGCCCCGAACATGAGAGGGACAGCAACAAGTTCTATAGCAACAGCAATGTAATTGGGGTGGCGCAGTCGCCTGTATA
>CAZGHI010000035.1:280-4210 GCA_964525565.1 uncultured Hyphomicrobiales bacterium
TGTTCTCCGGGGACAACAACAACCCGGGTTGTCCATCGCCTGCCTAAAGTTATCATGGCCATAAAGCGCAGCACCTGAGCTAGTATGAACGCTAACAACGCATATGGCCACCAGGCTGATAACTCCGTACCACGAAGAATTGCTTCAACATGAATACCGATAAACCACAGAATGTGCAGCGCAACAATCACAGGGTAATGCCGCTTGCCAAACTCAACACCGCCTTGCGACAGAAGTTTGTGAACATTCCGACGTGAGATCATCAGTTCAATGCCACGTTGCAGCAGGAGAATCGTTATCATGGCTTCTAAGGCAAACATGGCTCTACTCGCTATGTGAACTTCTGGAATACAGTAGAAGCATCTCGGAACTAAAACCGGGACCAAGCGCAGACATAACGGAGTATCCGTGCGGAATTCCTTGCGCAAACATCTCTTCTAATACAAAGATCACCGATGCCGAAGACATATTCCCAAACCTTCTGAGAATATTTCGAGCGGGTATGAACCATTCATCCGGCCAGTTACCGGCACGAGCAATAGCATCAAGAACCTTTGCACCACCTGGATGAGGGATAACGGATCGAATTTCCGATGGTTGAATCCCCCACTTGCAGCATGCAGCATTCATGCAATCAGAATAACGCTGTTCAACAAAAGCTGGGATATTCCTCGAAAATCGGACGCGGAGTCCAGTTTCCGATACATCCCATCCCATCATGTCTTCTGTGTCGTCAAACAACGAGCTATGTGAATTCCCAACTTCTACCCCCCCCCCACTGGCACTCACCACAACCGCTCCTGCTCCATCAGCAAACAAGCTTGTTCCAACCATATGGCTTTTTCGTGCATCGCCCTGCTGAAAGGCAGCACTACAAACCTCCACACAGACAACCAGAAACGGAGCTCCTCCGTGAGCGCGGCTAAGTTCAGCAGCTCGAGACAAACCAACAACACCCCCTGCACAACCTAATCCAAACACCGGAGTACGAAGCGTATCCGATGGTAGTCCAAGATCACGTATCAAAAACGAATCCAGACTCGGTGTGGTAATTACCGTTGTGTTGACTACAATAACGCCCTTTGGTACTGTTCCTTGCAATGCTTTCCGCGCTGCTTCACAGGCAAGTGCACGGGCAGCCACAACCCCTGCAGTATTCATCGCAACAAAATCACGGGACTGAACATACCACTCAGGAGGATGCATGAAGTGGCGTGTGTCAATGTGGTTGTGCTCAAATACCCTCAGTGCCCTTAATTGTTCCTTCTCCATTGCCGGGAGTACGCTACGAATTACTGTATGTACTTCTTCCTGCGTTGCGCGGAATTCAGGTACAGCAGTAGCCACACTGTCAATGCTGATTGTTAACAGGGAACTACTCATGCAGATCCATTTCCGGCGTTTCGCAGGTGTTACGAAAAGCAAGCTGCGACAGCTTCTTGCGCTGGCTGCTTGTCCAATCAATCCTAGGACGTGTTGCATTTTCGGGCACATATCCAAGTCGGTATAGTGCCATTAACTCTAAATCGTTAGGGACACGCAGTATCTCTTTCAGGCTCTGCCAGGCATCCGGAATCTCCATTGGTGTACTGATAAACTGGATTCCCATTCCCAACTCTGCACAGGTAAGCCAAATGTGTTCAATGGCCATTCCCAATGACAGCGTACAGTAAAAACCGGACAGCGCACCTGGTTGATATTCGTCTTTTGAAAGAAGAGCTGCTAGAAGAAGCGGACTTCCTGCGATGAGTTTTCGATTATCCTCGCCAAGGAGACGGGGTACCCCTAACGAAGCTAATACCTTACCGACGCTTTCCGTGAACACATGTCGTATGAACGGACGTAAGGGGCCGGGCATTTGATCTATGTATATACCATCTCCAGTCGCTTCCATTTCTTCTTTAGAGAAACGGAAGTACTTCCGATACCGCTGAAAGAATGTTCCCTCTGCGATGAGTTGCGTCATTGTGTTCCCACCAATTTCCGCGATGCGTCCACGAATCTCGGGATCGTCAATGAGGATAAACCTCCAGGGTTGGGAGGTAAAGTGACTGGGAGCTCTTTCTGCAACACGCACAAGAAGTTGTTGATGTTCAACAGAAACCGGACGCGGATCAAATGCACCATTGTGCGTTCGTCGGCGATGAATAGCATCTAAAAGGGAAAGATTTTTCATTGTAGCATTTTCAGAATATGGCTTTGAAAGTATTCATGGAGGAATGTTTGCACCAGCACTCATGTTCTAAACCACCGAAGGTACAGTGCGAACGAATTTTGTTATGATACAGTTCCAATACATATGCCGGCTTAGCCTATGGTGTTCTTATCAGAATTCATTCTCGGAGTTAACGGTATCAGCGAAAGGTTAATCTAACTACCAAATGCAAAGTTCACCGTGTGCGGCATTTCCCACTTGATGCAATCTTCACCTACACCAACATCAAAAACACGGTCAAATACTCCCTTCCATACCTATCCTGGATCTGGAAGAACCGGCGTCACCACGAATCTCTGGATGTCATTAAAACGACCGTTTATGCCTCCCAATCTGTGCAGAGGTTACCGCATGTGACGTTTCTGTGTACTCAGAGCACAATCACTGCAGCATCTCGGGATGTTGTTGCAAAGGTTGTCATAGAGCTTCATTGGCAACTAGTCAAAAAACGACCAGTGTACAGATAGTCTAAAATCGCGAATAATCTGTGGTGCAACTGCAACGGTGTACCAACGCTGAGCAAGAACATTTTCGTATGATGCCCGAATGCTAGCATTACCTAAATGAGCCGTAAAAAAGAGATCCAGACCATTCGACACCCATGATTGTTGGTCGGAAACTGGTGTAACGTTTAGCCAGTGTAGGGGCACGTACTGTCCACCAGTCATCGGTGCCATGCCCGATAGTCGAGCACCTAGCCGTACGCTGTTCCTTCCAATATTGTACACTCCGTTGATACTGCACTCTGCAGAAAATGGCGGCAAAAAGACACCTTCACCTGTTTGGTAGTGAACCCGCACAATTGGACGAATCTCAAACCATTGATGCATGTAGTTTGCTTCTGCAGTAATGCCCGCAACGTTCCGACTTCCGGCATTGGTAACGGACACCGTTTGAATCAATTGGTCTGCATCACGAGTTGCAATGGCAGCAAGGTAATTGCTCGTACTACGGTAGAAAACATTACCCCGAATCAATAGTGACTGAAGGTTAACGGTTGCTTCAAGAAGTCCAAGGAATGTTTGTTCCGGCGCCAGCGTTAGCCCTTCGGCAGCCGAGGGGCTGCGCTGTGCCACGCTTACATCAAGGCGAGTATGAACGGAATGCAAGTGAGCAGCAACTCCTGCGCCGGCACCCCACACTACACGATTGTGTTCATAAGCCAGATGCGATGCTAGAAGAACCTTAAAATCGGCATTCAGGGTTTGTACCATGTGAAATAGTGCACGCGGCTGAAAGGTGTTAACAGCACTTGTATAAGCTGCAGTATGATTATTTACGTAATCTGTAAGAAATCCAAATCGAAGCAATGTGTTATGTACTTTATGCCTGGTGCGGACTGCTATGCCACTCTGATGCGATAAATATTGAACATTCCTCGAAGTATCTGTCGAATACGACACAAGGGATGTATCACGATTGCGAAGTAATCCATCAAATGTATAGTATGCAGTTACCGCAAGTTCGTGAAGAGAGTCGTTAGAAAGAAAGCGATTGTAACCTAATGTTACATCGTGCCGACGCTCGTGATCGCGCAGTTGATTGAAAACGGTTAGAGCAGCACCTTCAGTTGGTACATTTACACCATCAGTGCGCAGCCCCCCCCACAGGTCGGTGTTGTGTGAAGAAAGTTGGTAGTTAAACCCCATCGTGGAGAGTGAGTCCGGCGCATATCGAATGCCTGCCCGAATATTCCATACATCAAACCGGGTCCG
>CAZGHI010000035.1:4220-6104 GCA_964525565.1 uncultured Hyphomicrobiales bacterium
TTATACCGACCGTCGGCCCCGCTTCTGCGAACACCCAGATTAAGATTAAGTCCTCGTGCAACATTTTGTGCAAACACGGCATCTGCTGCAACAACCTCACCACCACCTTGCGAGTACCACAACGCTGTATGAGGGCGTTCCGTACTATAACGCACCTCCTGTAGGTTTAGCGCTGTTTGAGTAAGCTGCGGTGCAAGACCAATGGCATTGAGACCGGTAAGAACTTCTACACGCTCTACTGCTTCCGGTGCAAGAATGCTCAGGTGAAGTTGATTATTCCAGGCACTCTGTAATGTGCGACCATTCCAACTAACAGCCACGTCGGGTTGAAGACTGCCGGCTATTGAAATCGCATCGTACTGACCAAACCCTCCTTGCGAGAGGGGCTGGTACAGCGTACCCCTCATCAACAATTCACCGAATGTGTGGTATTGAATACTTCGTCGCTGCGATTTGTTTACTGTTAGTGCTGTATCCGAGGCCGAATGAACTATGCTTCCATAGCTGTGAATAGATTCAACATTAGGCTGTTCTGATTCTTGTGAAAACTCGGCCGTGTCCGATACAACGGCCGAGTCTGGATATAACAAATGGAAGCTGACTGCGCCTTTCGGTATAGAAAATGAGGTTGCTGAGCATGTTGCCAGAATGCTCATCCATAAGCAACAGACCGCAACACGTGAAAGCACACTTGTTTTGTACACACGGTTGTTACGAGGGTGTTGCTTCCGTGGCTTCTTCTTCCTCGTCGTCTTCACGTGTAACAGTAGTGATTGCAGCAATGGTGTCGCCTTCCTCAAGACGGATTAGCTTCACGCCTTGCGTGTTGCGTCCGCTGATTCGAACATCTTCAACGTGTTGCCGAATCAGAATGCCATTAACCGTCATCACCACGAGATCTTCGGTATCTGCCACTTCGAGGATTGCGCAGATGGGGCCGGTTTTTTCGGTAATATTCATGGCGATTACACCCTTGGCACCACGTTTGGTTCGACGGAAATCTTCGACCTTGGTGCGCTTGCCGTAGCCCCGTTCCCCTACAACAATAACCTGGGCATCGGCATGGCGAACTGCAGTCAGAGAAATAACTTCGGCGCCTTCTGCCAAATCAATTCCGCGAACACCTGCTGCAGCTCTTCCCATCGGTCTCACATCGGTTTCGTTAAAGCGCACAGCAAGGCCATTACTGGCACCGATGAGAATTTCCATGTTGCCATCGGTGAGTCTAGCTCCTACCAGGCTGTCGTCATCGGCAAGGTTAATTGCTATGATACCCGTACTACGAACATTTGCATAATCTGTTAACGCAGTTTTCTTTACGGTACCACGCTTTGTTGCAAAGAAGATAAATGCATTCTCCTGCTCAATGTCAGTTACGGGAAGGTACGAGGTTACTTTCTCATCGCTTTGTTTTTGGATAACGTTAGCAAT
This sequence comes from uncultured Hyphomicrobiales bacterium, assembly GCA_964525565.1. Taxonomy (GTDB): domain Bacteria; phylum Bacteroidota; class Ignavibacteria; order Kapaibacteriales; family Kapaibacteriaceae; genus OLB6. The sequence continues at coordinate 5,652 of CAZGHI010000035.1, forward strand.
GGATCTTCCTTTGGCATTTCTGGATCCTTCGGGGATATCGTACACCTTAATGCGATACACGCGCCCTCTGTCGGTAAAAAACAGCAGGTAATGGTGTGTTGAGGCGCGGAAAACAAACTCAACGTAATCATCCTCGTACACACCTTGGCCAGCCACACCCCTACCGCCTTTGTTTTGCCTACGGTAGGTATTTACCGGTGTCCGTTTGATATAGCCGTTATGAGTTATAGATACAATAACCTCTTCGTTGGCGATCATGTCTTCAAGGGTAAAGTCGCGAGCATCATGCACAACGGTAGTGCGACGTTCATCTCCATGCCGAGCCGCCAGCTCTGTTAGTTCATCGCCAATGAGTGCCAGTTGCTGATCCTTACTTGCAAGCAAAGCACGAAGGCGTTCAATAGTTTCAATGAGTTCGCGGTACTCTGCCTGAATTTTTTCCCGTTCTAGTCC
>CAZGHI010000035.1:6118-6576 GCA_964525565.1 uncultured Hyphomicrobiales bacterium
CGCTGAAGTCGCATATCCAAAATGGCCTTTGCCTGTATTTCAGTGAGGCCAAACTTGTTTTGCAACGCCAACGAGGCTGTGGGCACGTCCGGACTGGCTTTAATGGTGGCAATGACTTCATCAATATTATCGAGAGCTATGATAAAGCCCTCTAAAATGTGAGCCCTCTTCTCTGCAGCCTCCAGATCATATTGAGTTCTCCGCACCACCACTTCGTTACGGTGAGCAATGAACTCGGTAATCATTTCCTTCAGTGTAAGAATGCGAGGTCTGCCGTGAACCAAGGCCAGCATAATCACACCGAAGGTAACCTGCATCTGGGTGTGTTTATACAAGTTGTTGAGAACCACCATGGGTACACCATCGCGCTTGAGTTCGATTACAATGCGCATCCCCTCGCGATCGCTTTCATCCCGGATATCCGAAATGTCTTCCAGTGCTTTTGTGCGCACTAAAGT
>CAZGHI010000035.1:6606-25348 GCA_964525565.1 uncultured Hyphomicrobiales bacterium
CAATCCAGCCTTGCTTACCTGGTATGGCAGTTCCGTAATTACGATGCTTTCCTTACCTTGTTTGTTTGCTTCGATATTCGCCTTTGCGCGAACTAGGATTTTTCCTCTGCCGGTAGTATATGCACTACGGACTCCTTCGTAACCATAAATAATGCCACCCGTTGGAAAGTCGGGTGCAGTTACGTGCGCAAGCAATTCTTCGTTCGTAATGTTCGGGTCGGCAATTACGGCTTTAATTCCAGAAACAACTTCGCGAAGGTTATGCGGTGGGATGTTGGTTGCCATGCCCACAGCAATTCCATTGGCCCCGTTAACGAGTAACGTTGGTAAAACCGTTGGCAGTACTGTTGGTTCTTGCAACGAATCGTCGAAGTTCGAACGGAAGTCAACGGTATTTTTATCAATATCACGCAGCACATCCATTGCTGCGGAGTCCATGCGGGCCTCGGTGTACCGCATTGCTGCAGGTGAGTCACCATCAACGGAGCCAAAATTGCCCTGCCCGTCAATGAGTTCATATCGCATGGACCAAGGCTGTGCCATCCGAACCATTGCATCGTAAACGGCACTATCGCCATGGGGATGATATTTACCCAAAACTTCACCAACAATCCGGGCGCTCTTTTTGTACGCTCGGTTTGGCGTCATGCCAAGTTCGTACATGGCATAGAGGATGCGGCGGTGAACCGGTTTTAGGCCGTCTCTGACGTCGGGCAGAGCCCGAGCCACGATAACCGACATGGAATAATCAAGGTACGAGTCGCGCATCTCATCTTCCATCAGCACAGGAAGGATGCGTTCATTCTGTAGTGCCATAGCCCCTTTAAGCGGTAGGAAAGAGCACGGCGCCGGAGGAAGTTCCGACGCCGTGAAATGGTGTACAAAGGTACGGATTTTTACCCTTGTGGCTCAGGTTTTCTGCACCCAAAAAATCATTGAACAAAGATCTTAACGAAGCACCTGAAAGATGCCACTTTGAGCTGTTGTCCAGTAACCATCGGTGCGCTGAAGCACAAGGTGCCAAACATATGGACCTGGAGCGACGGATGTCCCCTGCGAGGTATATCCATTCCACGTTATGCTGCCGCTGCCTACCGGAATGTCGGCACTAATGGTCGCAATTTCCCTACCCTGCAAATCCGAAATATGAATGCGGGCAGGTGTGAGTTCGGTAGGTGAGCGGAGATATACATCAAAGCGTGTTGGTCCAGATGTTGGATTCGGCACGACAACTGCTCTGGTTATGCTATTCTGCGTTGCCAAGTAAATGGCTAGATCCAACTCGGCAGAGTTCCCTGTTGCATCTTGTGCACGAACCAGTAAGTTGTTTTGTCCAACATCCATTGGAGTTCGGAACCGAAGTATTGCTCTCAGGCTATTGTCGGAACCTATTGCCAAACAACTATCCGTTGGCAAGAATGCATAGTCGCGTACAGCGCCTTCGCGAATACGAAGTCCATTGACAAACACAACTAGTCTGCTCGGGTCCGTTATCGGCAGGTTGCTATTGTCGTGGACCCGAACTTCAAAAAAGGGCTCCGGCCCCACATAGTCTCCGTTTTGCAGCAACCGAACATCGGCATATGAACGAAGTATCGGTGGTACCGAATCGTCAACAACGTGCAATGCTGACTGTTGCTGGTTATTGAAACGATAAAATTCTGGCACCGAGGCATCGGGATTAGCAAAAACTCGGGTGATGGTGCGCGTTGGCGCTGTACTTGTTGGTAGTGGAAACGCGATGGTTGTGGCATCATTTGCCTCGAGGTTCACGATGGTTTGGTAGCTGTGCTGTTCTACGCTATCATGAACAACGCGCAGAACAACTCCATTGACTGGCCACCGCCGGTCGGCGTTTCGTATGCGAACGAAAGCAGAAGCAGTGTCACCTCGCAGCAGCGTATCAGGAAGTACAGAAAAGTCTGCATCTTCAATAACAACCTCATGAGCAGGTGTGTACCATACCCGAACACCACGAATGCCCGAATTCTTTCCGGCATTCGGTATGTGGACCAGTTTCCACTGGAAACGAAGGTGCGATGTTCCCGGTGGCACGTTGGTTAGTGTAACCCGATCCGTTCCTTGCTCTGTTTCTGTTATCAGATATTCCTCGCCTAGTGAATTTCTACCAAAAACGGAACATGTAACGCCGGCGGAGTCGTGATCCAGTGTTGCCGATTCCCACTGTGCGGCCGGCCCGATCACAGATGAGGTTACATATCCTTCAGCAACATAGAATACCAAGGTTGTCTCGAGAATGGCCAACGAGTCCGGAGCCCCTTTCCAGGTTTCAGATGCACTACCGGCAGGCATCCCTGGCGAACCTATCATTACCCATGAACTGTTCGGGCGGAGCGAATCGGCATACGAAGACCCGTAGTATTTAAGGATTTCTACAAGCGAATCTCGATTGTTGTCGTTGAAAAAACCACTGAATGCTTCGTTGCATGCAGCAAATAGCACTCGTTCGCCAGGGGCTACGGAGTCGCGCAAGAAGCGAATGAGATCAGACGTGAATCCATTATGTCCGGACTCTATGGGAAGTGGATCGCGCCACGTGTCGTACCTACGGATTACTCGTGGAACAGTGTCGAATTGTGTAAGTACTGCAAGATTGATACCGCGAAAGAAAGGATTGCGAACGTAGGTTATTGAGCCAATGGTGATATCAAGTGGCGGATTTCTTTCAGTGTCGTTTGGTGCTATGCCGTTTGAACGTAGGTGAATACTCTTGGAAAGGTCTGCCAACATCTGGGACTTGGAATCTTCGTCGTAAACAATGCTATTGCCAGAAAGCGACTGCAGATCGGTGGCATTCAACCGTATGCGTGCCGAATTGCTGGAATACTCGCATGGAATCCACAATACTGCGCTTTCTTCGCCTTCCTCGTTCGTTGTCCACGATCCTATCCAATAGCGACCGCTTTCTACATCAGGTAGTTGTGTTTCCCAATCTATGATGGACTGGTCGCGTACAACCTGATCCTGGTGCGATGAAACAACCACATGATTGGGATCTCGAGATCGTTCACGTGACAAGACAAACGAAACCGTACGCGACTCCGAGGTGCCAAGAGGATCTATTTGGCGGACATGCAGTGTTGTACCGCTAAATTGTTCATAAGGGACAGGCTCAAGCGGAAGCAACGATTGCGGTAGTACCGAAAAGCTTAGACGTACCACATTATCTGTTGTATCATCGCCATATGTATTGTTTGGGTCTGCGGTTAGTACAATACGATGTTCACCTGACCGCCCGAATACAGGGATTCGAAAGGTTGCAACGGCTGACTGACAAATACCGTTGCTGAACACTACAGTTGTGCTGTCGGTAATATCTTCATAGCTCGTCACCAAGCGAATAGGAAGGGGCTTGGACGAACCAACTCCCTGGTTAACAATATTCACAGTGACTACAGCAACAGAATCGCGATCTGTGATTTGCAGACTGCCTGGTTGTGGTGTTATGCGAACGTCTCGCCCTCGAATTGAAATGTTATTTGTTGTGTCCATCGCAATTCGTGTGAACGGATCGCCAAGCAAACAGAACTGCATAACTGCATTAATCGCAGGCTGCGACCCCGATTGCGCTACCGGAGCTTTTGCTTTATACATGAGAGGACCGATCAGGCGCGATCCCTCTCGCATAACGTCGTGAAGACGGTAATGGAGAAAGTCTACCATAAAAATATACTGGTACCCGGTACCACCAACAGCAGCAGCAAATCCACGCTGGGGAATCGTGAGGTATTGCGCGTTTTTACACGGCACACTTGGATTGGAGAATGCACCAGTCTGACAAGAAAGTGTTGCAAGAAGACCGTATTTATTCGTGTTGGACAACTCCGATGGTTCCCACCCTGTTATGTCGAAAATATCAGTCGCACCATGACCGATATAGTTCAGCCACTGCAAACCAGCATCTATTTCACGTGTGATCAAGTAACCGGCATTAGGTGGTGCAGTGTTCTTGCACACAGTAACTGTATCAAGGCATAGAGGCGGATCAAGAAAATTAATGTCGGTGCCGAACGGATCTTCCAACATGCGCTGGTAAATATCGCACAGGCCCTCTTCCGCAGTCCCCCCCCCTACAAACATCCAACGGCGCATCCACGGTTCGTACTGTGCTGTATCAGCATGAATAATTTTATCGACGAGTGCTTTTCCATCGAGTTCCGTAACTGCTGGTAATCTGCCAACAATGATCTCTGGTTGAACTCTATCACTGGGGTCGTCCAGCAACCCAATGTAATAGTCTGACGAAGGCCGTCCGTATGTTGGCACCTGATCCGGAAGTCGCGACTGTACATTGCCTCCCTTCACAGCCAGACGGGGATCCCACGAGGCATTGCCAAACAAAATTGCCGCTTGTATTGGTGGCTGAGATGCACGGTCGTAATGCCATGCCAAGTAGGTACGAAGAGCTTCAACGGTACGGTGTCCGTTTCCGAACTCGTCAAGAATGGCATCTACATCTACAACCTTAACTGAAAGTCCGTTCGTTTTTCTGCGGTGAGCAGCGAGACGTTCTGCCTGATCACGATGAGTGGCATGTGTAATGATAATGAGGTCGGCTTGTGCGGTATCTGCTGCAAGGTTTGCCAAATGTGCAGGTCTCACTCTTGCCCACAAGACAGCCTTTTCATCGGCAACATGGAGAACACATGGTGGACCCGCAGGTAAATGCACATCAAAGGTCAACTGCTGCGACTGATTCTGATCAAACATGAAGGTTGTACCAAAGGCTGCCGACCCTGAAGAAAATGCAGTAGCTCCATCACCATCCGTATAGCCGCACACCACCCAATGTGTTCCTGTAGGTGCGGGTAGTTTTCGATTGGACAGGGATGTAATCAGCGTTGGAGAAGCAACGCGACCAGCACTGAAGATGGCGACTTCGGAACCGGACGGAAGTTGTGTTAAGCGAGATAACAGTTCCGTTTCCGAGGAAGTTATCGTGAACTGCATTGGTTGAATTGGTGCCGTACGGCTTACCAGTACGAATGCATCTATTGAATCAATGTCCACATAGTCCGATCCGAACCAGCATGTTGCACGCCACTTCTTCCCGTCCGGAGGCACGGTAGGCCAGTTCCATTCTACGGGTGCAAGTCCTACCCGTATAACAGCCCCGGGCCGAGCAGACGTAACTGCGCCCATGGAGTAGGTTGTTGTATCCAACCACCACCCTCGTGTAGTTCGCGCATTGTACCATGAAATGTTTGTGTTTAATTGCCGTTGTGGAACATGAACTGTACGTTGTCCGTTCTCTAAAACCGGATATACATCAGCAGTCACCCGGATAGCGTCAACAGCCATTTGCGACACATAATCTCTATACTTTCTCAAGGAATCAATACCTGTAGCAAAAAACTTTATCATCTGTGAACCGCTCGGTACCTGGCTTCCAGGCAATGAAAGCTGCAGCGAATGATATCCGTACCCGTCGGTTTCGTTGCCTACTGGCTGCATTCCGTTTACACTTACATCCAATCGCCCATCCGGATTGAATCGTTCTACTCCCGTAAAACTCCCATAGTCAATATCAACTGTTACTTATCCTTGTGGATAGGGGGCTAATGGAAACGTCCAAACATGCCGGGAATAATCGCGGGCATTCAGGTAGAACCAGTAATACCCTTCGAGGTACACCATATCGCTATTGTTCAAGCTTACATCATCGTTAGCCCCACTACCTAAATGGTAGTATCCGGTATCTAGCTCGAATCGCTCCTGTATCTGTACGGAGGACAAATCCGTACTGCTCGTTGATTGTTGTATCCATCGTATTCGCGGATGTTCGCTTCCTGGACGAACCGTAAGAAACATTACTGCAACCGTATCCTCAAGCGACAGATACGTTGTGTCGCCCTGAGGATGCCGAGACATAAACATCAGTGTGTCAGTAGGCTCAATGAGATCCGAGTTCGACTTATTTAGTATCAGAAGAGGCTGCTCTGTGCCTTTCCAAAAGAGAGTTAAATCCTGAATTGGTACATCCCGAAATCTTGCATCAACAGCAATAACATCTGCCATCGAGACGGCACCAATTCCAAACCGGTTGGTCTCGAGTCGCACATGTGGTTCATCCGAATGATACCAGGAACGATTAATCACAATGGGAACAGGATCGTCGTCCAGACTCTTGGAGAATGAGTGAACAACAACACGAACCGTATCTGCAACGGAAATTGAGCCATGATCTATCCTCCATGGCCATACAAATACCCGAGCCTGAGGGATGCGTGCAAGCGTTCCGTGCGGACTAACAACTGTCTCGGGTGTGACCGTGGTATCCTTCGGCGCGTACGACACTGTTTTCCACCCTGAATACTCAACGGTGAAGTTCAAACCGAAATGACCTTCAACCGGAAGGATATGCACAACACCATACAGTGGAAGAACGGTGTCCGCGGGGGGGGCTAAATCAGGCCGTTGAAAGCGCAGTATTGGCCAGCCCATCCGATCGCCGGACAGCACTACAGATGTCCGCATTCCGGTAAAGAGAACAGTATCGCTCCGTCCCAATGCAGACGCTGCAATTGGGCAAAGAACCATCATCACCAGGATACATCGTAATGGAAGTGCCATAAACGTAAGTGCCGCGATACGAACACGTATCACGGCACTATGACTAATCTGTTGTAGATGAGTTACGTGCGATCGGGAAAAGCTTGGCGCATGGCAATGATAATCTTCTCCGCAACCTTATCGCTTACTACACGCCGAACATTATCATCGCTGGCTAACGCTTCCTGGATTGCCAGCTCCACTTTTTGCTTAATCAGTTCTGATGTTTCTCCTACCAGGGCATCGGCAAGCGTATGCATGTCCTCCGACACGTCTTTCATGGTTTCAAGCTGATTTTTATTGGCATCTTCCATCTTCTTCATCAGCTTATCCATGCGCTCTTCTTCTTCTGTATATAGAAGTGCAAATGCAAGGAGAGCCAACAGACATCCTTCCAGCGAGATGGCCGCAAGAATGAGTGATGGTTTGGTTGCCGGAATAAACTTCAAACCACGAATACCAATAATTACGATCAGGATTGCAGCGCCACCATAGGCCAAACCGGTAACATTGTTCGAGTACTTTTCTGTGAAGTGGTGGCTCATGTACAGACGAAGACCTTTTAGGAACTTCGCACGATTTCTAGACCACTCAATACCGTGTTTGGTGTCTTCGATTTCTTTAACAACAAAATCCGAAAAGAATTCCTTAATCCGCAGTAAAAGAACTTCCTTACGGAAGTCAACAAGATCTACATCAGGCGAAAACACTTCCTCGAAACGTAGCGGACGGCGTCCCTGTTTAGCAAGATTGTCTTCGTCTTCGGTTGTTGTTCGTTCCCAAACCACTTTGAATGCAGACCGAACTTGGTGGCCTTCGAGTGCCTTCAGATCGGTGTCTGGCATTGTCAGGAGATCTACAATTTCATCGGCAAATCCTGTTTGCAGTCGAATTTTAGCTTTATTGTGAACAATCTCCCTGTCCACTTTCTGGGCCATGTAACCAATACTGCTAGGCAAGAAAAACGTTGTCGTTAGCGCTAACCCAATTCCCAGAACTAAGGAAAGAACTGAGAATCCAAGTAGTGGTTCGAGAATAATGGCTGCTTCTCCAAGCCCCCCCTCGCCATTTGCCTTTACAATCCACTCGCCCGGACCTTTGGAATATCCGTCTTCCTTTTCAGTTCGCTCTTCGTCGGTAAAATCGAAAATGTAGTCTGTTTTGATGAGAGGCTTCAGTTTTGTACCAGGTGCAACCTCACCTGTAAACTTGTCAGTGACAACGGCGTGCAGTCCCGGCATCACTTCTTTAAAGTTTTCTTTCAGTCGCTCATCATGAGGGTGGAACAGCGTTAACACGCCGGCCTGCACCGCTGATGGTATAACAAACTTGTACACACCGTACGAGAAGACGACGACTAGTGCCAGGAATAACAAGTAATGCTGTGGTCCTGACTTTACGTGTGTCTGATGCTCGTTTGCTGTCATCTCTACCCCTCTACCCGTTGGAGAATTGGTGGTTATGCTGCTGTGAACTATTTGGAACCGCCAATATACCAAAGAATTAGCCTAAACGCATCAAAATCTTGTTCAGATGGACGGGGCTCAAAAATTGGTTCCGTAGCTTCGCGTCCCAATCAGGATGAATTGTTATACTGGATTTCATTATGTCTGTGCAATCTGCTTACCGTCCGCAATTTTTTGTTTCACCGGATCAAGCACTCGATACCCTACGTAAGTTTTTACTGGTAGATGGCTTCCAGCTGGTCGTTGACTTGGAGAAGAGTCATGGCAGCTACTTTGTTGATGCCCGTAACGGCCGGGAATATCTGGACTTCTTTTCGTGCATCGCATCAATGCCCATTGGCCTCAATCATCCAAAGCTCGCCGAGCCAACATTCCTGGAATACATCGCACGGGTAAGCCTGAACAAGCTCTCGAACAGCGACATCTATTGTTCGGAAATGGCCACGTTTGTTCAAACGTTTTTTGAATTGGCAGTACCCGCATCGTTCAAGCATGCCTTTTTTATAGAGGGGGGGGCATTGGCTGTTGAAAATGCGCTTAAGGTAGCCATGGATTGGAAGGTGCGGAGTAACTTCAGAAAAGGGTATCGGAGTGAGCGTGGTCATAAGGTGTTACACTTCGATGGCGCATTTCACGGACGCAGCGGCTACACCATGAGCCTTACTAATACTGATCCTTCGAAGACGAGCCTGTACCCAAAATTCGATTGGCCACGTGTTTCCCATCCGTCACTTCGATTCCCACAAACTAACGAAGAAGTCAGCCGTGTTGAAGAAGCAGAGCGCCTAACTGTGTTACAGATTGAGCAGGCATTTCGGCAAAATCCTGACGACATTTGTGCAATTATCATAGAGCCTATCCAAGGGGAAGGCGGCGACAGACATGTGCGCCCCGAATTCCTGCAGCAGTTGCGTGTGCTGGCTAACAACCACGAGGCCCTGCTCATATTTGACGAGGTTCAAACCGGCGTTGGCATCACTGGCTCCTGGTGGGCTCACCAGTCGCTTGGTGTGGAACCGGACATCTTAGTTTTTGGCAAGAAGATGCAGGTATGTGGTATTGTGGTTACGGACCGCATTGACGATATACAGGAGAACGTCTTTCATACCCCCAGCAGAATCAACTCAACCTGGGGTGGCAACCTCACCGATATGGCGCGTTCAACACGCTATCTGGAAATCATTGCAGAAGACAATCTTGTACATAATGCACTTGTACAGGGTGAATATTTGCACAATGCCATCCTTCAGATGGCCGAGGAGTTTGAGCCAAACACAATATCAAATATTCGTGGTCGCGGGTTGTTCCGAGCCTTCGACCTGCCATCAACTGCTATGCGAAATGAGTTCCTTCGGACTGCATACGACCATGGCGTTCTTATTGTTGGCAGTGGTCAGCATAGTGTTCGTTTCAGGCCGCCCCTTACGATATCATCAGAAGAAATCGATTCCGGAATCTCTCTCCTTTCGGAATCACTGCGCGCAATTAAATAAGGCTGCAGTTCTAGCTGTGGTTTACAACAGTGAAAGCGATGCGTTAACGACGTCGTTAACCACGTCTTGTAAACGCCGACCGTACACACGTGCACCGGCAGCATAGGTGTGGCCTCCACCACCGTATTGTGCTGCTAGGTCACGAATGAATACGGGTCCTTTCGATCGAAACGAGCATTTTACGCAATCAGGCAACTCAACAAAGAGAATTCCAATGTACACACCAGTGATGCCCAAGGTATGGTGTACAAATCCCTCAGTATCACCAACGGAACAATCAAACGCCTTCATCTCCTCGGCTGAGACCGTCATGGTACATACCTTGCCGTCGTGATGTAACGTCATCGTGGCAAGGGCATGCCCTAATAGCCGCATCCGCCGGAACGAGTTCGTATTGAATACGTTTTCGTAGCTAAGAACAGGGTCGGCACCATAGTTCACAAGGCGGGAAGCACATTCAAACACCCATGCTGTAGTTCGAGGAAATCGAAAAGACCCTGTGTCCGTCATTAGACCGGTGTACAAGCACTGGGCTGCACACTCAAGTGGTTGAGATTGTTCCGTAAATGTTGAGTTTTGAGGAACCATGCCTTCAAACCACAAACGAGCTACCATCTCGCACGTGGCCGGAGAATCAGTGTCAATCCATTGCCACGTTGTAAAGTGTTCCGGATGTGAATGATGGTCTATGTTTACCACAGTGCCCCTGCATTCACCAATGGCAGCACCTAACGATTGAAGACGATCCAGCGAATTCAGGTCGAGAACAACGATGCAATTGGCTTCGCATAAGAATTGACGTTGCTGGTCTGAATTGGTCCACACCTCCATTTCGTTTGCACCAGGTAACCAGAGAAGGTTTTGTGGACATTCCGATGGCAAAAACACTGAAATGTTGTCTTCGCTTACCCCCGCCTGCTTCAGGAGGTGCCGTAGTCCAAGCACAGAACCAATGGCATCACCGTCGGGATTAACATGCGTGCACAACACAAACGTATTGTGTGAAAGCAGCTCATTTGCCAGGTTCTGGATGTATTGTTGCGATAGTGGTTTCGAGATCATGATACTTTTGTTTCAATGAAACGTGCACGCCCCACAACCTGGAAAGGACTTTTCATTTACAGTGCACTACTGGTTCTGGCAGTAATTACTGTAGGGATGATTGTGGACCAGTTGGTGCTGCCATCTGTGGCCAACGCTACGCGCACGCTAACTATTCCCGATGTAGAAGGCAAGTCGCTGAACGATGCAATAATAATGCTTGAAGCAAGGGGGCTGGTTGTAATGCCTCCGCACGAGCAGTTCAGTTCTACAGTTGCTGCAGGTACCGTTCTGAATCAAATGCCGTATGCAGGAGCCACGGTTAAGTCCGGACGTCGCGTATATCTTACCGTTAGTAAGGGCGCAGAAGTGACAACAATGCCTGATCTTCGTGGCAGATCGGTACGTGAGGCCAGACTAACGCTCTTACGCATTGGAGTTCAGCTTGGCAATGTGATGTATGAGTTTCACGATAGTGTACCCCCCGAATGCATCATTGCTCAGAGCCTGCCGCCGGGAAGCAATGTTTCCAGCGATGCAATGCCAAACGTAACGGTTAGCCAGGGCCCGATGGCTGTAAGCGTTCCTGAATTGATTGGAATTCAGCTTACAGAAGCCAGACGATTGATAGTAAGTCGGGGATTGGAAGTTGGGCAGATAACAAGAATTCGCAGCACTGTGTTCGAGCCGAATACGGTTTTAGATTCGGATCCTCCGGCATTGTCTTCTATTCAACCCACACGCAAGATCAACCTGATCGTAGCCGACTAAACCTCCAGCCAAACATACCCATCGTGCTCAACTACGGTGTACGTGCGCAAGCCCCCTCCGGAAGCCATGTTTTTACCTGACTTAATATCGAAGCACCATGAGTGCATCGGGCAGGTAACCGTGCCGTTGACTACTGCACCTTGTGCGATGACCGCTTCTCTCTTGTGCGGACAAATATTCGAAACGGCATATACCGTTCCATTAATCCGAAACAGTGCAATGTCCCTCTCGATGTCCACATACACCCGTTTCCCATGCCTTTCCGAAACATCAATACTGGGGCAGAGGCGCTGCAAAACTACCCCGTTAAGTGTTTGCCTTGTCTTATCAAAGTTCAACCAACTCCCCCACTCTTGGTGATTTTTGACCTTGTTCAATGCGAGCTGCCGGACAGAATGCATCGTGTTCAAATACCACCGTCCAGTTACTCCCTATGATTTCGTCGTACAGCATTTGTTTTTCTGCGATGGTACGTAAGGGTTCGTTATCGTACGCCATTCCATAGGCCGGCGGAACATGGGCACTTGTTGGAAACAAATCTGCCGGATAAAAGATTGTGCCTTGTAATGTTTCTGCAACCACGGCTTGCATATAGGGCGTATGACCGTGGAGAGTTCGTACGGAGATGCCGGGAAGTACTTCACCGTTGCCGTCAGTAAGCTCGAGGTAACCGTTGATGGCAAGGGGCTCGAACATAGTCGGCTCGAAGCTAGCCTTATCCTTTACTGACGGATTTCGCGCCCAATCCAAATGTTTTTTCTGAACGAAATAGCGTGCATTTGGGAATCGTGGCTGCCATTCCGTGGATCGAATCACGGCACCACCAACGTGGTCAAAATGTAAATGCGTCAGAATAACATGTGTTACATGCTCCGGTGCCACATTTAGCGCTGCAAGCGACGCCTCTAACGAATACTGTGAGAAGTCTATGCCATAAATATCGAGTAATTTTTCAGGCATGAACGGACTGTTCCCGGTATCGACTAGAATGGTAAACTCATCCGAACGCAGCAGCAATGCACGAGCCGCCATTGGGATACGATTCCGGGCATCTGCAGGTGCGTATGCTCTTTCCCATAAGGTTTTGGGAACCACACCAAACATTGCCCCACCATCCAACCCAAATCTGCACGTTTCCACAAGAGTTGCTGTGTAAAGCGGTGTATTCATAGTTATCTACTGGTATATAATGTGTGTGCTTACTAGTCGTCAAACACAAACACTGGTTCGTGATAATATCTAACCTTTTTACTGAGAATCTTATCTCGCAGCCACGACGCCAGCCATTGATTTTTTTGCGACAAAGTCTCCTGCCTGAGTACCTTGTTAAGGTCAATATTTATATTAAGTGCCCTTCCGGATATCTGGTGTCGGGTAATTCCGGCTGGTAAAACATCATTGGTTCGGGCGGCATTCATAATCTCGAGTGGTGAAAAAGTTGGAAACATAACTGTTTCAGGGCATGCACGTTGATAGCGCACAGTATTTACCAAATCGTCATGAACAATGCGATAAATCTCTCCGGCCCCGCCATACACACTAACCAATGCACGTAACAAACCATTTGGAGTGGAGAATCCACGTGGCGGAATACGGAATGCAGAGGCTGAACCATTTTCGTGAGCAATTGCAGCAATAGCGTACCTGGATTCTAACGCCTTATGGGCCTCGTGCAAAGTATCGAATCGAACCACTTCTGCCTCGTGCTCGGCTGCAAAGCGATCTACCTCCAATGCTGCTGCTTCCGGCAACACATGGTACCAGGCGCCTAGGATCACCTCGGACGTGTCTTCGTATGGAACTGTTTGAACTATGATATGTTCCGCACCAAGTTCTTTGAGCATCGTTGTCCGGGTTGCACCATCGAGTACCACATATTGGTTCTCATTCATCATTGCAACTACAGGCGGATTTCTGAGAAAGCCATCGTGCTCAACTGCTCGCTTCAGTCGGGCAACACGCGCGGGATCACTTTCTTCGTGCAGCAAAACATTTTCAGCCGGCACAAAACGCAGGCGGAGTTCATGTGCTTCGAGAGTCTGATTCATCGAGAGCAAAAGTACACCCTATGCGTATCTTTGTTGTTTGTACACGTTATTATAAGCGGAGTAGAGTACCTATGGGTGCAATCACCCGAATTCGACAGCTAAGTCCCTATTTCCTTGCCGTAATTGCGGTTGTTTTCATCGCCTTCATGGTGATTCAGGATAGCAGTTGCACATCAATTCGGCAACAGCAGCAAAATCCGGAACTTGTTGCAATCGCTGAAGTTAACGGCGAAATGATTAGTCAGGCCGAATATGAGCGTCGGGTCCGTGACTATCTAGAACGACTGCGCCAGCAGAATGCGCAAATGGAAGCTCAAGGGCAACAGCCGCAAGAAATAGATGATGCCCAGGTTCGGCAGCAGATTTTCGACCAGATGGTGGAGGAAGTCTTGCGCAACCAGGAGGCAAAAAAACTGGGACTTACTGTAACAAGCGACGAACTTGTAGATGTAATCCTAATTAACCCACCACAAGAGTTGCAGTTTTTCAAGGATAGTACCGGTAAGTTTCAGAAAGAGCTCTACCAGGAATTGGTCAGTAACCCTGCGCGGTATGGTGAAATTCTAATGGAGCAAGGTGCTCCACAAGAACAGGTGGAAAAACAACAAAAACTATGGAACGAAACGCTGCTAGACATTGAGCGCAACATGCGCACGATGAAATTGCAGGAGGCCCTTGCCTCGGCAGTGAATGCAGCAGGTTCTATACCCAGCCTTGCTTGGGCAGAGCAGGACTACAAGACCAACAACAGCACAGCCGATATTCGATTTGTTGCACTCTCCGTTGATGCTATTTCCGATAGTGCCGTTCAACTGTCGGATGCCGAATTAAAAGCCTATTACGAAAAAACGAAACAGTTTTACACACAAAAGCCTGCACGTAAACTTAAATATGTTGTGTATCGGCAGGAGCCCAGCAGCAAAGATTCGGCTCGCGCACAACGCCAGAGTAACGAGTTAATGCAGCTATTCGCCTCTGAAACGGACATTGTCCGCCGTGACAGTATCTTCTCTGCAAAGATGAATGAGCTTGCAGGGATCTCGCACGATTTTACTCTTATTTCGGAACTCGATCCGACGGTTTCGATGATCCTCCAAACAACAGATGAACGTGATGTATTTGGACCATTGAACACGCCAGAGGGAATTAAGTATTACCGCGTGGACGGACGACGAGAGGGTCAGACGCCAATGGTGCGTGCCAGCCACATTTTGGTGACCTTCGATAATAATAAAGACAGTGCACTGGCATTGGCAAAATCACTACTCGCCAAGGCAAAAAAAGGTGAAGACTTTGGTACCCTGGCTATGATTAACTCTCGTGATCCCGGCTCAGCACAGCAGCGGGGTGACCTGGGTTATTTCGGTAAAGGGAAAATGGTTCCGGAATTCGAAAAAGCTGCCTTCGATGCAAACGTTGGCGACATTGTCGGTCCCGTTGAAACACAGTTTGGATACCATATCATCAAAGTAACAGATAAACAGAGCCTCGAGATCAAGTACAGTGAAATTTCACTTGTGCCACGAATGAGCACAGCAACAAAGCAATCCATGGTTGCCAGCGCGCTGAAAATAGAAACAGAAGTACTAGACGGTGCTCCATTTGATAGCGTTGCAAAGAAGATGAACCTACCTGTGTTAGAAACACGGTTCTTTGGTTCACGCTCGCCAACGTTGGGATCGAGCGAATTAACGGCATGGGCCTTTTCTGCTAAAATTGGTGATGTTCGTAGAATTGATGTTGACCGTCTTGGACTTGTTGTTGCTCAGCTAACTGAAATTCGGCAAAAAGGACTCAAACCGTTCGAAGACGTAAAGGAAGAAATAGAGCGAACACTACGTGTCCAAAAGAAATTAGATATGCTCAAGGCAAAAGCCGATCAAGTTGCATCAGCATGTAAAAATGCCAACAGCCTTGATGCAGCAGCATCGGTTGACCCAACGCTTACGGTTCGAGTGCAAACGGCACTCCGAAACAACGGACAGCTATCCGGTTTTGGAGGTGACTTTGCATCAACAAACGCTGCCTTCACACAACCTATTGGCGAAGTGGGTTCTCCAGTGCGTGGTAAGAGAGCTTGGGTAGTTATGATTGTTGACTCGCGTAACAACGCTGATATGGCAGCATTTCAAAAAGATAAGGTAGCTCATTTACAAAACTTCAGCGCCCGTAACCGTCAGAGTGTTTATTACACGTGGTTCCAAAACCTGAAAGAACATTCGGAGATCGTGGATAAACGCTGGTTCCGAGACTAACAATACAAAAGGTTGTTTGTGGCCACCACGGTCACCACAAAAAATATACCACGCGTAGCCACACTATCAGAGGCTTACGCGTGGTGTCGTTTATTGGCACGTTCACACTACGAAAACTTCCCTGTAGCGTCGTGGCTTGTACCGTCGCATATGCGTGACGGCTTAGTAGCGGTATATGCAGTAGCACGCTTAGGCGATGACATCGCCGATGAGAACGATGGCTTAGAGCGCTTGCAACAACTTGAGTATTTAGACAACATCGTTGATTTTTTTGCCGAACCAGATGGCCATGCTGTGTTTCTGGCATTGCAGGATACAATGATTCGCTATCAACTTCCTGCCGATCCGTTCCATAGGCTGTTCGAGGCGTTCCGACGTGACGTGTTGGGTAATGCGTCGCCTTTCACTTCTTCACCGGGGTCGCTAGAGAAGGTACATGTACAAATGTCTTCGTGGGACGATGTTTATGACTATTGCAATCACAGCGCCAACCCTGTTGGCGAACTGGTACTCCGACTCAGTGGCGACTGGAATAATGATATTGCCACATACTCTAATGCTCTGTGTACTGCACTCCAGATTACTAATTTTTTGCAGGATCTCCACCTCGATCTGCTACGAGGCCGGATGTACATACCCAACATGCCTTTGAACCCATTGCAGTCCTTACAACAGGCCAGCACAGCACTTGCAGAAGCGCGCGATATCACCCAACAACTGTTTTCGCAAGGAAAGAAGATTATTAAGGTGCCCTCTTCATTCCGACTCCGTTGTGAACTTCGGCTCATCCATGCTGGTGGTTGGCGGATGCTGCAGAAGTGTGACAATCGAATCTTTACTGAACGTCCTACACACTAGGTTGGGTCTTCTGCCGTATTTTTCCGGCAACAATCACGCTTCGTTACAATCGTGTCAACTCCAGGTTCCACAAACTTCCACTATAGCTTTTCGTTTTTGCCACGGGAAGAGCGGAATGCTATTCATACAGTGTATGCATTTTGTAGAAAAATCGACGATATCGTTGATGAAGAAACCGTCTTTAGCTCGGACGAAGTTGACGAAAAGCGAGAGCGTTTGAACTGGTGGCGACAGGAGGTGGAGCGAGTTTACGCAGAACGATCGTTTCGAAAGGCAGAGGATAGGCACGGCCTAACCACTGCTCTCCGAGGAGTAGTGAAACGATTCGCCATCCCTAAGCAGTACTTTCTTACCCTGATTGATGGTTGTGAACGAGACCTCACGCAGAAACGGTATCAAACGTTCGAAGAGTTAAAGGAGTACTGCTACGCTGTGGCTAGCATAGTTGGCCTGATTTGTATTGAAATCTTTGGGTATCGCCACGAACAAACCAGGCAATACGCCATTCATCTGGGGTACGCTCTGCAGCTTACCAACATTATTCGTGATGTGAAAGACGACAAAAACCGAGGATATATTTACCTGCCGCTAGAAGACCTAGAACGGTTTCGCTATTCGGAAGAAGACCTTATGTCGGAAGTGTACGACCATCGGTTTGTTGCACTTATGGAATTCCAGGCGCAAAGGGCCCGCGACTATTATCACAAAGCACGAACGCTGTTGGCACCGGATGAGCGACTAACCATGGTGGCGGCAGAAATTATGGACGCTATTTATTATCGGCTTCTCGAGAAGATTCAGCTTAAGGATTTTCGTGTATTCGATCAGCGCATTCGTGTCCATGCTACACACAAGGTAATTACTGCCCTTCGGATATGGATGAGTAGTAAATTGTTCGTACAGCGCATACGAGGTTAATCACATACCTTATATCGTGATTATTCAAACGTTGCCACTCATAATTCTATCGTTGTAGCACATGACGAACATCGTGTGAACATTTCTTGCCATGTATATTTGCGGCATGATACAAGCCCCTTCGCAACCCATCGAATTCACTACCGAGGAACATGCTGAAGTTCAACGGTTAAAGTCACTTTATCCGCATCCCAAGGCAGCCATAATGCCGGTGTTGTGGATGGCTCAAAAGAAATGGCATTGGCTGAGTGAGGATGTGATGAGGTATGTTGCCGAGGTTATGGAGTTGCCGTACGCTCATGTATTGGGTGTGGCGAGTTTTTACACCATGTACTTCAAAAAGCCAATGGGCGTGCACCACATACAGGTTTGCACCAACGTATCATGTATGCTGAAAGGGGGCGAGGCGCTGCTTGAGCAAGCAAAAACCCGACTTGGTATTGGACATAATCAGTGTACAGCCGACGGCCAGTGTTCTCTGGAGGAGGTTGAGTGTATGGGTGCCTGCGGAGGTGCGCCAATGGTAGCTGTTAACGAAACATTTTATGAAAACATGACACCTGGGGCTTTCGAGAGCTTACTCAATGAGTGCATGAGAAAAGCATAGTACATTCTACTGACTCACCTAATGAAAAACTACACGCCCGACCTCTCAACTGCGAGAGGTCGGGCGTTCCGTTTCACGCTTGACTGATGCGGGGTGGGAGATGTCAGCAGCGCGATTACAACATGCGACTATAAGACAAAGCTGTTTAAACGGTGGTACAACCTGTCAACTTAAACAGCGTGGGCGTAGGCATGTTCTTGACGAGCATGAAAGCCGCAACTCCGTTCAAGTAATGTAATTACGTCGCCGCGACGCTGAGGGTTAGCAGTAGGCATAAGGAATACATCAAAACGAAGCATTTCCATTCCACCTGCTGAAGCAACCCAATCGCTAAAACGGCTATCGAGGGTTAACTGCCGTGCGCTTGGCACCTGAGAGCAATCAAATGCATCAATCACATGATACTGACCGTCGGTTCCGCGGCGGAGAACGCCTACGATACCTGGCACATCATAAGCCTTCCAATCGTCAAGACTTGTTGGCATAAGGAAGTGCATACAGTTAGATACGGGCATTGCATGTAACATTTTAAACCTCGTCGTAATTCCGTTTTTAGGTACTCTTTAAGAATTTGCGTTCAGTTAGTTGTTTTCACCACGGTCAATGATGTAAGGCGACTGACGGTTGTTTTCGCCACGGTCAATGATGTATGGGCTTTGACGGTTGTTTTCGCCACGGTCAATGATGTATGGGCTTTGACGGTTGTTTTCGC
>CAZGHI010000036.1:0-9753 GCA_964525565.1 uncultured Hyphomicrobiales bacterium
CTTGCGCCCGGCGGTTTTCAAGACCGCTGCAATACCATTATGCGAGCCCTCCGGGACTACAAAGATAAACGCTTAATCCTCAACTGAACGAATTGCCCACGGTCTGGGTCGCTCGAACGAGCGTGGATCCAGCGAAAGAAACGTGCAAATGGTGTCCTGAAAAAGTTTCTGTTTCGTGATATCCGACAAGTCTGTCATGCCCTGAATAAACGCTCCATGTTCAAGGTCGCCCAAGGGAAATGGGTAATCAGTTCCATATGCAATTTTGTCGGGGCCCATCAAAGAAAGTAAAAAGCGCAATGCATCTGCGTTATGGGTGATGCTATCCACCCAGAACCGGCCGATATACGATTGCGGCTCTTTTATGTTGTGTACATTACAGAGATCGGGTCGCGCATGGTAGCCATGATTGATACGTCCGAGGGTGAAAGGAAACGATCCTCCGGCATGAGCAAACATGACTTTCAAATCTGGAAAGGCGTCGAATACACCTCCAAAAATCATCGAGGTAATAGCGAGTGTGGTTTCTGCCGGCATGCCAACCAGCCATTGCTGAAAGTACCGTGCCAGTCGTTCACTGCCGAACATCTCCCACGGATGCACGAAAATGGACGCACCGAGCGACTGTGCAGCCTCCCAAAGAGCAAAGAACTCCGGATCATCGAGGTTGCGTCCATTGATGTTACTACCAATTTGAACGCCGGGGAAGCCAAGCTCGGTAACGCAGTATTGCAGCTCCCGTACTGCCAATGACACGTTTTGCATTGGAAGCGTTCCGAGGCCAACGAACCGTTGAGGATGATTTGTAACAACACTGTGTAAGTGGTTATTCAGGAATCTGGACCAGTCTGCACCATGGTCTGCTTGTGCCCAGTAGTTAAACAATACGGGCACGGTGCAGAGGACCATCACATCAACCTGATGTCGGTCCATGTCGGTAAGAATTGCTGTGGCCGACCACGTGTTATCTGTGATGTCTCTAAAAAAGGTTCCATCGTCTCGCATCATGCGAGCCTTACCTTGCGCGTAATGGTCAAGATAGATGAAACCGCCGTATCCGTATTTGTCTTTGAGCGAAGGCCACGTTTCAGGAAGGATGTGGGCGTGGCAATCAATTTTCAGCATAGATGAAGATTAACATGGATGGAAGCGAATGCGGAAAAACAGTAGCATGCTGCGTTATTCAATAGCAGGTGACGGAGGCTCCATTACCGTTCCGCACCGTGCACATGTACGCTTCTGTTTATCGGCATAGAAGCGCTCAAAGATTGGCGGAAGTTGGCTTACAATGTCAGTAAGTGGAAGAAATTCTTCGTAGAGCTTATTGCCGCAGTTTTCACAGAACCACATAAACGCATCAAGTTCTTTCTGCTCTCGCTTTCGTTCCACAACCAGACCAACAGTATTAGCCGGACGTTGTGGGGAGTGGGGCGTACGAGGCGGTAAGAGGAAAATCTCACCTTGCTTAATGGTAATGGTTCGAGGTACCCCATCGTCAATGACCTTGACGGCAACATCACCTTCCAGTTGGTAGAAGAACTCCTCACCCTCGTTGTAGTGATAGTCTTTTCTATTGTTTGGTCCGCCAACCACCATGATGATGAATTCAGTGTCTTCGTACACCTTGGCATTGCCAACAGGCGGTTTCAGGAGGTGGCGATGTTCGTTTATCCACTGCTGAAAGTTCAGCGGAGGCAGGATAGGCATAATGGACCTCGTAGCTTTGACGAAGAATCGGAAAACTTAAAAGTACGAAGGATAAGTTATGGATGCAGAACACAAACACTTCCTACCCTTAGCTGGCCTGCGGGCATTTGTTGGCGGATCATCGAAGGGAATCGGACGCGCAATAGCAGAGTTATTTGCGGAACAGGGAGCTGCGGTAACAGTGATGGCCCGATCGGCAGATGTACTTAGCAGCCTGTGCGAGAATCTGTCAAAACCTCTTGGGCAGTTACACACATATGTGGAAGGAGATGTGGAAAACCCAGATTCGATTTTCCACACTGTTGAAAAACATGTGAATAGTCAGGGTCCGTACCACATTGTTGTCAACAATACTGGAGGTCCTGCCGGTGGAAATCTTGTGGAAAGCTCGACAAAGCAATTAATGCAAGCCTTTCAAAATCATGTGATTTTCAGTCATCATCTAATGCAAATTGTTGTCCACAAAATGAAAGAAATCGGTTTTGGACGATTTATTAACATCATATCCACAAGTGTGAAGCAACCGATTGACGGTTTAGGGGTGAGTAACACGATTCGCGGAGCGATGGCAAGTTGGTCTAAGACATTAGCAGCGGAGTTAGGGCCGCATGGCATAACAGTGAACAACGTGTTGCCGGGGGCAACGGATACAGAGCGCTTATCGGCAATTGTTGCCAGAAAGTCTGCCGAAACCGGCAAGAGTCCTGAAGATATTCGCAACGAAATGGTAAGCGAAATACCTGTGGGTCGAATTGGACAACCGAGGGAGATTGCTGTTGCTGCAGCATTCTTAGCCAGTCGAGAAGCCTCGTACATTACTGGTAGCAATATCATCGTAGATGGTGGACGCACGAGAGCACTCTAAGGAGAGTAGTACATTCGGACCTCACGTACTTGCGGAAGTTTTCCACGTTCCTGTGGATAACATGTTGAAAAACCATGGGCAACATGGTCACAAAACTCTTGCTTTCTCAATACGTCCACTGTACCTTTGCAAGTGTTCTAAGCCATTGTTAAAAAGCAAGATAAAAGGGGAAATCAGGCAGTAGAACATGAGGGGATTTCCGTGGCTCAACGGCACTTATCCACACAATGTGGATAACTAGCGTCAGTTTTCCACACATTTGGACAATGGAGTGAAGCAGCGAGGAAGAGAAATATCGGTGGAGGCCGGTGAACAGAGGCGTTCATCGGCTGTGACCATCTCGCTCCTTGTGTTTGTTTTTCTGTCGTTTGCAGGTATGCATTGGGTTGATAGGCAGCGAATTGCTACTGTGCGCACGTTTGGTGTGTCTGGTCTAAGCTCACAACCGGTTGCGGTGGTATTGGATTCGTTGCGGAATACACCACGAAAGGCAATAGACCTTTCGCAGGTGCGGCAACGCCTGGAGAGCATTCCGTTTGTTCAGCAGGCACATGTGTACTTTGGCGGAGTGCGAACGGTAGCGGTGGACATTGAAGAGAGGCATCCGGTGGCACATGTTGTTCTCCCCACAGGGCTAATTCAATATGTTGACAAAGAGGGGACGTTGCTACCACCATCGGCGGTGCGAACAGCGCACGACGTCCCGCTAATCCGGCGAACTGATGGTGCAGCGCTTACGGAGCAACAACGCAAAGAAATGTGTGCGTTAGTCTGCTCTGCACGATCAGTACTTCACACAGAACTGTACGCTGCTGTCAGCGAGGTTATTCTCCGGTCAGGGAATACGGCAATCATCATCACACCGGAAGGATCGTGGACGGTTCAGGCCACAGAGAGGTGTGGTTTAGCGGGGGGGGTACCCCCTTCACATGCCTTTGCCATGCTTAACAAGTACAGCCGTAATGTTGGCATTGCATCGGTACTGGAAACAGACTTGGACTTACGTTGGCACCGCCACATTGTAGTGAAAGGGCGGGCATGAGTATGCAGATACCATTTGTTGGACTTGATATTGGGACAACGAAGGTTGCTGCTGTTGTTGCAATACGTGATTCGGTGACAGGGCTCGTGGACGTAGTGGGAACGGGACTCGCCGATTGTGATGGATTAAAGCGTGGTGTGGTTACCAACATCGGCAAAACAGCCGACGCTATTCGTAGTGCAATTGATCAAGCAGAAAAGAAGAGTGGTTTTGCAATAGATCGCGTTGTTGTAGGAGTGGCCGGAGATCACGTTGCCACGTCGAGCACAAAGGCCATCGTTACAGTTTCGTCGAACGAGATAACGGCAGCCGATGTACGACGACTTCACCACGAGCTGGCTCAGGTGCGCATCACGCCTGACCGTAAAATCCTACATGTGATACCTCAGGATTACGTAATTGATGATATTGACGGTATCTCCGATCCCCTCGGCATGAGCGGAAAACGAGTGGAAGCAAACGGCTTGGTGATTACAGCCTCTGCCGGAGCGGTTGACAATATCTTCCGCTGTGCAGAACGGGCAGGTGTAGAAATTGATGCAATTGTGCTCCAGCCACTTGCCAGTGCCTATGCCGTTCTTGACGATGCAGAAAAGGACCTGGGCGTAGCCCTTATTGATATCGGTGGTGGTACAACTGACGTAGCCGTTTTCCGAGGTAATGTTCTGCGTTATGCCTCCATTGTTCCGGTTGCCGGACAAAAGGTGACAGACGATATCGTAACTGTATTGAGTATCCGCAACGTTGACGCAGAACAGATCAAGAAAGATCATGGCCATGCCGACGGACAAAGCATCATGCGCGACGAAGTGTTCCAGGTGCCTGGTGTTGCAGGAAGAACACCAACTGAACTATCCAAGATTGTCCTATGCCAGGTGATAGAACCTAGAGTTGAAGAAACCTACGAGTTGGTTTTGCAACGCCTTATGGATAGTGGGTGGGCACATCAACTAAGTGCAGGGATCGTTCTTACGGGTGGTAGCAGCATGTTACGCGGATCGGACACCCTAGCACGGAGAGTATTCAACATGCCGGTAACCATTGGCATACCTCGAGGCATAAGCACCGGCGGGTTGGGTAAGGAGGTAAGTAGTCCGGCTTTTGCCACAGCCGTCGGACTTGCACTCTATGCAATGAAACATGAACATGAATTCGAGTCGGCTGTTGAGGAGCAGCCGATGCAACATCAACCACAAGCAGCGGTGGGCGGACAGCAGCAGTCGGCCGGTCGCAAAGGATTTCTGTGGAAAGTAAAAGATTGGTTCGAAAATTTATAGAGTTACCGATCGGGGGGGATTATGCCGATTGAGCTCGACATGAGCAATACCAGCGGAGCACGTCTCCGTGTAATAGGCGTTGGTGGCGCCGGTGGAAACGCTGTTCGCACAATGATCACTCGTGGATTGGACCACGTGGATTACATTGCTGCGAATACCGATAATCAAGCGCTGATGAAAAATCCAGCGCAAGTAAAAATTCGTCTGGGCTCCGAAACAACACGCGGGCTAGGGGCAGGAGCAAACCCCATTGTTGGCCGCGCTGCTGTTGAAGAAAGCCTGGATGAAATCAGAGAAGCGCTCTCGGGTGCAGACATGGTTTTTGTTACGGCCGGTATGGGGGGGGGCACGGGAACCGGGGCGGCACCCGTAATCGCGCGTGAAGCACGAGAGCTGGGTGCACTGGTTGTTGGAATCGTAACCAAACCTTTCAGCTTCGAAAACCAAAAGCGCACCGTGATTGCCGAAGAGGGAATTAAGGAGTTGCGCCAGCATGTTGATGCACTCATTGTTATTCCCAATGACCGCATTCTGTCCATAGCGGATGAAACCATGTCGTACAGAGAAAGCCTCGAACGGGTTGACGAGGTGTTGTACAATGCCACAAAAGGCATTGCCGACATAATTCTTCACGAGGGCATTATCAATGTTGACTTCGCTGATGTGGTTACTGTAATGCGCAGTCAGGGCGATGCAATGATGGGTATCGGTGTGGGAAGTGGTCCGAATTGAGCCCCGGGAGCAGCGCAGAATGCGCGCAATTCACCGCTCCGTGAAGGAATGCAGATTCTTGGCGCTAAGGGCCTGTTAGTGAACATTACGGGTAGCAGTTCCTTAACAATGCACGAAGTGCACACAGCTATTTCATGCATTCAAAAAGCTGCAGGAGCCGATGCCAATCTTATACACGGTGTGGTTGAATCGGAGGCAATGGGCGAGGATATATCCATCACCGTGGTAGCAACAGGTTTCTCGCAGCCCCTTACCTCCACTACCAATACGCAGGAAGATTCCAACGAAGCTTTCCGGAACACTACTGCGCATCATGTTGTGAATGTCAACCGTTCGCCGCAGATACAGAGTTCGCGTACGGAAGATCGGCAGAGTGACCAAACGGTAGTTCCTCAGCAGATTGCTGCTCAACCGGGTTCCGTTGACCAGAACGACATCGAAGTGCCGGCGTACTGGCGAAGGCAAGGAAACTCAAGACACACAGAGCACGTTGTTCAACAAAACCACGTACCTGCTCGGGCCAACACCCAGCAAATACCGACTCCGACCCCACAGGCAACAATGGCCAGCACACCGTTGCCTGCATCACCGAAACTACAGTCCAATCAGCAAACAGATTCACTTACTTCACAGCCGGAAGCCTTCCCCCGGCCTCGTGCCAAGTCAGCATCTGCGGGAGGCGGAAGTAAGGACCCAGCCTTTTTACGCCGCATTATGGACTAGTCGCGCACATCACATTTGATTTCGGGATTACTGGTGTCGTAAGTTACTGCTGTTTGCCGGAGTTCAAAACATATCCAAGGGAGGTGGTATGCGCGCACTTGTTGTGTTCGCCTGTGGTGTACTTGTATTGGTAGGGGGTTGTAAGACGGATGTTAACCAGTTTACCGGGGCCGGAACAGGGTTTATCAGAGTAAGAATCCAAGCTATCAATCCTGGCGTGGCTCTTCGCGCTTACCAATCTACTCTTGATAGTACAGGGCTTTTCCCGCTTAAGGTTGGCGATACGTTAACTATACTCGGGAATACGAATCAAATGCCGGGTTCACCTGTGAAAATTATGGAGGGGGCTTGGGCCCATTCTACCTCCGTACCTGGAGGCAAGTCCTATGGCTATTACATCGTCACGTCCGAAGATACAACTCCTACAAAATCTGCGCTCTTCACCGGAGATGTTTTAGAAACAACGTGTACTCCACTAGCTACGGCAACCTTTATTGGTGAAAGCTCGCCGCCTTCGCCTTCCTATCCTGCTGCCCTGGTATTGTTTCGGACAACGAGTGAGGGCGACATTCGTTGGGGAACTTCATCGTCACCGATAAGTGTGCCGGTCGGAACAGAGGTGTATCTAACAGTGAACCCATCGTGGCTGTCCAGAACAAAAATCTCGTTGCAGCCAGGTGCGACGCTTTACCGTAGGCTTGCCACGGGCTCCACGTTCCAAATTGGAACCATTCAAAGCCCATTGGATTTATTGTACGGAGAATAAATCGGGAATCTGTTACCCTTTCATAACAATATCAGGTTATGACTTGTGGTCACGTTAGCCGGAATGCTGTTGCCAATCCGATAAGTACGATCGGGTGGTTTTGTTATAGTTCCGCCTAATGGTAGTACACACTTTTGTGTTCCTGCATACTTGCCGACAATTCATTGTGTTTTGGCGGACGCAGACCTTTTGTTTCGAAGATGCTTCAGAAACGGAGGATGCATGCCTGACAACGTAGTCTTAGTAAACCGGTAAAACTCGTCCGATTAGCCAACTACTGTTGTACGCACCAAAAAAGGGAACGGAATGAAGTGTACAAATTGGACTAGGTTTTCAGAGCGCCTTTACAGGCAGATCTTCTTCCGTTTCACCGATGCCAATTACCGGGCCTGCAGTGTTGATGAGTACATTAACCTGCGACCCCTCGGCGATGTAGCTTACACCACCTAAGACGACAATGTTGGTGGTGTCGGTTTCCACAATCGAATTCGCACCTACCGGACTAGTTTCTCCGTCGTGCCATCGTAATGACTTGGTTGATTGTGCAGTGTACTTCTGCAGCATGTGGTCGTTCCCCTGAAGTCGAATAGTAGAATTCGATACGAACACAAAAATACTACAGATTCTCTGTCTGCGCTCTAGCCTGGTGAACGTTTACTCGCAGCAACAAGACCAGTCCTGCCAATAAGAACACAATAAGAGACAAAACGGCAGCCCTGTAGCTGTTTGTAAATTGTAATGCAATGCCAAATACAAAAGGCCCCAACCACGATGTTCCTTTATCACTGATCTCGTAGAGAGCAAAGTATTCAGCTTCTTTGCCCTTTGGGATCATCACGCTAAAGAGAGAACGCGAAAGCGCCTGTGTCCCTCCAAGTACAATGGCAATGACTGCTGCCAGTATGTAAAATCCTGTTGCGGATGTTACCACGCCGTAGGCTGCTACTAATACGCCTACCCAGCCCAGCAGACCAATGAGAATTGCATTCTTTGTGTTCACCCAATGGGCAAGTCGTTCGAATAGCAACGAACCACCGATTGCAACAAACTGTACCAGTAGGATGGCTTGTGTGAGGACGTCAAGTCCCAGATTAAGCTCCATTTTCCCGTAAACTGATGCCATCTGGATCACGGTCTGAATGGTATCGTTGTATAACAGGTACGCAACAAAGAACAGCAGCGTCATTGGATATGCACGCATCTCACGCAATGTCCGCATGAATTGCTTGAACGGTCCGGTAGATTCCCACTTGCTAGCTGGTGTAATCCGTGGAAGCGTTATCCATGGTACGAGCATAAAAAGTGCCCACCATATTCCTGCTGACGCCAAGATGGTTCTAACAACCAGACCCGTTCCATCCGTGGCTTCCTTCATGTGGTTGAACCAGAGGAGCTGCAAAAGCAACAGTAATCCTCCGCCCAGGTAACCAACTGCCCAGCCGCGTGAGCTTAGTTTGTCGCGTTCACCGGGTGCAGATAGAAGAGGTAGAAAACTATTCCCAACCACAACGCTTGCACCAAAGGCAACGTTGGCAACGATGAATAGTCCGGCACCAAGGAGATACGTCCCTGCTTCTTCACTCACGAAAAACAACCCCATCGTGGAAAGAGCTCCAACCATGGAAACCAACACAAGGAACAGGCGCTTGTTCGGTGTCCTGTCCGTAAGCGTGCCAATTAGTGGTAACACAAACACTTGAGCCAAAACGCTTATACTTACAGCATACGCAAACAAAGACCCAGGATGCAGTCGCATTGAGAAGACAGGAACCAGGCCATCCGAGCCGGCAGAGCTGCTTGCAACCGATGCCAAGTATGGTCCCATAAATACAGTCACTACCGTTGTGACAAAGGCGCTATTTGCCCAGTCAATCATGTACCAGCCAAATCGCTGTTTACGTGTGCTCTGGTTTGCCATGGTTTAGGATACGTATTTTTATGCAACGGAAGTTAACGCGGCCCCCCCCGCCTTACCTCATACACTTTACAATCTATCGTTCGTACTTATGACAACATTAGGGGTTAAGAGAAATTTTCTCGGAATTGATGCTGAATTCAGCCAGTTGGAATCGTCGCAAATAGTTATTGTCTCAGCCCCCTACGAACATACGGTTAGTTACGGCGGAGGTACAAAGTTTGGTCCTCGTGCGATTCTGGAGGCAAGTAAATATGTGGAGTTCTACGACGAGGAAACGAATCGCGAACTCTGCTTTGATGTTGGTATTGCCACAACGAAACCAATTGACTTTGGTTCCAATGCTGACAGAAAAGCCCTTACGCTGATCACTCGAAGAGTAGATGCTCTCCTGGACAGGAATAAGTTCGTTGTTACGCTTGGTGGCGAACATACCGTTAGCTCGGCTGCCATTGCATCGCACTACAAAAAGTATCCCGATATGAGTGTGTTGCAGTTCGATGCACATTCCGACCTTCGCGACACGTATCAGGGGTCATCTTTTTCGCATGCCTCGGTTATGGCCCGTGTTTGCGAGTTCATGGATCCGACAAAGATTACACAGGTTGGCATACGTGCTTTATGCAAAGAGGAAGCTGAGTTTATCAAAAAGAACCGCATAAACACCTACATGATGTCGGCTGTGCGCCGTGGTCTTCATGGAACAGACTGGATGAAAGCATGCGT
>CAZGHI010000036.1:9769-10049 GCA_964525565.1 uncultured Hyphomicrobiales bacterium
GAATGTGTACATTACGTTGGATGTTGATGGTCTGGATCCTTCGATTATGCCTTCTACCGGTACACCGGAACCGGGCGGTTTACTCTACGATGAGGTTGTTCAGATTGTTCGCAATGTGGTGCAAAGCGGTAGGCGTATCATTGGCTTGGATGTAGTGGAGCTGGCACCGGCTAAGGGCGTCTATCACCCAGATCTTACTACTGCACGGCTCATGTATAAAATTCTGAATCTGGCATTTCTGCAAAAACCATGAATATCGAAGCATTCTTAAACGACCTGG
>CAZGHI010000036.1:10078-17903 GCA_964525565.1 uncultured Hyphomicrobiales bacterium
CGGATCCGAGCTGCTGAACGTACACCAACAGGTGAGTGGAAGGTAAATGGCGATGTCAAGAGCAACATACTTGAGGTGTTTCGTCAGGGAGTTCTCACTGATATGTCGTCGGCAGGGTTTTCATTCTTTGACAAACACACTCTTGCACTTCAAAGGTTCTCACTGGAAAGCGGAGTACGCATTGTGCCGGGAGGGAGTGCAATACGAAGAGGTGCTCACGTAGCTCATGGAGTTATTTGTATGCCTCCGATGTACATCAACATCGGCGCATATGTTGACGAAGGTACGATGGTTGATAGTCATGCTCTTGTTGGTACCTGTGCACAAATCGGAAAACGTGTGCACCTGAGTGCAGCCGCCCAAATCGGCGGTGTTCTGGAGCCGGCCGGAGCCAGGCCTGTGATCATCGAAGATGATGTGATGAT
The DNA here is from genome assembly GCA_964525565.1 of uncultured Hyphomicrobiales bacterium. GTDB lineage: Bacteria > Bacteroidota > Ignavibacteria > Kapaibacteriales > Kapaibacteriaceae > OLB6. The sequence goes on from CAZGHI010000036.1 coordinate 10,504, forward strand.
AGGCGGCAATTGCGGAGTTTACGAGGGAGTGCTCGTTCGTTCCCGAGCTGTGTTGGGAAGTGGCGTTGTTCTTAACGCGTCCACGCCGGTGTACGACCTTGTGAAGGAGCAAATACTCCGCAGCTCCGAATCGAGTCCGCTTGAAATTCCGGAAGGGGCTGTGGTTGTGAGCGGCAGTAGGGCTCTATCTTCAGAATTTGCACGTTCCAATGACTTAGCATTGGCAACGCCCATCATTGTTAAATATCGCGACGAAAAAACTGACGCCCGCACAGCGCTGGAGATGGCGCTGCGATAGATCGTTCAACAAGTGTTTGGTGGCTCGCTATTGTGTAGGATCTCCCTTATCTCTGTTGAGCTTTACTGCTTGCCGGATAAGTGCCTCGAATAGCTCCTTATCCATTTCGTTTACATGTCGGATGGTAATGTGACGCATAGTGGGCAGCTCACCCGACAGTCTATTCGAAGGATCGTCGAGTTCGTTGCCACGCCAGAAACCAAGATTTACATGGTCGGAGAATGCTTTGATGTAAATAACCGGACCATTTAACGTGTACACCGGTTGTGACCACAATATGGTTTCTTCGGCATCGGCAGCCTGGGATTTCACCATTGAACGTAGTTTACCAACTACCTCGCGTTGCCACCCACGGAGTTGCGATATATACGAGTCCACGCTGGTTGCATTGATCGGACCAGATACGGGAGTTGGTGTCTCTTCGTGCAGATCTTCGCGGTTTACAGCTTCGCGATGCAGTCTGCGTTGCAGAACCGATTCCCGCTTTGGTGGGGTATCCGGCCGTTGGCGTTTGCCTGATTTTTCGGTTTTCTCTGCTTTTGGGGTATTCTCAGTTTTCTCTGCAATTAACGCTGGTCCGGCATCATGCTGGGTGTTGTTGGTGGTTAGCTGTGCAGGAGCATGCTGTGCTTCCGATTGGCGGTCTTCCTTACGGCGTTTATGTCTGCGGCCTTTGCTGCGCGATTGTTCGGCCTGACCGGATCCACTGGTACGGCCCTGGCTTGTGCCTGCGCTATTCTGTGGGGAAGGGGATTCTGTGCTGGGTGCAGCGTTGCCGCTGCCCGCTGCCGGTGCTGAAGGCGGCCGCTTCCCACGGCGTCTCCGTCGTTTCTTCTGTTGTGCCTCGTTGCCGGAGCCCCCTTCAGGTCCCGGCGTATTGTTTACATCCGTTGTGTTCACTGTCATGAATTCTATTCTATGGTACTTTGAGCCGACAAATATACTTATGCCGAATTTGGCTGCTTGGGTAGTGGAATGTGGGATGCAACCTGTCTGTCCGCATTTTGTTTCGGGGGTTACCCAGGGATGCCTGGTAGGCAACATTAATTATGTTCCGGGTGAAACACGGTTCGACGTCTGAACTATGCTTTATGGGGACAAGGTATTGTACTGTAGCAACAGCCAATTCATCGTATCCGGGTACAAGTAGGTAGTATGCTTTATAACCGTGTTGCACGGTAATCCCTAGTCCCGGCAGGGTTTCACGCCGGAACAGAGGGAATGCTGACATTGTTCAATCTATATCGAGCAGAGAAAGGGTCTATAGCACTCGCCGGAGGAGTGCTTTCACCAGTGTATAAACATTATGTGCAATGGCCTGAAAGAGTGTGATCCCTACAGGCAGAGGCAAACGACTTGAATGGCTTACGGGCGACGTTGATAACCGCTTCTGCCTTTTGATCTGCGCCCCATGGCGTTGCCTTTGCGGAAGCCTTTGCCTTCTTTCATCAACGGGTGAACAGGAACCTCAGCAGTAGCAAGTGCAAATGGATGATCGTTTACGATTTCGATTTTTTCTGCTATAAGCCGTTCTATGGCACGAACATCCGATTCCTCGTCCGGAGCACAAAACATAACGGCAGTACCATCAAGACCGGCCCGACCAGTTCGACCAATGCGGTGCACGTACGTTTCTGCGGATTCGGGCACATCAAAATTGATAACAAAAGGAAGTTGGCGAACATCAATCCCGCGGGCAGCAATGTCGGTTGCAACAAGCACCCGATTTTTACCGGATTTGAACCCACCTAGCGCTTTCTCTCTAGCGGCCTGACTCTTATTTCCATGAAGTGCATCTGCCACGATGCCACGTCGGTTGAGGTCGCGAGCCACCTTGTCTGCACCGTGTTTTGTTCGCGTGAACACAAGAACGCTATCGGTTAATGTTGTTTCGAGCAAATGTGCGAGCAATTCGCGCTTGTTATCCTTCGAAACTCGATATCGTTGTTGTTTTATGGTTGCCTGTGCCGACGATGGGGGAGTAACAGAGATGCGAACAGGATTCTTTAGCATAGAATCGGCCAGTGCCTGGATTTCCGGAGGTACTGTGGCCGAGAAGAAGAGCGTCTGTCTATTGGAGGGGACGTCTTTCATGATGCGACGAATCTGCGGAAGGAACCCCATGTCCATCATCCTATCTGCTTCGTCCAGCACAAGCGTGTGTACTTTATCCAGCCGCACCATGCGCTGATCAAGCAGATCAAGAAGCCGGCCAGGGGTTGCAATAACGACATCTGCTCCTCTGCGCAGCTCATGGAATTGCCTGTTTATCGAAACGCCGCCATATACCACAACGGTGGTAATGCGTGAGCCGCGTCCGTACGTTCGAAAACTCTCTGCTATCTGCGCTGCCAGTTCGCGCGTTGGGGCGAGCACCAACACGTGGGGATCTCTGCTGCGAGTATTCGCACCCACAAGTTTCGATAGGATCGGTAAAGCAAAGGCTGCCGTCTTTCCCGTGCCGGTTTGTGCACATCCGAACATGTCGGAGCCGTTAAAAACGACGGGGATTGCCTGTTCTTGAATGGGTGTGGGTTGTATGTAGCCGGAAGCCTTAACCGCGTTTAATACCGACGCGGCAAGACCCATCTGATCAAAGGTCATATTGCCTTCAGAGTAAATAAAGAAATGATGTTTGGCAACAACTCTCGCGGGACGTTATGTCCGCGTCATGCGCCGAAGAACATCAAACAGGAAGGCAACGGGGCAGGAGAAAGAAGCTGCAATACACTCTGCATTGTGCAGAGCACTACAAAGATAACAAAATACGTACTGCCGTGGTTGGTGATGTCTGTGCTACTGAAACGTTCAGAAAACAAACATCTTTGTACGGCGATCTACCATGCAGTTCTTTAGTGTAAGGGAATACAATGAAACATGAGGTTTATGCTCAATGGGAAACCGACATGCGCTTTGAGGCGCATCAAGACAATAAGGTAGTTCCTCTTGAGAGTAGTGGTTCCACCGGAACTTTTGGCGTTAGTCCGAAGAAACTCCTTTTGACAGCACTGGCCGGATGTACCGGCATGGACGTTGCCTCTCTGCTACCAAAAATGCGTGTTCCATTTACCTCGTTAACTGTACGTGTAGAAGGTGAGCTTTCGGAAGAACACCCGAAAGTGTACACAGAGATTACAGTTGTGTACGAGGTGGGAACAACCGAGGAGTACCGTGAACAAATGGAGCGGGCTGTGGAACTTTCTGCAACAAAGTATTGCGGAGTAAGCGCCATGCTTAGTGCTGCTGCGCCCATTAGACACAGGATTGTTTTCCTTGGATCGTGATCGTTACAACCGGCAGGGCACAGTATTGTAAAAATGTATCAGTGCGGCCTCGAGAGGATTCGAACCTCCGACCCACGCTTTAGGAAAGCGTCGCTCTATCCTGCTGAGCTACGAGGCCGTGAATTAATTTACGGCTTCTGTACCACTGAGAAGGCTTCGGCTGCCGTCGGGAGGTTGCGGGCCTTGATGCATAACATACACGGCAACAAGCGCACGGATTTCCGGGACGTCCATCAGAGTTTCCCCACCCATGATCATGGCGCGCTCAACAATCTGTTCAATGTCCGCATTAGTAAGGAAACCAAGATTGTGATAACTAACCAGCAAGCCCCATGCTTCAGGCGTGATGACCTCGGCTTCTAGTCCATGTAAAATTCTGAACGATCCAAACTCTGAAGAGTCGGCATGGCCTTCGCCCCTTTCCAGAATCCACGAGAGCGCGGCGGAAATTTCGCTGTCGGTGTACCCTCGTTTTGTTAGTTCTGAAACATCAACCTTGCCAATAGGAACACCTCGCTCGTGGGTTCCAACAACCCAAGCGATGATTTCCATGATGCGTTCAACGGTGTAGCGATTGGTCATCTATCTACAATATACAAGTTCTCGCGGACGTGCATGCGTTGCCGTTCAATTTCTGTGCTGTCAGTGTACCCGGCAAGATGCAATGTTCCATGGACGGCAAGCCGGCACAATTCATTTGTGACAGAAACACCATAGTCCTTTGCCTGTTGCTTCGCGGTATCCAGCGAGATGTAAATCTCGCCGAGAATGGGCCTTTCGGGTTCAATGGCGAAAGTAATCACATCGGTAGCGGACGACGTTCCAAACCATGTTTTATGGAGCTTCCGCATTGCTTTGTCGTTAATCAGAATAATGTTCACCTGGCCGATGAGTTTTTCTTTCTTCATGGCTAGCTCCACGCTTCGGATAATGGCATCCTTGCCGCGGTAGGTACCGTTCGATGCATTCGTAATGGTAACCATGAAGGGGGCTATGGGTTGGCGCTTACGGTAAAGTTTCGAGTAACGACTCTGCCAAACTTAGTTGCATGGCCGCCATGAGATAGGTTGGATCTAACGTCGTGAAGTCGGCCGTTAAGAGTGATGCGCGCACATTACCAAACTGAGAGCAGGTACCGGATGCGCCAACAACGAGGCTGTCGAAACGATCGGCATGTTTAGCGATAAACATAACTTCGTCGGGCTCAATGCAGAGAAAGGCCGTTACATTATGCAACTCAACGTACCCCTGGTGGGTTTGTACGCTCACAACACAAGCCGTAGCCCCTTCGTTGTCGGTAGCGTTCGAAACAGAGAGCACCAAACCATACCCGCGTTGTTCGCTGCGAAGCGTCCACACCCACGTGGCTTCGGAAGGGGTTGTGCTGGCCCCTAATTGTGCTTCGATTGCAGAAATGTCGTTTTGCGAAATCACCATGGCGCAAAATACGCACTGCATCTGTCCGTACATTGCATCTATGTTTTTTCACCGAATAACTTTTTGTCTGATTGTTGCCCTGCTTTTCACAACGGGAGCTGCCACTTCGCAAAAAATGCTGATTCCGATGGACCTGTCACAGAACAACCATCTGAAGGCCTATGGCATTACTTTTCTTGCACTTACCAAGGAAGTTCCTGTTGACTGGTTGTTAAACTATCGTGGGGGTTCGTTCTTACTGGATGCTGTTGCCGAACTGGAAACGGAATGTAGAGTACGGGGAGTAACCTTTGAGACCATCAGTGGTTCCGAAGCTGCTCAGATATACGCGCAGGTGCAGGCAGAAGGCAGTAACACCGAGGTGGTGCGCTTGGAGAAAGCACCGCGCATTGCCGTGTATGCGCCACCAGGGTTTAGGCCGTGGGACGACGCAGTAACCCTTGCCATGGAGTATGCCGAGGTAAAGTACACGAAGCTTTGGGACGAAGAAGTGATAGCCGATAAGCTTGGAGAATACGACTGGCTACACTTGCACCACGAAGACTTCACCGGCCAGTACGGAAAATTTTATGCCAGTGCTGCCGGCCAAACGTGGTACATTCAGCAGGTGGCACTTCTTGAAGGAACGGCCCGCAAGCTTGGCTTTGCAAAGGTTAGCCAGCTTAAGCTTGCCGTTGTTCAAAAAATTCGTGAGTTCGTTGCGTCGGGAGGCTTCATGTTTGCTATGTGCAGTGCCACAGATACATACGACATAGCCCTGGCCGCCGAAGGCATTGACATTTGTGAAGCCGTGTTTGATGGCGACCCGGCAGATCAGCAGGCCAACACCAAGCTCGATTTTTCGAAAACCTTTGCCTTTGAGAATTTCTCGCTCGTGATGAATCCGTTTGAATACGAGTTCAGCAACATAGACGTGGACGTGAATCAGGTGCTTGCAACTGAACGAACGGATTACTTTACCTTATTTGATTTCTCGGCTAAGTACGACCCTGTGCCCACGATGCTCACACAAAATCATGTAAACGTTATCCGGGGTTTCCTGGGTCAAACCACGGCCTTCAGAAAGGAATACATTAAGAAGAGCGTTACCATTCTTGCCGAGCGCGAGGGCACGAACCAGGTTCGGTACATCCATGGAAATGTTGGAAGGGGAACGTTTACATGGTATGGCGGACACGACCCGGAAGACTATCGGCATGCAGTTGGCGATCCGCCAACAGATCTGGCCCTTCACCCCAATAGTCCGGGATACCGACTAATACTGAATAATATTCTTTTCCCGGCCGCAAAAAAAAAGAAGCAGAAGACGTAGAAGACGGCGTTGCGGGCTATTAGACCTTTTTCTTTCTAACTCTCTACTTTTGTTCGTGCTTTCTTAAGAGTAACTGTGTCGGACGCAACCCAGCCAATAGTGGCATACGGTCGAAACACAACACTGCTGAATGTCCACTTTCCGCGTAATGGCGCCTTACACCATAACGTTCAACCATTATTGTATGTCCCTGGTTTGATTACCCTATACAGCTTGTCACCAATAGCGCGGGCACGTTCAATGACCGAAAATTAATTGGTCTGCATTCGCCCCCTTCCCAATTTTGCACTCTTGATGCGATACCTCTATATAGCATGTGTTGGTATTGTGGGTATCGCCCTGCGCTCTTTGAAAATCAGTAACGTCGTATTGCAACAAACATGTTTGGGAGTATCGGTACTCGTTGCAGTTGTTTTTGGCGTTGCCTGCTCTCCACAAAACAACAGCGGCAGTAACGATAACAGTTTTCGGTATAATGAGCCTGACGGAATTGCAGGTTTAGATCCTGCTACAGCAAGTTACCAGTCGGCGATATGGGCAACAGGGCATCTGTATAATGGATTGGTTGAACTGGATTCCATGCTTCGGGTAACCCCGTGTATTGCACGAGAGTGGAGTGTAGATTCTACCGGTAAACACTACACTTTTCATCTGCGTACCGACGTGATGTTTCACGATGATTCCTGCTTCCGAGTTGCCGGTTACGCTTCCGGAACGCGCAGGGTGGTAGCATCAGATGTTGTGTACAGTATTAAAAGAGTGTTTAATGGCACTGCAAAAAGCACCGGTGCATGGGTTTATCGGGACAGAGTGAGGTATGTAGAAGCGCTGAACGATAGTACAGTGCATATTGAACTGTTCCGGCCTTTTGCGCCATTCCTCTCGCTTCTAACAATGCCATACGGGTATATAGTACCGCATGAAGCAATTGAGCTGTATGGCGATGACTTTGACTACCATCCGGTAGGCACGGGGCCATTCAGATTCAATGAGTGGAAACCAGACATTCATCTTCAGTTGGTTCGGAACCCACACTATTTCAAATTCGATGCTCAGGGCAACAGGTTGC
>CAZGHI010000036.1:17925-20830 GCA_964525565.1 uncultured Hyphomicrobiales bacterium
GGATACCGTGCAGATCAGTTTCATCCGCGACACGAAAAGCGAATTTCTTGAGTTTCTCCACGGAAACTTCGATGTTGTTACTTCGGTTGATGCCAGCTTAGCACCGAGTGTGTACGATGGCGCCGGCACGCTAAAACCAGCGTTTCAGCATTTGCAACTATGGCGAGCTCCCGCCTTGTCGGTTGAGTACTATGGGATGCTTCTCGATTCCACAAAACCAGCCGGCAACAGTAGTCCGCTATCACGAAATCGCCTACTTCGGCAAGCACTGAATTATGCAATAGATCGCCACCGTATCGTAACATACGTTCTTCATGGCAGAGGAATTCCGTGCAAACATGGTTTCCTTCCACCAGGATTACCGGGCTATTCAGATCGGGTAGGGGGCTATGTTTTCGACCAAGACCGAGCACGAGCCTTGTTGGCAGAGGCAGGTTTTCCTAACGGACGTGGTTTGCCTACACTGCTGCTGCAACTCGGGAACAATCCGCGAACAGCAAGCGTCGCCGAAGCCATACAAGAGCAATGGAAGGATATTGGCGTGCATGTAGAGCTTCGTCAGGTGGATTTCCCTCAGCACCTTTCGCAGGTGCGGTCCGGTGCACTGCCCATGTGGAGAACATCGTGGATTGGCGATTATCCTGATCCGGAAAATTTTCTGGCGTTGTTTATCTCGGCTAACAAAGCACCGGCTGGACCGAATACAACTCACTTGAGCAGTCCAACCCTCGACTGTCTCTACGATGCAGCATTAAATCCTGCTTTATCGTTGGACGAACGAAAAGTGATCTACGAGGTTATGCAGCAGGAGGTTGTTGATCAGGCACCCTGGATTTTTCTGTATCATGACGTTATTCTCAGACTTACGCACCGCAACATACGTGGCTTTCGCGTTGATGGCACCGGACGCATGACGCTGGAGCACGTATATAAGCAGTTCTCATCGTAACGTGACTGTCTCCGTTAGTCACACCTTTCCGTACCATTTTTTTTCACCATTCTTCACCGAATGCCTATGCTACAATCAAAAATTTTAACATTCATCAGTTCAGTTCTGCTCGCACTGTTTGCGATCGCTATTCTCGGCCCCACAGATGTTATGGGCACTGTGAGCTCGAAAACACCGACCGCATCCACCGTAAAGAAGGGTGGAAGCAAAACAAAGCGAGTTGCAGCTAAGAAGCGACGTATCCGACGCACGAAACGTACAGCCTGCAACACATCCAAAGGGAAACAACAGGCTATTGATCTGGTTCGTACACAGAGCATGGAGCTGTGTAAGCTCACCGGTTTAGAGTATGTGAACAGCGCGGAAGCACTGGCCGAAGCAAAGGTTCGTTTGCAGCAAGATGGCGAAACGTTAACCGATGATGAAGCAGATCAGGTGCTCGAGATGCAGGAGTTGGAAGCAGAAGACGACGTAACTGTTGATTTAGAGCAGTTTAAAACGCTTTGGCTGAGCTATGTGGACGCGGGAGCAGAAGACGTCACGGAAGCTGGTGTGACGAAGCAGCGAATTGTTGACGTGATAATGGAATGGCTCGGTACTCGATATCACTACGGAGGAACAACGTCCGGAGGAATTGACTGCTCCGCCTTTGTGCGCCAAGTCTATGCAAATACGGCCGGCATTGAACTTCCGCGCACTGCAGCAGAACAGAGCACGATCGGGGTTACGATTCGAGACCGGACCAAACTTCAGTTTGGCGACCTCGTCTTTTTCAACACGCGACGTAGGGTTCGTGTTAGCCACGTTGGCATTTATCTCGGCGACAACCTCTTTGCACACAGCTCGAGTAGGTTTGGCGTTACCATTAGTTCGCTGGAAAGTACCTACTATAACAAACGATTTCTGGCCGGCAAGCGGATAGATCAGAAGGCCATTGCTCAGCTTTCGCCAACAGCAGGACTGTAAGGCCGGAATTATGTGTGCTGCATGCTATATGGTGATGGTAAGCCCTCCAATAATCCATCGTCCCGGCATCTGAGCACCAAGAATGTCTGAGTACTGAACGTCGAAAACGTTATTTGCTTGCACGAACGCTGCAAGATTTCTGAGCGCTTGGTACCGGAGCACAAGATTGGTTGTTGTGTATTCAGGTGTGAGTGTTGCGTTAATGCTTTGTGCCGACTCTGCATTACGAACCTTGTATAGTACTTGAGCACCTAGAGTGAAGCCATCTATACGTACCTGCAGTCGTGCTGATCCTAGCTGACGTGCTACCATGGTTAGGTATTTAGTAGCAACGCCCGAATCTGTTGCAACATCTAAATACATGTACCCAAGGGCATAGTCCACCGATACAGACGGAGATACGTTAACAACACCATCTGCCTGGACTTCCACACCCTGAGTTGTCACAGATGCTACATTCTGAGGGAAGAAGTAAGTAGTGTCTGGAACCAACGTACTGTTATTCGGGATGTGATTGCTGTTTGTAAAAACAAAATCAATCAGATCGGATCCGTAGCGTGTGAAGTAGGTTGTATGGATGTTCAGCCACTGAGCAGAAAAAAAGTCGATACCGGCATCCCACGTCCACGACCTCTCGGCACGCAAATCAGGGTTGCCATAGTTTCTGCCGGGAGTAAGAGGGGCCGGAATGTTGTGGCTTACAAAGCGCTCAGTAAAATCAGCGCCGCGAACGCCACGTCCGAAGGAAGCCCGAAGAACAACCGGAGACAGTGAATAGGCAAGGTTGAGCTGAGGCGTTATTTCCCAACCATAGTTCTCATCGTAATCAAGGCGAAGGCTGGCGTGGGTGGTAAGATTATTGCGATCATACTGAGCCATTAGATAGGCGCCGGCGTGACCGGTTTCGTGATTTCCACGATCAGTGCTCACGATGGTCCGGTAGTCGAACTGCACGCCCCCCCCTAGGTCAAGGTTGGACGACATGCGATA
>CAZGHI010000036.1:20848-25227 GCA_964525565.1 uncultured Hyphomicrobiales bacterium
GAATGTTTATCAACTGTGTTGTATGGCGATTCGTACTGGCAAAGGTTGGATTGAAGATGAAGACATCGGTGAGTCGCTTGTACGAAGCATCGAATCGGGCCGAGAGTCTGTTGTCTGCATATTGCACCATGGCTTGCGTCCAAACACTCATTACTGTTTCTCTGCTTTGGTCTGCAGTACTCTGTGTGTAGAATAGCCGGGCGTCGAACTCACGCGAATCTGCGCCGAGTCTGAATGCGCCTGTCCAACCATCACCAAGCTGAGTGCGGACGGAGGCCGATGATGATTGAAGTGTAAAGTCGGCAGGAGGCAGACCAATGCGCGGGAATCCTGTGCTGGTGTGCGATTGAACGCCTCCACTCAGCAACATGTTGTTTGAGGTGAAACGTAGTCCTGCACTACCCGAGACTAAGGCATGTGCACCTGCCGCCAGATCTGCATGCACATGTAGCGTGTCGGCATCGGCATCCACGTCTGCAGGGTTGAAGGTATGCGTAATGATGTGCACAACACCGCCGACAGCATCAACTCCATACAGAGCTGCAGCAGGTCCACGCAGCACTTCAATATGGTGGATCTCGGCAAGACTGATAGGAATGTATCCGTTGAAGTGTCCCGTAAGCGGGTCGTTCATACGCATCCCATCAATAAGAACAAGCACCTGATTGAATGTGCTGCCACGCATCGTTAGATCTGCCTGAGCTCCGAAGGGACCACGTGCTTGGACTTCCATACTCGGGATATACCGAAGCAGTTCATCAATGGATGCAACCGGCATTGCCCGAATCTGATCCTGCGAAAGAATATCAACACTTCGACCGGTTTTATACGCTGCCATGGGAAATCGTGATGCCGTTACGGTAACAGGTTTGGTAACCACGGAGTCCATCAGAATGATTGACGCAAGAAAACAGAAAAGCATAAACGAATACACTGTAGTGGAGAACTTCTCATGAATGCCTTACACATTCAACGAATAGCAAAGATCTGGTAATCTCAGTTACATAACGTCGTAATTTGAGGAATGATATACAGTCTGCTGTTCTTGTTTGTCGCAATTCCTATTGTAGTTAATGCACAAACCATTACACCCCTGCAACAACACGAAGGAGTGCTGCACCGTAAAAACGCCGAACAATACTTTGACGAGCTGCATGTTGTGCCCCCTGGCATGAACTGGCGTGTTGTAAACGAAGCCGTACGTGATGCGCGCTTGATGCGGATGCGAAAACTGCAAGAAGATGTCCAGAGTGATTCTACGATTGTACAGGGCACATGGCGGGAAGTGGGAAGTCGGAATCTAGCCGGACGCGTTGTCGCTTCCGAGATAGATTTTACTACCGGTCGTGTATGGGTAGCCGGTGCAGGAGGTACGATCTGGCAAGGCACGTTAGAGGGAAAGGAGTGGACGTGCCTCAACGACCATCGAAGAATTAACGATCCGGTATTGATAAAACATCTCCGTCTGGCTTCGGGAGTAAACCGATTGATCGTTGTGTCTGGGTCGCCACGAATTTGGTATAAGGATGAAGGTGCAGAGTGGACGTATGCGGAAGGCCTGGACGAGATTGCTCGCTGGGGTGGGTTTCAGCAAGCGGAATACTGCGAGCGTAACGGACGGCTGGAGATTTACGCCTTAGGGTATGAATGGGATTATGGACCAGCGTGGCGGCCACTCGGAGTTCTCTATCGCAGTACTGATTCGGCGCGATCCTTTCACAGAGTACGATGGTTCGACGGATTGCGTTCATTATGGTCGGATCGTTTATCGCTGGTTGTTCTGCTCCATGCCGATACTCTTTCCACCATTCAGGCTAACGGTGCTGTTGACCATGCAGGAATCAATTTGCCATGGATCACATTGCGTGCCGGATCGGCTCATGTGGCAGGTTCCGGACGAAACAATCTAGCTGTTGCCATTGTGCACCAAGACTCAACCATCTTTTACTCTGTGAGGCTCGACCCATTGCACTGTGAACTGCGTTCTGTATTGCCAGTCAATCCATTCGATCAACAGTCGTTTGGATTCGATCCGGTGAACAACCGTTGGCTGTTTGGATCCATTAACGCCTATACGTGCGATCACACTCTTGAAAACTGGTGGCTCGTTAATAATTGGCCGGAGTACTACCAGAATCCGGAAACCAAGCTCCATGCCGATATTCCTGAGATTCGCACACTTCAGGATGTTAATGGCGAGTCGGTAACTTTCATCTGTACGGATGGTGGACTGTACACCACCATAGACGGAGGCATCACTGTGCAGAATATTTCTTTGCGCAACCTCAATGTTAGTCAGTACTATAGCAGCTTCACTAGTCGTGACAATGTGGATGTACTCGTTGCGGGCTCGCAGGACCAAGGCTTTCAGCGCAGTGAAGTGGATTACGGAGGTGTGCGCGACTTTGTTCAGCTTATTTCCGGAGATTACTCAAGTTTGGTTTCCCCTGATAACACACAGAAACTGTTCTGTGTGTATCCCGGTTTTGTGATGTTTGTTCCCAACATCGAAGAAGGGTGGACTGCACAATCACTCAATTTTGCACATACCAACCACCTTTGGCTTCCGCCTCTAGCCAGCGGACCTTCTCGACCGAATGAGTGTTGGTTAGGGGGGGGGACGAATACAAAGGGGGCTCAGGTGTACGTGTATCGAAGTCAGGGTGGAACACTTGCAATGGACTCACTTGGGTTCGACTTTGGCGAGGGGCTGAGCGACGTGCGGATTACTGCATTGGCATTTGCTCCGTCGGACGACAACGCAGCCTATGTTGTTGCATCGCATGGAATTGTTTGGAATACAACAAACCGAGGCGAAACGTGGACGAGTAATCCACGTCCCGACAGACTTACCGGCCATTATTTTTCCGGTAATGCGTTATGCGTGGACAGGGCAGATGCAAATCGTTTATACCTTGGCGGTTCCGGGTACGATGGCCCGGGAGTGTATCTAAGTACCGATGCCGGTATGCGATGGACACCGCTTGCCGGACTACCACCGTGCCTAGTGCTGAGTTTAGCGGTAACACCTAACGGACGATGGCTTGCCGCAGCAACTGATGCCGGTGCTTTTCTATACGATACATTAGAAAAAGTATGGACCGACATCACTGCACTTGGTGCGCCCGATCAAGTGTACTGGCATGTTGACTATGTACCTCAGTTGGACATCTTTCGGTTTTGTACGTATGGACGGGGAATTTGGGATTTTTCACTCAAACCCGTGTACACCAGTGTAGAAGAGAACCAGTATAAACGTTCACCCGTGTCAATTGTGAAGGCACGCCGTGAACATCCAATTTCTGTTGTCGCAGACAGCCAACAAAAGGCGGTAGTGTCGTGGTACGACGTAACAGGCAGGTGTTGGCATTCAGCACCAATACAGTTACGGGCAGGGGAAACGCAAATACCCGTACCTTCCGGAGTGTCAGGAGCCACAATGATTGTTGCAGCAACAGAGCACGGACAGGTAGCTACTGCTGTTCTTCGGTAGGAGCCAACGAAAAATCAATCATTCTTTTTATCATATCTACTCTGGCGATTCTTACACGAAGAATCGTCCCGTATTGCAGAATGCGACGGTGTTTTCTACCAACCAGCCGGTATCGCTGCTCGTCGAAAAAGTAGAAATCGTCATCGAGATCTCGGATGTGTAACAGGCCTTCACACATCAGTTCGTTGAGCATAACAAAAACGCCAAAGTTTGTAACGCCTGTTACGTAACCGTCGTGATGTTCGCCAAGATGCTCACGTGCCATCATTGCCTGGGCAAGCTTTTGCGAAGCTCGTTCAGCATCAACAGCTCCGCGCTCAGTAACAGAACTATGGTCACTTACTTTACCGGCGCGCTCAGACAGTGCCACCCAGCGCTCCTGATTGGGTTTTCCCTTTGCGTACTCCTTAAGTGCACGGTGCACAAACAAATCTGGATAACGCCGAATTGGCGATGTAAAGTGAGCGTATGCCGTAAAGCCTAAACCGTAATGTCCAACATTGTATTCTGCATACACAGCTTTTGCCATAGCTCGAAGAAGGAGTGTGTTTACGACTGACTTTTCGGGTTTGTTTTGAACGGCTGTGAGTACATTGTTTACTTGTACAGGCGTAAGCCTGCCATTTGGCACATCAATTCCAAGGGCACGAATAACACGTACAGCGTCGGCAAGTTTCTCAGGATTAGGTTCTTCATGGATGCGATATACCAAGGGGGGCGATGATGGTGATTTCCACTCTTTGCCAAGCTTTTGTACATGTTCAGCAACAACACGATTTGCAGCAAGCATGCACTCTTCTACCAACGAGGTAGCATCGGTGCGAGTTTTGACAAGTGCACGGACTGGTTTTAGGTTCCCGTCGAGTACATACTTTACTTCTTGTGT
>CAZGHI010000037.1:0-17037 GCA_964525565.1 uncultured Hyphomicrobiales bacterium
GTCTGCTGTTTGGCAAAATCCAGAAGATGATGCTTATGGCGGTGCGTTGAATATTCCACCTTGCGGAGCTAGTGTAGCAACCAACGTGAAGATGATATCAGGGGAGTGTTTTACCGTTATTGACGCACCGTACACTCGGGTTATCAATGGTGTCTTGACTCAGTTGTGGCGGAAAGAATGGTTTACTTGCGCATACATAACCTGCAAGAAGGAATGCGCGGTTTGCTTTGACGGCGAAGACCCGTGCAACCCAAACAAGAAGAATGTAATTGTGTCATGCCAAACCACATTTTGGCCGACTGAAGAGTGCCCACAGAATTGCAACCGAGACGTGCAATGTACAGGAGCACCCTAAATTTGATCTGGAACTACTGGAGGTGGAATGTTACTGAACAAGTATATAGTACTACCTTTTCTTGTTATTTGTGGGACATTAGTTTCTACTGCCACAGAAGGCGTAAAGCTGTTAGCACACCTTCCTGTACTTCCAAGTAACTTTCATTCGTACAGAAGCACGCCGTCGCAAGGCCGACTCTTTGTCGGCTGCGACGGCGGTGCTGTTAGTTTTCTGTCAAATGGTGAGTTGAATGACTCGATTACGGCAGTTGCATCGAACTGCGCCGTCGGCAGAGTGGAGAATGTGGTTGGCTACCCCATTGCACAGACAGATTGTGAGGAGATATTCCGATTTACGGGGGGAAAATGGGATCGGCTAGCTTACCCTGCTGAGACCATGGCACATCTTACGAACCGAGGAATCATTGTCGTTTCTGATACTGAAGTATTTGTTGATCGATTCGAGTACGGAGTAAACGTTTACCGATTCGGTTCGACTCAACGGGCAATCACGTGTGCGTCATGGCTTGATGATTCAACCTTGCTGCTAGGCAATGACTTCGGACAGTTGTGTGCTTCGAGAAACGACGGCTGGTACTCAGAATGGTACAACATTTCAAGTCAACCGATTTTGAGAGTAGTCAACCTAGGCGGTACTCTCCTAGTGGCAACAACCGGGGGGACTTACACGAGTACTAGATTGGAAGGACCTTGGGCCACCTTTCTGCCGGAATACACTAGTGGTTTGTTCTTCAATTCCGATAGTCTGTATTTGATTCTAACCGGCGTTTTCCAGGCTTCGAATACTACCTATACCGTGATGCAAGTCTGGCGTAAAAGCGTGCGATTGGCTGGAGAGCTCGTCCTGAGCTTCACTAGTGGAATGCCCGTTGATTCGGCGACGTTTATCGGCAAGTCACATCCAAACTTTGCTATCGGAAAAAACTTCGTAGTCGACGATTCGGGGCGAATCACTTCGTTTGGTAACCGAGGATTCAAGAGCAGATGGCAGCGGAGTGGCTTTTCGGATCCGCTGCTATATCCGTCTCTTGTTCACAGAACAGATTATGTAGGCACTCGGAATGTGACTGTTTCTCCGTCGGGTGTTGTTACATATACTTCCAGACTATCAACAGGCGGAGAAGCAACCTCGTTCGAGAATTTTGTTTCGACTGTGAATCCATTAGCAGGATCTGTTAGGTTCACCATCGTGGAGAAGCCCGATTGTTTTGAGGAGAATGTAAGTCTGGCAAGTGCAGTCGAATTTGAGTCAGGTAACATTGCTCTACTGTACAATGGGTCAAACAGCCTTTATCTTATAGCTGGCACTTCATCTTCAACTGGCATCTGTGTACCTACAGCCAATAAACCAACAGCTGATTATTCCTCAGTATCGGGAGATACCATTGTGCACATCAGTAGTCGATTCGTTTGTTTCTCTGAGAATGGAGGACGCTCATACGATTTCGACACATTGGAAACTATTGGAACCTCGACAGCACTTTTAGTTGGAAGCACCGGCATAGCTGCTGCTTCTATAAGCCGGTACGACGGCTCGGCAGAGATTCATTTTGGGTATCCAGGTAAGTCGTGGAAAAAAGCTATGGTTGACGGCAACAGATATAAGATTGTGAGTGTAAGCGAAGAAAGAATTGTAGTAGTACGTCAGCCGGAATCTGCGTCTGAGGAAATGGCTCTCACTCTTGTTGCGATCTACCCTGACGGCTCTGTGGTCCCAATTGTGGATACGATTCTTCCATACAAAGCAAAGATTGTTTGCGTAATGTCCACGGATGCAGGTAATGCGCTTTTGTGTTCGGGAGACGCAACGCTCATCCAAGCTTCTGATGATTGGAAAACGTTTCGAATTGATACAAATGTTCGATTCGGTTTTCCTTACTACGGGCTTATTCAACCGCAGTATGCCGATGGGAATGCATACATCTCATTCTCAGACAATCAACTGACAGTGTTTGGTGCGGGCCCACAGAGCTCGGTTGAAGATGACTACTTGCACGCTTCCATATTCAACGTGTGGCCGAATCCTGCCTCAGGTTCCATCACCTGCAGAATGGGTATCCCATTCGCATATGATATACCTGAAGCACGGATTCTCCTGGTGAGCTTGCTTGGCGAAGTCATGCTCAATCAGCATATCCCAAACCTGAATCTTACGTTTCAGAATGGTATTGCCGACGCGCACATCCCACTTACTGGCATACCCACCGGAAAGTATCTACTTGTTGTGCAGGCAGGTGGCGACACGGTTTCGCAAAACATAGTCGTCCTACATTGAATCAGGGAAATGATCGTTAACCCACACATATGATCAAGTTTCAAAACACCGAAAAAAACGGCATCCTGCCATCTCGTGATTCGTAAACCAGTCATCCCGACAACGGTTGCCCTGGAATCTCGTAATCCTCTTCCCTACTATCTGCCCCCGCATACATCGCCGGATGCCCATGATACCAGCCTGTCACGTTACGTAACACGAACATAGCGCACCACAAGCCCGCGCCCGTTGCCACGTGCATATACAACCCCGGTTACTGTTCATGCCGGGTCATAACTGTAACCCGACATCGTTGTCGCTCTGTGGAAAATTCCCCTACTAGCGTGGAAAACTTCTACTTGTGTGTGTGTGTAGGTTACGTTCTAACACGCAGCGGGGACTGCAGCGATGTGGCTATACATGCCATTTGAAGGCTCAAATTCTCTGGCAATGGAACGAGTATTGCCGTGCGGCAAAAGTGTGATTGACCTGCTAAATCCACCTTCGGCAGTACCCAGCGGCATGGTAAGTAGGGTGAGCGTACAGTCGGACGGACAGATAGACTTCCGCATCGGAAACTGGAATTGTAATACAGGGCTGATACGGATGCAACCGGTAGGAGGTGTACAGGCGGAGCCTACACTGCGGTTCTACCGGCCAACAGGTTTGACGCTAGATTACCCCAATCCTGAGGCCTTTGCATGGTGGTTGCACGTGTCGGCCAACCCAGTAACCATGTACACCGGAGCCCTAGAATTCCGGTCCATGAATGGAGCCGCCCCGATAGGAAGTGAAACCGTTGAGTCTCGGCTGACGTTATGTAGGAACGGGCGCGTAGGGATAAACCAGCGAGAGCCCCGTGCATTGTTTCATGTAACCAATGGTGCCGTGTTGTTTGCAAACGAAATAGACAACTATTCAGGAAGCACACCGGTGTCCGGACCCGGCACACGATTCATGTGGATCCCCGCAAAGAATGCACTACGGGCGGGTGCTGTAGGTGTAGATGTCCTAGAACCCTCAAAAGCTAACCGTTGGAACGACGCGAATATTGGTAACTATTCTTGGGCAGGTGGTGCAGATTGTGAGGCCGACGGAGAGGGGGCTCTGGTTCACGGCAACAATTGTATCGGCGATGGTGATTGGTCAGCAGTTTTTGGTCTCGATAATTCGACTGGAATCGGTGGAGATTGGAGTCTCGTAGCCGGACAAGAATGCGAGGTACATTCTGCTCGGTCATTGGCTGTTGGGTGGTTTTGCTCCACCCAGGGTAGCAATGCGAACATTGCTCTAGGTCAAGCTAATCGAGCGGGAACTGAACAGATTTCTGATAGTCATGGGAATATAGCACTTGGACATGGTTGTAGAGCGGTAAACATGGATGCTTTCGCTTCGGGTTTCAACTGTCATTCCGAAGGTCACTATACACATACGCTTGGTCTTAACAATCTTTCAACCATGCAAGAGGGCTATGCTTTTGGGTCACACATAGAGATTGACTCATCTCTAGCACTCCTACTTGGATACGGATTTGGCGATTTACAAAGGTTTCGGCCATCTGCCCCAAATGTCATCGAGATGACAGTCGCGTCAACAAAACCTACAGTCACAATTCGGAATCTACGTTCGAGACCAGACAAGGACGATCCGGAACAGGATGTACCCGATGCCACAGGTTGCGTTGGGATCAATTTTACCAAGCCAGTTAACAGACTTGAGGTGCAGGGGGGGGTAGTTATCGGTAGCGAGGGAAACGGATATGAAGGAAGTCTTTTAACTGATGATATTGACGACCTATATCGTCTAGTGGTAGAGAGTCCCATTATCACAAGCGATAATCTTACGAATTATGGCGGCCATCAGTTGTGGGTCAATGGTACCGCTTATTGTACTGCGGGAGTATGGACACCAAGTGATTCTACGATTAAGGAGAACATTCAGCCATACACTGCCGGGCTGAGCGAAATCCTCCAGATCAATCCAATCACATTTCGTTTTAAACCAGGGGCAGTCAATGATGCTGGCGAAACGCACGTCGGCGTACGTGCGCAAGAACTCGCAAACGTTTTACCAATAAGTGTTCGGAAGGACACTCTTGTGCGAAAACGAATTGTGTCAGGCGGTGAGGAGGTTTTATCCGACGTTCCATTGACATTTGATTCTACACATACTACATCGCACGTTCGGTACACTCCATTCGTTACTGAGAGTCTTGAAGAACACCGCTTTAGCATTTGTCAGGAAGACCTTGTCTACACACTGGTCAATGCGACAAAGTCGTTACATCATCATGGCGATAGTCTTCAGCAATCAATAGTAAATCTTGAGGAGACTCTTCTGGCGAAGATCAACACAATGGAGGATTCATTGAGTGCATTGAGTTCACGAGTTGATTCTCTAGAAATCGAGTTGGCAATTGTGAAGTTGCGTTTGGATTCAGTCCTTCAGTCTTTGGTTGACAACAGAAGCAAAAATCGCTTCCAAAAAGAATACAAAGGAGAAGCCGACGATCTAGTTTTTCTTGAACAAAACCGCCCAAATCCATTTACTGGAGTGACAGAGATATCAATGTTTGTACACGAAAGTATTCAGGGCATTGTGAAGCTTCAGATACACAGTATGGATAGTGGACTGGTTGTTGAGAGCTTCGACGTTCCAAAGAACATGGTTTACACTGTGACTTTTAGCTCGACAGGAGTCCCAGTTGGAGTGTACGTTTACTCATTGACTGTTGATGGGCGCGTTCTTGCACAAAAGAAAATGCTCATTTCAAAGTAACAGGAGGTATTGCAATGAGCTATGCTGAAAAATTAATCAAAGTTTCTTTTATACCGGAGACCAGCATGATAAAGACCATCCTGTATTTCTCGTGCTTATGCATTATGTCATTGGCGTTGCATTCTTGTTCGAACACCCCAACCGACTCGCCTAAACCAAATCAGTTGTCTGACAATAGAATCGAAGGAAAAGTGTTTCTCTTTGATTCATTTGCACATCTTGTTAGTGACCTTTCGGGTGTTGTAGTGACCGTTACGTCAACAAGCGGTGTCAAATATTTAGACACTACGGCTGTGAACGGATCGTATCTCATTGAGGATTTGCCAGCCGGGTACTATACCATCACTGCGAGCCATCCTGACTACGCTGGCCCACCTACTTCATACGCATTCAACAAATCATTGAACTTTCCATACGTTGGTGCAGGTGTTTTAAATATATCTGACCTTAGTTTAGCTGCACCAATGAGTTCTGCTATCATCTCCAACCTTACAGCTCAAGTGGTGTGGGGATATGTGACCGAACACGATCTTCACACTGGCAAAACAGATACTACGGATACACTTGCAGGATTGATTGTCAACTTTGATTTTGCACACACTGGTAACAAAACAAAACCAAGGTTAACACTTGCAGAATCACAGGATGGAGATTGCGACCAGTCTGTTGTTAGTCGGTCTTGGGTAACAAAAGTTGAAAAGTCCTCCGTATCCCATAAAGTCAGAATGGGCAACTTCTTTAAAGACCTGCGCAACCGATATGGACCAGACGTTTACACCAAGCAATTCTATGTACAGGTTAGACCAGAATATGTGATTAAAAAAGAGGATGGCTCTGAAGCTTTGGTTGCAGTGTGCCTTGACCCAGTTTCCATTCCGATACGCTTCACCAAACCGTAGCGGAGTTTCAGAACAGACATACGGTAGATCTTTGATCACCCTGTTAGCATCAACACCGGAGCGCTAGAATTCTGGATCTGTTGTTCGCCGTGTGGTCTGCTTGCTCATCTCAGTACTTCTTCAGTTTGGGGGTGAAACTACCCTTAACTTTCTGTACCTCGTTTTAGGGTTGGATCACAGGTTTAAAGACCTGTTTGCAGTGTGGCTCTGTATTGGTGGTTCTGTGTTGGCGTTTATTACGGCGTTTGTCTTGCTTCAGTTTGAAGACGAATGGATCGGATTCCTACTCTGTTCCGCAGCACTGATTGTCGTTGCACAGATTGTTGCCATCGTAGGCTCATATCAACTCCGCAAAATTGTTGCAAGTCACTGTTTGGCAACACAGCAAGATTGACGAGTGTACAGAAGCCGCACATCTGAAACTCCAGCACTCTGACTTCAGAATGTTACGGTTGTTTGCAGAATGCCGATTCGAATAAGAATCGGCATTCTACAACAATTAAACACTTACCACTCACTAACAATATGCAGAGAGTAATGAATCACACTTTGTGAAGTTAATCTTAGATGTCAGTAATTTGACGATTACAGCACCTAACAATGCACGAATCCGTCCAGTTGTACGATGTCCGTTCGCAACAATGCAACTGTGTATGTATGTACGGATCATACTAAGTGCGAATCCCCCCCCTACAGCACATACTCCACCGTACCATGCACATACACGTTTGTTACTGTGCGGTCCACGGTTTCGAAGTCTGGCGTGAACACCGAGATTAAGCCAAACACACCGCGAATGCCAACACGCAAGGAATGTAAGAATTCATACGATGCACCAACCTGTAAACCATAGTCGAGCGCCTGCATCTTCTCGTTAAAGTACATATCCTTTTCTACGATCTCCGGTCGGATACCAACAGTGCCAGTTCCGGTTGCATAACTGCGGGTTGCGAACATCCATCCCAGATACACTCCACCCACAAGCTCAAGCGACTCGTTTGCACAGTATCCAACAAGAAGTGGCAGTTGAATGTAGTCGTTCGAAAATGCTCCTGTTGCCGTCCCGGTAAAGGTGGTGTTTACTTCAAGGATTACCTGACTGCCGTCAGGTGTTTGAACCGGCACCTTGTCCAAGTATGGATGATCTTCGAGCGGTGTAGAGAACGTAGAACCATAGTGTACGTATTGCAGCTCTGTAATCAGCGACCATGGCGTATTGAGTAAAATTTCAAATGCAACACCGGCAAGCAGACCAACAGTAGGTGAACCACTAGCACCGTCGGGAATATTGCCAATCGGGATTGGCGAGCCAATGCTGCCACCGAGTTTAACACTAAAGCCATTGTGCTGCGAAAACATATTGGGACAGAGGACAAGAGTCACTATTGTCAACCACAAACAGGACAATCGGGTTGAGTTTCTGGTCATGGAACGGCAACAACTGTACGTATGACAAAGCCCCCTACCACTTCGGCAACAATGCAGTACACACCTGAAGGAATTCCTGAAAGAGATACCACGGATTGTGTGCTGCAAGTGATATGCTCACCATGAAGGGAAAAGATGTGGACCTGTTGCACAGGCATATGAAACTGCATTGTGCCGTGTTGTATCGTGAATGTAGCGCTTGGTGGTGTTTGGTGTTCTGCAATCGTGGATGCGTTTTCAACCTGCACGTTGTCAACATATAGCGTACTTCCTTCGTTGCCGCGAAAGAACTCGCCTCCGGCGCTTGAAGCAAAAACAACGGCGATGGTGTCGGGTGGCTCACTGGACTGATATACAAACGGAACACTGAATCGTGTCCACTCCGATAGAGCAGTGTATTGCATAATGCGAGCTTCGGCAATGTGTTTCCTCTTTGTGCCATCCCACCGCGAGAGTGTTGCATAGAGTGTGGCACTATCGGCGCCTACAGGTAGATATTTATACCAACCGGTGAAAGCAGATGGAGTGCCCGTAAAGGGAATGCCGCGAAGAGCGCTCTTTGCGGGGTCGGCAAGATTGAGCTTGAACATGCCGGTATATAAACTGCCGGACGCAATCTGACCAAAGATGCGTCGGGTAGTAAGTTTTGCTGCAAGAGCGCCGTGCACTACATCGGTGGTTTGTTCACAAACAGGGTCGGCACCGGCAGCTATGTGAATGGCGCCATTGCCGGAGGCCCATCCATGAGAAGGCTCATAGTACGATTTAAACTGTCCGGAGCCTTCCGTAAGCGTCCATTCTTCGAAGTCGCCATTCGGTATATGCTGAGCGTATGCCGCGGTGCTCCACAAAATCAGCAGCGCCAACATCGGACGCGTCATGATCCCTCCGTGATTGAACTACAACAAATTCGCGATTTTTGGCGATGCAACCGCAAAAGATACAACGAAGGAACCCCGCAGTACTCTCTGCATCGTGGCACGACGGTTTTACGGCGAACATTCTGTTAAGCGCCTTACGCGAGGCATGTCCCTGTGCCTACTGCACCGGCGAAGAGATTATGGGACAGCAGGTATTTGCCGGAATTAAAACGTTTACACCGGGAATGAACGAACTTGTTTCGTTGAAGCCCGTTGGCAACTATGCCATACAGGCTTCATGGAAGGATGGACACGATTCAGGTATTTACACCTGGGAACACTTACGCCGGATTTTCGAACAACACAACCTTAGCGAGCAGACGCTGCAAGAAATTGATGCACAATTTGGTCAATAGCCTGTTTGCGGTATTGAAAGATCCGTTGGATTTGCACCCGAACCAATGGAAGTGCACATAAACCAAACACACCTAGCGGCAGCTTGTAGCGAACCGTGTCCGTCATGAGCGTACCGCCCTCAACTGCGGTAAAAGTATGCGTGTGGTACCATAGAGCATAGGGACCCTTAAGCTGCTCATCGGCAAACATGAATGGTGGTTGCCATGCGGCAATGCGTGTGCGCCAGCGAAAGGGGATGCCGAACAGTCGCAGCTCGTAGTCAATCAGCGTCCCTTTGTCCATGTGGATTGGAAGTGGTGTAAGTATCTGAAAGTGTAACTCCGGAGGAGTAATACGTTCCAGGTTTACGGCATCAGCAAAAAGCGGAAAGAGCTGCTGTGGTGTGTAAGGAAGGAGCTGCTCCTGGGTAAATGTAAAAGTCATAGAATCGGATAACAGCAGCACGTACAGTATGGTTCCTCTGTGTCATACATTAACCTACTGAACAGCGATGACGGCTGTATGGGTGCAGGCAGTGCCCTGTACGCTCAGTAGGTATCTTCCGTTTGATACATGGCCTAGATTCACGCGGCACGATGCACCGATAAGCTCAAAATCAACGTTCTGCCTTCTACCAAGAACATCTGTTACAAATACGGAATGATGATCATGCTGACAATTGGCCACGCGCACATCTATGGTACGTGACCGATCTGCCGGCACCGGCCAAACGTGCAGTGCTCCGCCTGCCGTTTGTTGCTGTACAACCAACGAAATGGATGATGTTGGATCGGGAATAACCCACACACCGTTGTTTTGTGTTGCAACGATTAAGCGATTGTTCACCGGAACTGCGCCAACTACAACACCATAGTCCTCGGTACTCGTTAGTACCCCCTCGCGGGTCTGGAACCACAATGTTCCATACTGCGTGCACCACCACCAACCATTTGTGGCAAAACCGCCTACGGGGACAGATGGGTTGAGTGAATGCTCGTTGCCAACAGCAGCAATGGCGTTACTACCACGAAAGTCTGCCATACGTGAATGCGTAACCTGTCCATTCGAAGCCCGCTCCGCACCGCAAATGAGTGCCTGGGTATCATTGGAGGTTACGAACATCAGCGACGTTGCGGAGCCAAAGAAACCGTTGTCGGCACGTTGCCAAGAGATACCGTTGAAAGCATAGATTCCTCCTTGTTCATACTGATCCAACGGTGCCGCGTTTTGATCTGCCCAAGCATAGAGTGTATCGTTCATCATCCACAACTCGCTGACCAAAAGGAGAATTTGATTCCCATTATTCTCATACAAAGGCCAACCGGTCATGGGCAGAGTATCGGGTGTTGTCTGCCCTTCGTGAAATCTGACAATCGTTCTACTCCCTGTACGAGCATAACATGTTTTTTTGGCGCATGTAACACTCTGCGCATTCTGTAACAGCGCGTTGCTGAACAGTGTGTCGGGCTGGTTACTTGAAATGTTTACGATGTGTGTGCGATGCACAAACACGGGCGGAACAAACGGAGGGAATGATGTCTGACCAAAAATGGACTGTGCTACACGGTCGGATTCAAACCCTATGTATGAGCTGGTACCGTCGGGAAACACCTTATACCAGCCGTGACGCGCAACTCTTACCAACATCGCTTCCTTTAGGTACACAACCGCCTCGATTGAATAGTGAGGCACGTCGAAATTAAGCGGAGTTACGGATCCGCTCCACGTGTCGAGCACTGATGTGGTGCCAGCGCCGAGCACTACCAGTTGCACACCATTCTGAGCACTGCTATGCACAGCGTAGTTGGGGCGAATGCGCGTGTTATGTACATGCGGAACAATGATGGTCCGGACGATTGAGTTCTCTGCAATAAACAGGAGAGTGTCGTACACAGGGTCTGCACTATTCGTAGGGGGCACAGGTGTATATGCCATTACAGTATCGCCGCTCCAATGAACCAGTCCTCGAATGGAAAGGGGCTTCGGCGATTGTAGCCTTTTGTAGTCAGCAAGGGAATCGTTCAACAACTCCCAATACAAAATGCCACGGTTCGGGTCCGCAGCATATAGAGCACTGTCCAGGCAGTGAAGATGGATCAAACAACAAACATTGTAGTATTTCACCTGTTTTCCAAATGGTTGTATATACACACCCGTTGGTGCCGTTCCGGCATGACTACGTCCCAGAAATGCAATGAAACCTCTGTTGTTTACGGATATTTCTATGATGCCTGGCGACAACAAACCGTCCGAAAAATCGAACGGCACTGAGCTCCAGCTATCACCGTTGTCGGTGGAAACGAATATTCCCCGTGCACTCGAAGCCGGACTTGTGTGGTGGCCGCCGGTTCCGATATAGAGATCCCCATTGGGGGCAATGGTTAAAGCGCTGATTTCTCTTCCGGCATCAGGAGGGACAATGGATAACCAGCGGGCAGTTGTCCTGCTGTACCGGTATATCCCGTCGCCACCGTACGTATTGGCGATGACATACTCGCCATCATGACTTAGGTGTGTGCTGCGGACAACAAAGTCATTGTTGCGTAACAACGTGTCGAATGGCAAAGGGATTGTGCGAAACAACGAATCACCGTGCCAACGCACATAGATGGATCTGTAGCCCGACGTTACCGCAGAGCCGTTGTATTCATGGTAATGGAATAACGATGTGGGCAAGCTTACTCGTTGTGGCTCTTGGGAAACAAGCCGACAAGGATAGGTAAGGGTAGTTGCACATGCCGCCAACATCATAACAACGATCTTTTTCATGGGCGAATCCAATGTGAACATAGTGGATCGAATTCTTCGTCGCAGGCATCCTGAATACAATTTACCCCGCTCTCACAATAGGCGGGGTCGGCGGACGACCATTCTGTTTTTACGTATTGAAGCACCATAGGTACGCCACCAACACCCGTTGCCATTCGAAAGGCATACACGCAGTACCTAGAACCGCAACTGGTTAAACAATATGCGCTCATTGGAGCTTCGGGCGATTTTTCGTAGTACCAGCAGCGTGGCATAGAAAAGACCCACTCGTACGGATGCTCCATCCCGGATGGTAAACCATGATTACACACATTAGCACACATCAGTTGCTGTAATACGCCATAATATATCTGCTTTCTTACAATTGCATATGTGATTGGCATACCCGGTTGTACAATATCGGCAACACACGACTTAGGGATTTTAATACATGTAATTGCAGTTTCGCACGATGCACTAAGGGGTAGATTAACATACGGTGGACACTGTTGCGACGTTACTGAGCGTATGCGGCAACAATAGTGGACTTCGATCATACAGTCCCGTTGAAGCACCGGGATATGAATACTGAGTTTTGTTGCATGATGACTGTTAAACCCATCTAAACAATTTGTGTATCCAGGAACCGGGCATGTTTCCGGGCATTCGCACGACTCCTGAGCCAAAGAAGCCGTTGAATATGCAACGAACAAAAGGCACGTGAGCAGTCGGCAAACAGAAATACCAGACAGGTGATTAAAAATGCTATGTGTTAATGCATGCAGCATGAGAGTATTCCCTGAACAATGAATTTATCCAGTTTACACACACACACACACACACACACACACAACTAAAAGTTATCCACACCTACAACAGCGTGGGCATTAGGATCAGCACAGAATTTCCACATCACTACGCAGAAGGAGGTTGCTCGTCTGATTTTTTTTTTTTGCAGGCGCACGAAACACGTCTCAGAGGAAATCCCGAAATTCGACTGGTATATCTGTAGCGAAAAGGATGTACACCTTGATCAATTGCAAACTCGTTTCACATCCACGAAGCCATAACCACGTTATCCCATGCCCCCTACCTTCCCTATTCGAGCCCCGCGTGGCAACACGCTAACGTGTGCCAACTGGCAAATCGAAGCAGCCTATAGAATGATTCAGAACAATCTGGATCCTGATAATGCAGAGAAACCAGAGCAGCTTATCGTATATGGCGGTCTCGGCAAAGCTGCCCGAAACTGGGAGTGTTACGAAGCCATCTTGAAGTGTTTACGGGAAATGCAACCAGATGAAACGTTACTCGTGCAGAGTGGTAAACCTGTTGGTATGGTTCGCACTCATACCATGGCTCCGCGAGTAGTGATAGCCAACAGCAACCTTGTTCCCAAGTGGGCAACGTGGGAAGAATTCCGTCGGCTTGATGCAATGGGCCTTATGATGTACGGTCAGATGACGGCCGGTTCGTGGATTTACATCGGCACACAGGGAATTGTGCAAGGCACCTATGAAACCTTTGCAGAATGTGCGCGGCAACATTTTGGCGGAACGTTGCATGGAAGGTTTCTCTTAACAGCCGGTCTTGGCGGCATGGGAGGAGCACAACCACTTGCGGCCACCATAGCAGGAGCAGCAGCACTTTGTATAGAAATGGACGAAACCCGCATAGACAAGCGCATCCATGATGGCTACTGCAATCGGAAGAGTCACGACTTGGAAGAAGCGCTTGAAATCATACATGAACACATAGCGTTAAAAACACCGATTTCCATCGGTCTTGTAGGCAATGCAGCGGAAATTCTTCCGCAACTAGTAGAGCGAGGCATCACTCCCGATGTAGTCACCGACCAAACCAGCGCACACGATCCACTGAACGGGTACTACCCGGCAGGCCTAACCAAAGCGGAAGCCGACATATTGAGGGTAGAAAACCCGGACGATTATTTGCAACGCGCTTATGCCAGCATAGGCCGGCATGTACAAGCCATGCTCGCATTTCAACAACGTGGAGCAATAACATTCGACTATGGCAACAACATCCGCGGCATTGCCCGCGATTATGCTGGGGTTGCAAATGCCTTCGACTTTCCGGGCTTTGTGCCGGCATTTGTTCGGGAGTTGTTTTGTGACGGCAAGGGACCCTTTCGGTGGGTGGCGTTGTCCGGTGATCCGGCCGATATAAAGGTCACCGACGATGCCATAATGGACCTGTTTCCAGATAACAAGCCCCTTCACCGCTGGATTTCGGAGGCACAGGCGCACATTGGATTTCAGGGACTGCCGGCCAGGATATGTTGGCTGGGGTATGGAGATCGGGCAAAGGCAGGCGCTCTCTTTAACAAACTTGTAGCCACAGGAAAGGTAAGTGCACCCATCGTTATCGGCAGGGATCACCTGGACTGTGGGAGCGTTGCCAGCCCGCACCGCGAAACCGAAGCCATGATGGATGGCTCTGATGCCATTGCAGACTGGGTGTACTTAAACTTCGCACTCAATACAATAGGCGGTGCTACGTGGGTGTCTCTGCACCACGGAGGAGGAGTTGGCATGGGACTGTCACTTCACGCCGGTATGGTTGTCGTTGCAGATGGAACTTTTGAAGCCGAAGAAAAGTTGGCACGTGTCTTGACTTATGATCCATTAATGGGTATACTGCGACATTCCGACGCAGGTTACCCAAGAGCACTCACAAATTCAAGGAAATTTGGCATAGAAATACCGATACACTCTGTATAACCCGATTACTCACAAAAACGGACAAAATGGCATAACTGCTACGTCATTATGACAATTCGAAACTGACGTTTCGTCTGTCTTCTCATCAACACCAGTAGCAGGAGATGCCATGCGGACTCGCGAGTTCCGTCGGAAGACGGGCCTTCTTGTACAACCCAGTTGGAGTGGGGAACGGTTTCATTCACAAACAGACGGTATAAATGCCATGGACCTCGCCCTTCAGATAGAACAGCTCTTCCGTACCGATCGGAAGAAGTACCTTGGATTCATCCGCCAGCGTGTACGCAACCAGGAAGAGGCGGAAGACATTTTGCAAGATGTTTTTGCCAATGTTCTGGCGGCATCGAAGGATGTAAACAAGCCCATTGATAACCTAGCCTCGTGGGTATTTACCTCGGTGCGTAACCGGATTATAGACTCGTATCGAAAGAAACGCACGGACAGTTTTGCCGACCTTGGGAGCAAGGAGAGTAAGGACGACGGTTTAGACTTCGTAGAGCGTTTTCTCGGTGATCTATCGTACAGTCCGGAACAGGATTTGGTACGGAAAACCATCTGGGAAGCCGTTATCCAAGGCTTGGAAGAAATTCCACCAGAACAGAAATGGGTTTTTGTAAAAAATGAATTCGAAGGTGTTTCGTTTAGAGAGATGAGCGACGAAACAGGTGTTAACATCAACACGCTTCTCGCTCGTAAACGATATGCCGTACTGCATCTGCGCACAAAATTGCAGGAGCTGTACGATACAGTAAACGAAAGCTAATCTTCACGCTATGTCGCTGTTAACAACCAGAACAGCCCGCTCGATGATCTACCTCGGTTGCATCGGCGGGCTGTTGGTTTTAAACAGTTTTGCTGTATCTACATGTTGGAACATTGCTGTAGATGCCGAAGACAACGAAGAGCGTAGGATGTCTTTACTGGAAGGTGCCGGCATCACGGCCTTTGCCTATGTTGTCATTGTAGCTTTTCGCTACGGATCCAAGCGTGATGTGGGGATGCTTGCTTCGATCAGGCCTACGATTGGCATGAAGTTCCATACCCGTGAACAAATGAAAGAGTCGTGCTCAGGACTAACAGCCGAGCAAAAAGCAGCACTAAAACAAACACTAGTGGAGCACTGTGGCTGCAAGGAATCGGCATGTGCCTCAGAGTCCACCAAATCCTCCGATACAAGTAACACGACAATTCAATAGTGGCTTTCGTAGATTAGCTCCTAAACAAACAGGGGAGCATGTAATGGGGTTACTTTCCGAGTTTAAAGAATTTGCGTCACGAGGCAACGTGGTTGACCTGGCAATTGGTGTTGTTATTGGCGCAGCATTCGGCGCCATTACCAAAACATTGGTAGATCAGGTAATTATGCCGCCAATCGGACTACTGTTGGGTGGGATTGATTTCTCCCAAATTGTAACAACCCTTAAGGAAGCCGATGCCGATGGGAAAGGGGCTGTGGTTATAGGCTGGGGTGTCTTGATACAAGCAGTAGTAAACTTTTTGATCATAGCCTGGGTGATGTTTATGGTTGTCAAGGCCATGAATGCTATGAAGCGTTCACAGGAAGCGCAACCGGAAGCACCAGCACCCTCTGAGGAGGTCTTGTTACTCACAGAAATCCGCGATGCACTGAAGTCAAAATCTTAAACAACTTCGCAGATCATTGTTATATGACCGTTTCCCTGTCTGGCAATGATGATTACGTGGCTGCGAACCGTTGAATCAGACGTAAAGGGAAGTGTTTTTCGCAGGGCTTCAGGATTACCATTCCATCCGCGTTTTTTTATGTGTGTGGCAACGTTCAGGTGCAACTCACGCACTTTACTGCGCAGCCACTTTTGCCGTATGCCTGTGCAGATGTCCACAATCCGATAGGTTTCGTAAAGAGGATGCACAGCAGGCTTGGACATACAAATGCCGTATGCAATCTGTTTGTCAACAGGCAGTGCATCAATCTGCGTAAATAGTAGCGATACAAGTCCGCCGGCAATAATTGCCGCATGTGGTTCAACCACGAACATGCCGGGTTCAATGTTTGGACACGATACCGGGTTGTATTCAGTATTTAAACAGGACCCACCCGGGTACCGTAGCAACGAATTTGAAGCTCCAACAAGCACTACGTCCGTTGTGTTGATTTCATGCGCATGCCTGAACCACAAGATGCGTTCTTTACATTCCGATTTCCAAGCAATGAATTCGGAGCGAAAGGCATTGTTGTGATCAATGGCATCACCGGGACCAACCTTAACACCTCCAACCGAAACCGACGATTTCTGTAGCACATCGGCCAATGAAGGATTGTACAAATCACCTTCCCGGCTTCGAGTTCCACGACCGTGCCGCCGCGAGGGGTCGGCCCAAAGTCCATCAGCCCCCCGATGAGACTCCACCGTCCACGCTGTGTTTCGTACCTCAACGTTTGAAATTCCTGCTCGGATCAGGTTTCCTTCTAGTACGCAAGCAGTCAGCGGATCAGCCTCGTAGGTGACGACCTTTTCGCCTGCTCGCGCAAGAGCTGCCGTGTCCACCCCGCAACCACCACACACCTCAAGGACAGTACGAGTAGACGTGTA
>CAZGHI010000037.1:17060-23331 GCA_964525565.1 uncultured Hyphomicrobiales bacterium
AGCGGGGTGGGTGGATTGTTCTGCGCCCAGAGGCGTGAACAACCATCCGGATAGCCACTTTCCCAGCTTTCTGGCTTTTGCCGTACCTACAACACAGGCGGAAACAATGGGAAGATGTGGAGCCAGCCCACCCGGAACACGCTTGCGAAGAACGTCGGTAAGCTGTGGTGTGGGTTCCGACACGCTCATTGGCGGCGATGTGAGCTCTTCTGCCAACGCCGCCAGATCAGGCGACAAGATAAACTCCTGAAGCTGATGGTCAGGCACAGGTGTGAACATTGCTACAGAAACGTAACGGAAAAAACAACGATATTTGCACCCCACAACAGAACAATCACGAGTAGAAAGCCCCTTACCATGTCCGTAGATCTCGATGCCGTTCGTACCTCGCTCGAACAACAAGGTCTTGTTAACCTTGGAGAGATTAACTACAATCTTACGGTTCCAGAATTATACGAACATGCTCTGCTATATGACGAGGGCATTCTGAGCGAGCACGGTGCACTGTGTGTAAACTCCGTACCCTATACCGGGCGAAGGGCGAACGACAAGTTTGTTGTAGAAGAAGATGGATCAAAAGACGAAGTATGGTGGGGCAAAGTAAACAAGCCGTTTGCCGCAGAGAAATTCAATGCATTAAAAGCACGGGTGTTTGCATACTTGCAAGGACGCGACGTGTACGTTCAGGATCTGATAGCAGGTGCGGATGCAACGTACAAACTTCCTGTGCGATTTATACAGGAGATGGCTTACCATTCTCTGTTTGTACGGAATATGTTCATCGAGGCAACGGAGTCTGAACTGGCAACCTTTGTTCCCGGTTTTACGGTGATCACTGTTCCCGATTTTAAAGCTGTGCCCGAAGTGGATGGAACTCTCAGTGAAGCATTTATCATCCTTTCCTTCGAACAAAAGTTGGTACTTATTGGTGGCACATCGTATGCCGGTGAGAACAAAAAGTCAATTTTTACGGTGCTGAACTACCTGATGCCGAAGCACGGTGTGATGAGTATGCATTGTTCTGCCAACGTTGGAAAGGATGGCGATACCGCTCTATTCTTCGGACTTTCCGGAACAGGCAAAACCACTCTCTCCACGGATCCCGAACGTGCACTGATTGGCGACGACGAGCATGGGTGGAGCGATGAAGGAGTGTTTAACTACGAAGGGGGATGCTATGCAAAGGTTATTAACCTTAATGCTGAGGCTGAGCCGATCATTTACGGTCTTACACGCACGTTTGGAACTATCCTTGAAAACGTGGATATCAACGAAGAAACTCGAGTCATTGATCTAGACTCGCAGAAGTACACGGAAAACACTAGAGCCTCATACTCACGGGAGAAGATTGCCAATATTACTCCGGATAACCGTGGCGGTCATCCAAAGAATATCGTGTTTTTAACCGCAGATGCTTTTGGCGTGATGCCTCCAATTGCAAGGCTGACTCCGGAACAGGCAATGTTTCACTTTTTAAGTGGGTACACGGCAAAGGTCGCTGGAACGGAAGCTGGCGTAAAGGAACCATCGGCTACCTTTAGTACATGTTTTGGCGCTCCGTTCATGGTGCACCATCCAAGTGTGTATGCAAACTTGCTGCGGGATAAGATTCAACAGCACGGAAGTCAGGTGTGGCTGGTGAATACGGGATGGAGTGGCGGACCGTATGGCGTAGGACAACGTATGAAGATTAAGTACACACGGGCAATGCTCCGCGCTGCACTGAACGGTGATCTGAACAATGTACCCTACGTAAAGGATGCGTTCTTTAACCTCTCAATTCCAACTACATGCCCGGATGTACCCGACGAGGTTCTCAACCCAAGAAATACATGGGCGGACAAAGAAGCGTACGATGCCCAAGCCCGCCATCTGCTAGACCTATTTAATAAGAATTTTGAGCAGTTCGCCGATAGTGTAGATGCCGAGGTTGCACAGGCAATGGCCTAGCGCAGGGAGTTTTCTTTCAGCGAACGGTTACGGTGACTACAGGTCTTCGAAGTCGTCCAAATCGATGTCGTCTTCAGATAGGCTGGGGAAAATGTCGTCATCATCGTCTGTCTGAGATTCAATAATCTCCTTTGCCTCTTCCAGGTCGTCTTCAAATACCAATACACGGTAGGTATCAGCGCCTTCCGGAGCCTCTACTTTGGAATCAATGCCGGCTTCCTTGAGCTGTGATTCTAGAAGCTGGGCATCCATTTCGTTGTTAAACGTGGCAAGTAGAATCATAGAGCACCTTATTTAGACTTGTTTGCTTCGAGGGTATTTGCCATCTCGCTTATTAGTGCAAAAATCATATCCTGATGATCTTGGCGAACCTGAGACTCGTCGTTCTTAAATGCCCATAAAATCAC
The DNA here is from genome assembly GCA_964525565.1 of uncultured Hyphomicrobiales bacterium. GTDB lineage: Bacteria > Bacteroidota > Ignavibacteria > Kapaibacteriales > Kapaibacteriaceae > OLB6. The sequence continues at coordinate 19,418 of CAZGHI010000037.1, forward strand.
AGTATGATCGTTCACGAGAAACTGTTCCATCGGACCACCCTCTTTGGGAGTCGGTGGTTCTTTCTTTCCAAATATCAACTTCGACAGAATTTCTTTTGCGTTGTCCGGCAGTTTCTTTTCGTATTCCAAATAAACAATAGCCCCTTGACCATCCTTCCCGCTAAACGATTGATAGCCTTGTTTTGCAGGAGTTCCAAATTCTTTGATTTTCTTGGCAGGATCTTTCTGAATTGCAGTAATAATGTCGGAAGGGCAAACGAAGGTACTTAAAAGCTTATTACCTGCTGGAATCTTATTCGTAGGTAGTGGAAGCCGCTCCCAGGGTAGCGGGATAGTACGGGTAAGCGGGTAAAAGTTGAAGTGTTTCACCGTTTTCACGACCTTCACATTCTGTCCGGGTGCTGCCTGAAACTGCGGAGGCTGCATTGTTGACGGTTGTTGTGGGTTCGTTGTAGTTTTTTTCTGAGCAAATAGCGAAGTGGTTGCACTCAGCATGAAAAACAGCACTGCGATTTTTAAAGCAACATGCGGTGTCACGTTAGTCCCTTGTAAGTTTTCTGTAAGTAATGCGGTGTGGCCTGTCGGCATCGGTGCCTAACCGACGATGACGATCCTCTTCGTATTGCGAATAATTGCCGTCGAACCAAACAACATTAGAATTTCCTTCGAATGCCAAAATGTGTGTTGCGATACGGTCGAGAAACCACCTGTCGTGGCTGATTACTACGGCGCACCCTGCGAAATCCAGAAGAGCTTCTTCCAGAGCACGGAGAGTGTTTACGTCTAAGTCGTTTGTTGGTTCGTCCAATAGCAACACATTAGCACCTTCTTTGAGCATTTTAGCTAGGTGGACGCGGTTGCGTTCGCCGCCCGATATCTGACCAACCTTTTTTTGTTGATCTGATCCACTAAAATTAAAACGAGCAACATACGCTCGTGAGGGCATCTCTCGTTTGCCAAGTGTGAGGACGTCGTTTCCATTGGAAATTTCTTCCCAAATGGTTTTGTTTGGATCGAGAGGACGATTTTGGTCAATGTATCCCAGCACTACGGTTTCGCCAACGGTGAACGAACCGGCATCCGGCTGAAGTTGCTGGGTGATCATTTTGAACAGTGTGGTTTTACCGGCGCCGTTTGGACCAATGATTCCGATGATGCCTCCGGGAGGGAGGGAGAAACTCAGGTTTTCGTAGAGAATTTTATCGCCGAATGCCTTGGAAATGTTGTTGGCTTCGATAACAACATCGCCAAGCCGCGGACCTGGCGGGATGAATATTTCGCGTTCCTCACTGCGCTTTACTGTTTCTTCGGATAAGAGCTTCTCGTACGCACCAATGCGGGCCTTACTCTTTGCCTGGCGTCCTTTAGGATTCATCCGTACCCATTCCAACTCTTCTTTCAGAGCCTTCTGACGCTTACTCTCTTGTTTCTCTTCTTGTTCGAGACGCTTTTGTTTTTGATCCAGCCACGACGTGTAGTTGCCCTCGAATGGTATGCCATGTCCGTTATCCAGTTCCAGAATCCACCCGGCCACATTATCTAAGAAGTACCGATCGTGGGTAACGGCAATCACGGTTCCTTCGTACTCGTGCAGGTGCTTTTCAAGCCAGGCAATGCTTTCAGCATCCAGGTGGTTGGTAGGCTCGTCCAACAGGAGCACATCCGGCTTCTGGAGCAACAAGCGTACGAGAGCTACACGACGACGTTCTCCTCCTGATATCACGGCAATAGGTGTTTCTGGTGGTGGACACCTCAATGCATCCATTGCCATTTCCAATTTGGAGTCAATATCCCAGGCGCCGAGGGCTTCGATTCTATCCTGCAACTTGGATTGCTTCTCCAGAAGGGCATCGAAGTCTGCATCAGGATCGGCAAACTGTTCGCTAATAGCGTTGTATTCTTTGAGCAGGTTTACCGTTTCCGCAGCTCCTTCTTCTACCACTTCTCGCACCGTTTTATTCGGATCTAGTTCCGGTTCTTGAGGTAGGTAGCCAAAGGTTACGTCCTTGTTCTTAGTGATCTCCCCAAGATAGTCTTCGTCTATACCTGCGATGATTTTCAAGAGAGTGGATTTACCGGCACCATTTAATCCGAGGACTCCGATTTTGGCACCGTAGTAGAAGCTCAGATAAATGTCGCGTAGCACTTGTCGGTTTGGTTTAAAGACCTTACCGACGCCGACCATGCTAAAGATTATTTTTTGTGGTTCTGATACTGGCATAGGCTGCAAAACTACCAACGTTGGCATATTGCATTATGGAGCGAGATCCGTGGAAGGAATTATGGTCGAACAAGAGTGAACGCTGGCTTGCTATAAAGTCCACCATTATTGCGGTAGGCATGATTGCGGTTACATCTGAGTATTTAGTGATGATGGAGCAACGCCCGGGCGTGGTTATCGCTGACCCCATTCATCGGCTTATTGGACCGATAGACTTAACATGGCTGATTTTTTTTGTGTTATACGGGGCGCTTGGTTTGGCGTTTGTGCTTCTTTGGAAAACGCCACACCTGATCTTTAGAGGGTTTCGAGCTTATGCACTATTGCTTAGTCTGCGTATGCTTGGGATATTCCTGTTACCATTCGATGCCCCGCCCGACATGATAATGATGCCTGATCCTATCATTCAAGCATTAGCATCTGATGCCGGAGAAGTGCTCAGGAAAGATCTGTTCTTTTCCGGACACACCAGCTCCATGTTCATGACGGCATTTATTATGCCCACGCGCGGAAAACGATGGCTTTACATTGTGCTTGGTTGCATTGTGGGCGCATCGCTTGTTATACAGCACGTTCACTATACTGTTGATGTGATGGTTGCACCAATGGCAGCACTTTTTGCAGTGGCCCTTTCTGGTCGGTCGCGGTAACAACAACCACACTGCTAGCGCTGCGTATTCCTTATACGCGTCATAAACACGATTAAGTAACAACGGGGCTTCCCAAAAAGGGGCTCGTGGCGACACGCCATTAATGGTACGAATACACGAATCGTATTTGTAGTAGTTTGCACCATAGTTCAACTCCTTGTCCACTTTCTCATGAAAAGGCGCGGATATGAAAACCCGAGCAGTAGCATTTCTGTTGGTGTGGAGCTCCATCGCAGTAGTTGCCGGTGACTATGAAGGCAAGATTGAGAAATTGTTTACAACCCAAAAGGGTGAGCAGTATCCGGCCGAAACGTATGCCGGTGTGCTTCCATTCTCGGTAGGACAATGGGTAATGTATGGGAACACTGATGACGATGACGAAAGGAGCATTTCGCGGAATAGCATTATTGCCAGAGACGGTGAAGTTTGGACACTGGAAATGTATGTAATGACGGACGACAACATCACCATCACACAGTTCGATGTGGTAGGTATGGATAAAGCAATGCAAACGGGAACGGTTGATGATGTTGTGTTTAAACGAATTCGAGTAAAAGTGAACGACGCTGACCCGATGGAGATAAGTGGTTTTATTCTCGACATGTCCAAAGGATTGTATAAAGAAGCTCTGAAGTCGTGGGTAACAACAACAACCTCGTCAGTTTCGGATGGAGGAGCATTAACCGTTCCAGCAGGGACGTTTGCCGGAACAACAAAAGTTAGGTCGTCTATTACCGTTATGGGAAAAACCATCGAAGCAGACTGTTACATGTCAGGTGTTGTGCCGCTTGGTGGTGTTGTGCAATCACGAAACTCCGATGGGTATTCCCAGATATTGCTGGATTTCGGACTTTCGGGAGCAAAAGCATCGTACTAGAGTGAATATGAAATCGCATGCTTGGACCATAGTGTTTGTCGTGGCATCAAAGATGGAGACACTGCGTACCCAATCCGTCACATTTGCTAGCGTACTTCCCACATATGAATTCAGGTTATCGCGGACCTGATTGTAAGTAGTGCCCGGTAGAGAAAGCGATGCTTTT
>CAZGHI010000038.1:0-6979 GCA_964525565.1 uncultured Hyphomicrobiales bacterium
CTTGATCTCGACAAGGAATTTGCATATACCAATGTTCGAGTTCTTGTGCAGAAGGCGCAGTCGTTGGGCGTGTTCGTTCGAATGGACATGGAGAACACCCCGTACACAAGCATTACCCTCGACTTCTACCGCCGCCTTCGAAACGAGGGCTTTACTAACGTTGGGGTGGTAATACAGGCATACTTGCGGCGATCTGAACAAGATGTAGCAGAGTTGCTACAGTACCGACCAAGCGTTCGGCTTTGTAAAGGAATCTATATCGAGTCGGAGGACGTTGCATTTAAGGATCCTGATCACATTCGTAACAATTACAAGCGATTACTGAGAATGCTCGTTGATGGGGGCGCAGACGTGCGAATCGCCACGCACGACGAAGCTTTACTTGCAGACGCAGAGGCATTAATACAGGAGAGAGCGCTACAACCGGCAAACTACCAGTTTCAGATGCTGTTAGGAGTGCGCGAAGACCGGCGCGATGCCTTGATAGCAGCCGGACATCCCGTTTGTGTGTACGTTCCCTTCGGCGAAGATTGGTATGGATATTCAACTCGACGCTTAAAGGAAAATCCACAGATTGCGGGCTACATTGCACGATCGGTTCTCCTTGGGCGGTAAATATGATTGAATCGAATAGCATGCGGTTCAGGATGCACTCCATTGGCTTTCTCTGGCTCTGTGGGCTTCTTACTTCGTGTGCAACCTCCGGATCAAGCGACGATGCTCAATTAGTGATTGCGACGTTCAATGTGGAGTGGCTTGGAGACGGTGTGCACGATCACGTTGAACGATCCGATCAGGATTACCTGCGTATTGCAGACATAATGCTAAAAACCGGTGCGGATGTTATTGCCGTTCAGGAAGTCGAAAACCTCGATGCTCTGGCGAAAGTGCTCCGATACATGCAGGGTTACTCAGGTGTTGTGAGCCAGGCTGGTGGTAAACAAAGAGTTGGGCTGGCATACCGTAACGACGTTGCCGTAACCGTTCGTGGCGACTATACACCGTTGCAACTTGACCGGCCGGAACGATTACGTCCGGGACTGTTGGTAGAGTGCAAGAAGCGCCATTATCAGTGGCAGATGCTAAGTGTTCACCTGAAGAGTACCTCACGGCACGATAGCACCCCGGCACTTATTGAAGAGAGCAGACGATTGCGATCTCAACAGGTTGCTGTGCTGAATAAGTTTATTGATTCCGTTCTTGCTGCAGGCACCGAAAGCGACATACTGATTTGCGGAGATTTTAATGACTATCCCGGTCGGAGAACGAATGGTACGCTCGATGAACTTGAGAAGGGGGCTGGGGTATTCCTTACGAGTGGATTAAAGAGTTGTGCCAATCCACGATGGAACAGCATAGACCATATCGTTGCCTCGCCTATGGTTGCCAAAAGGATGATACAAGGTAGCCAAAGGGTCGAAAACCACAGGCTGTTTCTAACGGAAAACGAATCAAAGAAAGTAAGTGACCACTGCGCTGTGGTTGTGCAGCTCAATCTTAGCGCACCGGATCCTGATGCACAGCGCAAGTGAATGAGTAAGCCGTAACAAACGGATTACGAAAACACCGTAACCACATTTTCCTGCTGACGGGAGATCTGCAATGCAGCCTCGGCATGTTCTATAAGAGTCTGCCACGAGTCCGTTACATGCAGTTCTGCAATGCCTGCGCTGATTGTTGCCGAAACCTTTTTCGAATCCGCAGTAAATGGTGTTGCAGCGGTATCTCTGCGTACAGATTCTGCCCAAAGCTTTGTTGCAGCACCACTTGTTGCTACAACTACAACGGCGATGGTGGAATTGTCCAGTACGTGTAGGAAATCGTAATCACGGATTTGGTCCTTTAAACGAGCAACCAACTCATCAAGTATTTGCTGCCGCACCTCTGCTTCTGAAGTGCCGGAAACTCCTTTAAGAGGGTCGGGTGCGTACAAGCAGAGCGAGAGTGGGAGCTCGAAATCCATGGATCGAGAAACTTCTTCTTGCAGGCGAGTGTAGAATGCATCGTTGTTGTCTGTGCTTGTTGACTCCGCTAGCGTCGGCACATTAACATTATCGATCTGTTGATCACGAAGGCCTGCAATCATTTCCCCCGCAAGGTCTGCTAGTAGCTCAACCATAGCAACATCATGGCTGCTGATAGAGCCGCGTTGATTCTCAAGGAAGAGAACGCCATGTGTATGCAGCAGGGAGCGCATTGGAGCGCCGATAAACTGGCATAAGTCAACTACCGGCTCGTCTGGGGACACACGGATGACGCTGCTTTCTACACTAATCGCGATTGGTTGACCGCTGCGAAGGCACTCTCCAACAAGTGAATTGTTAATGTCAACAGGCGAACCAACAAGATTGCCGTATTCCTGCATCACACTCTTCACGTCGCGCAGAGTCCACAACTTCTGTTGCCGGTCGTATGCGCAAACGCCAACGGTGCTTACTTCCATGTTGTTGATAACAACATCAAAGAGCGAGGCAATGATGGAGCGCATACCGGGTTCGGCTTGTGCCACATTTTCACGAAACTGAAGAATTGCTTCAAGAAGTGTGTTGTTCTGCTGTAGGTCAAACTTTATTGTGTAACTCAGCACAAGCCCGCTGATGAGCTTGGTAAAGTGTCCGAAGAAACCCACGGTTACATCTGTGTATGCATTCTCTTCGATGGAGTCAGCACATAGTACTCCAATAACATTACCGCGGAAGTACACAGGAACACCAACAAAACTTGCCGTACCAGCGCGATACTTGTAATAGGGTAACAACTCAAGTTCTGCGGTTGGGAGAATGTCGGTTACGATTTCTGGACGGCCTTCAAGAGCAATCTGGCTAACAACGTCCTGTCCGATGGGTAGCTTGCGTTTATCGGTGAGCTTTTCTGTGGCATCGGATATCCTTGCTTCCAGAACAAGCTGATTGCGTTCTCGGTTAAACCAAAAGAAGGCTGCTGTGCGTGCACTTGTAGCTGACCGAATGACCATGAGAACTCGGTTTAAAAGGTAGTCGAATTCCTTGCGCGGCTCTTCGGATACCTCCATCTCCTCTTCGTCGTCAACCATTACGCTTGATATGCGGATTTCTTGCTTGCGCTCTGGCTGTACATAGGAAGACGGTGCGTCTTCGGCCTTGTCTGTTGGCAGCACTGTAGCCTCGGCACCAGGAGGCTGCGGTGTTATCGTGCTGGTATCGGTGTCTTGTGGTGATTCATCAAACTCGGATTCGCCCGATGCCGGTTGTTCTGGCGAAGTATCACGTTGTACACTGGAGCGCGGACGTATGATGACTTCGTCGGACAACCTGATTTCAGAGCTTTCGCCGACTGTACCTTCTTGCGTTTCATTTGTTACTACGTCGGCATTTCCTGTAGCCAGAATATCTGATTCGCTGGTGGTGTTCGGCTGTTTAATTGACGGAGAGGAACTACGCTGTTGAGTTCGCGCTTGTATCGCTAATGGTGGGGCCGCTGCTACACTTCGGGAAGATTTCACACCCACTACCCTCACGGAGCTCTGCCCGTCAGCGAATTCCATGTCTAGCACGCTGTGCAACGCACTTGCCGGAAGCGTGGGAGCAGTCTGTGCCGGGGTTTCATGAACGTCCATCAGACCTGGAAACAATTGGATCTGTCGTTCATCAATGTCTGCAGTAGCTTGATCTTCTGCACCGAATGTAGCACGATAGGCTAGGCTGTCGAAAACCTGGCGGGTACGGCCTCCGTCTCGTGTTGTTTCCGACATAAACGAGGGTGTTTCAGTTGGTTTTGGCGGACGCGGCATGGACATATCGGTAAGCCGCGGAGAGACCATCATGAACAACGCAACACCGCCGAGTACTACAATGCATAAACCAATTAGGCGCACGGCCATCTCATCGAGAAAGAGCGCAATGAACAGTCCTATGAGGATTGCCACAAAGGCAATACCGTCGCTGGGCAGAAACACAGAACGGAGATCTACCTTGCGCTGTACCATTTTGCCTATCGTATGAGATCCACAGTGTACGTTAGCTCCTGTTTCTGTTTGATTTTTCGTGGAGGAGCATTGGGCGCTGCCAAAGTAAGGATACAATTCACCAAAAGGTTCATCTTACTGTGCACCAAGATGCCCGTTGAGAGGTCGAGCATCCCACGCATCGTACCAGAAACACTTGGTTCTGCAATCTTAATCTCAGGTTTTGGAACATCTGGGGGTAGCCCGGGCGTTGGTGCTTGTTCGATTTTACCAGTAATGTTAGCTTCTATCGTGGCAATTCTTCTTCCCTTTACTTCGCGTACCTCAACAATGCGATACACAAAGGTGCCAAAGGAAGTTACAAGAGTGTTTACACCTACTTCGTGCGTTCGTTCCCACCGAAATCCCGGCTTAAGACCGGAATCAGGAAGGGCGATGAATATTGAATGAAGAACCGGTTCGAAAATCTGTGCTTCCAGCATCCTCTGAAGATCTTTTGCAACCCTTTCCTCCATTTCAGGCGGTGCACGATCCTCGATTTTCTCCATTTCGGCAACAACAGTTGATGCAAGCTTATGTGTTCCATTAATCCCAACAATAGATCCGTTTGGTGTCAGGGTGGCTTGAATAGGCGCATCAATCAGTGACGTAAACTGTTTCTGTTTCGCATCGGCTTTCGAGACACTATCATCAGAGTCGTAGTGCTGTCCACTACGAGACTGACCTGTAGTAAGATTTTTCAGTGAAACATCTACTTTGACACGCTTGAGTTTAAGCGTTACATACGTCTTTCCAGATGTTGCTACTGAGTCCACACTCCAAACAACGTTATGATTTTCGTCTCGGCTCACGAGCATTGAGTCTTGTTGCATTAACGACTGCAGTCGAACACGAAATGTGTGACTCTCTTTTGGCTTTAGCTGAAGCGTGATCGTTTGAATCTGTATGCTATCAAGGCCCAGCACACGACCCGCTGTTGTGTCGTTTACACTAATGCCGCTCGCTTGATCAAGGTTTGGCTCTTCGGGGATTGCGTCATGAGAGTTGTTGTCTGTACATGAAGCAAGAACCATGCATATACAGAGCGACAAAATAAATTTCACCATTGGAATTGTCCGGTTAACTTCCATTTCATTGTGGATTGTACATCTTCGGTATAGATCTCGTTTAAGACCGAAGCTTTATAGGTTGCGCTGATTTTTGAAGTGAGCTCTTCTACAAGCCCGGTATTTCGTAGGATGAGTTCATTGTCAACGGTAGCTGTGCCATCAATAAGTGTGGACAATGAGCCGATTCCGTATGACCGTACTGGTTGAGGTTGAGCCTGCAGTGTATCCTTTGTAACAATTTGGTAGTAACCACCCAGGTTCTTTGCAAACCGACTCTCCACCTTGTCATGGAATGCCAGGCTGTTGATTAAGAATGAGAAGTCATGCTTCCATGTGCTATCCACGCCAACCTTCAGTCCCGGAACGAGTCTTTTCTGAATATCACCAATGTGCAAAAGATTGTTATCGGCCAGGCACTGTCTCCAAATATGAAGTGTCATTGAATCGAGATCGGCTGCATTCTCTTCGATGTAGTCGCGCCAGAACTCAATCTGCTCACCTTCAACCTTCGACACTTCGCCATAGGAGTTAATGGTTAACGTAAACGGTCTGTTTAATGTTCCGATGTAGTAATGTAGGTCAGAAAAATTCTTGGGTGTTATGTCAACCTGAGAATCATAGCTCACGAGAACGGGACCGGCTTCGAATGAGTACTGCAGGGAATCTATGTTGACAATTACTTTGCTGATACCGTCAAGCGACTCAATAATGCGCATCGTGATAAAATGTTTTACCTCGCGCTTGTAGTTTTTCTTCGATCCATCACTATGCGTACGTTCAACATTCGTTGTTTCGACGAATTCGTATAGTAGCGCAACGCCGCTGGTGTACTTTACTTCGAGCCGGTATTCTCTTCCGGGGAGAGGTTTTTGCGTCGAGCTTTGCTGCTTCTGCGCAGAAAGGGGTGCTGCGCAAAAAACAACGAAAACAATCGTACAAATTGTAGCTGCGTGCGAAGTGTTGATCATACGTTAACCGAGAAAATACCAACAAACAGTGAAAACAGAGCGAGGGCGTTACCGCCCTCGCTGTAACGACATCCGACGATGTCGCTGGTTTCGTCGTGTGAGAATGAAGCTACACAAGTTCACTTTCAGCAAAGAAGAACGAAACCTCTTGCACGCCGTTTTCCAGCGAGTCTGAGCCATGGACGGCATTTTCGCCCTTGCTTGTAGCGTAGAGTTTCCGTACGGTACCATCGGCAGCTTCTGCCGGATCGGTTGCACCGATCAGTGTTCGCCAGTCGGCTACAGCGTTAACCTTCTCCAAAGCAATCGGTACAATTGGTCCACTGCTCATAAAGTCAACCAACTCGCCATAAAAAGGCCTGTCTTTGTGAACCTTGTAGAAGGCACCGGCAACAGTCTTTGAAATGGTGATTTGCTTTAGTCCCAAAATGCGGAATCCGGCATTTTGAATCATAGCAATGATGTTGCCTACATTCCCATTACGCACTGCGTCGGGTTTAATAATACAAAGGGTACGTTCCATAGCATCGAATGAGGTGAGAGAATGTGTTAAGCAAATAGCATGTAGGGTGTAGTTCTCTGAACTGAAGCCCCTTACTTTTTCTTTGTCGCTTTAGCTGAAGTCTTCTTCGCCACCCCTTTCTTTGATGATGTAGCCGATGTTTTTTTTGATGCAGGGGGCTGTTGTTTCTTTGTGTGTTTACCCTCGAGCAGTGACTTCATCGTAGCTCCAATCTGGGCGGGGCTTGGAGCAACGGTGATACCGCAAGCTTCCATGGTCGAGATTTTATCGGCAGCCGTGCCTTTACCGCCTGAAATAATGGCTCCGGCATGTCCCATTCTTCGGCCTGGCGGGGCTGTTCTTCCTGCGATGAAACCAACGACAGGTTTTTTCACGTAATCGCGGATGTACAGGGCGGCTTCTTCTTCTGCTGATCCACCAATTTCGCCTATCATAA
>CAZGHI010000038.1:7049-13659 GCA_964525565.1 uncultured Hyphomicrobiales bacterium
TAATCGGGTCTCCACCTATGCCAATGCACGTGCTCTGGCCAAGTCCTGCATCCGTAAGCTGTTTTACAGCTTCGTACGTGAGGGTTCCTGACCGTGAGACTAATCCGATGGGGCCACGTGAGAAAATGTAACCCGGCATGATGCCAATCTTTGTTTCGCCGGGTGTGATGATTCCTGGGCAGTTCGGACCGATAAGAACGGCATCGGAGCGCTGCAGCGCAGCCTTTACCGGAATCATATCACGCGTTGGGATTCCCTCCGTAATGCACACAATTACACGTATTCCGGACTCAAGAGCCTCCAAGATGGCATCGGCAGCAAATGCTGCAGGCACAAATATGATGGAAACGTTGGCATCCGTTTCCCGAACAGCATCGCGTACCGTGTTAAACACAGGTACAGGCCGAACGAAGATATCGTCGCCTTTGCCGCTATACTGCGTTCCTCCTTTGCCAGGCGTAACGCCAGCCACCACGTTTGATCCATACTCCAGCATTTGGGATGTATGAAAAGTGCCTTCGCCGCCGGTTATTCCCTGAACGACAATTTTCGAATTCTTATTAACTAAAACACTCATTTTTGCTTGTCCTGTTGGCTAAAGAGTACGAATTTACGGAACCAACACGAGGAGCCACAGATGGTCGAGATTATGTTAACGTATTCAGGTGCGTTGCAAACCATTGGAGTGCATGTGCCAACCGGATCGAAATTGGCTACGGATGCACCTGTGGACAACCATGGAAAGGGTACAAATTTCGCACCTTCTGACCTTCTGGCAACGGCGTTAGGAGCATGTATGCTTACAAGTATTGGTTTGGCAGCACAGCGTCAGGAATGGGATGTTGTTGGCACACGCATTCGTGTTCGGAAGGAGATGGTAGCAGATCCGCTCAGAAGAATAGGCAGACTGCACGTGGATATTTTTTTCTCAAGACAATTCGACCAGAAAGAGTTAAAAATTATTACAAATGCCGTTACCACATCTCCCGTGCGTCTGTCAATCAATGATAGGATTGATGTTCCAATTCATTTCATTCAGCCGGAATAATGGACCCTGTCTTTCGCAGGTACCTATCTGCACAATCGCTACTGAAGTGTGTGATGTGCATTTGCAAAATCCAGTAGCCATTGGTCAGACCAATGCGGACCCTGCAATTGAATTCCAATGGGCAGGCTTTGCGCGTCAGTTCCATAAGGCAAACTCAGCGCAGGAATTCCGGCAATGTTTGCGCTTACGGTGAATAAGTCGCTTAACCACATCTGAACCGGATCTGTAATCTCACCGCGCTTGAAAGCCGTTGTCGGTGTTGTTGGCATTGCAAGTAGGTGTACCTGATGAAACACCGATGCATAAGCCTTAGTAATTGCCGTACGTGCTTTTTGCGCCTTGTGGTAGTACTGGTCTGCGTAGCCACTCGACAGAACATACGTGCCCAACATGATACGCCGCTTCACTTCAGCACCGAAACCAACACTTCGTGTGGCAGTGATCATATCAACATCTTCGGCACCATCTATGCGTAGGCCAAACCGTACACCGTCGAAACGTGATAGGTTGCTGGAAGCTTCAGCCGTAGCGAGAATGAAATAGGTAGGTATCCATATTTCAGACAATGGGAGAGTAACCGGAACAATAGTATGACCAATCCCTTCAAGGTGGGCGATATACCGTTCATACGATTCACGAATGGCCTCTGTACAGTCGCTTAAAAGGTCGTCGGAAATCCGTCCGATGCGCAGCGGACCACTCATGGTTGGCAGCCATGCACTGTGGTGTGATGTAGCGTCGAATGGATCAAAGCCGGAGATTACAGACAGCACTGATGCAGCATCCACAGCATCGTGTGCAAATACACCAATCTGATCGAGCGAAGAGGCAAAGGCAACAAGACCGTACCGGCTTACCGCACCGTAGGTTGGTTTTAACCCCAGCACACCGCAGAGGGCTGCGGGCTGACGAACAGAACCTCCGGTGTCGCTACCTCACGACACGTGGCATGTACCTGCTGCCACGGCAACAGCCGATCCGCCGCTTGAGCCTCCCGGAACGCGATGCGGATCGAGTGGATGCAAGACCGGTCCGAAGGCGCTGGTCTCGTTGCTGGACCCCATTGCGAACTCATCCATGTTGGTTTTTCCAATTACGATGGCACCGGCGTCCTGCAGTCGTTCGATTACAGTTGCATTGAAGACAGGTTCAAAGTTTTCCAGGATTCGGGATGCGCAGGTGAGTCTTGCGCCTTTCATGGAAATATTGTCTTTAACGGCAACAACCATGCCCTCAAGCGGACGTGCCAGATTTGCGGCAAATCGTTCGTCTGCTTCGGCTGCTTGATGGAGAGCCTGATCGTGCAGCACGTGAAGGTATGCGTTAAGATTTCTGCGTTGTTCTATGGCGTTCAGGAATTGTTGCGTCCGTTCAACGACGGACAGAGTTCCTTGTAGAAACAAAGAGCGGTCAGCGTGGTACAGCATTTACGATTCTGTGGGGGGGGTGCGTGGCGTTGTCTTGGGTGCGGGTTCTGCGTGTATCGTGGTATTAAGATCGTCGCGTAGCCTAGTAACCGGCTTCTCTACATCGGCGCTGATGTCGCGAATTTGTTGGGTTAAATCTTCTTGAGCCTTGCGCACTTGCCGAAGCCCCTTGCCTACAGAACGGGCAAGGTCCGGAAGGCTTTTAGGACCGAAAAGTAAAAGGATAACGAGAACGATCAGAATCAGCTCGCCACCACCAACGTCGAACATAGAAGGGCCTTACTTGCTGCTGTTTTTATCGTCGGAATCTTCCTGACCGCTCGCAGCTTTTTTAAACTCTTTGATACCTGACCCCAAACCACGCATGAGCTCGGGAATTCTGCGTGCACCAAAGAGCACAACAATCAGGAGAATAATGAGAAGGAGTTCTGGGGCACCCATTCCGAATGGCATAATCTACTCCGAATACTGTTCCAATGAAACTGCAGAACCAGACCGATCCCGCAATGACTGCAAAATGCTGTCAAAAATTAATTGTCCATCACGGCTGCCTAGAATACCGTCAATTGCTCGCTCTGGGTGGGGCATCATTCCCATTACGTTTCCACCCTGGTTGATGATGCCGGCAATGTTATTCATGCTGCCGTTTGGATTGGCCTTAGCAGTAGGATTACCATTTTCATCAACATAGCGAAATACAACAAAACCATCACGTTCGAGTGCATCAATCTCGTCCGGTGGAGCGATATATCTTCCTTCGCCATGTGCAATCGGTATGCGTAGGGGGCTATGGTTAGCGCTTATTGCGCATGTGAACGGTGTGTCATAACGCTGCGGTTGAATGAAAACCTCGGTACACTTGAACGACAATCCCGCGTTAACGATGAGGGCACCGGGCAATAGTCCGGCTTCGCACAAAATCTGGAAGCCGTTGCAGATTCCGAGAACGAGTCCACCCGCCGAAGCAAACTCAGTAACGCACTGCATTATTGGGGAAAAACGAGCAATTGCACCTGTTCGGAGGTAATCGCCATACGAAAACCCTCCTGGTAGAATAATAAGATCTAGATCGGGTGGAAGAGAGTGTTGTTTGTGCCACAACTGATGGATCTCGGCTTCCAAACCATGGCGCTTGCTTGCTACTGCACAAGCATAACGTGCATCTGCGTCACAATTTGATCCGGGAAATGTTACCACGCCCACGTTCATGGTGTTGCTCCCGCTGTACCGTGTTCACGAATTGTTATGTGAACGTCTTCCATAACTGGATTTGCCAGAAGCTTTTCGCAGGCAACTTCTACGTCTCTCCGAGCTGATTCAGCGTCGGGCGCATGAACATCGAGTTCAATGTGTTTTCCTATGCGAACGTTCGACAGCGAGGGCATATGCAAAGCGTGCAAGGCATGTTCAACCGTTTTCCCTTGCACATCAAGAATGCTGCCCCGCAGGACCACTGTTACGTAGGCTGTGAAATGTTTCATAATCAGAACGAAAATGGATCGGGGTCAGGTTCCTCAAGCATGTCTTCTTCTTCGTCTTTGTGCGCCTGAAAGCGTCTGTACACATCACGAACTGCACCACCAAGAAGATAGAGCGCCATGAATGGAAAGATAGCGGCACCATCTGTAACTACCGATGCAATCACAGCGGTCAAAAATACCACAAAAAACACAGGTCGTCTGCGAAACTGCTCGTATGACGGACGCGGCATATTGTCGTACCTGATCGTGCTTACCATAGCAAGCGAGACAGCAGCTACAACCGAGGTAAGGGCAATAGGTTGCCATTCAGGTGCAATGATCGGATTGCTGTACCAGAACAAAAGGTAGGAAACGATGAGCAGGGCGGCAGCAGGTACAGGCATTCCGCGGAAGTAGAGTTTGTCTTCCATGCTTGTGAGTTGTACGTTAAATCTGGCTAGCCGAAGTACACCGGCCAATGCCGGCATAGATGCGATAAGGAGGCCCCAGTTTAACCAATTATGGTAGAAGGTAACCCAGAGCATTACACTGGGTGCAACACCAAAGCTTACGGCATCGCAGAGCGAGTCTAACTCCACACCAAACTCGCTTGTACTGCGTACCATGCGGGCGATGATGCCATCGAGGGCATCAAACAATCCGGCAAGCAGAATAAACAGTACGGCCCGGTTGATATTGCCTTCGAAACTGGCAATAATGGAGGCAAAACCGCAGAATAGGTTTGCCAAAGTAAATAAGTTCGGAACGATTGAGCGTGTAACTCTCACAAACGTTCTTTCGGCGGCAACTGTGCAAGAATGGTAGAAGCACTCCGAACGTGCTGGCCCACCGATACCTGAATCTCCGACGCTGCCGGTACCACAACATCCATGCGCGAGCCGAATTTCATCATCCCAAATCGTTCTCCTGCGGATACATAAGCCCCTTGCTCCACCTGATAGACGATTCTGCGTGCAAGGAAACCGGTGATCTGCCTAAAAACAATCGGTCCATGAGGGGTGGACAGTACAAATTCCGACCGCTCGTTGTCGGTACTTGCTTTGGGATGAAATGCCATAAGGTAGAGCCCCGGAAAGTAGCGTACTGATTTGATCACGCCTGTTGCCGGATAGCGATTCACATGCAGGTTGAGTGGAGAAAGGAAAATGCTAATTTGCACCGATGGAACATTGAGGTCGGGGTGAATGCCAATGTCTGTAATCTCTGTTATCTGGCCATCGGCTGGCGAGACAACAAAGCTGGGATCTTTCTGAGCGGCAGGGTTTACCATGCGCTCAGGGTCGCGAAAGAACCACAGTGTAAAAAAAATCAACCCGATACCCGAAAGGCAGAGAAGTATCTGCAACAGGGAGCCAATCGGTGTAAATGCCAGCAACACAAGGCTAAACCCGATTGCAAGCATCACGAAAGCGTTGTCACGTCCATAGTGCGAGATCATGCGCACCGCAATTGTCGTTGTGAGGTCATAGGGGGTTTCGTAGTTTCGGCATTCAAATTAGCGATTTCGTTTCCACCATGCATCCTGGTGAGCTGTTTCACCGATCACAACTCCAGAATTTAGTATGCAGTTTACGGTTGCGCTTGCAGATCTTCAGAAAGCACTCCAGAAGGTCTTACCGGCCATCCCAGCCAAATCAACAATTCCTGTTCTTGAACACCTGCATACCCGACTTCAGGGTAGCGATTTAACGTTCACTGCCACCGACCAGGAGATAACCATTGCACTCACCATTCCCGTGGCGGGTGATGCCGATGGTGAAGTTCTCATACCTGCCCGGCAGTTTAACGACCTTATCAAGGAACTAGGTACTGTTGGTACAGTAACTGTGCAGTCCGACGAGCGATCCATTATATCGGTGAAGACTCCTACAGGTTCATTCGAAATGAAGGGCTTGGGAGCGGCAGAGTTTCCACTCATACCGCCATTTCCTAAGGCGCAAACGGCTCAGCTGAGTCGCGAGGACATGACTCGCATGGCCAATAAAACTGTATTTGCTGTGAGTACAGAAGAGTATCGTCCAAGCATGACGGGCGTGTTCTTTCAGTTCGATGGTAAACAAGCCACGGCCGTAGCTACCGATGGTTTTCGTTTGTCACGTGTTACGGTATCTGCGCCCGCAGGAGCGGAATTCCCAACCGACCTTGAGGTTATCGTTCCGGCGCGTGCTGTGGAGTTGCTTCGCAAAGTTGAAAACAACGTTACAATGGATGTGTCGAAAACCCATGCTAGGTTTACCATTGGAACGTTGAGTATTACAACACGTGTGATTGACGAGAAGTATCCTCCATACCAAAACGTAATCCCTACAGACAACGATAAAACTCTCGTTGTACACCAACGCGAAGTTTTAAGTGCAATCAAGCGTGTGAGTCTGTTTGCTAATACCAACACGCGCCATGTTCGGTTTTCACTGTCAGAAAAAGATCTTGCCGTACACAGTGAAGACGAAGAGTCGGGTGGTAAGGGAACAGAAACCATTCCATGCGAATTCAGCAGCAGCGAGTTTGAAGTTGGCTTCAACTATCGTTTTTTGGAAGAGGCGATCAAGAATATCAGCACCGAGGACGATCCTGATTTGAATGTGCGTATGACCTTCTCAACACCAATTCGTGCCGTGCTCATTACTCCGGGTGTAGAAAACAGCGGTCTGCTG
>CAZGHI010000038.1:13686-18735 GCA_964525565.1 uncultured Hyphomicrobiales bacterium
CCGGTGAAGATTTAGTCGGAAACTGCGAATGCAACTTCAGTCCGTAACGGCCACACATGTGCGGTGCCATCGGCATGCATTATTGAATTGTGCCCCTCGGGTTACGATCGTAAGTGGACCAAATGGTTCTGGGAAAACATCCTTGCTCGAAACGATAAGCATGTGCGCAATGGCACGCACGTTTGTTCCTGTTTCTGATGCCGGACTCATTAGGGCAGGGGAAACTGCCGCAGTGATGAGCGTACAGGCGAGCACTGATCATGGCATTCCGTATTACGCACGTGTAGAGGTGCGCCAAGGGGTACGTAAGCGTATCAAAACAACCTTTGGTGACGGCCTCTCTCCAAAAGAAATTATTGGGTATCTCCCTTTGGTTGCTCTCTCACCCGATCACAAAGCAATCACCTTCGGAGGTCCTGCCGATCGGCGCAGCTTTATTGATGCCCTCATGGCACAATCGTCACGCAGTGTTACGGAACTTCTCTTTGAACACCGAAGGCTATTACAGCAACGCAATGCCTGCCTTGGAAACGGGATACCGGCAGAGAACAATGTACTCTCTGCTGTTACATCCGCCTTTGTTGTAGCAAGCGCACAGCTCATTGAACGGAGGAGTGATTTCATTGCGCAACTTGCACCACTCGTCCGCGAAGAATATGAAAATGTCGTAGGTGAATTTGAAGACGTACAGATTGAATATCGTGCAGACTCTGTGCGCCTTGATGGGGAGCAGTCCCTGGAGAAACAACTGTTCGATATCGCACACCAACTTGAATCGGCAGAGATTCGGCGTGGAACAACGTTGTTCGGGCCACAGAAAGACGAGGTTCTTTTTCTGCTAAATGGGCGTGCTGTGCGTGATAGTGCATCTCAGGGACAGCATAAGTCTCTTCTTGTAGCGCTGAAGCTCGCAGAGGCTAGGCTTGTGCATCAACATACCAATGAACGACCGGTAGTTCTTCTAGATGATGTTTTTAGTGAGTTGGACAGTAGGAGAGCAGATCGTGTTCTTCGCCGCATACTGGAAATGAACGTTCAATGCTTTATCAGCACAACGGATGGCCGTATGCTAGCCCAGCAGATTGCTAACCTTGATGGCATCACCAGCTCTGATATTCGGTACGTGACAGTGCCTGATGATGTAGTAACCGATGGTGCTGATAGCAAGGAAAGAGTTGCAGCATGACCAAGTCGTTATCTGAACTTTTAACAGACGTGATACGTCGGTACGGTCTTGAACATGATTTGCTTCGTGAACGAATGCCTGTGGTATGGGCTGACGTGGTTGGGAAGCGCATTGCCGCGATATCACAGGTTACATCGTTCGAGAATGGAGTGCTAACTGTTCGGATACTAACGCCTGCATGGCGTTCAGAGGTGATGTTGCGACGGGATGAACTACGAAATCAATTAAATACACGCATTGGAAGTGATGTAGTGCGTGAACTTAAAGTGAAGTAAAAGGAGCATACGTGAGTACACAAAAAACCGGGTACACCGAAGATAGTATCAAGGTCCTTGAAGGACTCGAAGCTGTGCGCAAACGCCCGGCTATGTACATTGGAGATGTTGGCGAACGAGGCTTGCATCACCTGATACAGGAAGTTGTTGACAACTCAATTGATGAAGCTCTTGCCGGCTTTGCAAAAAATATTTCTGTTACTCTGTACAGCGATGGCTCGTGTGGTGTACAGGACGACGGTCGTGGCATTCCTACAGGCCCCCATCCTGTAAAGAAAATCAGTACACTCGAAGTTGTTATGTGTACGCTGCATGCCGGCGGGAAGTTCGATAAGAACACCTACAAAGTTTCCGGTGGACTGCACGGTGTAGGGGTAAGTTGTGTAAATGCTCTTAGTACAACGTTAGAAGCCGTGATCGAACGGGAAGGGAAAGTATTCCGGCAAGTTTATCATCGTGGGAAACCTGAAGGGCCGGTAGAAGAAATCGGAAAAAGCTCCCGCACTGGCACGAACGTACGATTCTGGCCCGATGAGACAATCTTTAAAACTGTAGTCTTTCGCTATGAAAAAGTGGCGGATCGGTTGCGCGAGCTGGCTTTTCTCAATCCCGACGTGACCATTCATCTGTTCGACGAAAGAGACGGACAGAAGGAGACCTTCGCATACCGAGGTGGCTTGGTGGATTTTGTACGCTATCTCGATGCTTCGAATACTGCGATTACCAAGCCCCTTGCTATCAAAGGTTCGTTTACAAATGATAGCGGTATAGAAACGCAGGTTGACATTTGCTTGGAATACAACAATGGATATAGCGAGCTTCTCCTTTCGTATGTAAACAACATTAATACCGTTGAAGGGGGAACGCACGTTTCCGGTTTCCGTGCTGCACTTACTCGAACATTAAATGCCTATGCCAGCGCGAACAATCTTCTCAAAAAAGATACATCTTTAACCGGTGACGACTTCCGGGAAGGTCTAACGGCTGTTATAAGCGTGAAGGTTGCCGAACCGCAATTCGAAGGGCAGACCAAGACAAAACTTGGGAACGGCGAAGTTGACGGCATCGTTCGGCAAATCATGAATGAAGAATTGGCCAAACGCCTGGATGAGAACCCAGGGGCAGCAAAGCACATCATTGAAAAAGCCATTCAAGCGGCAGAGGCACGCGCTGCCGCGCGTAAAGCAAAGGACTTAATCCGAAGAAAGAATGCACTCGACGGTGGCACCCTACCCGGAAAACTGGCCGACTGCTCGCTGCGTACACCCGAAGACACAGAGTTGTTTCTCGTAGAGGGTGATTCGGCAGGGGGCTCAGCTAAACAAGGCCGAGACAGACGTTTTCAGGCAATCTTACCCCTGAAGGGGAAAATCTTAAACGTGCACAAAGCACGATTAACAAAGGTGCTGGAGAATGAAGAAGTCCGAACAATACTCACGGCAATCGGTGCAGGTTTTGGTGATGACTTTGATTCGAGTAAGGCGCGGTATGGTAAAATCATTTTGATGGCGGATGCCGACGTTGACGGTTCGCACATTCGTACGCTTTTGCTCACACTGTTCTTTAAACACATGCCCGATCTTATCAACGACGGCAAGCTCTATATTGCCCAACCGCCACTGTACAAAGTGAAGCGAGGCAAGACGGAGAAGTATGCTTTCGATGAAAAAGAGCGCGACGAAATTATAGAGCGCATTCGTAAAGAGAAGGCCGAAAGAAAAGCATCACGAGGCGGAAAGAAGGTAGAAGAAGAAGAAGTGTTGGAGATTCCCGAGGAAGGGGCTACGGCTGATGGGATCACCATTTCCCGATTTAAGGGACTCGGAGAAATGAATCCTGAACAGCTCTGGGCAACAACCATGAACCCAGAAACCAGAACACTGCTGCAGGTAAGTATCGAGAATGCTGCCGAAGCGGATCTCATATTTGAAACACTCATGGGTGAAGCTGTTGAACCCCGCAGAGCCTTTATCGAGCGAAATGCACAGTATGTGAAGAATCTCGATATCTAGAAGAACGAATAGAAAATGAAAACGCCTCGCATGTCTGCACCCATGCGAGGCGTTGTTTGTTACTTCCCACAAGGTAGGCAAGCAACGTTGCCGTTAACCTCAAACGTGTTTGATAGGTTCCCCGAACTGATGGCGCTCACCCATTTCAATTCCTCCGAACCATATTCTACGATTGAAATTCTCGAGATTCTTGTTACACACAATCTGAAAACACGTGCTGTTGCCTTGTGCCGCAATGTCCACAGACCATCCTAAGAAAATTTCCCATAATCGAAACCACCAGGTGCCGTACGATGCAAGGATTGCATCCTTGTTGGCTTGCCAATTGTGATACCAGAGTTGAATTGTTTGTGAGTAGTGGATACCGATGTTTTCCACGCTGTGAATTTCAAAGCCGGCTAGTTCAAGGCGTTTAACCACAAATGATAAAGGCATTGATGCATCGGCTCCGGGAAAAATGTATTCGCTCATGAACATTCCCCACACGAGCGACTCTTTGTGGATTCCGGCTTTGAGACCAGCAATCTGTAAAAAGAACAACCCGTCGTCGGTTAACAGACTGTTAATCTGGCGCATAAACTTCGTGAAATTCTTTACTCCCACATGCTCGGCCATCTCAAGGCATGTAATCCGATCGTACTTATCAGCGGGGATGCTACGGTAATCCATGCGGTGAATGCGCGCTCTGTCCGACACGCCCCACTGCGCGATTTGGTTGTTACCGTAGTCTGCACCTGCCTGAGCAATAGTGATGCCCGTAGAATCGGTTTGGTAGTACTTTGCTGCGTGGGCAACCAATGTTCCCCAACCACACCCAATATCCAAATGGCGATGTCCGGGTTTCATGCGGATTTTTTCACAAACAAGATCCATTTTTTGATCTTGTGCTTGTTCAAGAGATTCCTCCCCGGTACGGAAAAACGCAGATGTGTACACCATTCTGTCGCCCAAGAACCCGGCAAAAAAGTCGTTCCCTCGGTCGTAATGCCCTCGGATGATTCGTTCGTCTTGTTTTTTACTATGAATGGCTACCGAAGGAATAAACTTCGAAAAGAAGAACTGGTAATGGTGCGGAATAAATCGGTAGTCAAAGTAGCGGGTTCGTTGCCGAAGCAATTCCTGTACGTCGCCGCGCACTGAGATTTTTTCGGCAATGTAGTCTTCCACAAACTGAGCAATCGGAACTTTTTGCTGTCCGTTGTATCGGTTGGCAACGCTGCGGTCGTTGATTTCAACGAGGTCAGGGAGCCTGCTTTCGGAGTCCATAGAACTATGCACAATGGTCCTTGTTAGTTGGCGAGGCATTCAATGATTTGCTTCAATATACAGCCGATTTCACAAGACAAGGAATGAAAAAAGGGTGCACAACCGTATATGTTGTGCACCCCTCATGCTCTGTGTTAGCGGCGTTGTTGATTAGTACCTGTAGTAATCAGGTTTAAACGGACCCTTCACGGCAACGCCGATGTATTTCGCTTGTTCTTCTGTTAGGCGATCGAGCTCGACACCAATTTTCTTGAGATGAAGTCGAGCTACTTTTTCATCGAGATGTTTTGGAAGCACATACACTTTGTTT
>CAZGHI010000038.1:18745-21966 GCA_964525565.1 uncultured Hyphomicrobiales bacterium
ATGCTGACCTATTAGTCCATAATTCGATTTGTGCAAGGACCTGATTTGTGAAGCTATTGCTCATAACAAAACTTGGATGCCCCATTGCGCAACCAAGATTCACCAGTCTTCCTTCGGCAAGTAAGATTACATCGGTGCCGTCAACTGTGTACTTGTCCACCTGGGGTTTGATTTCCACCTTTGTTTTGCCGTAGTACTTGTTCAGCCACGCAACATCAATTTCATTGTCGAAATGCCCGATGTTACATACAATGGCCTTGTCTTTCATTCGCTTGAAGTGTTCGCCGGTAACCACATCACGATTGCCGGTTGCCGTAACGATGATGTCGGCTTCGCGCACGGCATCACGCATGCGTTTCACTTCGTATCCGTCCATGGCGGCTTGCAATGCGCAGATGGGGTCAATTTCAGTTACAATAACGCGCACTCCTGCTCCGCGCAGCGATGCAGCCGAACCCTTTCCTACGTCGCCATATCCGGCAACAACGGCCACCTTACCTGCCATCATGATGTCGGTGGCCCGACGGATAGCATCAACGAGTGACTCTTTGCAGCCGTACTTGTTGTCGAATTTGCTTTTGGTAACGCTATCGTTTACGTTGATGGCCGGCATTGGAAGCGTGCCATTTTTCATACGTTCGTACAATCGGTGAACGCCGGTTGTGGTTTCTTCGCTGAGTCCTTTGATTTCAGGAACCAGCTCTGGGAATTCGTCAAAGACCATGTTGGTAAGGTCGCCACCATCATCGAGGATCATGTTAAGGGGCTGCTTGTCGTCGCCAAAGAATAGCGTTTGCTCGATACACCAGTCGAATTCTTCCGCACTCATTCCTTTCCAGGCAAAGACAGGGGTGCCGGACTTCGCAATAGCGGCAGCCGCATGATCTTGAGTAGAAAAGATGTTGCAGCTCGACCACTGCACCTTCGCGCCTAATTCGGTAAGTGTTTCAATGAGCACGGCAGTTTGAATTGTCATGTGCAAACATCCTGCGATGCGTGCACCTTTCAGTGGTTTTTTCCCCTTGTACTCTTCACGAAGTGCCATTAAACCCGGCATTTCTGCTTCGGCAAGATCTATCTCTCGTCTGCCCCATTCGGCCAGGGAAAGATTTTTTACGCAATAGGCCCCATTCTTAAATGCGTACGAACCCGAACTTACCGCAGGTGGCAGCTTTCTCCGTTTTGGCTGTGCTGCTGGTGCCTGGACAGAAAACTTTGCGTTCTGACGGTGCACTGCAGTGGATTTTTTTGTTGAGGAGCCGTTGGTACCGTTCGTGGTTTTGGTGTCAGCGATTCGTGCTGTTCGTTTTTGCTGTATAGCCATAAGGTAGTCTCACGTTAGTGCATTAGAAAACAAGTCAACCAGGTCGAGATGTTCCCAGGGGAACTGATGACGTCCGAAATGTCCGTACGCGGCCGACGGACGATAGATTGGTCTTCGTAAGTGGAGTCGGTTGATGATACCGTCGGGGGTAAGGTCAACGTTGGATTGGATGAAAGCACCTATGGCTTCGTCCGGAGCAGAACCTGTACCATGAGTGTTTACGAGAATGGAAACGGGTTCTGCTACGCCAATGGCATATGCCAATTGAATGGTACATTCCGAAGCAACGCCGGCGGCAACCAGATTTTTCGCTAAATGGCGAGCAGCGTAGGCAGCGGACCTATCAACTTTTGTGGGGTCTTTGCCTGAAAATGCGCCTCCTCCGTGTGGTGCACGACCGCCGTACGTATCAACAATGATTTTTCGTCCGGTTAACCCTGTATCTCCATGTGGTCCGCCAATAACGAATCGTCCGGTAGGGTTTATGTGATACACAGTATTGTTCGTGATAAGGTGCTCGGGAATTACAGCTTTGATAACATTTTCGATGATGTCTTCCCGAATTCTCTGAACTGTAACCTCGTTTCCATGGATGTCGCGCTCGCTATGTTGTGTGGAAACCACCACAGCACTTACCTGTGTTGGAATTCCGTTGTCATAGACAACGCTTACCTGTGCTTTTGCATCAGGACGGAGGTAGGGCATGAGAATGAAATCGTTCTTTCTAATCTCGGCCAACCTTTTCACAAGCTGATGAGAGTAGTAGATTGGCGCCGGCATAAACTCGTCGGTTTCCCGGCAAGCGTATCCGAACATCATACCCTGATCACCTGCACCTCCAGTTTTTACTCCTTGGTAGATGTCCGGCGACTGGCGGTTGATAACGTTGATAACCGCAACAGATTCTGCATCGAAGCGAAGGGTTGGATCGGTATATCCGATATCAGAGATAACACCTCTGACGAGGTCGGGGAGATCAATGTAGGTTGACGTTGTGATTTCGCCTCCAACAACGATCATTCCCGTGGCGGCAAAGCACTCGCACGCCACTCTGCCCATCGGGTCTTCAGCCAACACTTGATCGAGAACGGCATCAGAAACCTGATCGCATATTTTATCGGGGTGGCCTTCGGAGACGGATTCGGAGGTAAAAACCATAGGTAGTACTTAGGGTGACAGTTTCACAATAGAGGCATCGCCGATATTAATGCTGGCGAACTGGCCGGTGACAGTAGCATTTTCACCGATGATGCTTTGGTCAATAGCGATATCCGACACGGTAGCCAAGTCACAAACAATGGAATCACGTACAATCGCATTGCGTACCACAGCCCCTTTCGAAATTGAAGCGTAAGGTCCAATAACACTATGTTCAACAATAGCTGTTGGGTCAATATGAACCGGTGGTACCACAACGCACCCGGTAGGAGTGCGCGATGGAGTTGAACGAGAAGTGAGCAGAAAACGATTTGTTTCGAGCAAGGTTTCGGGCTTGCCGCAGTCGTGCCAGCCCTCCACAGGGAATGTGGTGAATTTCTCTCCTCTGTCAACCATCAACTGGAGCGCATCAGTGAGTTGGTACTCGCCCTTTGTGCGAATGTTGTTTGTAATCAGATAGTCTAAGCACTCTCGAAGTACGTGTGGGTGCTTGATATAGTAGAGGCCAACGATGGCATTGTTACTAACCGGAACTTCAGGTTTCTCCACCAGACGTGATACAAACGGTCCTTCCAGTTGAACTACGCCAAACCGTCGAGGATCATCCACTTCCTTTACCCCAAGCAAAGAGAACTGGCTTGTGCGTAGTACGCTCAGGTCAACATCAAAGACGGTGTCGCCAAGGATGATAAGAACGGGTTCTTCAGCTAACGACTCTCTTGCCATCCACAGTGCGTGG
>CAZGHI010000038.1:21981-23072 GCA_964525565.1 uncultured Hyphomicrobiales bacterium
AGACCCATCAACTCGTCTTGTACAACAAAGGAGCAGGGGATGGTGTAGTTCGTTCGTACGAACTCTTCAACAAGTTCACCTTTATAACCAGTTATTATGGTAGCACTGGTAAGGCCTTGTTGCAACAAGGCATCAATGATGTGGCCCAGGATAGGTTTGCCCGCAACATTAACGAGTACCTTTGGAAGGGTGTAGGTGTGCGGGCGAAGCCGGGTTCCGATACCGGCAACGGGGATAATGGCATGCATGAACAACAAAAATACGGAGCTTATTGGAGCCGCAAGCGTTGTCCGATGCGAACTACGTCAGACTTTTTCAGCGAAGGATTAAGTTCACGCAGGCTTGCAACCGAGATTCCCGTTCGCGCGCATATACTGCTAATCGTGTCGCCCTTTTGCACTGTATAGGTTTGTGGCGGGGCTGACGCGGGTGTAGAGTTTGATTTCTGGCCAGCAACCATGCGGGTTGTTACCACTGAAGTTTCAACTTTAATGGATGTGCCATAGCGCAGGTTCTGATTGCGCTTCATCTTGTTTAGGCTACGAATTTCTGCAACGGTTGTGCCATACCGGTTAGCAAGCTCAGCTAATGTTTCCCCTCGTTTCACCTTGTGCGTTACTACTTTTTGCACTCGAATTCGCTCAACTTTAAGGTTTTCCGAGGGCTGGTCTGTATAACCAACAACCAATTGGTCGCCCGGCAGGATTGTTTCGTTTTGCCGAGCAATGTTGTTCCAAGACTGCAGATCTGCAACGGTGACGCCGAATTTTCTGGCTATGGTTGTAAGGGATTCTCCTTCAGCAACAATGTGGGTGCGAACATTTGGTTTTGTTGGCTCTGATTTCTGGGCCACTTGTGAAGCAGCCGGAGGAGCTATCTGTTCTGTGTTGTTTTCGGTTTGTTCTTCTGCCGATTGAACGGGTACGCGAAGCTTGGATCCAACCCGTAGGCGACTCTTATAGCCTGAAATGCCGTTTATTGCGGCCAGGTCAGCGACTGAAACGCCGTAAAGCCGTGAAACTGCCGCCAACGTTTCTCTTTTCCGAACAGTCTGCGTCACCCCAGGTTGTTTTTCTTCGGGGGTTAGCTGT
>CAZGHI010000039.1:0-7065 GCA_964525565.1 uncultured Hyphomicrobiales bacterium
GCTGTCTGTGCCTGCAAAATCGTATTGTGATATCGTGACAAAATCCAACGATCGGCAGTAGTTCTTTGCAGTACTGCAGTTTCACCTGCGCCTGCCTCCTGAGCTTTGAGCTGAAGGAACCGACAGGCATTCCAGACTTTATTTGCAAAGTTTCTGCCCAATTCCATGGACGGAATGTCTTGCGTTGTTTCATCAACATCTAAACGAACATCTAAACCCATCGGGGCGTGATAGATCATTGTAAATCGTACCGCATCCGTTCCATACTTATTCAGAATGTCAATCGGATCGGGGCTGTTGCCCAAGCTTTTGCTCAACTTCCGGCCGCGTCCGTCGCGAATAATCGAGGTGAAGTAAACATCACGAAATGGCACTCGTCCGTCGAATTTGAGCGATGCCATAATCATTCGTGCTACCCAGAAAAAAATGATGTCTGGTCCGGTAACAAGTAAGCTGGAAGGCAAATAGTAATCCAATGGTCGGCCGGTGCGTTGAGTTTCTTGTGGTGAAGTCCACGTCCAACCAGTACTGGTCATTGGCCATAGCCAACTGGAGAACCATGTATCGAGAACATCCGGATCTTGTTCCAGCGGAGTTGACTCTGGAAGACCAAGATTGTTGCGGGCTTCTTCCTGCGACCGAGCGGCTGTAAACCGACCATCTGGAGCATAGTACACCGGAATGCGGTGACCCCACCAAAGCTGACGGGAGATACACCAGTCGCGCACATTCGTCATCCAGTGTTCATATGTTTTTACCCAGTGGTCAGGGAAGAAGCGGATATCCCCGTTTCGTACAGCATCTAAAGCAGGAGCTGCAAGTGGTCCCATTCGAACAAACCACTGGTCGCTCAGATACGGTTCTATCGGTTCCCCCCCCCGTTCTGAATATCCAACGTTATGGGTATATGGTTCGGCATTGACGAGAAGGTTTGCTGTTTCAAGGTCTTTTACAACAGCCCGCCTTGCTTTGAATCTGTCCATACCCTGATAGATACCGGCACGCTCGTTGAGTGTAGCGTCTGCATTGATGCATGAGGGCATTGCAAGGCCATGGCGCAAACCAATCTCATAGTCGTTGGGATCATGGGCAGGAGTTACCTTCAGACAGCCCGTGCCGAACGTCATGTCCACATAATCATCTGCAATAATCGGAACATGCTGGTTGCTTAAAGGTACAACTACACTTTTCCCGATCAGGTGTGCGAATCGTTCATCGGATGGATGTACGGCTACGGCAACATCAGCAAAGATCGTTTCAGGACGGACAGTTGCTACGTTGAGTGATCCCGTACCATCAGCCAGACGATAGCTTAGTGTGAAGATCTGTTCACGAACTTCTTTGTACACAACTTCTTCGTCGCTCAGAGCGCTCATGGCAGCCGGCGACCAGTTGATGATTCTCTTACCACGGTAAATGAGACCTTCGTTAAATAATGCGATGAACACATCCCGAACGGCATTCGAAGCAGTCTCGTCCATTGTGAACAGGGTTGTGCTCCAGTCACAACTATTCCCCAACATCTGAAGTTGTTGTAATATGATGCCGCCATACTTCTCTTTCCACTCATACACACGTCGAACAAATTCATCCCGTCCCAGGTCGTGCCGGGATAAACCTTCTGAACGGAGATGCTGTTCAACCTTCGTTTGTGTAGCAATGCCTGCATGGTCAAGGCCTGGAAACCATCGCGTTTCCTTTCCTTGGAGCTTGTTCCAGCGGATGTACAGATCTTGTAATGTGTGGTTTAGGACGTGCCCAAAGTGCAGAATCCCCGTAACATTTGGCGGTGGCATGAAGATGCTGTAGGGGGCTTTGGATGTTGGTTCCGAGCTGAACAAACGTGCCTGCTGCCAGGCTTGATACCACTTTTCTCGTGACTGAATGGGGTCGAACGTTGAAGGAAGAATCATAAGATGGACAAAAATACGTTCGCACAATTTGTGCGTGTAACAACATGTTCATCTTAGCCTTACGATTTCGGCAGCTATATTTGCGTGTTCACCGTTCTGTGGGAACAAGTCAGCAGCAGGAACAGTCGTAGCGCTGTTACATGATGAGCATTTTTTGCAATTCGATTCATCGGGAGGTAGTATGACCAGACGAAAAGGCACTCCGTGGATGGCAGCAACAGCCATGGGGGCAGTACTGGTGCTCACGTCGTGCACGTGCACGATTAAAGAAGAGCAGCAGGCAATGATTAACCAGCTTCGAACGGCTGAGAAGCAACTCACGGCAGATATTGCGAAGGCAGAAACGGACCGTTCGAAGATCTCAGGAGAACTGAGCAGCCGAGAAGCAGAGTTGCGCAAATGCAACGAGAAAAAGGCATTCGTGCAGGAAAAGCTAGCACGCTTTCCGCAAGCTTGGCCAGATTGGAACCCCGCCGAGCCTGTTGCACCTCCAGTTGAGCCTACACAACCCACCAAGAAAAAGCGATAAGGAGATCTACAATGAAAAACCTTCTATTCCTCGCCCTCTTCGGTGGTATTGCCATTACTGGTTTGGCACAGGACCGTGTGCCAGCACCGCCGGAGACAAAACCAGACGCAGAACTTACATGTGACGAAGCAGATGCTCGTATTGCAAAGTACAAGGATGCCAATGGCGCTCTTCAGTTGAAATTAGATGGCGTGAAGGCCGATATTCTCAAGGCAGAAGGAAATCTTGCACAGGCTGTTGCAGATATAAAAAAGTGTAACGACGATATTTACAGTTTAGTTGGTGCAAGTGAAGCAGATGTTAATGCCTTCAGAGAAGCCCTCGGTCGGATTGAAGGCCGCGTTCGTGAAATGCAACGACTGTCAAACGACCAACTTGCCGACCGTCGGGCAGAGGTAGTGCAGTTGGATAATGATCTTCGGCAGTTGGCTATGCGACCTATCGCCGTACTACCGGAGTTTTACGACAAGATTGGTTCATTAGCGCGAGACATTAAAGGTCTGTATCGCGAACGAAGCCGACCACCGGGATACACCGTAGGAACATGGGCTGAAAACCGCGACTGTTTGTGGAACATCTCCGGTAAGTCTGAAATTTATGCCGACCCGCATCAGTGGCCTAAGATATGGATGGCAAACACGGATAAGATTAAGAATCCGGATATCATTCAACCAGGATGGGTGCTGAGCATTCCACCAAAGGGACCCAAGTCCGACGAAGAAATGAAGGCCGAACGCCGGTACTGGCGCCAGAAGAAGGCAGCGATGATGGAAGCACAGGCTACAGCAGGCGAAACACCAAAGCCGGCCCCGGCAGGCTCACCATCTTCAACACAAAGCGAAGCTGGTAAGTAACGTTTGCTATGACGATGTACAGGACGTTAGTCTTCACGACTAACGTCCTGTTTTTTTTTTTTTTACCCAGAAATGCATTCGTCGTACATTTACTCCAGCTCTCACAAACCACCCGTAGCTTAAGCCCCTTATCATCATGAATTGCACATGCAAACAATAGAGAAGAAACTTCGCATTACCGATGTGGAACCAGTTGAGTTGTTCGGCCCACACGAGGGCCATCTCCAGCTCATTGAAAATGCATTCGATACATCGCTTACCGTTCGTGGCGATACGGTGATACTGAGGGGCGAGCCCGTTGAAGTTAAAAAAATAGAACAAATACTCCAGGAGTTAACCAACACTCTTAAACGAACGGGTAAACTTTCGATGACGGATGTTTCGATGATCATCGATCTCGTAAGTGGTCAGCGCAATGGGACTGCAGCGGCGATGAGTACAGACGAATTAGATTCCGTTATTTTTTGGGGGAAACGTGAAGTCATTCGAGCGCGAACACCCAAACAAATGGAATACTACCGGAAGGTGCAAAAGAATGATCTTGTGTTTTGCATAGGTCCGGCCGGAACCGGAAAAACATTTCTTGCTGTGGCAATGGCATTAAGTGCTCTGCGTGCCAATGAAGTAAGCCGAATCATCTTGTCGCGGCCGGCGGTGGAAGCCGGTGAGAGCCTTGGCTTTCTTCCGGGTGATATCAGCGAAAAAGTTGATCCATACCTGCGTCCGTTACTCGACGCACTGGCAGATATGGTAAGTCCGGACAAGCTAAAAAGTATGCTGGAGCGGCGTATCGTGGAGATTATTCCTCTTGCCTACATGCGGGGAAGAACACTCAACCACAGCTTTATTATTCTCGACGAAGCTCAGAATGCAACTAAGGTTCAAATGAAAATGTTTCTAACACGA
This sequence comes from uncultured Hyphomicrobiales bacterium, assembly GCA_964525565.1. GTDB lineage: Bacteria > Bacteroidota > Ignavibacteria > Kapaibacteriales > Kapaibacteriaceae > OLB6. The sequence goes on from CAZGHI010000039.1 coordinate 4,203, forward strand.
TTGGGGCAGCAAAGCAAAGCAATTGTAACTGGCGACGTAACGCAGGTGGATCTGGTGAAGAAACACGATTCTGGACTTAACGATGTTATGCGCCTTTTTGGCGGCATCCCAAGCATCGAGTTTGTTGAGTTCAGCAAGGTAGATGTTGTACGTCACCGTCTTGTAGCCGAGATCATCAGCGCCTACGAGCGGCAAGAGGAACAAGAAGCAAAATCACAGCATCAGTCTGGTAAGAATCAAACAGACAAGGATTCCGTGTGAGGGCATGAATGGAACTGTTTGGCTTTCTACCAATCAGCGTGATGGACATTGTAGATGTTCTTCTCATTGCTCTTCTCTTTTTTATCGTTTACCGTTCCTTGCGAGATACGGTTGCCGTTCAAATTGTTGTGGTGCTTATCGTTCTTGCAATCCTCGGAATTGTTACCGAGGCGGCAAATTTGAGAACAGTAAACTGGGTGCTGCGTAGAATAGCAGATGTTGGCCTGATTGCATTCGTTGTGTTGTTTCAGCCGGAGTTACGACGATTGTTATTGTTAGTGACACAGTCTCGTTTGTTTCGGATCTTCATGCGTTCAAGCACTGCTGAAGTGATAGACGATGTGCTGAAAGCAGTGAAGGAGATGAGTTCAAAACATATCGGGGCATTGATTGTATTTTCCAGAGCCGATCACATCCAGGTAACTGTAGAAACTGGCGTTGAACTTCAGGCAGCCGTTAGCAGTGAGCTGCTACTCTCTATATTCAATCCCCGAAGTCCCCTTCACGACGGTGCCGTTGTTGTTGATGGTCGGACTTTAGTTGCCGCTCGTTGTGTGTTGCCGTTATCCGGTGAGCAACGAATCCAGGATCGAATGTTAGGAACTAGGCACCGTGCAGGCTTAGGCATCACTGAACAGGCTGATGCCGTTTGTCTGATTGTTAGCGAAGAAACTGGTGGCGTCAGTGTTGCCTACCAGGGCGACCTCGAACTAGATGTGGCAATTGATTTACTTCCGGATATACTACAGGAACGCATAGGAGCATTGGCAAGCGCATGATAAAAAGGCCGGTACGGATACGAACACCATTTGACGAACGTAGGCAACAACTAGCGGAACATTTACAGCTTCGGGGTATCTATGATGTAGCGGTACTCGATGCCATTCGGAGTGTTCCACGCGAGCGATTTATTCCGGCTGGTCTGCAATCGCAAGCCTATGAGGATTCCGCTTTGCCGATAGACGAACGCCAGACAATCTCCCAGCCATTTACCGTGGCGTTTATGACGCAGTGTTTATCTATTGTACCAGGTGTTAAGGTTCTGGAAATTGGTACCGGCAGCGGTTATCAGGCTGCAGTGTTAGCGCACATGGGTGCACACGTTGTCACCATTGAACGGATTCCAAAACTTTCACAGCAGGCAAAACAAACTCTTACGTCTTTAGGGTACGCCGTAGAGTGTCGGATTGGAGACGGAACTATCGGATATCGAGGAGGAGCACCATATCATGCCATCATTGTCACAGCAGGTGCGCCTGATGTTCCAGAAATCCTAGCTCGACAACTTCATGTTGGAGGAAAAATGGTTGTGCCTGTCGGTACGATGCAACATCAACAACTATATGTAGTGGAACGACTGAGTGAGGATGACTGGAAAGCTCAGGAAATGGGAGGATTTACATTTGTTCCCCTGATTGGTGTTGAAGGTTGGGACGACAATGGAGGTTAACGACAGGCTTATCATTGTTATCGGCGGTCCCACAGCAGTTGGTAAAACTCAAGTTGCTCTGTCTGTTGCTACGCGATCACACGTGGAGATTGTTTGTGCAGATTCGCGGCAACTGTATTCTCTGCTCAACATCGGAACTGCAAAGCCTACCGAAACAGAAATGCAGGTTTGCCCTCATCACCTGTTCTCCGTCTATCATCCCACGAGCTCAGTAACAGCAGGTTCGTATGCAACATTATTCCGGGATTTTGTTCGTTCGCAAGCACCAACCCCCCCCCCCCTGCTCGTTGTAGGTGGATCCGGACTGTATATTCGAGCGGCTCTCGATGGTCTTTCTGTTGCTGGAACTGTTCCCAACCTTGATGTGCGTTTACGTGTTACCGAAATGCTACAGCACGAAGGAAAGCTGGGCCTGTACAGAAGACTGCTCGAATTAGATCCTGTTGCGGCTGAACGTTACTCGGATATGAATCCCAGACGCGTGCAGCGTGCTCTTGAGTATATCATGGAATACAATGAACCGTTCTCGAATACATGGCAGCGAAAACCCCAATCGCCCTTCCGAAATGTACACTATTATGCTGTAGCAGAGGATAAAGAAGTGCTGAACAAGCGCATTGAAGAACGGTGTGAATACATGTGGGAAAATGGTTTGGTAGAAGAAACACAACATGTGCTAAATCAAGGCGTATCGCCAACGGCACAGAGCCTACATACCGTAGGATATCGCGAGGTTCTGCATTACCTTGGTTACGGTAAAAATCTCACGCGATCAGAAGCAGTGAAAGCCCACGTCGTGGCAACCAAACAATACGCAAAACGACAACGTACGTGGTTTACGGCGGACTCACGGTATCAACAGCGAACAGCGTCTGATGCTGTTACTGACATACTACGCCAATTGAACCGATATGGTGTTGCCCTCTTCCTTGCATTGTGTACTACTCTTGGTGTTTTGGCACAAACCGACAGCAGCTTCCGAGGTGCAGTGCCATACATTGTTACACAATACGATTCGGTGCAGGCAGTTCGAAAGTTGAGTCGAATATTGGATGATCTGTTCTCATCGAAAGTAGTTCGAGGCGCTCGCGTAAGTTGTCGGGTTTGGAACATAACACGAAATACGCTTGTTTACGATCGCAATCCCGAGGA
>CAZGHI010000039.1:7075-11391 GCA_964525565.1 uncultured Hyphomicrobiales bacterium
GCCAGCACAACAAAGTTGTTTACAACGGCTGCGGCATTTCATGCACTGGGAAAAGACGGCAAGATCACAACAGAAGTCCATGCAACTGGTAAGCTTGACTCCGACGGCACACTTCACGGTGATGTGTACATTGTTGGCACAGGAGACGCCTTATTAACAGTACAAGATTTGGAGATGCTTGCCGATGATCTGTATCGTTCCGGTATTAGAACGATTACGGGTTCCGTATGTGCCGACGGCACATTTTTCGATGATGTAGGCAACAGGGCTATATATAGCGGCGACTTTGAAGATGTTCAGAAAACGCCTCACGTACGTGCGCTCAGCTTAAATGCCGGTGTTTATGCAGTTGTGGTGAGCACATCGCGAAAGGGACATGTAAATGCGCAGTTGATCCCTGAATCTGATGCTGCAGACCTTCGTTTATTGACAAGAGGTAAGAAAGGTGCAAAGCGGAAACAAAGGCTACATGTAACATCCGTTGTTAATGACGGACGTCAGATAATAACGGTTCATGGTGCTCCAAGAGTAAATCGAACGCAGACGTTCTATGTCGAGATGGTAGATCCAGCACTAGCAACTGCCGGTGTGTTAGCGAACCGGCTTCGTACAGGTGGCATAACTGTTAAAGGTCGTTCATTGATTAAATCGCGACCACCAACCAGCCGTCTGATAGCGAGCATAAACAGGCCACTGACTGAGGTGTGTAGTATCGTAAACAAGCGAAGTCATAACTATTTCGCTGAACACGTCTTTAAGTTCGTTGGGGGTATATATGGCGGAAGGAGTAATACGGCACGGATTGCAAAACAGGCTCTTTTAACGACACTCGATTCGTTGAATGTGGATCGGCGTAACGCGCAGTTTAACGATGGAAGCGGGTTGTCGCGCAGAAACATCGTATGTGCAGCAACCGAAGTAGACCTATTACGTGCCATCGTACGCAGACCCTATGGCGAAGAGTTTCAGTCAACGCTAGCGATTGCCGGTGTTGATGGATCGCTTCGAAATAGGATGATTGGTACGGCTGCGGACGGGAACGTACGTGCTAAGACTGGTACACTGCGAAATACAAGTGCATTAGCAGGATATGTAACAACAGCAGATAACGAGCAATGGTGCTTTGCTATACTCTCGAACGGACCGAATGTGCGTGGCTACAAGACGATAGAGGATAAGGTGGCCGTGCAGCTTGCTTCGTTCAGTTATAGCGGAAAAGCGTGGGTCCCCCGGCACACGTCTGGCAGTGGATCGACACGTTCGGAATTCGACGACAGTTATGAAGAAGGACTGCTAAAAGATGAAACTTCTAAGTCGGCGGATGACAGGTAACGAAAGCAGTATGCCGGTGAGATCTGCCAGCCAGTCAACCACGGATGCTTCGCGGTTTGCTACAAACATTTGATGCACTTCGTCAATCCCGCCCCATATTGCACCAACGAATAGGGTTACAAGCGCAACTGTTAGGGTGCGCCATCGGGGGAATGCACCGAGTAGCGCGAAACTAGTGGATAGTCCATACACGAAAAATGCACAGCAATGCAACACTTTATCGGTCCATGGATGACTGAATGTTGGTAGAGCATTGCCGGGAACAGAGCTTGCAATAAAAATTGATGTTGTAAGCACTGTGAAGGGAAGCCAGAAGATTAATGGCTTTGGATTGCAATTACGCCAGAACTGAGCCGAGTTCACGAATGATATCTCCAGCAAGTAAGTATTCGGGTGCCTTGGTCTGCAAAGCAACTTCTGCGGCCATACCATGCACGTATGCGCCGAGTGCGGCTGCAGTAGGTGTACCACGCACATGCTGAGCCAGCAACCCACCAATGATACCACTTAGTACATCACCAGTGCCTGCTGTTGCCAATGCTGGCGTTCCCGTTGAACAGATAAACATTTCGTTGCCATTGGTTGTTATGGCCGGCACAGTTTTTAAATGCACTGTACAGTTTAGAAACCTTGATAGATGGACGGCACATTGCACACTCTCCATGATATTCACCGGTTCACACGGTGGGAGTCCGCATTGCTCAAGTAAACGCTTGAATTCTCCAAGATGTGGAGTAATGACCATGTGCTGCAGTGTGTTGCGCAGATCGCCAAGTATTCTCAAGGCATCTGCATCAACAACAGTAGGAATATCGGGATGAGTGCTGAGCAAGTGCGTCAGTATGGTTAATCGTGAGCTGTCGGTTCCCAGTCCAGGTCCGGCAACGATTACAGTGCAGCGTTCGGCAATACTGTGTGCCTTGCTGAGCGGAACAGTCATCACCTCGCGTGGTAAAAGAGGATGAATATCGTCACTAGCTAAGGTAACAAGACCAGCTCCGCATCGCAGAGCTGCTTCTGCGGTTAGTGCTGCCGCTCCACGCATCCCCGGACTACCAGCAACAACGAGAACATGTCCATACGAGTATTTGTGTGAATCATGCCTGCGCGGTGGTAACAGTCGGCGAACGTCACTCTGCTCAATAACTGATGCAAATGCTTTTTGATCTGTTACTTCGGTTGGCGCACCAATGGGAACCACAACAATTCTGCCGCATAAACTCTTTCCTGTTCCAGTTAGTAATCCAGGTTTATACCCTTCCATGGTGATTGTCAGAAAGGCCTTTACTGCATCGGGATGTGCCTCTCCGCTAAGCGGGTCTAGCCCGGTGGGTACGTCGATGGAAACAACCTTGGTATGCAGAGCATTAATAGCACGAATCCAACTAGCCTGAGGTTCACGAACGGAAGCGCTTCCGCCCACACCCAGAATCGCGTCAACAACAACATCGTAATTATGAGAAAGTGCTGTTAACGGGTCGGTGATTGGAATGCCGAGATCCAGCACACGCTGAAAGTTCACCTTTGTAGCTGCCGACATGGCACCCAGATTGGGTACCGCTCCGATCACGATGTTACATCGTCTTGCAAGCTCGCGAGCAACCACATACCCGTCTCCGCCATTATTGCCATTACCACAAACAACCAGCACTGAAGACTCGTCCGGAATCCACGTACACTCATGAACAGCAGCTTGTGCTGCTGTTTCCATTAAGGTTTCAGCAGAGATGCCTCGTTGCACGCACTCGTCGTCAATAGACCGTATTGTTGAAGGAAGATATACTGGAATCACAGCATAAAACTACGGTAACGAGCTTCCGTGTATAATTGCAGCATAGAATTGGAGATCGTATGTACAGTGTAGCTGCTTTCTTTTGTTTGATTGTTGTTTTATTCGATTCTGCATCTGCTCAAGACAAACACCAATTTCTCCCGCCAGCGTATGTAACACATTGGGATGGCAAACATGAGCGAGGTGCGGTAACGGAGGTAGATCCTGCACTAAGACCATTCTATCATGGTGTAGCAAGTGGCGACCCAACAGATAGCAGCATCATTATTTGGACGCGGATAACGCCGGATGCAAGCCAACAGAGCATTCCATACACGCTGAAGGTGTGGCCTGCAGCGTCAAACCCGGTTACCCTTGTTTGGCATTCATTTGGTGAGGCGCGTGCAGAAAATGACTATTGTGTCAAGGTAGATGTCACAGGATTGCAACCCAGTACATCTTACAACTATCTCTTTGAAAGCGGTGGCCGATACTCGTTAATCGGACGCACGCGAACAGCACCAAAGAATACACACCAACAGGTACGCTTAGCCTTTGTAAGCTGTTCCAATTATCCAGCCGGATTCTTTAATGCTTACGGGAGAATAGCAGACCGAAACGATTTAGATGCAGTGGTCCATTTGGGAGACTATATCTACGAGTATGGTGCAGATAGTTCATCATATGGTGGTTCTACCGGCATTGCCCTGCGAAGAGAGCACAATCCGGAAACAGAGATCATTGCACTGGCTGACTATCGCACTCGGTACGCTCAGTATCGTCTTGATCCCGACTTGCGAAGAATGCATCAAATGCACCCCATGATACATGTATGGGACGATCATGAAAGCGCCAACGATAGTTGGGTAGATGGTGCTGAGAACCATCAGCCAGCGGAGGGCGCATGGTCTGTTCGTAAATCTGTAAGCAAACGCGTTCATTCTGAATGGATGCCCATTCGTGATGTGCCCGAAGGTCATATTTATCGCAAGTTTTCGTTTGGTTCGATGGCAGATGTGTTCATGCTGGATACCCGTTTAGATGGTAGAGATAAGCAAGTGGTCGGCGTGGGCAACATGTCCACTCCGGAGAGTAGAGATAGTTTGCAGAATCCTTTGCGGACGATGATTTCGGCAGAACAATACAATTGGCTAACAGCGGGAATGCGAACTTCTACGGCGCGTTGGAAAGTGCTTGGAAATCAAGTTATTCT
>CAZGHI010000039.1:11432-14262 GCA_964525565.1 uncultured Hyphomicrobiales bacterium
GCCATTGGATACGTCGTTCCTGTTCGAAGCAGTTGGACCGTTGTTCTCGTCACTGTTGCGTCCGCAAGTACCACTATTCGAGGCACTGCTTGAGCAAGCATACTATGGCGACATTTGGAACAACTATCCCGCACAAAGGGACTCGCTAGCAAAATTTTTGAGAGATTCTGTGGATTGTTCACTTGTTGTGAGCGGCGATTTTCATACTGCATACGCCTTCGATGGAATGTGGCCGGGGAGGCCCAATACAACCGTGGAATTTGTTGTACCGTCAGTAACGTCGGCGAACTTTGATGAATTACTTGGTCAGAATGCAACACTTCGACTGATTTTGCAGCCGGTGCTGGCAACTGTTGAACAGACTTTGAGAAACCAGAACCCGCAACTTGTTTGGATGGATTTAACGAAGCACGGCTACTGCATTGTAGATCTTAAGAGTGAACAAGCACAATGCGACTGGTTCATGGTTGATACCATTTTAACGCGTAGTTCAGGAGAAACGTTAGTTTATGGTGCTATCACGCGATGTGATACCCGAATACAAATGGCTTCGCAGCCCTCCGAGGGGAAGGAGCAACAAGACCCCATTCCGCCGGTGAATCCTCCTGTCACGGGAGTCGAAGAACACGTCAACGATCGTGGGTTAACAGTTCTTGGCTACGGACCGAATCCTGCCAGTTCTCTGGTGTACGTGAGTATCGTTTCCAAAGGGGCAGAATCCCTGGTGGCCTCGGTTATATCATTAGATGGCAGGATCATCGTTGATACTCAATCCCCTTCCCTTCTGCCTGGATTAAATGTGCTCTACTTGGATGTCGAAGGGGTTCCCAGTGGATCGTATGTTGTTGTTTTACAAACGCGCAATGCACGTACAACACTTCCCCTGCACATTATTCGCTAAACATGAAATTTGATTTCATTATGTGCATGATACCGTAGCTTCGTTCGATGAATAGTAGAGCACGTATTCTTTTCATCCCGGCAATTGTCATACATATACTCCTTGCTGGATGTGGTGGTTTGAGCCCCGAAGTCTTACCCGAAGAATCGCTGGTAAATGGTACGGTGACATTTCTGGGTGGACCACAGGCATGGCCTGATACCATTCAAGAAGTGCGAGTGGTGTTCTTTGAGAACCAACCATTGGCGCCCGATTCAGTTTTATCCGCAATACTCAATAATCGCGCAGCATATAGCGACACCCTTCAACGAAGAACGAGTGCTGTGTCATACAGCATTCCCATCAGTACGCCACCACGCATGTTTGCATATGGTGTGGTGGCTGCTCGTGTTGGAGATAATCTGCTAAAAGACTGGTTAATGTTGGCACTTCACACGCGCGCCGGAAGCACGAGTGAGCCGGCGACGATAACCGTTAATCCTGGCGACTCCATCGCTGTAGATTTTATCGTGGATTTTCAGAATCTTCCACCTCAACCATTCTAAAAACAGTGGTACAACTTGTTTTATTGATTATGTTCTTTACTGCGGTTCTAACCGTACACGGTGGAGAGTTGCGCGGTTTAGTAACAGACCGGATGACAGGCGAACCGGTGCAAGGCGTAACAATACGCATACAAGGGTTACGAGTAGGTGCTATAACAGATTCTAGTGGCCGATTCAGCATTGCCGATATTCCTGCAGGCATACACATGGTGATCGCCTCTCGCATTGGCTACAAGCGAGCTGAATCAAAAATCAGTGTTAATAAGGCGGCCCATGATATTGTGATGACCATCTTGGCTTCCGATATCGTAAAACAAGATGTGATTGTTTCGGCTACACGCACTGTTCAGGCTGTACAAGATGTGCCGATTAGCGTATCCACAGTTTCCGATCAAGACCTGGCACAACGTAACATTACCCAACTGGACGAAGCGCTCCGCTATGTAAGCGGAGTTACGGTTGTGAAGGATCAGGTAAATATTCGTGGTAGTAGTGGTTTTGCTCTAGGCGTTGGCAACAGAACAATGGTGCTACTTGATGGCTTTCCCTTAATGTCTGGTGATAATGGTGATATCAAATTTGACGTAATGCCTGTGGCCGATATTAAACGCATCGAGGTTATTAAGGGGGCTGGCAGTGCATTGTATGGTACAGGGGCTCTTGGTGGCGTTGTAAATATGATCACACAGCCCATTGAGAATCAGAGCCATGTTTCTGCCCGTGCGTACGTTGGGTCGTACACTCCCTTACGGTACTCTGACTGGCAGGTTCAAAATGGTATGCCGCTTAACGGTGGATTGGATTTCCGCATAGCACAGAAGCACGATGATTTCTCTTTTAGTGCTAGCGCGGGAATCCGTGCCGACCAAAGCTATAGGAGCTTTGATCAAAATCTTCGCGGCTTTGCTTATGGGAAAGCGCTTTGGCAGGTAAATCACAGTAATAAACTCACCTTGTTCGGACTTTATGCAGCACAGATTAGCGAAAACTTTTTGTACTGGAAGAGTTTACGATTTGCAACGAGTCCGCCTGACGATCAGCAGCGCGACCAGTTGCTTAACACAAACAAATTTGCCGGCGCACTAGAATGGCAGTCGCTTCTAGGATACTACACATCGTTAGTTGTTCGTGGTGGAATGTTTCGTACACATTTCGGTAACATAGTAAACAACATACCACAGGATAGCAATTCCTCGACAGCAAACGCATGGAATCTTGATGCGATGCTTACTACTACAATATCCCCTGTTACGACAGTTACTGGTGGCGTGTCGGGTAGAATAAATTATGTTGATGCTGATGTGTACGGAAGGCAGGTTCAGTCACTTGCATCGGCCTTTGTACAGGCAGAGATATCGCTGCCAATTGGACCAATCTTTACGGT
>CAZGHI010000039.1:14281-23050 GCA_964525565.1 uncultured Hyphomicrobiales bacterium
ACCGCAACAATGGATGCTCACCTTGTTGTTAGTCCAAAAGTTGGTGTGTCATGGGCAGTTACCGAAGCCACACAACTGCGTGCAAGTATTGGAAGAGGTTTCCGGGCCCCGGCAATTGCAGAGCGGTATGCGAATATCAGATACGGACCCTTTAATGTTAAACCAAATCCAGAGTTGCTGCCAGAGTATTCATGGTCAGCAGAGGTTGGCTGTAGGTGGACGAATGAAACCTTCGTTTTTCCTATAGAAATTGATGTTGCCTTGTTCAACAATGAACTATACGACCTGATTGAACCGACATTCGATGTTGATGATCCCACTGTGCCGATTGTATTTCGAAACATCACACGTGCTCGGATATTGGGTTCAGAGCTTACGATGCGTGCGCTATTGGGAACTGAACTTTCCGTTGAGTCTGGAATTACGGCAATGCTTCCTACCGATGTGGTACTGCAACAAACCCTCAAGTACCGGAACAACATTCTTTGGTATAGCAGGTGCATGTATTCGCCGGTGTCGCCACTTTCTCTACAACTTGAATACAGGTTTCAGAATCGTGTGGAGAATGTTGACGAAAGATTAGAAGCTTTTATACCAAATGCAACATCACGAGTGCCACTTCATGTACTAGATGCCCGAGCTTTCTACACGATATCCAGCACACCGGCATCAACATTAACACTTGGGTTGATTGTACGTAATCTACTGGATTATTACTACGCAGAAGCAGTTGCCAATTTGAGTCCGACGAGGAGTATCAGCCTTCAGATAGAGCTTCGCTAGTATCGCTCTAAGGTGAAGTTCTCGCCTAAGTAGCGCTTCCGAACGTCGGGGTTGTTTGCTACCTCTGATGCTGTTCCACTTACAAACATTGATCCATCGATAAGGATGTATGCCCTATCCGTGATGGAAAGAGTTTCGTGCACATTGTGATCTGTGATAAGTACACCTATGCCACGTGATTTTAGTGTACGTACAATCGTCATAATATCTTCAACAGCCAACGGATCTATACCGGCGAAAGGTTCATCAAGTAGAATAAATTTTGGGTTCGTTGCAAGAGCCCTGGCAATCTCGCAGCGCCTACGCTCCCCACCCGACAGCATGTATCCTTTGCTATGGCGGATATGTACCAACCCGAAGTCTGCCAACAGCTCTTCGAGTACAGCCTTACGGTTGGCTCGTTTCATCTTGCGTAGTTGAAGAACTGCCATGATGTTCTGCTCAACACTCAGTTGTCTGAATATGCTCGGTTCCTGAGGTAGGTAAGCAATGCCCTTCCGCGCTCGCTTGTACATTGGAACACCGGTGATGTTTGTATCGTCGAGGTAAACGTTACCCTGTTCCGGCCGTACCATGCCCACAATCATGTAAAACGTTGTTGTCTTTCCTGCGCCGTTCGGACCGAGTAAACCAACAACCTCTCCTTGCTGTACGGAGATTGTGCTTTCTTTAACCACGACTCTTTTTTTGTACACCTTGCGCAAACCATCTGCGCGAAGAACGGAAGGATTCGTCATCGTGAAGGGGGCTTTGTTAATGCGACGGTGAGGTTTTTCTTTGTTCCGTTGCGGTCTACAGTAAAGGTTAATTTCTGACCTTGCTCGGAATCGAGAACGTGCACGTTAAGGTGTTCGACTGTTTGTACTGGTTCACCATCAACAGCAATAATCACGTCGCCTGGTTCTATGCCTGCCTTATCTGCAGGACTATCTCCGGCAATTCGAATTACTAATACGCCATCGTTGCGTTTTATGCGATAGTACTGCGCAGATTCTTCATCAAGTGGTACAACTTTCAGGCCTGTCCAAAAGTTTCTGTTTATGGTTCCTTCCGATTGAAGCTTGTCTAAAATGCGTTTCACACGATTAACAGGAATCGCAAAGCCAATTCCAATACTTCCTGCACCACGTGCACTTTGCGATGTGGAATAGATCACGGTGTTCATCCCAATGACCTCGCCGTCGGCGTTAACGAGTGGACCGCCGGAGTTTCCCGAAGAAATAGCAGCATCGGTTTGTATCATGCCACGATACACGCGCTCTTCACCTGATCCATCTGGTTGAGTAAAACTCACGCCTACGTTGCTTACTACGCCAACCGTTACGGTAGGACGTGCGTTAATATCGAACAAGCCAAACGGGTTGCCAAATGCAATGCTCCATTCGCCAACGAGAACGTTGTCGCTATTGGCAAGCCTGAGAAACGGTAGCCCCTTTCCATCTATCTTTAAGAGTGTAACATCTGATACCTTGTCGGTTCCAACAACCTTTGCGTCGTGTTTAGAACCGTCCACCATGGTAACAACAACCTTACTAGCATTACCCGCTACATGGTCGTTTGTAAGAATGTAGCCATCGCTGGAAATAAGGAATCCCGAACCAACACCTTTTATGCTGTATCGTCGGCGTTGTGTTTGTGGTCCAAAGAACCGTTCAAATACGGGATCGTCGAAGAAGAACGGATTTCGATATACTTCTTCGCGAATTTCTGTAACGTTAATTCCTACCACTGCTGGCGAGCATTTTTCTACAGCGTTTGTAATTGCATTTCTCCTCGATGCTGTAATGGCGTCATCTGAGGATGCATATACCTTACGATCGGCGGGTATCGCAAGAACTGGTTGCGGTTCAGCGGCTGGCTCGGTTCGTGCACATGAAGCAACGGTGCAATTTAACAGCAGGGCGTGAATAATGAACAGCGAGTTACGGAAAACATGATCGTGAAGCATGACTGCAAATATCGAAGACCTGACGTTGTTATTGTTATCCTTCATGAATAAAATAAACCCTAACGTACTCAACATAATAGCATTGAAACGCTAGTTTGCACGATGTTTTATTATGCGGTAGCTGTTCCCCTGCCACGACTGGAACCACTTACCTACAGCAGCGCAGATGTTGTGCAGGCAGGAACAAGAGTTTTGGTTCCGTTGGGAAAGAGAACGGTAACCGGTATTGTTGTTCATTCTGCAGACACACCGAACCGTCGCATTTTGCCAATTGCCGAGGTTCTGGAACACTCCCCTTCTATTCCGCCTTCTGTACTTGAACTTACCAAGCGTGTTGCTGAATACTATTTGTGTTCGTGGGGAGAAGCATTGTTTGCCGCGCTTCCGCCGGGTCTGCAGCCGTCAACTGTAGTCCGGGTGGAGCTGCTGCCGCAATCAACCCCAATCAACATAGAAGAGATGCGGAATCGTGCACCTCGTAGGGCAGCCTTGCTGGATGTGCTGCTTAGTAGCCAGTCCCACGTTACGGTTGGCTATTTACAACGGCGTCTGAAGCATGCAAATGTGGCCCAACAACTGGATGCTTTGCAACGAGATGGCATCATTGCAATCCATACCGACGTGGACGAACAGTATTCACCCCGATTAACGAGAGCGGTGGCGTTGGCAGAGGAGTACGTTACCGATTCAGAGCGTCTTAAATCGGTGTTTGATGAACTCGATCGTAAGGCTCCAAAACAAAGTCTGGTTCTCGGTCAGATTTATCAGGCTCATGTACAACATCATACGCCAGTACCAATTTCACAGCTCACCCGAAGCACAAACGTATCACCGTCAGTAGTCGAAGCATTGATAGCAAAGGGAGTCTGTACTGTTCAGAATATTTCAATTGAGCAACAGCCAACGAAAATGAGTGGAGATTTGGTTTCTCGGAACGAAGCCGAACTGAACCTTAATACTGAACAGTTGGCGGCTGTTGAGCGTCTGGTACAAGCAATGAACTCCACAAGTGAACCCGGCAACGCCACGAAGACGTTTTTGCTGCATGGCATTACGGGTAGTGGAAAAACAGTGGTGTACCAACACGCTATCCGACATGCCCTCAACCGCGGAACCACATGTTTAATGCTCGTACCTGAGATATCGCTTACACCACAACTGCACGATAGGTTTCACGCACTTTTTGCCGATCGTGTAGCTGTTCTTCACTCCGCAATGGGTCCGGGACATCGAGCACGAATTTGGGAACGTATTCAACGTGGAACCGTGAAAGTGGTCGGGGCACGTAGCGCAGTGTTTGCTCCGATACGGGATCTTGGGCTAATAATTGTAGACGAAGAGCATGAACCTTCATATAAACAAGAAGATCCCGCACCACGATATCAAGGTAGAGATGTTGCAGTTCTTCGTGGTTCAATTGAACGTTGTCCGATTGTTCTTGGTTCTGCCACGCCATCGTTGGAATCGCTCTACAATGTGCAGATCGGAAAGTATGAACTACTAACCCTCTCGAAGCGTGCGGATGGGGCTTCACTGCCAACGGTTCGTTGCGTAAACATTACCGAAGAACGCAGGAAGCAGAGAATGACAGGGACGGTAAGTGATCTGTTGGCCGAAGCAGTCGTACGCCATGTTCAACAAGGCGATTCTGCAATCCTGTTTCTCAATCGCAGAGGGTATGCAACACAACTCGTTTGTGAAGATTGCGGAACTGCATTGCGCTGTCCGCATTGCGATGTTAATCTTACGTGGCACAAACAACCAGGCTTAATGCGGTGTTGCGGACATACTGAACCGGTTCCATCAGTTTGCACAACCTGCGGCGGTATTGAGATGCGCGAGTCCGGAATTGGCGTTCAACGTGTTGTTGAGGATTTGGTACACTCAGTTCAACGAATGAATACTTCGCTGAACAGACCTCTGGTTATTGAACGAATGGACGCCGATTCGATGAAGTCACAAGCGGCTCACCGAAAGGTATTGGAGCGATTTGCTCGTGGAGACATAGACGTTCTGGTTGGAACGCAAATGGTTGCTAAGGGGCTAGACCTTCCGCGTGTAAGACTGGTTGGTGTGATTCGAGCAGAACAGTCATTACACCATCTAGACTTCCGTGCAGCAGAGCGAACGGTACAACTGTTAATCCAAGTTTTTGGTCGTGCCGGCAGAACAGCAAACAGAGCAGGCGAAGTAATCGTTCAGGCGTACGAACCAATGCATCCCTCCATACATGCGGCTGTTACCAATACCTTTACCCAATGGACATCGGCGGAACTCGACGTACGCTCTGCTTCGGAGTATCCACCGTTCACTCGCTTCTGCGTTATTGAATGCTCGGGAGCAACCGAGTCAGACGTAGAGCGTGCCGCCGAAATCCTTTCCCGCCTGATCCCCGTTGAGAGCGACATCCATGTTCGGTTTTCTGCACAGAAACCTCCCGTTGCCTGGATTCGGCACCGTCATCGCAGGGTTATTGTTATCAAAGGCCGTAAACAAAACGATGCCTCGGGCTCCGGTCTTCGATACTTATTGCGGGACGCTTTGCAACGCTACTACAGAGAGTATGCAGTTTCCTCTGTTAGGGTAACAGTTGACATTGATGCTCACGGGCACATATAGCGAGATTCACTAAAGCGTAGTAATATTTGCTCAGGTTAAGGTTTTCTTACAAGAACTGATGTGTTTCGGCACAACGAATACTATGAAGATATTGCTGTTAGGCAGTGGAGAGTTGGGTAAGGAGTTTACAATTGCAATGAAGCGTTACGGGCATCGCGTCCATGCTGCGGATGCATACGCTGATGCTCCTGCAATGCAGCTTGCTGATGAAGCCCATATAGTGAATATGCTCGATGGCGACGCCCTCGACACACTCGTCAACAAGGTACGACCGGATATCATTGTTCCGGAAATCGAGGCAATACGTACGGAGCGTTTATTCGATTATGAAAAGCAAGGTTATCGGGTAGTGCCATCAGCATACGCTGTTAATATGACGATGAACCGAAAATCTATTCGAGACCTTGCAACTACTGTATTGGGCTTGAAAACAGCAAGGTATATGTATGCAACAACCCAGCAGGATTATTTGCAGGCAATTGAACATCTTGGTTTCCCGCATGTTATAAAACCCTTGATGAGTTCTAGTGGTAAGGGGCAATCTGTTGTTCGCACTGCTGCAGAAGCTCAACCTGCTTGGGAACGTGCCATGTTCGGATCTCGGGGCGACATTCGTGAAGTTATCATAGAGGAGTTCATCAACTTTGAAAGCGAAATCACGTTGCTCACTGTAACACAAGGTGATAATGGCGTTGCCGATTCTCAACGAACCATTTTCTGTCCTCCCATCGGACATCGTCAGGAACGTGGTGACTATCAGGAAAGTTGGCTGCCCCATGCTGTAGATCCGGTGTTATTGAACAAGGCCCAGGACGCCGCCAGAAAAATCACAAATGCACTTGGGGGAACAGGATTATGGGGGGTAGAGTTTTTTCTCACATCATCCGAAGTGTACTTTTCTGAACTATCTCCTCGTCCCCATGATACAGGGATGGTTACGTTAGCCGGTTGTATTCCACTGAATGAATTTGAGCTTCACGCACGGGCTATACTGGGATATCCAATTGCACCCCAAAAGGTTCTGTACAACGCAGCCTCTGCGGTTATCCTGGCTGCAGAGCACCATAGTCATTCGCCGGAAGTTCAGGGTTTGGATAGAGCACTTGAAGATCCATCGGTAGAGATTCGAATTTTCGGCAAACCGAGTGCCCATCCCTACCGTCGGATGGGAGTTGCCCTGGCACACGGTTCTCAAACAATAGACTACCTAAGGAAGGTAGCGCAGCACGCCGCCAGTTGTGTGTTTGTTGGTTAATCACTATGAACCCCTTGCCAAGGGTTGGTGAAGTTACTCTTTTGTTGTATGTTCCCACACAAAAAATGACCGTGTCGCATTTCATAAATCAGCTCGTGATGAAAACATTCGTTGTTTGTGTGCTCGCTGTTAGCGTTCGGCTCACGGCTGCCGAGATTAAGCAGTCAGTAGAGGTGCAGGTTCTGAACTCTGCAGGACGCAATACGCGGATTGAACTCGTAGATCAAAACGCTGATTCATGTTGGGATAGGGTGATTGTTCGAACAACAAACGGGATTCAGCGGGAACTGTACCTGGTTGACGGGTTATGTGGAGCCCCAATAGCTGCAATTAATCTTAAAGCTGAAGTTCGTTCAGGAAGTTTGGAAGATGGTGACTTCGAGGTTGCAATCATTGCAGATGGATCAAACGAGATTGTTGGTACCCTGTATTATGATGAGTCAGATACTCCGGTAACCTTTATTCCGAGCGTACACTATACACAAAGAGTTGTACAGCGCGACCGACTGCCGATTGGAGTGCAGATGAGTATCAATGGAGATCGTGCCGTGGTTGCTGTTGCCGAAAACGTTCACGCAACAGTGCATCTGGTACAAACAGATAGTGGGAAAACAATCCCACTGTTCAACGGTACCCTAAACCAAGGAACGACAATGATGGCAATGCCTGAGGCAATTACCTCTGGCGCCTACATTTTTATGATCGCAACCGACCGCGGCTCTGGAAGCTTGGCTTTTACCGTTCAACGATAACGTGTATCTGTTGCTGCTTCCCTGCTACCCATGCTTTAAAATGTTGCACCGCTAAGCGTGAACCGAAATTGCGGTTCCTGTCGTTGCGAGATTCTGCTGGTAACATCAAATCGAAAGAAAAAGAGTATTCGGTTTACACCCAGCCCAACTTCGTAGTACACGCGCTCCTGCGTTACATCAGTTGTTGGTAGAGTTGTTTTTGTGAAATCACGCGTGGCAGCGGAGAACGTAGTCCAACCTATGTTTCCAAAGGTTATAAATTCAATACCAAATGCAGCAACGTTGGGAATGCGCAGTAAACCAGGAATTATCTCACCAAAGTTGTGTGAAAGTCCAATTGTGGCATACCTGTCCCCGTAGAACTCTTTTACCTGCATCACACGAAATACGTTTGGAACAGCAATGCCGCTCACAGCACTTTCCAATGAAAAAAATTTCTGGGGTGGCACGCTGCCCATGGAATACCCTAATGATGCGGTTACGTCCAGAGTCCAACTTGGAAAGGTTGTCAACCTCGTAAAAGCAAAGCATTCTAAGCGTGTAAAAGCGGCATCAGAACGCATCACTCCTGGAATGCTGTGTTCAAGTTGTACCAAGGCACCGTGTCGGGAAACTCTACGTTCAGGCCTAAACGAGAACATCCCCTCTAATCCAATCGTGCTGTACATGCCATCAAAAATTGCAGGATTCTCCCGACGAATCTCCGTGCCACCGAACAGAGAGAAAGACTCACGCGAGGCGGCAGATAAGTGATATTCGGACTTGAGATACATACGAACTGTTGATGGCCGAACAAAACGGCCTCCCGGAATAAACACGAGTTGTCCCCACCCATATCCAACGTTCACACCCCAACCGTTCGAGTAATAGTAGTCGCCATAGTCATTGCCGAACAACAATGAGGTTAATGTGATAAGTCCGGTCTTGATGAACGTAGTATTGTCGCGTCTGTCCAGATGAGAATACGCTTCTGCGCCAATGAACCATCGTTGTTGGTGTTCTGGAAAGTAGGTTGTGCCAAGGTAGCCGTACCATCGGTTGTCACTTATTCCATATCCACATCGTGCGCGGACGTCAAGTACAGTGTCTGGCCTAAACCACAAACCAATACCCAGATATGGTCCGTGAATTCGATTATTCCGAAAAACGTCCTGAAAACCCGAGAATGGATTGCGTGCAAGTGTATTTGCCAACCATGCAACAGGACGAAAGATGCCAGTTAAAAATCCAGATTCTGAACTATCAGGAAACTCACGAAACGATTCTATCTCTCGATATGCAAATTCTTCCTCAGGCCTAAGTGGGAGTTTCTGGTTAGTGAACCAAAAGGCACTGTCGTACACACTTGCATAGGGTGAGCTCTCTACCCTTCGGCGGTCAAAAACATCGGGAGGAAACACCTCTTGCATGTT
>CAZGHI010000040.1:0-10586 GCA_964525565.1 uncultured Hyphomicrobiales bacterium
TTTACCTGCCAATGCTGCGGGTTGCTCTTGCGAATCTTGTCAATATGTAGGTGATGCGAGAACAGCAAGCGCAGGCGACATAAGTCGTTCCGTAGTAGCTGCAGAAGAATATTGTTGATCCGAATCAACACTTAGAGTCCCTGAAACAGCAAGGGGCTTTGGCTGAACTGGAGGCAATCGTGCTCGTACGGAACAATACTACAAACAAGCGTTGCAGGATGGCTTAGATATGGGCTGCGACAGCACGAAGCAGAGGTAAATGCATTACTCCGCACACTTCACACTTGCTAGTGAGAACAGCAACCATAAATACTACGTGGAGCACAACAATGCCAATCAGAAACACAGAAAAGAAATCAAAGACAAATACACTAGCATCGAGCTCGCACTTACAGAGAAACACAGCGAGACGACTGCCGAGCGTGAACAGCACCAGCGCCACCTTGTTCTTCTCCATAGCGCACTACCACCACGTATTGCCTACAGAGTGGGTGGTATCGAAACAGTGAACAACGAAGTTGCAGATGCTGTTGTGATCTTTTCCGATAACGCTGACTTTACAGCCAACAGCACCATGCTCAACGCAAATGAATAAATGTTCATTGTGCCGGGATCATATTAGCTCCCGGCTGCATTAATTTTTGTTCATAATCAACCCACGTCATTAGAACCCCTCATCCTCACAATCCTGTATCCGTCACCGATTTCGGCCCACAGTATCGTACGAGTGCCACGTTGCGATAAGTTATGGCACTTCTATTCTTCCCCTTGAATATGATAACTGTGCCCGTGTCTCACACAACTCATCCCTGCGCGGTGCTATGATATTCTGTCGGCATACTTGCGTTTTTTATGACTGACCGCTTCTGTCCTTAAGACATGTTCGCTGCGACCCTTACTTTGTTCTCATGGCACTATCGGCGTTTGGATTACTCATAAAGGGAAACTGTATTCATGAAACAATCGTGCGATCGTTGCGGTGTCTTGCCTGTGCTTTCGGCAACATGCCAAGAATCTGACGCTATCTACACAATGGGAACCAGTCCAAGCAACTCCCAGTTGTGCGTGCACACGATATCTAGGTTCATCTAACGTTTGTGATGCTCAACCACTCTGTGCAAATGCCTTCCAGAAATCTGAAGGTGTGTGGCACGGCAATTATTCGATGTGTTCACTTGTTGCCAAGAACAAAAACTGAGTAAGGGGCTATCATTTACCTGCTTCTCTATTGCCAACAGAATGGTATCACCCACAGCTGGGTGTCGCACAACTATATCTACGCTATGTACTCCCCTTTACCCGCTAGCAGTCCCTGCAATCTTTTGGCTCAAACTTGCCGGTGCCCTTGGCATGCAACCGTATGTTCTGGCGCCATACGTCGTACTTGCCGTTCACTTTAAACTTTTCTATATAGCCGTTTCGGAATGCACCCAGATACCATGTGGTTCTACCGTCCTTAACTACTGTACGCAGTAAGTACACAACTTTGTTTATTTTGATGGTGATTGCATCCTCCCACCGTATGGGAAACCTCTTGCTGTTAGGTACCACAGATTTGTTGCAGGTATCATTCCATACTACAATTCCTCTCTGTATGCAGATGGGCGCGAGGCACGGGTCGCTACTCTGCTCCCCGGTCTGTTTTGGCACTGGTACACATTTAATTGTATCGCCGTTACGATACTCCATAAATCCCTTCGGACATTCTACCACAATGTCCGGACATGGAACAGACACAACATCTGTGATAACAACGGTGTCGTAAATCACAATCGTGTCGCTTTGGATTATTTCCAATCCCGGGTACCTTGTGTATGAATTGACCTGTGCTTTGTTTTCCTCCGAACCGGATCCACGGTGCGTTATCTGCCGCTCGGTATTGGCAGAGCATTGTATCCACGCACAACAAACGTTGCACCAATACCGATTTTTTGTGCTATACGCTTGATTATGGACATGATTCCCTGCGTCGCCGTCGCATAGTATTGGTCTGGCTCCCAGCAATGCCGTGACACTGCTAAAGAAGATTCCAACCAGTAGAATAGTACGATTCACAGAATAGCTCCATACAATCAGAGTGAAGATTGCGTTACACGCCTGGATTAAAACGGTAATTTACTTTACAGACGTAACAATGCACAATACATAGTGCTCGATTCGGTAACGAACACAACCTCCGATCAATCAACAATTTCGATCTATCAACTACATCTTCAGCAGCCCCTTACCTGTATCTCTACCACTTGTCGAAACGTGACCACATCGTTGGTTCTGCCCTCGCGCTACCGAGGAATACTTGCCACTCCTTCGCTCCTTTACCTCATTCCTGGTTCACAGGTGAATTCCATGAACGATGCAATACCTACGGTGTCGTCCCGACACATCCTACTGCATTCGCCTGCACATTTGACACCTGGATTAGCGGACCACACTTCATTCCAATTTGCAGGAACAGCGACGCGCAATATCAATGCGCTGCGCTCTTGTGTGCAATTGGTCTCAATGTGACAATCACACACTGGTTTCCACACTCAATCGAATCGAACGATAATACCGTGTGCGAATCGCCAATCGTTCGAAATTTGATAACAGTAAACTGATCAGCTTATTCACCGAGCGGTGAAAATTTCTTGCTGCATTTCATCTACCGTCGCGTCCGTTGTAATATCGAACGTTGGAGCGAAGCTCATGATGTCCACGATTATTACTGTATAAGCATCAGGGTAATCGTGGATTGAACATTTTCCTTTAACCGCTGTTCAGGTAATATTTCCATCCGAATAGCATGCACTTCCATGCGGCAACTGCTCGTTAGAGTGTGATACCCTTTTCTGTAGCTGGCACATGCTGTGTGTAGCTTCGCACATGTTTTTGGCCATTCTCCTCGTGTGCATCGGTCAGCCGCAAACTGCGGCATCTGCCGAAGCCCCCTACCTCTTCTATCATCCACTCCCATACGGCAGCATGAGCATGTTCACTCCGTGGAATGTGGTGATAAACGGCAGCTATGATGTGCTTCAGCTCGACGGACGAGACCGGAGGATACTGGAACTTCCATATGGAAAGGGGCTTCGGAATGTGTGGGACAATTGCATTGTTCACCCAATCACAACCATTGAACAGATTGGCTGGTGGAAGTTTCTGAAAACCGAGATTCTCCCGCTAACGCTATCGAAGGAAGGTGGTCAATGGGTACCGAACTATCAATTGCATCTGATTGGCGGAGGAGTAACGTACCGTATGCTCGAAGAATGGTATTCGCACAATGGAGTGTCGGCCCCAAGTGCCTGGGCCGCCGGTACAATTGCCATGTACCACATTCTGAACGAAGCTGTGGAAGCCCAAGATTACAAGGGGTACAACACCGACCCCGTAGCTGACCTGCTCTTGTTTGATTGGTTGGGTGTTCTCCTCTTTTCCAACGATGATATAGCTCGATTCTTTGCTCACACGCTGCACATGAGCGACTGGAGTCACCTTCCTGTTATCACATTCCCTCACCTTCAGCTTGGAAACAACGGCCTCTACTATTCCATGAAGTGGATGTTACCCGAACAAGACCGGTGGAGCATATTCTACCTTTTTGGTATGAGCAACATGATTGGCGCAACATGTTCAATTGATGGTGAGAACAGCGTTTCACTGGGTGCAGGAGCTCGTGGCCGCAATCTCTACGTTGTAGATCCGCGCGCTCGGGTACTCTCAACCAACCTTGTACCTACAGGAGGGATTTTTTGGGACAAGAATAACTCCCTAATGGCATCCCTCACGATAAGCGGACAGCACGATCAGACCGTAATTCTCAACATTTACCCAGGTGTGTTCTCCGTAGCGGGCGTTTCCGCGGCTGTTTGGAGTTCGTGGGGTAGCAGCGGATCGTTTGGTGCTGGTTTTGCCTTACGTGGTACAGTTGGAGTAGGGTACCGGAACGAACCACAGAGGGTTAATCTACAACGTTCGGATCCTTAACCATACGAAACCTATCGAACGGTATTCCCACGTATCGCTCAATCGTTTCAGAAACATCACCCTCTACAACAGAGAGATCATGGCGAATAGCCTGTACCAATTGATCTAACGAAACAAACGTACTCACGGGTCCAATGTTCTGAACGTAGTGGTTACGCTGTTTCTCAGTCATTGACCGAACATAGAGCACACCGTAGCTTTTGAGTTGCATTATCACGGTGGAGCATATGCCTATTAGTTCACCTGAAGCCACAAGCGACAATTCGCCTACTTTGTTTTCGACCTCCTGAATTTCATCCTTTGTGATTACGTTGTCATCATCAAGTGAAAACACCAACACAAGAAATTCGCGATACAAGTCCAATTTGCGTTCAAATAACCTGCCTCTGAAATCTTTCTCCTGCTCACTTCGCATTTGGAACTGTAGGAGAATCAACATTAATGCAATGGTGATCACAGATCCGAGTATGCTGGTCGTTACATTGACTGCGAAATTGGGCAGTTGTGTGTTGTCCAACAGAGTCTGAAAGACTACAAAAACGATAACGATGAAGGCCAGGAGAATGAAGATTAACGACCGATCGTGTGCAGTTGATCGTTTCACCGTGGTACCCCAAGTATTTATGGAAACTTCATTGTGGTACCAATCTAAGCGTCGTTGGCGAAATTTTGGTGAGAACTGCGTCCTTTTCCATTTCAGTGCGTCTAACTCCAAAACAACATGTTTCATTTTCTTAGTTTGTGGAGAGCTGCAATGAACAATTATGATAACAACACCTGCTGCAACGCAGCATGCAATTGTGGTAGCACCTGTGGTTGTACTTGTGGATGCACGACCTCGTGCTCATGTAACTGTGGTTGCACCTGTTGCAACAGCAAAACAGGTGGAAGCAATACGTGCTCATGCTAAGCAGTCATAGCTTTATTATGGACGTTACTCGTGATATGTGGCTGGACTATCGTACCCGACTCCTTCGTTTTGTAAGGAGTCGGGTTCACGATGATGTTTTGGCGGAAGACATTGTACACGACTCGCTGCTCAAAGCGCTACAAAAGATTGAATCGCTGGCAAGCACAGATGCTCTGCTTCCGTGGATGTTTCAGATTACCATGAACAAGATTCGCGATCACTATCGTCGGCATCAACCTGGTAATCATATAAACTCTGAAGAAGTTGCGGACGTCTTGCCCGATGAAACAAACACAAGCCAACTTCAGCAGTTTAGTGGCTGCATGATTGCAATGACGAATACGCTAGAACCGGAACAGCGGGACGCCTTATTGCGAAACGAGATTTATGGTCAAACAATACGTGAAATCGCGCGTGACCTTGGCCTGTCAGAGTCAGGCGTAAAGTCGCGTGTTCAGCGTGCTCGTACGCGTGTGCGCGATGCAATGATTGCCTGTTGTAAGCTGGAATTAAACAACCGTGGACAAATCACAAATGCCGATGATGTTCACTGTTCCTGCTAGCGCGCCAATGCAGCACGCTTAGTTCGCATCCAAAGTTTCTGGAGCTCGTTCGCAACAACGATTGTAAGGGCTAGTGCAAACATTGCCAGCATGGTGTTCAGGCTTACAGGAGCAATGTTGAGCATTTTTTGAGTGAATGGAATGTGCATAGCCAACAGATGCACAGCCAACGCCGAGAGTGTTCCAATCAGTAGGGCTTTGCTCTTGAGCGGATTCATCACAAATACCGATCGCGTTTCTGATCGGCAGTTTCCGATATGAATATTTTGGAAGAGAACCATGAGCAACAGCAAAGCATTTCGTGCTTCTTCATGACTCCAGCCCCCTTCTTCCACCATATAGACAAATGCTGAAAAGCTTACAACAGCCATTACCAATGCCGATACCAAAGTACGTTGGATCATAACGGCGTCAAACACTTTCTGCGAGGCCGGTCGGGGGGGGCGCGCAAGCACATCGCCATCTGCAGGTTCAAATGCTATAGCAATGTCTTGAATGCCGTTCGTAACTAAGTTTAACCACAGTATTTGAACCGGCAGTAGCGGTAGCACCAGCGCACCCGCATTAGTATCAGGGTATCCCGTTGCTATTGCCAAACCAAGCATTAACACTTCGGCTGCACCACAGCTCACCAACAGGAATACAACCTTTCGCACGTTGTCGTAGGCAATTCTTCCCTCTTCAACACCTGCTACGATAGTGGCAAAGTTGTCGTCAGCAATAACCAGTTCTGCCGCTTCCCGCGCTACATCAGTGCCTGCCTTTCCCATTGCTACGCCAATGTTTGCTTGTCGGAGTGCCGGTGCATCGTTTACGCCATCACCCGTTACAGCAACATAATGACCGATTTCTCGGGCTACCTCCACCAGGTCTTGTTTTTGTCGAGGCGAGGTCCGTGCGAATACACGAACGTGTTGCATGGCTTCAACCAATTCCTCTCTGGAGAGTTGAGCCAACTGGTTACCGGTGATCACTTGATCTGCAGTAGTAGCCATACCAAGCTCCTGGGCAATAGTAAGCGCCGTTACCGGATGGTCGCCGGTGATCATGCATACGGTAATACCTGCCTTCCGACAATCCTGAATTGCTTCTACTACTCCAGGTCGTAAAGGATCGGTCATGCCAACAAAGCCAAGAAAGTCCAGATTCTGCGGCTCATCAACACTCATGATATTATCGGCAGTGGTGATACCTCGGGCTAGCGCCAGAACACGCAAGCCACGCGTTGCCATGTGTTCAGCATGAGCAAGAAATTGTTCGCGCTGAGCAGCAGTAACAGAGCACATACCAAGCACTTTTTCGGGAGCCCCTTTTACACATATCAAGCCCCCCCCTTCGCCGGTGTGAAAGGTGGCAGCATAGCGCAACTCTGGTTCGAAAGGGATTTGGTGTACGAGTGGATAGCGTTCCAGTGCCTGTTCGCGAATCACCTGAGCTTTGTGTCCAAACGATAGTAGTGCTACGTCCGTTGGATCACCATGCCATACCCAATCACTGTCGCGCTTGTGCAGGTCGGCCTCGTTGCACAGCGCTGCAACGTATGCCAGGTCAGTAAGCGGCTTTGGTATCAAACTCAGCCGCTCACCGTTAGCTCCTTGCACGGTTCCCTCCGGCGAATACCCTGTTCCTGTTATAGAGACTTCTGTACCATCTGGCAAGTACACATTCCGAACCGTGAGTTCGTTACAGGTAAGTGTTCCGGTTTTATCGCTGGCAATCATTGTGCAACTACCTAAGCCTTCCACAGCCGCAAGTCTGCGTACAATAACACCCCGCTTTGACATTCGGGTTGTTGCCACCGAAAGAGCCACAGTGAGTGCAACTGGCAGGCCTTCCGGAATGGCCGACACAGCCAGAACAACAGAGAACATAAACATGTCAATCCAGCCGAAGCCGCGAAGCAACACACCAAACAGACCTACAAGACTTGCAGAGATCAACACAGCAATGGCAACAGCACGGGAGAACTCTTCCATCCTGTCTAGTAATGGCGGACGTCCACCAAAAGTGCTTTGTACATCAACAGCAAGCGCACCGACAACGGTGTGGACTCCTGTTTGTACGACGACACCCTTTGCCCGACCACGAGTTACGATGGCGCCGGCAAACGCCATATTTAACCTGTCGCCAAGTGCAGCAGTCGGCTTTCCAATCCATGCCGGATCTTTTGTCACAGGAATGGACTCGCCGGTAAGGAGTGATTCGTCCACCTCCAGTCCATGTGCACTTATCAAACGCAGATCAGCCGGAACTCGATTGCCTGACTCTAACCACACGATATCACCAGGAACAAGAACTTCGGCATCTACCTCCTGAACATCGTTGTCGCGCTGCACAGAAGCCCTGATATGCAGTAGTTTCTGCAATGCCTGACTGCTGCGCTCTGCTTTCATTTCCTGATAGGCACCAATGGCTGCATTCATCAGGAGCACGAGCAGAATGAAAACGGCATCGTCAGCATGGCCCACAGCAACGGAGATGCCTCCTGCCAGTAACAATATGTAAATTAATGGACTTTTAAATTGTCGTAGGCATATTTCCAGCAGCGTTGGTGGCTTTTTGTGAGGCAGCGTGTTACGCCCAACGGATTGCAAGCGTTCGCGTGCTTCACTGGAAGTAAGACCATCTTCCGTAGTACGAATACGGCTGTACACATCAGAAAGGTTCAGCGTATGCCAGTGAATCACATCCTCCTCGATTTTGTGTTGCATGCTTTTCACGTTGTTGCCTCCGGTGAACAATGTTCCAACTTCGGTAATGTAGCACTTTCTTGTCAACTGCAATCGAAGAAGTGCACGACGTACATCTGTGACGCTTCACGATCTATCGACTTCAAAAGCATATAATGCATTATGTTTCGTTTGCATCATGCATTATGCATCCTCTTACATGTTTTCCATACACTTGGTTACCGAAGCTTCAACGAAGAAGCACCCTACAGACAGCGAAGTGTAGAGTGTTAGCAAACACTCTCTCGTTACTCATACTTTCGTTCAGATAAGGATGAAAATCAATACCACAGAGTAGGTATAGGGCGTGTGCTATTTGAAACCAACCAATGTTTTTGTTGGATCTGATAATGCAGCAAGGAACGATACAATAGAGCTAATTTGATCAGTGCTTAGCTTTTTGTTTAACTGATGCCATGCCATAAGGCGGACGGCTTCTGGCAGGTCTTTCACTGAACCATCGTGAAAGTATGGGCTGGTTAGCTGAATGTTTCTGAGTATAGGTACTTTGAACATCATGCTATCCGATGGGTCTTTCGTTACATCGTACCTACCTGCGTCGTGTGATGAGTATGGGTGCAACAACCCAAGTTTCTGATACATAGTACCACCGAGTGCAGGTCCAACATGGCATGTTATGCAACCTGTTTCTATAAATGGTTTAAGTCCACGTTTCTCTGCATTTGATATCGCATTTTTCTTTCCGGACATATACTCATCAAAGCGCGACCGAGAAATGAGCGTGCGTTCGAATGCTGCTATAGCTTCGGCAACATTTTGATATGTGATTGCCCGTTTCGAGTCTGGAAATGCCTTAGAGAACTGAACACGGTACTCCGGAATAGCGGAGAGTTTTTTTTCAACATCCGTTTCACTGTTCATCGCCATTTCAACCGGATTCAGAATTGGCCCCTTGGCTTGCTCCGTTAAATTTTCCGCTCTTCCATCCCAAAACTGCACAAACTGATAGCCTGCGTTGAGCACAGTAGGTGAGTTACGAACTCCAGGCTTTCCGAACGCCCCCAACGATGTCGCTTCTCCGTCAACACCTGGAGCTCCATCATTGATATTATGACATGTATTACATGACTGTGAATTATTGACAGAAAGGCGAACATCATGAAATAGTGCACGTCCTAAGGCAACTCGCTCAGGGGTGTCTGTCTCAGACCCGGGCATCGAAGAAGGTAGCATGCCAAATAGGGCAGTTGCCTGTTCAAATAGTTCTGTCTCTTCTGTTGCCGTTAACGGAACGTCCGGCTCAGAAACGTGCGTTTCAAACTTCTTTTCCCCATTACACGCTAGTAACAGGGCTATCATAAGAGGACTAATGTATCGTAACATTTTTTCTCCAGCGTTATTCAGATATTCTTGTCCGAAATATAACAATTAGTCTATTTCCCACTATGTGACAATTGTGCTAGAAGTGCTGCATTTTTGACAACACCATTATCATTACTGAACTACTTGGAGTAAATCCATGCACAAAGTGAGGGCATTGTTGTATGTGCTCATGATTTGGAACGTTGCTGCTATAGCCGAAACTTTTACTTCAATATCTCTGCCTTCTGGTGTCGGAACTCTTACGTGTGTATCTACCGATGGACTATCGGTATTTGCTGGCACTACGCAAGGCGTTGCTCGCTACGATACCGACACGAAAACGTGGACTGTAGGAAAGAAACCGATAACCGACCATGATATAAAGGCTATCGCAGCGGGGCCACAGAACTGCATGGCCATCACGAGTACTGGCGCTATGTTCTTTTCGCCTAACCGTGGAACCGATTGGTTTCAGGTATGGGCTATTCCACAAATACAGGTAGCAACATGCGCTGCATTTTATAACGGTTTGTATGTGATTGGCACCGCAAATGGAGTGTTTACTGTAGATGCGATGCAACAACAGATAATCAAGATGTGTGAGCAGCTTGCAACGGGGAATACGCTCCATGTAACGGTACATGACAATTCAGTGCTCATGGTTCAAGATGGACAACAAGGTTTGCAGGTACTGCTCAATGACGAAAAGAAATGCTCCGACATCACGAATGCCGGTGGGTTTTCATTAGACCCTATCCAAGGCGCCTTTTACAACTGAGTCCCCTTACTTCTCGATGCAACTCGACTCTTCCAATGGAACGATGTCACTGGCGAGTGGGGAATTTTGGTTACCCTGCCAAAGGGTACGCGTCCGGTTTTTATAAATGTTGATAATACCAGCGGCACGGCCGTTGTCGGACGCGATACGTACATGGAGTTGATTGATCTGAACAACGAACAGGTCATCGGTCCGAGTCAGCTTCCCGATTTTTCTGTTCCCGAGGGCGTAATTGGTTCAGGGGGCTTTGTTGGCGGCAATTGGTTCGGCGGATCAAGGAATGGACCACGGCAAACCATAGACCCTGTTGCCGT
>CAZGHI010000040.1:10611-15003 GCA_964525565.1 uncultured Hyphomicrobiales bacterium
CCGTGATTTTAGACAGGTTACGTCCGACTGAGGAGCCGTTTTACATTGAATTGGTTGATATTAATGGTACCCTGCTTCGTAACGTACCATTCAGAATGTACGCGGTGCAGTGCGACAACCGCAGGTTTGTGACCTCTGGTGTAGCCGACGCTGATGGCCGCGTTACCGGATTACTGTTACGTGAGTTAGGCCTGGATAGTACTGCCCTTGTCGAGTTTGAAGTTGTTGTAAAGGTTGAAACCACCGATAAAATAGAACGGCCTACGGGCTTCGACACACTGTATGTACAAACAATTCGTAGTCGGCGCCTGCTTCCAAACGGTGATTTCGCTTTTGATGAAATTCGCAACCTTCAGAATCAGCGAGCTCGCCTTACACACAGTATGAAGGGATTTCGGTTTGTTGTGTGCATCGAGTGGGACGCAACTCGAGAATATGTTGATACAGTGATGTCGTGGTTGCGCCAGAGCAACAGTTTACTGCTAGATATAACCGACGGTCAGGCATTTATCGAAAGCGTCATCATCCTTGACTCTAAGGATCGTTGGGGTGCTAGAGATATTGCCTTTGAGGCAAGTAACACCGTATGGCCTCACGTAACGCAACTCGGTGGATTCTACTATGGGTGGGCAACACAATGGCTAGGTCACGCCGCATATATGCCTCGTGCACATTACGGCATGCCGTTGTGGAATCGAAACATAAGTTCACAGACTGACTGGCTTGCACGTGTTGGCATGAACGTTGTCCCTGTTCTCGTTCATGAACTTGGCCATCTCGTATTTGGGTGGGTTGATGAATATTCGTCGTGGATGATCTGGCACAACGGCGAGGGTGGAACTTTAGCAAGAGCTAGCACTGCTGGCAGGGTGTTTGGCATAATGCATTACAACTACCTTGACAACAACATTCCGGGACGTTCGCGAATGACAACGGAGTTGTCTTCTGATAATACCGTATGGACAACAACCGGCGACGACTTATACTCGGCAACATTTCAATTCACAACACACCGTCGGCCCTGCTGGGAACATTACCGTGACTCATACACCCGAACTGAAACCATTGGTACTACTCGTGTAGAATCACGAATTCTACGGCCTGTAGATCGTACAAGGTCTCCGGGCGACAGTATCATTGTGGGTCCGCGTGATTACTGGACAAATTTCAGATCATGCATTTATCAACCGGAGATCCAAATAATCGATGCAACTCGGAATACCACTGCACGTGAAGGGAGTCTGCGAGTACATAATGGTGGAGTTCCTTTCAGGGAAATTGATATTGACTTGTTGCGCAGTGCAACGAATCGTGAAAAGTTATCCTATCAGGGGAAAACAGCAGATGATGGGATGTTCCGCGTATTGGGCATGTTGCCTGGAAACATCATAAAGGTTCATGGAAGAAGTGGATTTGATGCTGTAACAAGTTCAATAGCTCGTGCTGTAAATGGCGAACTCATTGTTCCATCATTCGGGACCGAAAAGTGGGCGGAACACAGTCAACAGGATATAGCCCTCGATCTTGAGGCAAGTATCGTTTCCCTGACATCACGATACTTGTTCTTTGTTGCCAACGCTTCCGGTTCATCCACGACACTTCGTTACCAGCGCCACGGCCACGATGCTAACGTTACCACTGTGAAACATGAAAGTGGAACGGCTGAAGTCTCGGTTCCAGTACTCACCACAGATAGCACGGCATACCTATCTATTCGGATAGCAATGTACGAATCCGGGAATGCCGTAAACATCTATTCGAACAATGGCGGCGTTCAGATTCTTAGAGGACCAGATGTAAAACTTGGAGGGACACGCTTTTCAGTTGCCAGCGGTTTTGTGCCACCACCTTTCGACGGAATTGGCGAAGGCGAAGAACTGCTTTCTGATTTGTTTTCCATTGGTGGAGACGGCCCGTTGGACGGCTTGAAATCGGCAACTGTACAAATTTGGAAGTTACCTGCAAAGGGAAGGTATGCGCGTTTACACAAGTGGAACGAAACGAGCGTAAAGTGGGAGCCTCTTACAACATTTGCTGGAGACAGCTCTCTAACTGTTGCCGGCGAGATTAACGGCGCTGGTACGTACGCTGTGTTTTCTACACCGGAAGGTTTGTCGTCTGTTGACGATGCCAACATGAAAAGCATTAGAGTGTTTCCCAACCCATCAACTTCAAGGATCACGGTGCTAACAACGGATCTGAGCACATCTGTCGAAGTATTTGATCTTGCAGGATCGCGGCTTATGGCAGCAGTAAAAATATCAGATGGGCGTTGGGAGGCAGACCTAAGTGGATTGGTCAATGGCCTCTACTTTGTTCGAGTCACAAGTGGCGCAGATGTGACATTGAAGGCTGTGGTGTTGAAAAGGTAGTGGATAAGTTGTGGATAACTTGACGGTGCCGGGATCATATTACCTCCCGGCACCATGAATTTTTATTCACCAACGGGCTGCAGGCGTTACCACCCTATCTGACCAACGATGCCACCTGCCATAACGAATCCCATCCAAATACGCTGCCACTCCGATATAAAACCATGCTCCGCGTGCCATGTCTTTAAAACGGCCGGGCGTTACGTCAGATGGCATTCCTTTCAGAAAAAGGTCTGTTAAACCTCGGTGGTAACTGTTCCACTCGACGCCGTCAACCCACCCAGTCCATGGTAACATAAGCGGTGGGTGGGCTTCATCAGATCTGTCTACAACAAATCGTGCTATCCGACCTGACTTGTTCTGAAACTCTATTGCATACTTGCTATGGCCATCGTGCGGTACGTGCCGAAATGCACGAAGTGCACGCGCTATGGTGTCTGCAGACATCCCATCCAGTTTTGTTACAGACCTTTTAAACTCCTGTAAGCACAATTGTGCCTGCGTCTCGGGTGCAGGGGGGGGGCGGTACACATCGTACGTATCAAAATATGCATCCGTACTAAACAGTGTATCAAGAATACTGCTCATCTCGCTTTGCACGTCTGCTGTATATGGCACCAATAAAGCAGTAGGTAAACGATCTGCCACATCGTTCAATTCACGGAGTAAAGACTCTACAACAGAAACACTCATTTTCCGGCTCTCTAGACGCGACCTCACCTTTGCCCGTGTACTGTCCACCAACTCTGCACATACAAACTCGTTTCCGATCACCACATACTCACACCATGTGCGGTGAGTACTGTCGAATGCATCTGCCCACATGGATATGCGCATGCGTGATAATGGAATCTGCAAGAATCGCCCTAACGGGTTACTCACGGTGTACGGTATGGTTCTTCTCTGCCTTGCGAGATATGCTGTAGTGCCATGGGAGGTGTTCAATAGTACTGTATCTGTTCCAAGCACACGTACACTCCGTACCGGACCACATCGCAAAACAGTATCGCGATGCCATCGCCCCTTGTCATCAGCCCGTAACACGTCAACAATTTCAGCATCGACTGAAGCTGTTAACACACCCCAGCGTTTCAATCTGTCGGCTTTTGTTGGCTCTGTAATCTGTTGCTTGCTATCCAATGGTCGAATGGATTGCACTCTTCCGTTACTGTACACTATTGGACCGGTATCCGGACGATACGTGATAACGGCATCATCCACAACCCGTATCATGTGTGGGTATGGGCAGTTCGTGTCAAGAATCACAGAGCGGGTCCCGTCGGCATGCGAATACACCAACCGATTGTCGGTAGTGTAATACGCCATGGTCTTCTTGTTTGGTGACACGGCAAAGACCACAACGCTATCCCACCGCTCCCATACCAAATCGTTGGTGGCTGTGCGATAGTAGTCTCCCCCCTCATGCATGATCATAGCGGAATTCACTAGCCATAAGTTGCGTGACCATGCAAAGCCATTCAACATACTTGGTTGCGTTCTTGTTATCGGGCGTGATGCTGGTAAGGGGGCTATTGCCGATGCCCATCCATTCGTTGTAAAATACACGCCACGAATACCGTCAACACAAACGCCGTTCATGGCATCAATCATATCTAACTCTCTGATTGCTCCTGCCTGAATATTGCTCGGCTGCTTCACATGATTCCACGATGCACCACTATCTGAACTCTTCCATATTCGCCCGACTCTATCCACAAAGTGTAGTGTTCCGTCGGAGGCAATCGAACATTTATCGGTGCTGCCAAGACTATCAGCAGAAACAGTAATTGCCTTGTATGTTTCACCGTAATCGTTACTGTACAACACAACCGATGAACTGCTCTCCTGGCTTAGAATATGCCCAAACGCTATGGTCGTAGAGCCAATGGTAAGCACCTGACCAATGCGTTTTATAATCACTCCGGGAGCGGCTACAGAAACGGAATTCCATAAACCGGTGCCCGGATGTGCATCGTACGTTTCCAGTTGCTGTGTGTACAGTCGAACGATACCCGATGGC
>CAZGHI010000040.1:15145-21091 GCA_964525565.1 uncultured Hyphomicrobiales bacterium
TCTTACAGACGGTATTCTCCTGACCAGAGGTATGTGTTGTTAAGGGGCTTTGTGCTCTGTGTCTATGCCAGCGGTCCCCTCCGCACGGTATGCTGAACTGCCGCACTACCGCTATGGCACCGCGTGCAATGCGGTTCTTCACCAAAAAGTGGTAATGCATGAACCACTGTTTCAGACACGCAGTTGTTGATTCTGAATCAATACTGCAAATCATTGTTTCGAATGCTCAGAACATAAGACCACAAATGCAGATTGAATAGCATGCATCAACCTGGTCACTGGTTTATACGATCGTTTGCAATGTGGCTACATCACAAAACACCAGATCTTTGTCAAGTACCGTGTCATTCTCCGGAAATAAGATTTCCCCCAAAAAAGTGATTCCGGTGTACCAAGCGGTGTGAGTGGTTCCCATGTAGGAACATGCAGAGCACCTGTTCAATAGTATTGTGTTGTTCTGATATCAAGCCTTAGCAGTGGGAATTTTAGCAAGAGTCAAGAAGAATGCTGTCGGCATGCGCATACAGAATGCCTATCGTGATAAATCTTCAGGTCAGAGTCTGCAATGGTAAACTCTGATACGACCACGACACTGTTCACTACAAAAGCATGTACTCCGCTGGTGATGGAGTACACCCACAAACAGATAACAACGGCTAACACAACAATGTCGTAAAACAACGTGTTCAGTGACAGGCTCGGTTGATTGTAATTGCATGCATGTGCTTTATCTCGTTCTTCGGGCAGTAGGACACATTGATTTACGGTCATGCGAATATGTTAGTCCACGTTAGAGGGAGGGACGATCTTTGGTTCCTTGGGATCCAACACATAATGCGGACTCATAATCTGTACTCCATGTTTGTTGAACTCATCCTGAAGCGCAGCATGCAGCTCGCTCATTGAATCCCATCGCTCATCTGCATTCTTAAATGCACAGGTTAATGTGTACTGAACATAAAAGTCGCTAAGTGCAGATTGCGTGATATATGGCCTTGGATTTGTCTGCTCTACGTTCGGCACCCGAAGCGTGGCATCGAGCATGATTTGATGAACGAGACGCCATGAGGTGTCATAACCGATGGTTAGTGTAGTTGAGAACGTGGTACCACGCTGAACAAGCCGACTGTGGTTTACGATACGCGACGTTATCAACACACTATTAGGAATGGATACTTCTTCCTGATATGCTGTTTGCAACCGAACAGCAAAGTAGCCCAGTCGCTGGACTCTTCCGGTGGTTTCATTCACAGTTACGAAGTCGCCTACACGCAAGGTGCGCGAGTACAACAGCACCATTCCGGCCATTGCCTGTCCTACTGTGCTGGAGGCCCCTAGCGACAACATAAGGCCAAATAACACACTCACACCTTGAAACGCTTGTGACGATGATCCAGGTACAAGTGGATAAATAAGGACGAGTGCAAATACCCACAGAACAACACTTAGTATTCTTCGAGTTGGAACAATAGTATCCTTGTCCACCAAAGGCAGCGTTAATTGTCCACGCTGTACTGAAGCCGCCAAACCACGTAGTAATCGCGATATGAATCGAGCGATAAAGATGATAATCAATATCGTGATTAAATTCGGCAATGTTGCAACCACATCATCGGTAACACCAAGAACAGCGCTGTAAACAAAGTCGCTCATTTGATGGCCTAATGTGCGTGTTATTGGAAATCGGTTTAATGAGAATGTTACATAGGCATACAAGAGTAACAGTGCAAAAGCATAGGTGATGGTCGAAATCAAGCGAACGATGGCCATGGGTACGAAGCGCATGGTACCCGTTATTTGGTGCATGCCCTGACGGTTCAACCGTCGGACAGTCCTGCGAAATATGCGACGGATGATTCGTCGGCGAGCACGTAAGACAATGCGAATGATCACGATGTAAACGATTGTTGCAACAACCACCAGACCAATGCTGAGTAGAATATCAGGCACCGACTGCTGCTCCTTCCATGCTTCTACCAACTCTCGAAGTCTCTGCTTCACGATGGGAACAACATCGGCAATACCGGCATGAACGGATGGATCATAGTCCAGCGACGTAAGGAAAACCGTTGGCCGCCCATCAATCATAATCGTTACACCAATATCTGTGTGATCTACGCGAATTACGCCTTGCTTTACGTTGTCTAATGCTTCCTGTATGCGAATCTTCGTGGTTGCAACTCTCTGTTCCGGCGGAGAACCAAGAAGCGTTGCCCGAAGTGTTACAATGTGCACGCCATACATTGTAAGCGATGCCGGCGCCGCATGGAGCTGAACCATGCTATTCTGACGCGACGTTGTGTCTGCTGCATTTACGTGATGGGTACCAGGACCTATTGCGCAGACTAGTACGCACAACGATGTGAGCGTATTTATCATGAAGTGTACAATGGTGTTAATCATATTGCTACCTGATGATGTACTACAAACACATTCTGCAAGGTCGCTCTATCGGTAGTCCTCTTGCTGATTGTTTTAACAATTGGTGGTCATGCACTGGCAGGTACAAGCCGTAAGCAATGCGCAAGTGAAGGCAAGATCCGTTGGGTATTTGGAACGATGCATAATACCCCTCCCTTGTGCTGCGGTGCTGTAGCTATTCCTGCATATAACTTCGGCAATGTCACACTTAATGTCAGGTGTAAAGGTATCACCCGCCTGTGCATCATTTGCCATTACGGTACCAAACATCAGAAAGGCTTTTCTCTTGATAGGCCTTTTTGAAGTCTGTCGCCGTGTTTGCCGGACCACGGCAGGAATGATTACCCCTACATAGAGCATCGTGCCAATCTCGAATAACGTGGTTGTACCATATGCAGTGTGATTCTTACGTCAACATACAAACTGTTCCCTGCCTCTAAGATGAATAGATTAAGTCGGTACTTGACAGTTTCCGAAACGGGAATGCAACCACGGTATCAACCTCATTAAAATGCTATGTATCGGGGTATGCAGAACAAATGGCATGTTTTCCGTTGTAGCTGCTCATGAAAGGCCCCACATCAATCGGGGTAATGCGAATATGCAGCCGAATGGTTCTCATTGTTCGCACGTCGGCATCGTAACTTTCTCCGTGATCACTCTAACCTCTAAGGGACTGTACTGCGAGGCAGGCGATTTTTACATTGATCCTCAGTCCAGTGTAGAACGCGCCGTTATAACGCACGCTCACAGCGACCATGCCCGACGCGGTATGAAAGCCTATTTGTGCCATACGGATAGCGCTCAACTACTTCGGCATAGATTGGGTCGGAACATATCTGTAACGGCGGTTGACTATGCCCATTCGGTTCGAATGAAGGATGCAATTGTAACACTCTTTCCATCGGGACACATGCTCGGAGCAGCACAAGTTCGTATAGAGGTGAACGGAGAAGTTTGGGTTGTTACAGGCGACTACAAAAGGGAACGAGATCCGCTTGCAGCGGACTTCGACGTTGTACCCTGCCACACACTCATCACGGAATGCACATTTGGATTGCCGGTGTATCAATGGCGGTCTCCTTCTCACGTGCAGGCCGCTTTGAATGATTGGTGGCAGTCTAATGCTAACAATGGGGTCGTTAGCGTAGTGCGCGCTTACTCCTATGGAAAAGCTCAGCGCATTCTACTGTCACTCGACACATCAATAGGACCCGTGTTTGCCAATCAGAATGTGCATGATGCACATGCCGCAATCAGAGCGTCCGGACACATTCTGCCACCATCGCCCCTGCTTACCCGTAGCATAGCACTCCAGGGATTTGGTAGTGGAGGAGCGGATCTGCGTCGCTCCCTGGTTATTGCCGCCGGAGGCGTTGATGCAGCCCTTGCCGGTCTTCCTTACGCTGTTGCCGACGTGAGTGGCTGGGTTCTGGTACGACGATTTCGTCGTCAGACAACGAACTTTCCGATAAGCGATCATGCTGATTGGCCGGCATTACTGCAAACAGTTCACGAAACCGGTTGCGAGCGAGTATTTACAATGCACGGTTTTACCAAACCGTTCGCTCGATTTCTTCGTGAACAGGGCCTTGATGCTTACGCACTCGAAGTTGGAGGAAGCGAGAATGAGTTGCCCGATGCTTACGGTGCTGACTGGCTGCGCCAAGTGTGCCTACATCATGTTGGCAGTGAAGCTGAAACCGATGCATTGATGGATGGACGAGACTACATACCTCGAAGTACATTACAAAAAACACGTCCTCAAACCTCGCCAACTTCCGGGCGTATATGGACGGCAGGCGATGCAGGTGTTCGTGTCCGTTGTGTTTTGATGCACTTGCATCGAGCGCCAGGGTCGCGCACCATCGAGAAATTCACCATGGGTGTGTGGAAAGATAACGTACTCGTTCCTCTTGTTGATGTTGGGGTTGATGTTACAGATACCATTATGCAGCAGATTTCTTCCTGGGCAAACGAGAATACAACAACAAACGTTGGACACGTGCAAACGATAGCACCTCGCTTTGTGTTTGATGTTGAGCTGTTTGGAGCCTCGTTGGCGCCGCGACGTAAAGTTGGCATCCGTGTACAGGCAGCTCGCATTATTGCATTTGTAGGTACTAACGCACACGAATTGGCAACGAACATTGATACCCGGGCGCTCATAAACGTATGAACACCCCCCCCTTGGATTCTCCGCTACTAAGCCCAACCGACTGGATGAAGAGTAAAGGTTGGGTGCCATTCGACTTTCAGCGTGCCTGTTGGGAAGCTGTTGCAGCAGGAAAGCACGGACTTCTTCATGCTCCTACAGGGTCCGGAAAAACCTACGCACTCTTCCTATCGCTACTGACAAATCCACCCGCTCAGCGGGGTTTGAAAGTATTGTGGATAACACCACTACGTGCGCTTTCCGCAGACATAGCCGTAGCAATGAACACCGCATGTACGGAGATGAATATTGGGTGGACAGTTGGCATTCGCACCGGAGATACGGCGACATCCGACAAGAAGAAACAACGTTTACAAATGCCGGATGTACTGGTAATTACACCGGAAAGTCTTCACGTATTGTTCAGTTATCCCAATTCACAATCGTTGTTCACTGCTCTTCGCTTGGTGGTTGTTGACGAATGGCACGAACTACTTGGTTCCAAACGCGGAGTACAAACAGAACTTGCATTAGCACGATTGCGTGCACTAAGTCCAAAGGCATGTGTTTGGGGTATTAGTGCCACCATCGGCAACCTTACGCAGGCGTCGCAGGTATTACATGGCATTCACGCTCTTTCGGCTGTTCACATATTCGACGAACGTGTGCAGAAGCCCCTTACCTTTCACACTCTTATGCCCGCTACAATTGAGCGCTATCCGTGGACAGGCCACATTGGCATTCACATGCTGCATGAAGCAGAGGCCATTATTCGAAGAAATACCAGTACGCTGGTGTTTACCAACACGCGTTCGCAGGCCGAAATCTGGTATCAAAACTTCCTGGCAGAATACCCTACGTATGCAGGTGTGATGGCCCTTCATCATGGCTCGCTAGACAAAGATGTGCGCGAATGGGTAGAAGACCAACTGCGGTTGGGGCGGTTGAAGGTTGTGTTTTGCACTTCTTCCCTTGACCTGGGTGTGGACTTCCCCAGTGTTGATGCCATCATCCAAATCGGATCACCGAAAGGTGTTGCTCGTTTTCTTCAGCGTGCCGGCCGCAGCGGACACCAACCGAATGCGCGCAGTGCAGCATGGTTCTTGCCAACACACGCTCTGGAAATTATTGAAGGTGCTGCCTTGCGCGTTGCAATCAAAGAGTCGCTACTTGAATCCCGTGAACCGCACCTTTCTCCAACAGATGTGCTTGCACAATGGCTGGTTACCCTTGCCTGCGGAGATGGATTCAACGCCGACGAGTTGCTGCAAGAGATCCGTACAACACATGCATATGCCAATATCACAAACGAAACGTGGCAGTGGACCCTGGACTTCATTACCAAAGGTGGCACCACATTACACGCTTAT
>CAZGHI010000040.1:21101-22995 GCA_964525565.1 uncultured Hyphomicrobiales bacterium
GTTCCACAAAGTGGTTCTCTCTGATGGCATCTACTGCGTTCGCAGCAAGACGGTTGCAGCGATGCACCGAATGCAAATTGGAACAATAGCAAGCGAGATGATGATGAGCGTAGCGTTCGTTCGCGGCAAGCAGCTTGGAACCATCGAAGAAGATTTCGTAAACCGCTTTCGTACAGGCGATGTATTTCTATTTGCCGGACGTGCCCTTCAGCTTCAGTATGTGAAAGATAACACTGCCTTTGTGCGTGAGTCGCCAGGCACGAAAGGGGCTATAGCACGGTGGATGGGCGGACGCATTCCCCTATCTACACAAATGAGTACCGTGCTACGAAGAACCCTTAACGAAGCAGCGCACGGTGAGTATCTCACTCCGGAGTTGCAAAGGATTCGACCACTTCTTGAACTCCAACAGGAACTGAGCGCTCTACCAAAGCAAAACGAGTTGCTTATTGAGTGTTACACATCTCGAGAAGGATATCATGCATTTGTGTATCCATTTGAAGGACGTTTAGCGCACGAAGGCCTGTCGGCATTGCTTGCTTATCGAATTTCCAAGCAGCAGCCAATCACCTTTTCCATGGCGATGAACGACTATGGGTTTGAACTGCTTTCCGATCAGCCGTGGTTTCCCCGAGAATGGGAAGGACTCTTTCAATTAACCAATCTCTCGAACGATATCCTGAACAGTGCGAATGCATCCGCTCTGTCCCGTCGGAGATTCCGAGAGATTGCTCGCATAGCCGGACTCATATTCCAGGGGTATCCCGGTAAGCCAAAAAAAGCACGCCATCTACAGGCATCGTCTAACTTGTTGTATGATGTGTTTCGTGACTACGACCCCGGCAATCTGCTGCTACAACAATCATCGGCCGAGACGTTAACGTTTCAATTAGACGAGGAACGCATACAATCTGCATTACGTCGCCTGAAAAACTCCGCCATTGTGGTGAAGCACATCACATCACCAACACCGCTCTGCTCCCCCATCCTTGCCGATAGACTTCGCGAAACACTCGGCAGCGAACGGATGGAGGAACGCTTGCGGAGATTGATAGCAGGAAAGGTCTCATGAGCCGTTACGTAAGCGTCGCGTTGAATGGTGTATCGTACCAACTGCGTTTGATGTGGACACGTGCTGTGCATATTCCGGAGCTAAACGCTCTGATATTAAGTGATGTGCATCTTGGAAAAGGCGCACACTTTCGGCAACATGGCATTGCAGTGCCGGACGGTGCTGCGCAGGCCGATCTGATGCGACTGGATTCGCTTGTGCGCGAATGTAAAGCAGATGTTTACATCGTGGGAGATCTTGTCCATGCTGGTCATAACCAGGAGTGGGAGCGTTTTGCACACGTTCGCGCAACCTGGTCGGTATCAGTACAGCTTATCCTTGGCAACCATGATCGTGATGTACCACTGTTTGCAGAAACCATCGGCATCATCACATCAACAAGGATGGAACTGGATGGCATCCAATTGGTTCACGATCCCGAGGATGCTCACCCCAGCCCCTTACTCACCATATGCGGACACAAACACCCGTCTGTGATTGTTGGCCGTGGGAACGTATTCTCAGTACGCCTGCCCTGTTTTCATTTGACAACGATGAAATCGGGACCAACACTTCTGCTACCTGCTTTTGGGACATTCACAGGCATGAAGGCCGTGCACAGGCACAATGGAGATAGGGTGTTCGGGGTGTTGGAGGGGGCTGTGGTGGAGGTGTAGGGCGGCGCTGGGACTGCGTCTGTACCCGGGACTGAAGTCCCGGGTAAAGGAAGCCCCCCCGGACCCTGCACCGCCCCCCGGACCCTGCACCGCCCCCCCGGACCCTGCACTGCCCCACCGGACCCTGCACCGCCCCCCCGGACCCTGCACCGCCCCCCCGGACCCT
>CAZGHI010000041.1:0-18988 GCA_964525565.1 uncultured Hyphomicrobiales bacterium
CCGTAACGAAGGGTCAACTCCTGGCAGAGCTCGATTCTGACATCATACAACGTGGAATTGATGAAGTAACAACACAGCTTGAATTTGCCGTTACAATGTTTGAAAAACAAGAACGCATCTATCAACAAAAAGCGGGAAGCGAAGTCCAGTACTTGCAGGCAAAGAACAACAAAGAGTCGTTGGAACGACGTTTAGCGTCATTAAAAGAGCAGTTAGAGACAACAAAGATTAAAGCACCTACATCTGGATACATCGATGGTTTGCGACCCAAAGCTGGCGAAGTTGTTATGGCTGGCGTGCCAATCATGACCATTGTGAACACATCGGACCTGCGCGTTGTTGCAGATCTCTCTGAGTCACATGTTGCTACTGTGCAATCTGGTGATGCGGTTCGGATAACGTTTCCCGAAACACAAACCGTAGTTCAGAATAAAATTGGCGTTGTATCTCCCACAGTTAATCCTATAAACAGAACGTTTAGAATAGAGATTCCTTTGCGAAGTGTTCATCCATTGCCTCGCCCAAATACAACGTGCGACCTCGTTATTGTTGACCAGGTAATTCCTCAATCCATCGTGCTGCCGCTAGAAGCAATTGTCAAGGAAAATGGAATGACATTCGTGTTTGTAGTCGAGGGCAAAAACGTAAAGAAAGTTCCTGTGGAAATGGGCCTCGTGAACGGCTCACGAGCAGTGATAACATCCGGACTTGTTGAAGGCAAACAAGTGGTCGTGCGGGGTGCAACGCAGATAGCAGACGGCCAAGAGGTACGCGTTGTGAGCTAGTCTTTTCATTATTACGATCTGAAAAAAAAAAAATCTAACAGACGAAATGCAACACCACAGGAGTTTCCCTGTAACGGCTTGGGCCGTGAAAAACCGCACAACGATTTATGTTCTCACGGCGCTGATTCTAGTCCTTGGGGTCGTTGTGTATAACCAACTTCCAAAAGAGCAGTTCCCGGATATTGTTGTGCCAACGATTCTGGTAACAACCATTAATGCGGGTACGGCTCCGGTTGACGTTGAAAATCTTATCACCCGTCAGATTGAGAAACAAATCAAGTCAGTTGCCGATGTAAAAAAGGTTGTATCACAAAGTTTGCAAGATGCCTCGATCATCACCGTAGAGTTCTCTACCGATGTTACGCCGACAGTGGCAAAACAAAGGGTTACTGATGCAGTTGATCGTGCAAAGGCAGACCTTCCCTCGGATCTAACGAAAGGTCCCGACGTACAAGAGGTTGACTTTTCAGAGTTTCCAATCATGTTCGTTAACGTGGCTGGAGATGCAGATCTTGAAAAGCTGAAGATCTATGCTGATGAGCTTCAGGATAAAATTGAAACGTTAAAGGAGATACGTCGCGTAGATATTATCGGTGCCCCCGAATTTGAAGTTCGTGTTGATCTTGATCCATATCGCATGCAAACCCTGGGAGTAGCGTTTTCTGACGTAACATCAGTATTGGGTGGTGAGAATGTTAATATTTCCGGCGGAGAACTGCGCCTGGGAACTATTCGTCGGAATGTTAAGGTGTCAGGCGAGTTTCGTACCGTTAAGGATATCGAAGAGTCTGTTATTCGTACCAGTCAAGGGAATGCTGTTTACGTTAAAGACATAGCAAAGGTCACTCTAACCTCGAAAGAACGCCAGAGTTTTGCTCGACTAGATGGCAAGCCGGTAATTTCTCTGAACATTCTTAAAAAGGCCGGTGAGAATCTTATTAATGCTTCTGACAAGATCCAAGACATTGTTGCAGAATACAAGAAGAGTCGTTTGCCACAGAATCTTACTGTAAAGATTACCAACGACATGAGTACGGCAACACGAGTCAACATCGCCGACCTTGTGAATTCCATCATCATTGGTTTCATACTCGTAACCTTAGTGTTAATGTTCTTTATGGGTGTTGCAAACGCATTCTTTGTGGGGTTAGCAACGCCATTAAGTTCATTTCTTGCATTTATGGTTCTGCCCGGGCTCGACTTCACATTTAATGTTGTCGTTACATTTTCATTTCTACTGGCTCTCGGCATCATTGTGGACGATGCAATCGTTGTTATAGAGAACACGCATCGTTTACATACGAAAGAGGGTATCGACGTAAAGACAGCCGCTGGATACGCTGCTGCAGAGGTGTTTGCACCGGTAGTAGCAGGTACACTCACAACATTAGCACCATTCTTTCCATTATTGTTTTGGCCGGGACTGGTAGGGAAGTTCATGGTGTACTTGCCGTCGGTTCTGATTAT
Organism: uncultured Hyphomicrobiales bacterium; assembly: GCA_964525565.1. Taxonomy (GTDB): domain Bacteria; phylum Bacteroidota; class Ignavibacteria; order Kapaibacteriales; family Kapaibacteriaceae; genus OLB6. The sequence goes on from CAZGHI010000041.1 coordinate 2,253, forward strand.
CACCTTAACGGCATCTTTAATCGTTGCATACCTCATCAATCCGGTTTTCGCTGTTGCGTTTATGGGTGGTGCAAAGAACAATGTAAACCGACGGAAAGCGATTGCTCTGAGCTTGTTTATTGCGCTCGTCTTTGCGATAGCGCTAGTCAGTGGCGCAACATGGCTGGTTGTTTTCTTGCTCATTAATGCAGCATTCTTTTTTGCAAACAAGTATTTGCTTACGCCCAAATTCATTGTTCCATTCCAGGAGCGATTGCTTCCGTGGTTGATGGATCGATATCGTGCTACTTTGCGAACTGTGCTATACGGATACCGTTCTGCATTTGTCCTTATTGGAATGGTACTCCTCTTTGTATTCACTGTAGTAATCACGGCACTGTTTGGGAAACCACCGGTGTTTTTTCCTGAAAGTGAACCAAACTATGCGTACATCTACATTCAAATGCCAATAGGCACCGATGCCCACGTAACAGATTCTGTCACGCGCGTTGTAGAGCAACGGGTACAACGAATACTTGGCAGTAACAATCCGGATGTAACGTCCATTGTTTCAAATGTTGGCTTAGGGGCGGGAGATCCTCGGAATCCGGATAGAACTGTTACTCCACACAAGGGGAAGGTATCCATTGCCTTTATCGAGTATGCAAAACGTTCCGACCCCAAAACGAGCCGTTACTTAACTGCAATACGCGATGCACTAACAGATATCCCGGGTGCTGAGATCGTTGTGGATAAAGAAGCAAACGGTCCACCCACTGGTAAAGATGTCAATATCGAAATTTCAGGAGATGATTTTACAATGCTGGAAAATCTCTCCGAACGTGTACGCACCCTTATTGTGGACACGTTGCGACTTCCAGGAATTGAAAATCTAAAATCAGATCTGGAGCGGAACAAACCAGAAATAAGTGTGACTGTAGATCGGTCAAAAGCCAATACAGAAGGGATAACAACGGCTCAAATAGGGTACGTGTTGCGAAGCGCACTTTATGGTGTTGAAGCAACAAAAATGCGTGTAGGCGAGGATGAGTATCCCGTGCAGATCCGGGTAGCCGAATCGATGAGAAGTGACATCGGTGCAATGATGAATCTTCCTATTACGTACCGGGAGATGAGCTCTGGTAATTTTAGGCAGGTACCTATCGCTTCTGTTGCAAAAATTGATTACGTAACCTCCTTTTCGGGAATTAATCGAAAGAATCAACAACGCACAGTTACACTCTCTTCCAACGTACTACAAGGTTACAATCCAACCGAGATAAACCAGAATATTTCAAAGGCAATAGCCGGACTGCATCTGCCTGAAGGATATTCTATACGCCAAACAGGTGCTCAAGAAGAGCAGGCTGAGAGTGCTAATTTCCTTGGTATGGCTTTTGGAATTGCTGCGGGAATCATCCTGTTGATATTAGTAACGCAATTCAACTCAGTGGGTAAGCCCCTTCTTATCATGAGCACGGTTCTATTCAGCGTTATTGGTGTTCTTCTCGGTTTTGTATTCTTTCAGATTGACTTTTCCATTGTTATCACCGGTGTTGGCATTGTTGCTCTTGGTGGTATCGTTGTTCGAAATGGAATCGTGCTTGTGGACTTCACGGACACCCTAATGAAGGAAGGGATGGATATACGAGAGGCCATTATTGAAGGAGGTGCAGTACGCTTTAATCCCGTAGTGCTAACAGCAGCTTCCACGATTCTTGGGCTTGTGCCATTGGCAATTGGTCTCAATATTGACTTTTGGGCTCTGCTCAACTTACAGAACCCGCATTTCCATATCGGCTCCGATAGCGTAGCCTTCTGGGGTCCACTTGCATGGTCAATCATCTTTGGACTTGGTTTCTCCACATTCCTTACGCTCGTAGTTGTTCCTTGTTTGTATCTGCTTCTGCATCAATCGGTAGATCTCGCAAGAAAATTCTTCAACGGCCCATCAAACCATGCAGCGTAGATCAAACTATTTTGAAGCAGGTTGAAAGGAAAGCGACACACTGTTTATGCAGTGACGAACACCCGTAGGTTCAGGACCATCGTCGAATATATGTCCAAGGTGCGATCCACAGCGAGCGCATGTTAGTTCAGTGCGCACCATTCCATAACTGTAATCGGGAGTTAAAACAATAGCATTAGAATCAACAGCATCGTAAAAACTTGGCCAACCACAGTGGCTGTCATACTTGGTTTCGCTACTGTATAAAGGCGCATCACACCCTTTGCATAAGTACATTCCAGCTTCGGACGTGTACACATATTCGCCGGAGAATGCGCGTTCTGTTCCTTTTTCACGCAAAACGTGATACTCAAAAGGAGTGAGAATTTGTTTCCATTCTTCTTCGGTGCGTTGTCGTTTGTCTTGAATGGGTTTAACCGATACTGAATCAGTAAGGGGCTGTTGGTGATCTTCGGAGAGCTTACCATCATTCAGAACAACGAACCATAACAGACCTATAGTTAATAAATGCTTCATCAAAATACACCTTCTTTGCAAAACTGGATTGCAGGACGTGATGAACTGACGAATAACCAGCGCCGTTTGTTATACGACGAACTTCTTGTCTATGCCAAGAAGTTCCCACATGAAGTCCCTACGGTTCATCGTTTCCTTTCGTTTCTGGAGTCTGAACCTAACTGTTTTAACCGTTCTACTTTACACGGTCATATAACATGTGGTGTCTGGCTATTATCTCCTACTGCCGATAGTGTTCTGCTTACTCATCACAAAAAACTAGGTGTGTGGATGCAACTTGGAGGGCATGCCGACGGGAATGGTTGTCCAACAGAAGTTGCGTTAACGGAGGGAAAAGAAGAAAGTGGTATTTCTGAAATTGCATTAGTGCATTCGGATATTTTTGATGTTGACATTCACCTGATTCCGTCGGCAAACGATGTTCCGGAACATCTTCATTACGATATTCGATATCTCTGCAAGGCGGCTACTTTACGGTACACGGTTAGCAGCGAATCCCACGATCTTGCGTGGGTAACGTATGAACAGATACCACAGTATAGTTCGGAGCCAAGTATTCTTCGTATGGCAGAGAAGTGGCAATCATTACTATAATCCGGTACGTTGAAGCTGCTCTCGTGCCTTTGAAACGTAAAGACGTACCTCGTCAATACTAGTAGCAAAGTAGCACTTTTGTATTGCAGCTTCAATGATAGGCTCAACCGTCAACAATGTAGCTGCCTCAGGCAGTGGCCGAGAAAGACGAAGTGTTTCGAGGAATTGTTTCCTCTGACCTTGCATGAAGCGTTCGTCAGAATACACTGCCGTGTCAGCAGGAAAGCCCGCATCACTAATTGCCAGACAGAATCTGCTCGATTGCTTATAATCGGTGAGCCAATCAACCAGATTCATGGCTGTTGTTTGTTTTGTACTACGCTTGGTTACTGCTAAAAGATCGCCATTCAGAATGCTTTTTGTTGGTACCACGCGAATGGTTTGGACTCCTCGTTTCTGTGCCTCGTCAAGAATCCACATTCCTGTGTATAGTCGTGTGATATCACCCCGTAGGAAACTTTGGTCCAAGGCCCTGCCGTTATCAATGATAGCGGTTGAGCAATACCGATTTAGTCGCCACAATGCTTCTACAAGATTCGAATCCATCGTGGAAGAAATGGGCAAACATGTGTAGAAATGAGGAGCACCACTTTCCCAGATGATGGGTAATGTGCGCTTGAGAATATTGTGGGGGTCATTCGAAGGCAGTCCCCACTGTGCGTGTGGACGAGATCCTGTCCATTCTACAAGTGCGCGGACATTTACTGTCCACAGTACGGAATTTGTATTGTGCACTAACGGACCTTTGCATTGCACAAACAAGTCGCTTTGATTGAATTCGGCAAACCAGTCCATGCCAATATGGACTACGTCCGGAGGAGATGCGGCATTAAATGCGAGTTGCAATTTTGTTTTGCCGTCTGCCCATGATAATGGAGTGGCATTAACGTGCACATTCGGATGCAGGCGCTCGAACTCAATTAAGAGTGAATCCAGCACAGCACGTTGTGCAGGTTCGCTCCAAAAGTGCCACAGTACTATCGTGGTTTTCTGATTCTGCGTACAACCAACAATGCAGACAAGCCAAAACCACAAGAGTAATCGGATCATTTCGTTGAAACGATGAATGGTCCACGTGGTTTAATATGCACTTCCTTTGGGGGACTTTGGTCTGTTTTTGTTGATGTCGTATCGCTGGTATTCGACTGTCGCGATGGCGCTTGCAAAGGTTTCAGGTCTTCCGGCCACCTTCCTTTAACATACAGTTCGACCATTTTCTTAGCTATTGGCGCTGCTACGCTTGAACCATAACCGGCATTTTCCACCATTACGCAGATAGCTATTGTTGGCTTATCCATTGGAGCAAAACACACAAACCAGCTATGGTCTTTTCCATGTGGATTTTGTGCGGTTCCGGTTTTTCCACACATCACGATATCAGGAATACGAACAGAAGTTGCCGTTCCACCGGGCTCATTAACAACTTTATACATTCCTTGTCGTATCAAGTCAACAAAGTGTTTATTTAACCCAAGATTTTGTACGGAATATCTCAAGATATCCGTTCTGCCGAGCACATTGTTGTCAATAGACCGCACGGCATGGGGCTGAAGTAAGTAACCACCATTTGCAAGGGCTGCAGTATATCGAGCCATTTGAAGAGGAGTGGCCAAAACTTCACCTTGACCTATGCCCCAGTTGGCAGGAGAGTATGGCGACCATCCTTTCTTGCCATATCGCCTGTCCATATAGGCCGTACTTGGAACAAGACCAGGCGACTCTTCAGTAATGTCTGCGAGTGTTTTGTGTCCGAAGCCAAACAAATCGCCCCACTTCTTCATCCCTTCAGGTCCTAGCTTCATTCCACATTGCGCAAAGAATACGTTGCACGATGCCTGAATTGCCCGATCCACGGTAATGCTTCCATGTGCACCGTGGCAAGCCATACTCCTATTGCCGTATGAGTATGCACCTCCACAATAGAGAGTTGTTGTAGGGGTGATCAGTCCATCTTGTAGGCATCCGATTGCCACCAACATTTTCCATGTGGACCCTGGGGGATAATTCGGCATTGAAGCACGGTTAAAAAGCGGCTTTTGAGGATCAGCAAATATTTGATTGAAATATCCCCGGGAAAGCCTTCCAGAAAGTTCCCGCAAGTCGTAATCAGGTTTACTTGCAAAGGCGAGAATCTCTCCATTATTAGGGTCAATAGCAACAGCAGCGCCTCGTTGCCCATTAAGCAGCTGCTCTGCAAGCACTTGTAGGTCTGCATCCAGACCTAATTGCAGGTCGAAACCTCGTCTGGCAGGAACATCGCTTTTGCCTTCGTTGAAGCTAGCAACCCGTTGGCCACGATTATTCACAGCAACAAACTGGAGTCCCTTTTGACCCCGGATATACACTTCATATGCCTTTTCCAATCCTGTCTGTCCTGCGATGTCGCCAGGGTCGTATGCATCGCCAAGTTCTTTCAGTTGATATTCACTAACTTCTCTGCTGTATCCGAGAAGATGTGCTGCATTCCCCTCGAAGTTGTACTGACGCTTTGGGTCAATGATGACATCCACACCAGGTAAATAATCACGCTGCTCCTCGATTGCGCTCATGGTTGCAAAGTCGATGTCCCGACCGGCACTGATCTTTACCGGATTGAACCGATTGTATGCCGCTGCACGACGAACGTCGGCCATTATAACGGTGTCACTTACACCCAGGATTCTTGCGAGGCGCTTTGTTGTTCTCTCTGTAAGCTGATACGGTGTTACCGTTACTGAGAAGCCCGGTACATTCTGCACGATTGGCCGGCCGTGCCTGTCAATCATCATACCACGGAACGGCTCTATCTTTATCTGCTTGATAGCTTGCGCCTCAGCACGCAAACGATATGCACCTCCTTGGACAATCTGAAGCCACCCAAGACGAACAATAAAAATACTTACAACAACAAGAACGAGAATCTTCAGTAGTCTCATTCGAGTAGGTGAACCAAAATCTCCGCTCTGAAATTGCTTTTTCATTCACCGATTGTTATACAGGTTGCGTTGTGATCTGTTTATTCTGACAGTACTGAATATGAGAGTAAACAATACCACAAAATCCAAACGTAACAGCCAACAAGGCATTACCAAAACGTTGGTCAAAAAATCCTGCAACAAGGATAAAGGAATAAAGTGCAGGCTGGAAGGCTAATAATCCAATTACTGTTGCCCGTGTAATGGGATTAATATGGGTGTTATGGGCAGCGGATCGGCTGATGTTGAATATCCGAATGGTGAACAGAAAAAGAACCACCATGAGGAGTACTGTTAGCCCAAGGCCAAGTTTGTAAAGAAGGTTGGCATATCCAATGTGAATGAAGGATTTTTTGATATGATAGAGAACAATGGGATCCCAAGCCACATATTCATGTCGAATTCCTACACCAGATATGAAATAGTTCGTCAAATCGGATTCAATGGCATCAAGTTCTATGAGTCGTGCTTCAAAAGAGTAGTCTCCACCTTTGAGTTGTGTGGACGAAGTGAATCGTTTCGTGATTATCGTTAGGGCCAATTCCGTAATACGCGGGTACAGCGTCATTGCAACTCCATAGGCCACAAGAAAAAATGTTGCTGTTCCAGCGAGCAACCGAAAACGTTGCTTCCAATTCAGGAAGATCATAATCAAAACGTACGATAGAATGAAAACCACCCATAGAGTACGGGTGAATGACTGAATGAGTCCAGCTACATTAATGATAATCAGTGCAATCAGAATAAGTTTTGTTCGAAACTTTCGAACATGAAAAATCATTGGTAATAAGATCACCAGGGCCAGATAGAATGCAGGCGCGAACAACCTGCTTCGAGAAGCCATTATTTGGTAGGCAAAGACGAAGGCACTATTTGATCGAGAATAATAGTCATATGCTGTGTAAATCGCCATTAGTATGGCAGAGACGGCACAAACCACGAGAAGCTGACGTAAACTTTCTTCACTATCGGAAAAGTACTCACGGATGGGAAAGTAGTACAGAATCATTAAGAACAGTGACCACTCAAAGATCCAGTGCTCGATTGGAACATCGTTAGCAACAGCCACTATTGAGTTAAGTGTTGATAGACCAATGAAGGCAAAGATGAAAAGGTCTGGCCATCCCCGTATAAGCTTACGTCCGCTGGCAAGCTGTACAGCAATCCATAACACAATGCTTAGCAAGATAAATGCACCGGCAATGACTTCCGTGACAGAGATGCCAATGCCCGAGTCTGCGAGAAAGTAAGCAAAGATTATGATAATGGATGACACCCATACCTTTGGTCGCTGAATCATAACTGTGATTAGCGCTGCTAATGCAACAGCACCTACAGCAATCAGTACACCATACAGAAGCAGCACGTCAAATACCGTTACGACTGATAAGATTTTTCCATGCTGTAATCAGCAGGAGGGTCACAATGTATATAATCGCTCCACCAATGCCCGTTCCTAATGCAATAAATGCACGTTTCGGTTTATCCTTCTTTTCCATGGGCACGGGGTCATCCACAACAATCAACGTAGGTGTGGTTTTCTGTTGATCAAGTCGGGCCTGTTCAAACGTGGGGAGGATAAATCCTTTGAGTTTTGCATGAGCCTCAAATTCAGCAAGAATTCGCATATAGCGCGCACCAATACCGGCAGCGTCGCCAAGGGTAAAATTCCCGACAAGACCGGGTTTCGTTGTAAGGTCCTTCATTTTGTTTTCAAGTTCACGAACGATCGTCGCCTGAGAACGGGTTTGAGGGTCTGCGTCTCCATACGTATTCTGAAGGATACCAAGAATCGTTTGCTGTTGCATGACGTTTGCACGAAAGTCGGCCAGAGCCTTCGCAGAAGCCAAAGCTTGGTCGTCAGGGGAAAACATCATGTATGTTTTTGAGTAGTACGACAAAGAATCCGTTAGTGCGTCGAGAGCCGAATCAATAACGGAAACACGGGCTGCCAAATAACCGGTGTTTTTAATAGCTTCTCGACGGTGGATTGTATTTGCAACGTTATTTGCATACTCAACAAATGCCTTACACATTTCAACTGACCGAAGTGGACTCGTGCTCCATATGGTAATCTCGTAGTTTCCCTCGGCTCTCAGGTTGATTTCGAGGTTGTCTTCAAATTCCTCACGAACTTTCTCCATCGGCTCATCAGCCATATCATACTCTTCAACAAGACCGAATCGTGTAATCATCGAATCCCGAATCTGTCTGGCAAAAAGCACAACGATGAGTTCATAGGAGTTACCCTTATTGCCGGTAAGCTTTGTAAGACCAATGTCTTTCAAGGCACTTCCCAAACCACTAGCTGCGCTGCCAAGTAAGCTTTGGTCATTGGAAGCAGGAACACAATTAATAGTGGCTTTAAAATAGTCCGGCAGAGTTCGCGTGTAAACATATGCGCCCACGCCCAGGGTGATGGTAATCCCAATAATTATCCACTTTTGCCGCAGTGCAATCAAAGCAACTTTGGCGGTTGGTATATGCTTATTTTCAATTTGCTGGTTCATGATTTCGAGTCAAAGATACGAGCCAAAAGTGATGAAGACCGTTGTACTAGCTTTGCTGTCCAAAGCGTGTTTCCGACGAACCCAATGTATATATGCCTGCGCTACGAATTCTATTTATTGCCTCACGCATTCCTCGTGAACCATTTGATGGAGGAATGTACGCAACCTATCATACCATAAGGTCGTTAACACAGGCCGGTCATTTTGTAACATGTGCTTTCACAAATACCAAACGACACCATGGATTGGTGTCTGATGTATCGTCAGTTTGTTCTCATGCCATTGCCGTAGATGTTGATACTCGCATTTCGGCAACAGGTGCTGTAAAGTCTTTATTATTCTCACGGGTGGCCCAACAAGCTGCACTGCCTCGTGCACCATATTTTGTACATCGTTACCTATCTGAAGATCTTGTTAATCAAATCGAGAAGCTTAACATCGGGGAATTTGATGTTATCCATGCAGACTCGTTGCCAAGCGTTTGGTATGCATGCGCACTCCGCGAACGTAATCGAACACACTGCCCACCTATTGTATATCGTGCGCATAACATAGAGCACCGCATCCACGATCATTTGTCCAAAGACAAGCAGCAGAGTGTGTTTTCACGATTTTACCGCCGGCTTACGGCTAAACAGTTGGAACGGTTTGAAAAAGCCGTAGCAGAAGTAGTCAATGCTGTTGTTACCATTTCTCCGGTAGATGCTGCTTGGTTCGAAATGGTTGGTGCCAAGGCAAAGATCTATTCCGTACCAACCGGGATGGATGTTTCGGATTTTCCACTGCAGGATCACAAACAGTATCGCATTGGCATGATTGGAAGTCTTGAATGGGCTCCCAACATCGAGGGTTTACAGTGGTTTGTACAACACGTTTTGCCTATTATATGGGAATCGGAACCACGTACTGAGCTTCACATCGCAGGTAGATCGCCTGTGGATGCAATACAAAAGCTGCATGATGGTGTTCGCGTGTTTGTTCACGGACCCGTGCCTGATGCCACTCAATTTCTATCAACACTCAGCGTTGAAATTGTTCCTTTGCTCAGTGGAAGTGGGATACGCATCAAAATATTGGAAGGTTTGGCACATAAGGTACCCATCGTTTCAACCGGTATTGGTGCAGAGGGGCTGAATGTAGTCAACAACGAACATCTTCTCCTGGCTGATTCCGCTCGTGATTTTGCTTCAGCGGTTATCCGGCTGCTACATAACAAATCAGAAGCCGAAAGGCTGGCAAATAATGGCTATGCACTGGTATTACAACAATATTCATGGCCAGCACTTACACAACGGCTAATCGAGGTTTACCGTTCCGTTATCTGTTAATACGCACCATCCCGAAGTTATACATCACGCATCATGTGCTTGTAAAGCGCTTATCTCATCACGGAGAACGGCAGCACGCTCAAAATCCAAGTCTCGTGCCGCATTCTTCATTTCAACATACAACTGATCAATCAGCTCGTTTCGTTGTTCCTGAGTAAGGTACCGTGCAAGGGGCTCTGCAGCTTTTCGCTGTCGTGCCGTTTCTTGTTCTTGTTTTCGTTGATTCCGATCCGACAACATATCAGCAACTGATGTACTTCGCAGTATATCGTCGAGCGATTTATAAATCGTTTGTGGGTCTATACCATGGTCGGCATTGTATTTCTCTTGCAGACTTCTTCTGCGATTAGTTTCATCGATCACGCTCTTCATGCTCTCCGTAACCGAATCTGCGTAAAAGATTACAAGACCATCCACGTTTCTGGCAGTCCGGCCAGCCGTTTGCATGAGTGAGCGCTCACTGCGCAGAAAACCTTCCTTATCAGCGTCTAGAATGGCAACAAGAGATACTTCTGGCAGATCGAGACCTTCGCGTAAGAGATTCACGCCAACCAACACATCAACAGTGCCAAGCCGAAGTCCACGAATAATTTCTACACGTTCAAGGGTGTCAACGTCGCTATGAATGTAGGCCACTTTGACGCGGAGATTCAGCAGATAATCAGTTAAGTTCTCTGCCATTTTTTTTGTCAGCGTGGTAACAAGAACACGTTCATTCCGTTCTGTTCTGCGTCGAATTTCTGCAAGCAAATCATCAATTTGGTTCTTAACAGGCCTGATCTCAATCCTGGGATCAAGTAAACCTGTTGGTCGTATAACCTGTTCAACAACAACACCATCACACTTCTCGAGTTCGTAATCGCCTGGTGTTGCACTCACGTAAATGACTTGGTTGATATGTTGTTCAAACTCAGCAAAGGTCAGCGGACGATTTTCTAGTGCAGAAGGCAGACGGAAACCATGTTCCACAAGTGTGCTTTTTCGCTGACGATCGCCGTTGAACATGGCTCGCACCTGAGGGAGAGTAACGTGACTTTCATCAACAATAAGAAGGAAGTCATCGGGGAAGTAATCCATGAGAACATTGGGTGGCTCGCCTGGCCTACGTCCGCTTAAGTGCATGCTATAGTTTTCAATACCAGAACAATACCCAACCTCTTTCATCATTTCAATGTCAAAGAGGGTGCGCTGTTCCAATCGCTGGGCTTCTATTAGCTTGCCTTGGCTTCGAAGTTCACGGAGGCGGTCAACAAGTTCGTCTTTAATGTTACCAAGCGCTTTGTTCAAAGAACTTTGCGACGTTACAAATAATCGAGCGGGGTATAAAAGAACGGAATCTACACGTTCCAACACACGACCATCCCGTGGATCTATCCATGAAACCGAATCAATTTCATTGCCGAACAACTCAATTCGAACAGCCTTTCTGTCTTCGCCAGCAGGGTAGATATCGATCACATCTCCGCGTACACGAAACGACCCTCGAGCGAACTCAAAATCATTTCGAGAGTAGTGAATATCATTTAATCGAAAGAGCAGTTGCTGCCTTCCGATAACCATACCTTTTTTTAGCAGGAGGAGCTGTTCCTTGAAATCGGCCTTAGCTCCGATACCATAAATACAACTCACACTGGCAACAACGATAACATCACGTCTGCCTTCTACCAGCGAGCTTGTTGCACGAAGCCGTAGTCTATCAATCTCGTCATTAATAGACATGTCTTTCTCAATGTAGAGATCGGTTGCAGGAACGTACGCTTCCGGTTGATAATAGTCATAATAACTGATAAAGAATTCAACCGCATTGTTAGGGAAGAAACCTTTAAACTCACCGTAAAGCTGTGCAGCTAACGTTTTATTTGGACTAATAACCAATGTAGGCTTTTGAACCTGAGCAATGACATTCGATATGGTGAACGTTTTTCCTGACCCAGTTACGCCAAGGAGGGTCTGATGCTTTGTGTTTGTTCTAATGCCGTGCACAAGCTCAGCGATAGCCTTTGGCTGATCGCCGGAAGGTGAGTAGTTCGTGTGTAATTCAAATGTGCGCATAACGAAACGTCGAAGTTAAGATATTGACCTAGCCCCGGTGACACCGTATCTTTGTAGTTTTTCCGGCCTACGAACAACCCATTCTATCCGGCACAACTGATCATTACGGAGAGTACATGAAGCTGTCTGAGTACAAGTACGCGGTTCCCAAAAATGCCGTTGCAAAATACCCTGCTGAACCACGTGACAGCTCAAAACTGATGGTCATCAACAGAGAAACCGGTGATATTGAGGAGAAGACGTTCAAGGACATCCTTGGATATATGCAAAAGGGCGATGTTATTGTTGTCAATGACGCCAAGGTCTTTCCTGCACGGCTCTACGGTAAGAAAGAAAAAACAAATGCCAAAATCGAGGTCATGCTTCTCCGTGAGCTTAAAGCCCCTGAACGGATCTGGGATGTGATTGTAGAGCCAGCTCGAAAAGTACGCATAGGTAACAAAATATACTTTGATAATAACAGCTTTTACTGTGAGATCATAGACAATACAACCTCGCGGGGAAGAACTGTTCGTTTTTCGTATGATGGAGATCTCCATGAGGTGATTGAACGTATCGGCCTCATGCCCCTTCCCGAGTATATGAAACGAGAAGCCGAGGAGATTGACAAAGAAGCTTACCAATGTGTTTTTGCACATCCCGATAAGGTGGGTTCCATTGCACCTCCAAGCGCAGGACTGCACTTTACTCCTCGAATTCTGAAAGCGGCAGACAAGAAGGGTATCAAAATTGCAAACGTACGCTTGAACCTCGGACAAGGAGTTTTTGAGAACATCGAAGTCGAGGATCTTACAAAGCACCGCATGTATAGCGAGTACTTTGAGATAACAAAAGAGAATGCAGATATCATCAACAAGGCCTTAAAGAGTAAGCGAAATGTGTATGCTGTAGGATGCAGCGTTGTTCGAGCTCTCGAAAGTAGCGTGCTTACGAGCGGCATCGTAAAGCCAAATAAAGGATGGACGGATAAGTTTATTTATCCACCATATGAGTTCAAGATCGCCAATAAGTTTATAACGAACTTTCATCAACCGGCATCACCCGGCCTCCTCCTTGCAACAGCATTTCTTGGAGATAAGGAAGCCTTGTTTAAAGCTTATCGCAGAGCTGCACGTTCCGGATACCGGTTTCACGCCTACGGCGATGCAATGCTCATTCTATAATCCGGTGTACAGAAGCGATGACTGACGCATTTCGATCCGCTATGCATGTTCTGAGCGGACTTAACAGTGCGCTTGCTGTGTTTGGTTGGGACCAGGAAACGTACCTGCCTGCAGGTGCTGCAGCCGCTCGCGCAGAGCACATAGCGGTATTGTCCGGGTTGCGTCATCAACATCTAACAAGTCCCGAAACGCAGCGCGCAGTAGAGAATGCCCTGCATGAGTCAGACAGTCTTTCTCCTCGGATGCGAGCTGTAGTTCAACGCTTTGCTGAGGATTTGCAGCGGGAACTAAAACTTCCGCTTACGCATGTACAAGGACTGGCTCGCGCATGCTCTTTGGGTCAGGATGCCTGGAAACGAGCAAAGCAGGAGAAAAACTTTGCGCTGTTTTCAGATTCACTGAAACAGATTACAGACCTTAAGCGCAGCGAAGCGGAACTCCTGGGCTATCGTGAGCATCCATACGATGCCATGCTCGATCTGTACGAACCTGGCCTAACTGTGCGTGAGCTCGACCCGGCTTTTTTATCTCTAGCGTCGGGAACCCGTAGAATATTGGATTCAATCGCGCCACATTCACGGCACGTTCGAAATGATGTCTTGTTCCGATATTATTCAAAACAGGATCAGTTTGAGTTTGCAAAGTTCTTGATAACCCAATTGGGTTTCTCTTTCGAAACAGGACGTGTTGATCTGAGTGAACATCCATTCTGCACCAGCTTTGATATCTCAGACGTTCGGCTTACAACACGAATCCGTGAAAATGATGTACGATCGTGCCTGTTTGGTTTGATCCACGAAGCAGGGCACGGTATGTATGAACAGGGAATTAGTCCCGAACTGGCATACACTTCCTGTGCAACTGGCGCCTCGATGGGAATTCATGAATCCCAGTCACTCTTTTGGGAAAACATCGTAGCACGAAGTGAAGAATTTTGGTCATGGGTATTCCCAAAATTTCAGGAACGATTCCCGGAACAAACGTCAGACCAAACTCCGGATTCGCTGTTTCGTGCTGTAAACGTTATGCAGCCGACGTTGAATCGTGTTGAAAGTGATGAGTTAACCTACAACCTACACATCATTGTGCGCTTTCATATCGAACGAGATCTTATGACAGGAGCTCTTCGTGTTGATGATATTCCAGAGGCATGGAACGATGAAATGTCGGTACTGCTTGGTGTTGTTCCACCAAATGATGCAGAAGGTTGCCTTCAGGATGTTCATTGGAGTTTTGGTGGTATAGGATACTTTCCCTCATACACACTAGGCAAGCTATACGCGGCAATGTTGTGGGATACGATACAGATTCAGATGCCCAATGTAAAGACATACATAGCTCAAGGTGAGTTTTCCCCGATCTTACAGTGGCTACGAACAAACGTTCATGAAGTTGGAAGAACTGAAACCCCATCGGAAATCATGCAGCGTGTTTGCTCGTCAGCGCTCACAGAAGCCCCTTTTCTGCGATATGTTCAGGGAAAAGCTCAGAATGTGTATGGCTTCGAACATCACTAGGGTAGAGATGACGTCGGTTGAAGCGACGTCGTTCGCGAAACGTATCGCCTCGTTCTGGTATTCATGTACCATACCGGTAGAACTGCCTGTTCACTATGAGGTTTTAAATCCGTATCGGTCAGTTGATGTCAGATATGCCGTTTCAGCGTTTGTTAATAAGTACTATGCAAACCCGACGCCAAGGATTGGTGTTTGGGGAATAAATCCTGGTCGTTTTGGTGGTGGTATCACGGGCTTACCATTTGTAGATCCCGTTTTGCTGAAAAATGTTTATAACATACCAAATACACTACATGGGAAAAGCGAACTGTCGGCACAGTTTATTAGCTACGTTATTCAGGAGTATGGGGGGGCGGTCCGATTTTTCAACGATTTTTTCCTTGGTTCGTTGTGTCCACTTGGCTTCGTAAAGAATGGCATCAATATCAATTTTTACGATGATGTCTCATTTGCACAACGCCTTGCTCCCTCAGTACAACAATGGTTTCAAGAACATATATCATTTGGAGTACGCGAGTACCCCGCTGTTTTTCTTGGGAGTGGTAAACTGCAGACATACGTTCGGAAGCATCTCTATCGTGACAATCCTCCGACGCATGTGTATTTCCTTGAACATCCGCGCTATATTATGCAATACAAGCGAAAGTCCATACAGCAATATATACGGCTCTACATCGAAACTCTTCAACAATGCACAATGATTACTATGGCACGCTGACAGGAGTTCTTTCGACGCCGGATTTATTGTTCAATGATAGAATGTGGTATTTTTGTCCTTTACAGTAGGCCAACTTAGCTCAGCTGGTAGAGCAGTTCATTCGTAATGAACAGGTCGCCGGTTCAAGTCCGGCAGTTGGCTCCCACCATGGTAATAGGGTGGCCGGCTCTATTACTGCGTCATGCGTATCGGGTTCAGGCTGCTTCAGAGAGTAACGGTATGGTTACCGATTAACCCACCATGACTAAAGAACGTAATCGAAGCATCAGTTGAACGTTCCAACGGAAACGGAACCTGTTTGTTCGCTGTGCGTACCCAATGAAATCCACAACGTATGTTTGCTCTATGGGATGCAACGTCGTGTCATTCGTATCGGTGAAAATCATCATTCAGTGTTGCCTCACACTGGCTTGTGCCGTCGTACTGTACGGATGCAGCGAACAGACAACTTTCGGCAGTGCAATTGACCACAGCCTGCCCCTGCTTTCGGTGTCGCAAGCTATCGAATCTGGACGCTTAGGAAAAACTCTGCGTATTGTTGGTACAATAGAGCAGATTTGCCAGGACGAAGGGTGTTGGGTCACGGTAACCGATGGTACGGAGGGACTTCGCATTTCATTTGAAGGTTCTGCCTTTGTTGTCCCTACAGACCTCACAGGGGACGTTTACGTACAAGGCAAGGTATTAGAAGAGGTGTACCCCGCTGAAGATGCTCGTGAATTAGCAGAATCTCTTGGTTGGTCTGACGACAGAATTGCCTCAATTTCTGGGGATACCAGAATTCCTGTTATGCTAGCAACAGGTTTAGAGATAGTGCGCAAGTAGAGCAGCTTTTATTATCCTGTAGTGAGATTAGCAGAACCACATCATCGAAAATCACTTACCACATCTTTTGTGATGATTGGAAGTGCATTAGTTGTAATACGGTGTGTGGTTGTGTGGCTTTGGAGCATCACATCGGGGAAATCGTTTACTGAGAATGTGTGGGTGGAAATCGGACTCAGCGTCCTTAGCTATCTTACACTGCTCTCTATCGTTGGCGCCGTAGTTGCGTACTATGCCCAGCGCCTTTCCTCCGATCTACGGTACGACAATATTGTTTCAGCAACGACACTGTTCTCTGTTGCCACACTTGGCATACTGCTGTTCTCCGCATTGGTGCCAATCGACGTTCACGATGCCAGACCAACGACCATTCTTTCGGCTATTGCAGCACATGTTCTTGCTGTATCGGTGTATGTGCTTTCTGTTGTTCTCGGAGCATTTATCGCCGTAGTGCACCTTCAACGAAGGCATAGAGCTACAAAATCCATATTGGTTGTACTTGGTGGAGTTGTCGTACTTGTATGGACTAGTTCAATCTTCTCTGAACAGTGGCGGGCATTTTCAACAATTACGATCATCTTTACAATCGTAGGCATTCTTGTTTCACTGCT
>CAZGHI010000041.1:19009-22674 GCA_964525565.1 uncultured Hyphomicrobiales bacterium
ACACTGGATTTCTACACTAACCCTTGACAAAAAAATCCGTTTGTTATGGCTAACAGCATGTGGAGCTAGTGCAACCGTGATTCTTGCGAGTATGTTAGCATTCAATTCCTCGGCATCGGTTACGTTGAGCACAGAAATGTTTTTACGTCAAGGAGCAGTTATTCCTGCCCTTATTAGTGCATTTGGCTTCACACTCTTTGTGCGTTTGTTCTTTGCTGCTCTTGTTTCACTGCCCAATAGTGGTATCGTTGATCGGAAAACAAGTGAAGTCGAAGCCCTATCCGGATTAACACGGTTAATTACGCAGAGTGTAACTGTTGACCAATTGCTAGAATCCACAACGCAGTATTCACTATCGGTTTGCCGTGCCCATGGAGCATGGTGTGAAATTTATGAGGGAGACACCATTCGGGTGGTAGCACCACAACTCGTTACTGCTGAGTATGTTGGTCAGTTACACCGCAACCTTGACTTCGATCGGCTGATTAAAGAAGCTATCGAACCGTTGCACATTGAATCATTAGCGGAATTATACGAAGTTCCGCAGAAAACAATACGGTCAGTCATCATCATCCCAATCACAGCAGATGAGTTGCGATTAGGCTCTTTGGTTATGTTCAGCACTCTAGAATACGGCTTTGAGTATGATGATTTACAACTCTTGAGTGCCTTCGGTAATATAATCGGAGTAGGTTTGGAACAGGCAAGGCTGATGCAAACTGCCTTGGACAGAGAGCGTCTGAAGAGGGAGATCGAGGTAGCAAAATCGGTGCAACGTTCTCTCTTGCCTAAGCATTATCCGAGCACAGCAGAGTGGCAAGTAGAAGCAACAATGGTTCCTGCAGCACAGGTAGGCGGGGATTACTTTGATTTCGTTGAATTCGCCGGAGGAACATGTGGAGCACTCATTGCAGACGTGAGTGGGAAAGGTGTACCAGCGTCGTTTTACATGGCAACGTTAAAAGGAATCGTTTTAGCACAGGTACGTAGTGCAACGGGGCCTGCCGACTTACTTAAGAAAGTCAATGGTATTCTGTACCGAACCATGGAAAAAGGCACATACATCAGCGTTGTTTGCCTCGACTACAATCGCGAATCTCAAGAGATTCGACTTGCAAGGGCAGGGCACACTCCGGTGTTAGTAGGATCGGAACAAGCAGTGAAAGCGTACGTGCCACGAGGAGCGGCCATTGGTCTCCTGCCATCCGAACAATTCGATGCAATGCTCGAAGAGGTCACCATCCCAATCCAAAGTGATACGGTTTGTCTGTTAACAACGGATGGTGTTACTGAACGAAGGAATCAACAGAACGACGAGCTTACAATCGAACCCCTCATGGCTCTGATGCCACAATGTGTAGGGAAGGGGGCTGAGGCACTACTGCAACAAACGCTCAATGTTGTTGAAGCCTTCTCTAATGGTACGGAGCCGCATGACGACATTGCCATTGTAGCCATACATATCAGACCCACCGTAGAAACATCGTCAACGTTCCCTCGTACTCATTCTGTTGTTGGAGTATCCTTATGAAGCCCTTTGAGCTTAAGATTTCCAAGAATTCGGAGTCTTGTTCAATCATTTCTCTTACCGGGTATTTGGATGCGCATACTGCACCTGAACTAGAAAAAGCTATTTACGAGCTCCTTAGCGATGGAATTTTTAACATCGTTGTTGATTTTACAGCACTCGACTACATTAGTAGTGCAGGACTTGGTGTTTTTATGGTGTTCATAGAAAGAATACGTGAAAAGGGTGGAGATATTAAGCTTGCCGCAATGACGGAACGCGTATTTTCTGTTTTCGACCTTTTGGGTTTTCCGGTGCTTTTTAACATCTATCTCACAGTTCAAGAGGCAGTAGATGCCTTTCCACGTACGTAATGAGCAGTTCACCACGTGACACCAGCCTTACCATTAAGGCAACTACCGATCAGTTAGCACGTATTCGTGACTATGTGTTCGGACAATGTGTTCATGCCGGTATATCAGCACCAGCATGTCATAATCTTGTTTTAGCCGTTGACGAAGCCTGCTCGAACATCATTCAACATGCATATCACAATAACCCAGCTCAGACGTTCAACATCTCCATTCGTGCCATAAAAAATTCGGTGACTATTGAAATCACAGACAGCAGTCCTCCATTTGATCCCGCTTCCGTCCCGCTGCCTGATATGAGCACCTATTTCGAAGAGCGAAGGCATCACGGACTCGGCATACTGTTGATGACAAAGATTTTGGACAGTATAGAGTATGTACCAGCCAGTTCGGAAGGTGCAACAAACAAACTCATTCTAACCTTTAAAGTATCGTAGCTAATACCAATACGGCATGTTTCTTTAGTGCAAGACTCATTCCAGACTTAACCATAGAGAAGGGGCCAAAACACGTAATTTTGTTGCTATGAAATTTGCCATCATGCTGTTTTTTACACTAGCAGCTACAACTGTTTCATTGTGGTTTTGGCGTAGGGGCGCATGCACACCATACCCCAAATGGTGGAAGTTGTTGTGTGTTTCAAGTGTAGCTGCAACACTCTTCTTTGGACTGTACCCACCACTTGCGGGAACAATTACAGATGCTGTTGTAGCAAGCCGTGCAGACACCGCAGCCGTTGTTCCTGTGTTAATGCGTTCATTGAACGAAAATTCGTGGACTGACGCCCGCGATAACCGATTCGTAATACACCTTCAGAACGCCCCTATCATTGCAGAGTCAGATGCACAGTCTTCCTTCGTTGTCCTTTTAAAGAGGAATCAATCTGACCGAGTGTTTACTGCCATAGATATTGTTGCCGTCGATCCCTGGATAACAATGCCGTACATTGTTGGTTTAGCAGAGAGGGGGCGCCTTCTCTTTTTTCATGTTCCGTTGAGTTGGGTTGCGACAATTGCCTACATGATTGCCATGTATTTTGGCATACGATATTTGCGAACGGGCAACCTCGACTACGACAGAAGCGCTTTTGCCATGATTTCCGTCGCAACGTTATACGGCATCCTAGCTACGCTTACCGGTGCTGTTTGGGCACGATTTAACTGGGGTAGTTATTGGAATTGGGATCCTAAGCAAACGGCAATTTTCTTGGTCCTGATGATGTATGCAGCGTATTTCCTTCTGAGAAGTTCAATTTCGGACCAGCAGAGAAGGGCGCGCTTGTCCGCAGCCTACAGTATCGTTGGGTCGGTTGTAGTACCATTTCTCTTCTTCGTATTGCCGAGGCTCATGCCAGGATTACACCCGGGTAGCTCCGATGACGTTAACGCTGGTCCTCTGTTGTCACTCTCGAGCGACTCTCTAAACCCAACGAAGCAGTGGATTTTTGGACTATCGTTATTCGCGTTTACGATGCTCTTTTTTTGGTTGGTAAATATTCGCTTCAGAATAACCAAGCTAATGGACTCTGTTACGTCTTCCCGCTTATGATACACTTCCTTGAACAATATGCAATGTATGTAGTGTTGGCCTGCGTTCTCATTATTTGGATGGGAATTGCGTGGTATTTGTGGCGAATGGACGTACGAATAAAGAACTTGGAACAACGTTCATGAAACAACGCTATGTATTCGGTGCACTCGTGATAGTGATCCTGGCTGTTGTGGGATGGCTATCGCTAGAAAGCAGTTCATTAGAGTATACGAATGTGAAACGGGCCCAGCGGTTGG
>CAZGHI010000041.1:22688-22900 GCA_964525565.1 uncultured Hyphomicrobiales bacterium
TGTTGGAACATGGGTTAAGGAAAATGGGTCTGAGTACATCCCATCTCGTAATACGTTCATATTTACCCTCCGTGATCAAGACGGCCAAGAAATTCCGGTGGAGCTCGAAGGCAGCAAACCGAACAACTTCGAGATTGCTGTTAGCCTCGTTGTAAAGGGAAGGGTTGAAAATGGTGTGCTGAAAGCCCAGAATGTTCTCACGAAATGCCCAT
>CAZGHI010000042.1:0-1758 GCA_964525565.1 uncultured Hyphomicrobiales bacterium
AACGATGCTTTCAAAGATCTGCTCTAGTTGCCGAATTACAACAAACCCCGCATGCATTTTTGCCACCTTACAGCTTTCAAAGATCTGCTCTAGTTGCCGAATTACAACGTCGCCGATTCGCTGCCTAGCAGCGTTGCGCTTTCAAAGATCTGCTCTAGTTGCCGAATTACAACATGCTATCGGCGGCGTGTACTATGTAGCAAGCTTTCAAAGATCTGCTCTAGTTGCCGAATTACAACCGACAGTATCATTGCATCCGCAATATGTTGCTTTCAAAGATCTGCTCTAGTTGCCGAATTACAACGCCCCATCTGCTGCCACGACACGCCCTGCGCTTTCAAAGATCTGCTCTAGTTGCCGAATTACAACAGCGTAGGCGCATCGCGTTGCTGTTGCAGGCTTTCAAAGATCTGCTCTAGTTGCCGAATTACAACCGTCGGTTGCCGAAGATTCTCTCCAACCAGCTTTCAAAGATCTGCTCTAGTTGCCGAATTACAGGGCAATGCATTCCTTGTAATAAATATGTGTTGCCAAATATTCATGTAAACAACACAACGAATGCTTAACCTTATGCATCAAACCTCTTCACTGGATAACCGCACCAATTAGTAATTAGCAACTCTTTCACTATGTGCACCTTGAAACCTATCGCGTCCGTTATGCACAATGGATGGGGGCACCCACTTAACTGGATAATTGTTATCGCAATTAGGGTGAGTCGAGGATTATTATAGTACGAATGTGAACCAGTACGTACTACGCAGTTGAACTTTATGCGATAGGCACAATGTTCCGGACAGTAAAGAACTGATCTTTGCCAACGATTCGATGTAAAAACGTTCCGTATGACAGTTTCGCATAGTTGTTCTTGTTGCCGTGTATATGCATAGCTAGTGCGCGATTATTGCTATCAACCCACAACATACCGGAGTCTCCTTCATGCGTATAACCGTTTGTGATCTCGATTGAAATATCGAATAACAAGTTGCCGACACTGCAGTGAACTTGTTTAACAATGCCCGAAATCCGAATCGCATCAATCACACTGTAGCCAAATACGTTCTGATTGATTAATGTCTGCGCGTTATTGAGCGTATTGGCCGGGTGCACGACAACTTCATTTCCTAGATATTGCAAGAGCGCTCTATCATCCAACCCCTCGAAGACGGCAAAGTCAATAATGCCAAAGTCATTATCTATGCCAGAGCCACGCCCCAGGCTGCCACGAAGCGTACGTCCAATAGCTTGCCAACTTCCATTCTTGTCTAGCGTTTGAACGGTGTCGCTAAAGATATCAATAATTCGATTGGCTCCGGCCAACACATGAAATGCGGATAGTCCCAGTGGTGTGCTGCCATTGCGCGATATGAATCCAGTAACTGAGCCAGCTTTGTTTTGAACCCGTACTCGTAAGCCACTCATCGAACTTCCACTTCCACTCTACGCAGACTAGTTCCGACTTCGGTTATGAGAATCTCGTATAACTCTGCAGACGCTTCAGCCTTACTATTCGAAGGTTCGAGTATGATTGCAACATTCTCAATCCGTTCTGCCAAATCCTTAAGCCGTTGCGCACCATTTGATGAACTTGCCGTACCTGGTACTTTTATAGAGTCGATGCGGGTGCGCGCTTCGTTGAGTTGCTTTACAAATTGTTGAACGTTTTTGGTTTGTACTCGATCAATGTCCCGAACGAGTTTTCTCTGAACGCCCTCAAGTATGGCTTCCACCAGCTCCACCAAAGCCATCGGCGCGTTG
>CAZGHI010000042.1:1787-13167 GCA_964525565.1 uncultured Hyphomicrobiales bacterium
CAGAAATGATTTTGGCTAAGACTGGCTGTGCCTTTTGCATATTATCTATTAATGTCGTTGATTGTTCATGGGATTTCAGCTCCTTCGCAACACTTGCTATACTTCCCGCAAAGCTACTTGCCGATTCAACTGTCTCAGGAAGTTTTCCATCGTACTTGACTCCGAACGACTGTGCGATCCCATTCGTAAGCGATAAACTTAATTCCGCGGTACCTGCACCACCGCAAAGTCGTGCATACTTTGGTTTGGTGAGATCAGGCAAATAAATAATTGTTGATTTTACGGCAACGTCTTTAGCCGGGTGCTTCTCGACCAGTAAGTACGGTTTCGGTGCATAGAATTCAATGCCTGATTCTTTCTTGAAATCTTTATCATCGTAGAACTTTACACCAGAACAACCGTTACTGGCTATGCCAACTATGCAGACAATGATCATTGCATGGAATATTCTTCTACTGAACATGGAAGTTGATCCCTGATTATGAACAATGCATTGCTTCATTGCCGGTGAAAAGAAGCGTGGTAACCACAGCCTCCTCCCTCACTCTTCAAACCTATTCTTCCTCAGCCCCTTTTCGCATCACCTTTTGTAGGTATATGCAATATTTAACGCTTTGTTGGTACGAACCTGCTGGTAAGAGGAAAAAGGTAAGGGGCTATGCTACGATTGGTGCCGGATGTATGCGAATTGGGGGTGTAGGTGCGTATGTACGATGATGTACGATTGATCACGTTCATAAGGTAGTGTGATCCTTTACCGGCACCGTTGTAATGTGAACACCGCTCGGGTAATTGGTGCTACGGTACAGTGATTATGTATCGTTTGTGGGTGAGCCGGTGTCTAGTAAGCCGGAGTACGTAGCATAGTGCAACAGCTCGGCAACGTTGCGTACCCGAAGTTTAGCCATTATGTTCTTGCGGTGCGTGTCAATCGTGTACTTGCTCCTATGTAAGCGCTCCGCAATCTGAGCGCTGCTTAAGCACTCTCCGGCAATGAGCCGCACAATTTGCTTTTCTGATTCAGTGAGTACATCGTTCAACGGCTTTCGGGTTATCGTAGCAGGCTTCTGGAAAATAAATGTGTTGGGTCCTTTTACGATGTTGTGGATGTTCTGGAGAATCTCTCGTCCGTCGGCTTGCTTGAACAACAATCCGTCAGCATGTGCCCGCTGTGCCTTAAACACCACCTCGGCGCTGTTTAGATATGTAAATAAAATTACTTTGGTATTTGATGTAGCCTTTATCCGACTGCACAGGTCGTAACCGTTCAAGCCGGGCATCTCGATATCGGTGATGACAACATCTATGCTATGAGCTTTGGATTCAATTTCACTGATGCCCACCAGTGGGTCGGTTGCCGTTCCAACAACAGAAATGGACGTATCGTCGCGGAGGTCTTCGATTAGCCCGCGAAGCACAACAGGATGATCGTCTATGCAGTACACTCGAATCATACGTTACACCTTCAGCGATCTGCGCATGGCAGTGGTAGGGAGTTTACCTTACATTTAACTCCGTACGCAAAACTACGACAGTACCGTTTCCGATGCTAGTATCTACATGAACTTCTCCGCCAATGGCTTCCATGCGTGCTGCAACTGACTGCAATCCAAGCCCCTTACCAATTTCGCCGGTATCGAACCCAACCCCATCGTCGGTTACCATACAGATGGCTTCGTGGGCCATGGTGGTGAGATGAATTTCCAGAGTGCGTGCTTGTGCATGGCGCAGCGTGTTCTGAACGATGGTTTGCACGCATCGGTAAAAGGCGCGGGCGGTGGCATCGGGGAGGAATTCGGAGGCACCGTTAATGTAGAGCTGAGCGGTCAGCGTAGGGTCGGCCATGTGCAGGCGGTGTACAAGCTCGGCAAGCACTGTGGGCAAGGTTAATCCGGTTACATTGGCGGCGGCAAGAAGGTGAGAAATGCGGCGCACATCGTTTGCGGATTCGGTAGCCAGCGAGGCCATCTCCGCCATTTTGTCGGCCGAAGGTGTACCATCGGTGGCCGCCCTCTGCAGGAAGCGCTCGAGCACGGTAAGCTGCTGTCCGACGCTGTCGTGCAGGTCACGCGCAATCTGCTGCTCGATACGATTTTCGGTTTCAACGATGATGTTTATGTTCTTTATCTGGCGCTGACGGTTAAGCTCTGCACGTTCGCGTTCGTAAGCCGAGCGAATATCCAGCAGCGTTGTGACCATGGCGTGAACGCTCTGCAAGCGTTCTGATCGCAGCTCTGCAAGGTCATTGAGAATGCCCATCTGTGTCTCCATGTCCAGTGAAAACTCCAGCATTGCACTCAGTAGCTGATCCAGCTCTTCCCACAGACGATGTTCACGAGCAATGTGCCTGCCATGAGCAGCATGCTGAAGGGCTTCGTTAATACGACCTTCCACGGCATGTTTACGGAACCACACAACCGACAGTTCAACGGCGACGGGGGGGGCACTATACCAACTTCCGATACAAGTTGCTGTAGTTGTTGGGCCGTTTCCAGAAAACCACTGATGTTCTCTAAGCGGTACTCTACATCGGCACGACCATTCAGTAAACGAAGGTACTGGAGCTTGTTGGTGCCGGGTTGAGCACAGTCAAGAGCGCTGCGATACAGGTGCAGAGACTCTTGCAGCCGACCTTGAGCCTTTGAGATAATGGCCAGATTTTGAAGTAGAGCTGCTGTTTCTGACGAAGGGGTATGGAAAGGGGGCTTTCCCAGGATTTCGCGGAAGTCTGTCTCAGCCCCCCGATAATCTCCTGACTTAAACCGTGCCGAAGCAAGGTTGGCCATCATAGCATTTACCTGAACCTCGGTGCCCTGCTCTTTGATGATGGGCAGCGCAGCAACGAGTGCTTCGATTCCGGCCGATGTGTCGCCACGCATGATGAGCGCCAACCCAAGGTCGGCGCGCACAAGGGCTGCGTCGTATTCCATTGCAACGGATGTATAGAGCTGCTCTGCTTCGATGCAGAGCGACACTGCAGCATGGAGGTTCCCTGCCAAGCGTTCTACAAGTCCGGTTCGGTGACGCCAGGCGGCATCGGCAAGGGGAAGCGTTCTCAATACATCGCTGGTATATCCATGAATAAGGGACTGTGCGGATTCGAGATTGCCGATGAGGGTGTGGTACCGAACCATGAGAAGCCGATGGGCAAAGGACAGGTACACAGACTCGGCAGCGACGGAGTTCAGCAGGCCAAAGGCAGTGTGCAACTCCCGTTGGACGAGTGCATTTGAAATCTGCTCCAGTTCGGCCCAATCAGGCTCTGTTTCCAGCTCGTGTGAAATCCGGTTGATATGGCGCAAGAAGCGTATGAGATGGTTCATTCTGCTCTGTGAATCTACCTAAAAGTGGGTATGGACTGATGCCAATTTCATTGTCAAATTTGAGGAGTATTGTGAGAAGCAACGCACATCATCTTCTTTAGGAGAAGGCATGGCAAACACACCGGCGAAGAAGGACAAGAGCAAGAACTCGCCTCCGCCACCCATTGGTCCGTTTGTTCGTGACTCTATCGTTCTATCACCTAATGCTATCGTAAAGGTATGGGAGTTAGACGGCACGTACATCGGTGAAAGACCACTAGGGCAGTTTTCATGGATAAAGGTGCGGGCAGATCAGACACCCGGGGAGATTGGGAAGGGAGTAGGGATGCTGGCTGTAGTGGATTGGGAATATCCAGATAACTCCTCAAAATGGCTGGAGTCCGTGAATTTTTTTGAGATTTCTTCGGAAAAGAAAGCAACGGGAGCGGTGAAGAAGATTCTGCAGGCGGTTATGGGGATTATTTCTGCGATTAGAAAATGAATATTATTCATTGTGCCGGGATCTAATATGATCCCGGCACAATGAATTTTCTGTAATAAACCACACCACCATCCCCACCACCACACCACCAACCACATCGCTCGCATAATGAGCGTTGTTCGCAATTCGTGCGAAAACGATAGCCAGCCCCAATCCCCACATCAGCCACCGCAATTGTGGCCACACGTACGATCCCGCTAACGCTATGGCTATGCCCGTTGTGGCATGGCCGCTAGGAAACGAATTCCACTGCCAGTCCACGATAAAGCCAAACCACTGGGGGTTGGTGATGCCGTGATTCAGCAGCATCGGCGGCCGCGGCCTGCAAACAATAACCTTGATGATGTTTGCTGCAATGCCCGATGCGGCAACGGCGGTGAATAGCGCAGCATGACGGCGTGCCAGGCTTCGCGCACCCCTCCATGCCACAAGTGTTACCAGTAAACTGTAGCCCAGTACCCACTGTGATTCACCTACCTTCTGAAAAAAGAACGCTGCACTCCGAACTTCGGGTGTGGCGTGCGCTGCTACGTAGTGTGCCAACGGCACATCAATCCAAATGATGCTTGCAAGACAAACAACGGTAAGTACAACACACAAACCAATGCGTCTTGCTGTAAACATTATTGCAGCCTCGTAAACATCATTACGTTATTTCCACTTCGCACAACATACGTGCCGCCTGCCAACTCACCTACATTCACGGTGTTCGTTTCGTGGTTAACATCCCATCCGCCTACAAGCCTGCCGCTTACGCTGCTGATGGTAAGCGGAGATGGGGCTATGCTAAATGGCAATTGTATTGTGTTTGCCGTTGTTGCTATTGCAGGCAACGTACGTACCGGGCTTTCCTCCCGCACATTCACCAGGGTAGGTGCAAACACAAGAACATTGCCGGTGGGTGTGTAGTCGGCCTTTAGCGACAAACCTACCCACACAAAACCATCAAGTACACGCACAGGATCGGCCTTCGCTCCCAAATCCACCGATGCGACCAACTCCGATGTTGCTAACGAATACACAAGCAGTGCGGAAGAATAGGTGGTTACAAAAAGGTATCCGGACGATGCATCAATTTCTCGCGGACCGTCGAATCCGGTTGTTGGCGTTGGAATTTCACTTACAATGCTTTTGGTAGATACATTCACAAGCAACACGGCATGCGAACCGTTCATCACAACATACAATATGTTGCCGTCGTCGCTCAGCTTCATGTGGTTTGGCGTATCGCCAAGCTCTGTGTACAGCATCGTGCCGTCTGGCTCTACCCAAGCTAGCCCGCCGTTGTTCTGTCCAAAAGTGCCTTCGCATAATGTTACGGTTGAATATCCCCCCGACGTATTCCGGTACACGATGGTTTGTTGTGGGTTAACACCGACTTCAATTTCGCTCGTCTCCAACGTGAGTAAGTGGATACGTTTCAAAATCCCCGGATCAGTAAACGATGAACGTGTGCTGATGTATAGAACGGGATTACGATTGTCGTAGCCGATGGCTGTGCACCCGGGAGCAGATATGCCCTCCGCACTGCGCTGCTGTGTACGAGTGGTAAAGGCAAAAACGGTGTCGGCAATGCCAATGAAGAGCAAACCGGTGGCTGTGTCAATGGCCGGACGTGAGGCTGTGATGGGACCAAATGGCAACGATGTGGTTGACCGTTCTTCAAGGGTAAGCCGATCCACAATCAACCACTGCGCGGGTAAATCATCGTCGTCTTGCACTCCGTTGAAGTTGTAATCAACGGTTTGCGTGATAATGTGCACCACATCTCCGTCCGGAATAATTGCTGCAACCGATGGTTGCGTCCCAATGATGTCCTGTGCCAACACATATCCGTGGCACAAACACAGAAAACACATAGCAACATGCAAGCGCATGACACTGCTCCTTGTAACCGTCGTTCAGCGCGACGGCGCGGTAACACCGCTGGTGGTAGAATGTTCACCATCAAGTATTCCGACTTTGGCGTCTGTCTCCCCGGCTCGCCTTCCCAAATGTCCTGCTGTATGCAGGGTGTTCAGTGGCTGCAGCTTCTTCATGCTGCGTGAACCGGTTCGTCGGCCATTACGGCGGCGCGACCGTGCGGGAATTGCACCCGCTTCCTTGACGATGAATGATTGTGCGACGAAAATACGAAGGGGTATCTTTGCACATGAGTCATCGCGCACTTCTCTTTGTGATTTGTTACCTCGCTACGGTTACCGCCGGACTCTCCGCGTCGCTGTTCAGTCAGTTTCTTCCACCCATTACGCTAGACCTGCTTGGCGCTACTGATAAAGGCACCATAGGTCAGCTAGGTTCGCTTGGGGGGGGGTCCTTCTTGTTTGGCTGGTCAGTTGGTGCCGTTATTATGGGAGCGCTTGGCGATCGTGTTGGTCGGCGCAGTGCCATGTTTGCCAGTGTTCTCCTCTGTACTCTGGGAACCATGATCATGAGCGTTGTTCACAACGTACCCTTGCTCATTCTTGTTCGCTTTGTTACGGGTGCCGGCGCTGGTAGCATCCTACTGATGAGCGCTGTGTTTGTTACCGAGGCATGGGCAACTCATGGTCGGGCTCGTATGGTTGGCATTATTGCAAATAGCTTTCCGGTGGGACTCATTGTAAGCGGACTCATAGCAACCGGTTTCCCGAATTGGCGATTGGCTCATATGGTTGGTGGTAGTACAGTGCTCTTGTCGCTAGGCGTGTTGTTGTTTGTGCGCGAAAGCGAGTGGTGGGCATCGAGCGAAACCATGCGACGCGAAAAGCAACAGGAGCGTGATGCCCTCTTTGCGCCGGTGTTTCGTAGCGACCTGCTTGCAGGTACCCTGCTGTTTGGTTCCATGTTGGTAGGTCTGTGGGCCGTGTTTGTATGGATGCCAACGTGGGTTGGCACACTTGGGGGGGGGGAGAATGCCAATGCTCTGCGGTCGCTAACGAATATGTTGCTTGGGCTGGGAAGTGTGGCAGGGGGCTTTGCCAGCGGACCTCTTTCGGAGCGGGTTGGACGACGACGGGCAGCGGCATTCGGGTATGTCGGCTGTACTGTACTTACCCTAACCACGTTTTTACCGGATCACACGCCTGGTATGTTATTGTGGACGTTAACGTTTTCGTTGAGCGTCTGCATTGGCCTTAATCAGGGTATCCTGGTTGGCTACATACCGGAGTTGTTCCCAACACTCATCCGCGGTCTTGCCACCGGTGTATGCTTTAATGTTGGCCGTCTTATTACCGTAGCCTCGGTATTTGCTATGGGTATTTTGATTTCTTTCTTCGATGGCTACGATACGGCCATACTCACGTTCGGAACGTCGTACATTGTTGGACTTATTACGCTTAGCCGAGCGCGCGAAACGCAAGGAACGGATCTCCCGGCATAACTCTGCTGGCACGAATGCCTAGCCCCCTTGCTGCAGCAACATTTGCCGCACTATCGTCGAAAAGTATCGTGTTCTGCGGTGCAAAGCCCTCTTGTGAGCATACGTGTTCAAAGATGTCGGCATCGGGTTTACGCAATCCTAGTTCATAGGAGTAGTAGGTTGCGCTAAGATGGATGGTATCCGGCTTCTTTAAAGCCGGCATTAACTCCTTGGCCTTCTCGATGTGCGGAAGAGATGCGTTAGATAGCAACACAACGCGTGCCTGTTTGCCTAGTTCAACACGCATCCGGTAGATAATGTCCGCCGGCACCTGTGTGGCAAAGGCATATGGTTCAATAATGATGGCATTCCATGCTTCGCAGAGCTGTTCGTCCGAAGCCACAATGCCATAGGTTGTGCGGATCTGATTGTAAAAATCGTTAGGTGTAAACCGTCCGCGGTCGAAATCTGTAAACAGAGTATCTTGATCATCCACGCCAAACCGTATCGGAATGCCATTGTATCCGGGCAGCGCCCGGAGAGCGCGGATGGTTCGCTCAAATTCAATGTGGAACAACACATTGCCTAGGTCCAGCATCACCAAAACGGATGGGAGTGCGTTCATGCTAATACCGGAAGTAAACCCACCGCAGATCTACAACGGTGGCCTGTGCACGAACATCACTAAGCCACTGGTCCCAGATGGTTTCGTGCATGCGCTGCACGTATAAGTCGCCTTCGCCTTGCAACCACTCGTGGAAGGGCGGGCCTTCCAGCTTCGATGTTTGATGAATGTTCACAATGTACCAGCCGGCGTCGCCGCGGAATGGACCAACAAGGCCCGACTGCGTGCTCTGACGGATGATCAGTGATGCCGTGGGATCGTACACCTCCGGACCAACAAAACCTGATCCGTCAATTTGTTGATCTCTCCACACAGATGTTCCGGGTATTTGCTCTGCAATGAGCATCCTGCCATCCGGTAGCCGCGTGGTAACTGCGCGCATGGACTTTGCCCTGGGTTCCAGATGGCCGCAGGCATACTCACGGCGCATGTCGGCAATCACCATGTCGCGGGCAGCCTCAAAGGGGAGCTTTCCGGCCGGAACAGAATCCATTGGAATCACCAGCATAATGCCGCTTTCCGGCGTATCTATTGGGTCCGTCATAGAGCCAATTGGCACTTCGAAGGCAGCCTGAACAAGCCGATAGCTTTCGTAGAGCTGGTCGGTGGGCTTCACCCATGGCGAAACGGTGAGTTGTTTCCCGTAACGTGCCGCAATTTGTTCCGGCGTGCTTCCATTGGCATACATCTGCGCAGCCGCCTTAACGTCGGCAAGAATACTATCGGCTGTTTGTTTGCTCGGTTCTACAGGCGCAAGGAGCACGCGGACATCGTACTCCGTTTTGCCTTTGCCGGTTACGATTACGGAGTCTATCAGCAGTACGTGGATACCGATGGGATGAAACATCGGACCAATACATGTTCCTGCCTTACCACCGCGCGTTGATCGCACAGTGTTGTAAAACTCAGCTTGCACTGCGGAGTCAGGCGACAGGCGAACACGAGCCGATTCTACCTTTTCTGCCACGGAGTTCCACAGCGAGTCTTTACGACGCCAATCATGAAAGCCGTTCATCTGTGCAACAAAAGCACGGATATCTCTAATCACCAGCGTAGAATCGAAGGGGGCTGCGGTGAGAGGCCAAATAAAAATGCCGAGCTGCCGCATTTCTACGTTGGATGTGTAGCGGGTTGCATTTGCTGTGTACCACGCTTTTGCATCAGCTTCCGACGGTGTGAATCGAACTGTAGAGCAAGGATGGTAGAAAACATCTGCTGTAGCGCGAAACAACCATTCGTTGTACCGAAGTCGCAGCTCGGCAGTATCCAAAACGGCAGTGCCGGTAACGTAGCGTCGCAATCGCTCTCGGCGCATCATATCGGCTACGCGCGCACGCAGTTCTTCCATGCTGCTTTGAATAGACGCCACACTACCAGCCCGGTCTGCAGCCGATGCCCTCGGCATGCGTGCGCGCACTAACGAGTCGGGTTTGTAGAGCATGGCCTCCAATAAGCGGACATCAAATCGGCCCTTCTCGTTAACAAAGCCTCTGCGCACAAAATCAGGCGTGGAGCGAAGCAGCACCGAGTCCACCTGTTTTGTGGTAACATCAACGCTATACTTCTGCGCCTGCCGACGCAGTAGCTCCCGCATTACCATGTCGGCCCAAGTCTGCTGCATAATATCGGCTGACGAAACCGTTCCGGCCATGGACTGGAGTTCGGACTTACGGCCCACCTCCCGTGCATACACATCAAGGAAAATCGTATCGCCGTTTACAATACCGGCAATGGGCTGGTTTGATGGTGATTGTGAAAGGACTGCGAGAAGGAGAGCAAGTGATAACATCATTGCAAAATACTGAATCGCGCTAAGGCTGCGATTGCCATAGGTTGCAGAGCAAGTTCTGAGTAATTTGGGTAATGATTGTTCTGCTCCTCTTTACGATAATGGCTGTGCTCGCACCGGCACAAACGATTGACCTGAAACTGGATTTTCAGATGAATAGCGTTATGCAACTGGATGTTGCAACGGACGGTACGATGTGGGGAATAACGTCGAGCAATGCCGACTTGATGCCTACTATAGCAGGTGTTTACGCTGTGTACAGCACAAATAGCGGAGTGTCGTGGGATACAAGTTGTATAACGCCCAACTGGTGGCGGTGGGGTACAGACATTGCAGCCCAAGGCGCTCTCCAGGCATGGGCCATAACCACACATGTTGATACAACAGAGCTGTGGCGAACAACAAACGGCGGAAAGCGGTGGGAGTTGGTTAACCCAGGAACGTTGGGTTTAGATAGGGTTATGTCTATCCATTTCTTTACGTCAGCCATTGGTGTTGCCGTTGGCTTTTCCGGACGCCGAATTGACAGGAAGTGGGTTGTGAGCCGGACAACAGATGGTGGTACAACATGGGCACAGAGCATTCCATTCTTGGCAGAGCCCCCTACCGAGACGCTGGCAGATGTAAACGATAGGTCCACAGCCTGGAAAGGAGGGGAACTGTGCGTGGGACTCAGCAGCGGGAGGATACTCTCTACAACAAACCGTGGAGAAACGTGGACGATGATCTCATCTCCGCTAGAAACGGTAAATGGCATCGTGATTGAGCATGTTGCTAGCGAGCATTCAATTTTTGCCGTGCAATCCGGACACAAGGATGGAATAAAAGCAATGCGCACAACGAATGGAACAGCATGGACCAGCGTTACACTTGCGCCGGCGGTAGAGAAGGTAGCAGGGCTACGGTCGCTGCCCGATGGTAGGGTAGTAACAGTCCCGCGATCGTTGATGGGCATCGGATGCATTGATGTGCGCACCGGAGCATCACAATCTATTCCGCCCGGTAGCGATGGTCTGGCAATTGTGGGGTCGGTACTGTTCGCCGGACGTGAGTTGCTTCCCGGGGGGGGGCTGCAAAGAGTGGGGGTTAAGTGAAGCGCGGAGCATGGCCTAAAAACTTTATCCTTGCAATGCTTCAGTGATTACGTGGGGAAACCAAGCAGAAGAATGCTCAGGAGAACAGGGATATGCATCGCAGAACAGTAATTGCCGGTCTTGCAGCTAAAGCTGCGCTGCCCACAACAGGCATCGGTGAGATGTTTCCCATAGCCAATATCCTTACCGGTGATGTACGAAGAGTTACAGAGCAACTGGCACGTATGGACGGTAGGAATCCTGATGATGAGGACTTTTGGTTCTCCGTACAACAGGCCTATGCTGTTGACCGATCTATTACCAACCTGAATAACGGCGGTGTTGCACCTGCACCAAGAAGCGTGCTAGACTCTTTTTTCCGACTCACACAGCAGGCAAACCAGATACCATCGTACGAGATGTGGCGACATCAGGAGCAACACATTGAAACCGTCCGCAGTGGTCTGGCAGGTTTATTTGGGTGCAGTACCGAAGAGGTGGCAATCACGCGTAATGCCAGCGAAGCACTGGAAACGGCGCAGTTAGGCATACCGCTGGAACGTGGCGACGAAGTAGTGGTAAGCACACAGGACTATCCACGAATGCTTACAACGTGGGATCAGCGTGCCCGACGGGATGGCATTGTGATAAAGAAGGTAACCTTCGACGTACCCTTGATGAATCCAGAACAGGTTGTTCGTGCATACGAACAAGCAATAACACCGCGGACGAAGGTTTTGCATGCA
>CAZGHI010000042.1:13216-21889 GCA_964525565.1 uncultured Hyphomicrobiales bacterium
TACCTGTACAGGAGTTGTGCAATCTTGCACGCAGGCATAACTGCATAAGCATTATTGATGGTGCACATGCATTTGCACAGTTTCCAACGTCGCGTGACCAGATTGGCTGCGATGTGTATGGAACATCGCTCCACAAGTGGCTAAGCGGACCCATCGGAACAGGGATGTTGTATGTGCGCAAGCCCCTTATTGAGCGTATTTGGCCGTTAATGGCAGCACCGCCCGAAATGGATGCCAACATCCGGAAGTTTGAAGAGATTGGAACACACAGTGCAGCCATGCATAATGCATTGGCAGAGGCTATTGCCTTTACCCAAGCAATTGGTTTGGAACGGAAGGCAGCACGGCTCCGGTATTTGCATTCGCTTTGGATAACGCGAATGCTAGATAATGATAATGTTTCATTCAACACCAATGTTGCCGATGCAACACAGCAATGCGCGTTAATCAACGTACACATTAAAGGAGTAGATCACGGGAAACTGTGTGAGTGGTTACTGCATAAGCACAACATCTTTACAGTGGCAATTACTCATGAACTGTTTAGTGGACTGCGGGTAACACCGAACGTTTATACAACTGTACACGAGATGAAACGGTTTGCCGATGCAATGGAAGAGGCGGCATCAGGAACCGTGGAAGAGATTCGTGAATAGTTACCCACCATTCCGTACCAAACGTTGAATAAGTTTGGCAAATGGTGTAAGGGCGATCATGAAGATCAGTGCCGTCACCACGTTAAAAACAAGATGTCCCGCCGCTAATTGTTGCGATTGATGAACTGGCAAAGTCTTGAGCAACGCTGCAAAGGACTCTAAAGCCGGTAGAAAGAGGAGTACGCCAATCAGGTTGAACAGGATTTGTGCCCAGGCAATCCGACGCGCCTCCTGCGAACTGCCTCTGCTTGCAAGGAATGCCGTAATGGTAGTTCCTGCATTGCTGCCAATCACAATGCCAACACCGGCATCGAACGGAAGAAGACCCGACTGGAGGAGGACGATTGCAAGGCCGGTAACAACCGACGAAGACTGTACAATAGCCGTGAGCATCAAACCGATGCCTACTGCAAGGTATGGATTCGAGATCGTGCTTAGGTAGTGCATAATGGCAGGGTCGGAGGCAAGCGGCGTTACCACGTCGGAGACAACATCGAGGCCGTAGAACACGAAACCAAAGTAGAAGAGCAACTTGCCTGTGATTGCTGTGCGTTGTGAGGCCAAAGAAAGAAGAAAGCCCAATGAAAGAATCACTGCTCCCCAATCCATGAGTTTAAAGGCAACTAACTGCGTGGTAACGGTGGTGCCGATGTTTGCGCCAATCACAATGGCAATGGAATTTGTAAACGTGAGGACTCCGGCATTTACAAGCCCAATGGTCATTACCGTTGTGCTCGTACTACTCTGAAGGATGGCTGTGGACAATAGTCCGGTGATAAACCCATGTAAACGGGTACGTGTGAGTCTGCCGAGAAGAGAACGCAACCGTGGACCTGCTGCTTGCTCTACTTCCTTACTAAAATGCTGCAGACCGTACAGGAAGAGAGCCAGACCGGCAACAGCAGCGGCGATGATTTTAATGACATCCATGCTGAGAACTGCGTTGAGAGAACTGCGTTGAGGGATTTACTAAGTGAGGATCAGCACACATGCAGGTTTCGTGTGATCCGGAAAGCTTGCGCCGGAAACAACATCCATATTATCGAATGCAAAGCTTGTTCGGCTTCCGGTTGATTTCCATGAGCTGCTTTTACGATGGCGACCCACAGTCAGAGAGTGCAACGCCCCAATCGGTGCATCTCTACAGAAGGCCGCACAGGAATTGGTGATGTTGGTATTCATAACGATATTCTCTTCGCTATTGTTATCGGAAAGTTACCTCATTGCTACAGATTTAACCGCTATCATTGCACCATGAACATCCTTTTTCTCTGTACGGGTAACTCTTGCCGTTCTCAGATGGCGGAAGGGTGGGCGCGGGAACTTTTTAGGGATACAGCGCACGTCTATTCTGCCGGTATCGAAGCGCATGGACTCAATCCACATGCCGTAGAAGTTATGGCCGAGGCCGGTGTTGACATTTCGGGGCAACACTCACAGAGCATCGAAGAGTTACCGAATGTAGCGTGGGACCTTGTAGTTACCGTGTGCGACTCAGCACGTGAACGCTGTCCGTTTATGCCGGGAGCCCTTAAGACAATACATCGTTCCTTTCCCGATCCACCACAGCTTGCACAGGGCTTGCCATATGAACGGATGATGGAGGTGTATAGAAGTGTTCGCGATGAAATCCGCGACTATGTTCAACACCTGAAAAATCAGCTTGAAGCGGAAAGCACAGCAGATGAGCATCATTGACCGATATCTGACGTTGTGGATTGTATTGGCAATGGTCGTTGGTGTGGTAACGGGATACCTGTTTCCGGAAATACCCTCGGCACTCGAATCCATGCAAACAGGAACAACCAATATCCCACTTGCCATTGGCCTGATATTGATGATGTATCCACCGCTGGCAAAGGTGAAGTACGAACTCATGGGCGAAGCCGTCCGTGATACACGCATTCTCATGCTCTCGCTTGTTCAGAACTGGATTATCGGTCCACTTCTGATGTTTGTACTTGCTGTTGTTTTTCTTCCGGACAAGCCGGAGTACGTGCAAGGTTTGATCCTCATCGGCCTAGCTCGTTGCATTGCCATGGTGATCGTGTGGAACGATCTTGCATGTGGGAACAGGGAATATGCTGCAGGACTGGTTGCGTTTAATAGCGTATTTCAGGTGCTATTCTACAGCGTTTATGCCTGGATATTCCTTACGGTGCTTCCGTCTGCACTGGGATTGCAAGGAGCGGAGGTGAATGTGTCCATGGTGCAGATAGCGGAAAGTGTGTTCATATACCTGGGAATTCCTCTCATTGCCGGTTTCCTTACCAGGTATTTCCTTCGAAAAATGAGGGGCGATACATGGTATGAGCAGTTCTTTGCTCCGCGGATTGGCCGGATCACGCTTGTTGCACTCCTCGGTACAATCATCATCATGTTTAGCATGAAGGCATCGAGCATTGTTGCTCTCCCGCTTGATGTTGTGCGTGTTGCCATTCCACTAACGGCGTACTTTGCACTCATGTTTGCCGTAAGCTGGTGGATGAGTAAGCGTATGGGCACGGACTACGAACGCACTACCACACTATCGTTTACAGCAGCCTCCAACAACTTTGAGTTGGCCATAGCAGTAAGTATTGCCGTGTTTGGGTTGGCCTCTGCACAGGCATTTGCTGCCGTGATTGGTCCGCTTATCGAAGTTCCCGTAATGCTGGCCTTGGTGAACGTTGCGCTCAAGCGAAAGCCGGCGACAGCTTAGCCCCCTTCAAAGCTGAGAACAACATTGCCGATTTTCTGTCCCGCGTCCACATATCGGTAGGCTTCAACGATGGACTCAAAGGGTAGCACCCGATCAATCAGGGGTGTAAAATGCCCATCCAAATGCATGTTCAGTAGAAAGTGGACATCTGCCTTGGATATCGTTGGAATGGGGAATAACACGCGTCGTCCGCCAAACAGTGGTGTTACCAGAGCAAGGAATGGATTCTGACATCCTGCTCCAAGTTCAGTCGAAATGTAAACACCTTTACGAGTAAGGAGAGGCTTGCAACGCTTCCACGACAGTTTCCCCACGGCATCATAAACTACATCGAACCTTTCACTGAGTTCTGTGAACGCTGTAGTGTAGTCCAGCGTGCGATGAGCGCCAAGACCGTGTATCTGCCGAACATGCATCGGACCGCATACAGCCGTAACCTGCGCACCTATGGCAAGTGCTAATTGCACAGCCGCAGATCCAATGGCACCGGTTGCTCCGTAAATCAGAACGGATGTGTTGCTGTCAACATTAGCTGCACGAAGCGAGCATAGAGCGTAATGCGAGCCTTCGAGAAGTGCCGCAGCTACTGTCCATGGTATTGAATCCGGAATTACAGTATAGGCATCGTTTACTCGAACGAGTGCATATTCTGCATGCCCGCCAAAACGGGCATCGTTAAAACATACAATGCGCTGTCCAACGTGCACATCCGTAACACCATCGCCCAGCTTTTCGATCACGCCTGCAAACTCGCATCCAAGCACGGGATTCTTAGGTTTCAGTAAACCACTAAACAAGCGCGAAATCACATACTCGGCACTGCGAAATCCACTATCGGTTCTGTTCACCGTAGCTGCACATACACGCACTAAAAAGGAACCAGCAGGGGGCGATGGTTTCGGGATATCCACCAGGGAGATAACATCCGGGGGGCCATAACGGTAGTGGACGGCTGCTTGCATACGGTATAACAAAAATAAAGGGTGCAAGTTAGTGCATCCAGCATTGTGATCCAGTAAACGAAGTGAACATGAACCAGGGTTGCGCTACAATGACATCGTTGTCTGACAACGTGACTACGTATCAACTAGTATGGATAATGTAACAAACGTTAGTAAGACAAAATTGGCTACGACAATACAGCAAAGAGTTGTTCAATCAATGAATATGCATTAGTCAGTCATTACAGCAGTTCAGCAAGTAAGGTTACTCAACTAAACAGTCAGTATTCGATACGGTGTATTATGCAGTCAATCTACTGCCCCCCTTCCACCTCTCTCATTGCGGATTAATAATTGCCGTGAAATAGGTCGGCTATTCGTTCTGCATGTGTGGGCATCATTTGCAATACTCTTGCTCGTTACATGTATCCCCACTCGAGCATAGTCGCACGCTGGAAGCGGGCATTCCTGTCCGATTCAAGACAGGGCAACACTTAAACTGACCCTCTGTATTCGTAACCGGCAATGCGAGGCTGACGTAACATTTTGTAATGAGAAGTACAATCCTCCTTCAACAACACTTACCACGTCAGGGTTAAGCCATGCAGTACACATGTTCACAAAAATCCAACAGATATGTCCTGTGGCGGAGGGGAGTAACGTACAATTCAACCCACAGGAGACTCTTGCATCAGTGATGTGTGCAATGAATCCACCGGGCGGAGACTACTTTAACGTAAAAAGTTCGATTCCTGAATGCATTTGGCCGAACAACTACTTCTGCCGAGTGGATGCACCTCCTAAGTGTATGACGGGACTCTATACTGACGTTTGCCTTCGTCCATGTGGCGCGGAATTGTGTTGCATACGCCACTACCGATACTGTAAAGGTCCATGGACAGAATTGTACAATGCGTATGAGTATGCAGATTGCATATATGACGACTGCATTTGCGCAGAGTCGTGCGTGGGATTGAATCCACTATCATGCCCAACATGTAGCTGAACTGTTACGCTGTCTGAACTCTAAGCCGAATGGTGGTATTAACAACATGCGAAGTGAGTAAGACGGAAACCATCCGGAAGGAGAGAAACAACATGAGCAGCGATGGAGTAGAGGACATATAGCAACCACAATCGCCATACGGAATCACATGCAAACAACAACACTTGTGTGGACCATGTTTACAACAGTAGCGATGTTGCTTCAACCGATGGTGGTAAAAGGCCAGGATCTACAGCCGCCATACCATGTGCATGGTAATAAAAATGGATCTAGCTTGAGCAGTGGTGGACCACGAAGGATTGTTTTATATGACACGTGTACGGCGGCTTTATGGTGTGGGATGGGAAGCCACCTTTGGTTCTCGAAAGGTAGGGGGTAACGCTGGTATCATATTGTTTTACCGAATGAACAGGTGTATATACAAACTCCTCTGTTATCGCAGAGCAATTGTATAGTTTCTTGTTTCCGGTAATCAACGGCTAGTGATGTCAAATACAGAGTTGGACTGACTAACAACGCCAACATGAAACTTGTTCCAGACCCGGCAACATCTGGAATCTTTTTAGAACCATCAGGTGTACACACGGACTCGCTTATCATTGTTTATGCACCCTCAGGTAGTAATGACTCGTTGTCTCTTGGTTTGAACAGCAGAGTCAGTTGGACTCACATTAGTCTCAATTTGAGTGAGGAGTATGTGTATGAAGACTTTCTTGGGATACCTGGATCAGGAGTAGTATCCTTGCTTCTTAAGGTTTCGACCACTCTTGAGTTTCGGTCAGCATAACGGTAGGTCGGTGTAGCCAGTGTTCCTCGGAGCACCGTCCGGTACAAGTATTTCAACAAAGATCGCCTCATCAGCTTCCAACGTTATGGAAGTGATTCTTCTTCTTGTTCCCTATCCACCGATGCTGGTGCTATCTGGGTGCGATACTCAACCATGCAGAACACAATCGATAGAAGAGTGATTAGGGGGCTGAAGGATTCTCTCCACGCCCGATGTTGGTTCAATTACTGGAACCGCTGTCGGGGATGACATGAATCATGTAACGGTTTCTTCAAGCGGTACACGATTTTGTTGCGGGAATGAGATTGTGTATTGTTACCCCCCCCCGCCAAGACACTGTGGCAACAGTTAAAACCACAGCCCCTTCATCTAAAGCACGGTGCGCAATAGACAATAGCCATCTTGCTGGCCCTAGCAGTGAGGCCAGCTATTACAGCGTGGACGGAGGTATTACATGACACGTAAGCGTGTTCAACTCCGTTAATCAGAACAGTAACCCTCAAGTTGGCATCCACGATGCACACATACTGCGCATCACAGTTATTGACTCCTCAATATCAGTCCTATGCGTGAACTCGATGCGGTACTCGTACTTAACGACGGTGAATTTCGCCACGATTTTAGAACAGGAGCATCTAGCCCTTGGTACTTTTCGTGCGATGATGGTTATCGAACAACGTCAGGTCCAGGACTTTCTGAGTTCAATGGCACGCTATGGCAGGGGACATCCCTTTCTACACTTGTTCAGATATCGAAAGGTGGTTCCCGAACCGACGACGTGCCACAAAACCGGGAGGGACCATACTACAAAGGAACACCTCACGTCGGAGATGATTACCTTTTTGCAGATTCTCTGCTGATTGGCTGCAAGGTGCAGATACATGGGAATCTACCATGCAGGGATTACCACAGAACAGTTACCGACTCACTGCTGCATCTGGACTCCTGGAAGCAAAAAATGGAGACTTAGTAAGTGGATTCAGGGGTTTTGTGCTTACCGAGTTAGAATTGGAGCGATCGGCACCGGGTGGGGAATGCACATCAACTGACCGAGGTGTTACGTGGCTGCCAGCCGCCATGCCGTTGCAGTTCGATCCGTATGTATGACAATTGGTGCATGCTTAGCATGGAACGATATGCACAATTCAACTCCAACATCAGGAGCGGCAAGCATCCGTCTAAATAGTCTGGATTTAGTTGATGTTCATCGCAGTACACTAAATCTATACGACTTGTATGGAACGATAGTAGGCGACAAAACGAATGAACTATATGTTGGTAAACAGCAACGACGATATGAATTCACCTACGAAACACAGCACCTACCTCCGGGATTCTATATGTTGGTACATCAAGATCACAAAGGCCGTATAGAAAAGTGCATAATGTTCGTTGGCAAATAGACTCCTGATTATCGAATCCCGCTGCTTTCGGCGGTAGCCCTCTCACACATCAGAGGGGTTTTGAATCGTGTTGTTGAGTTATTGCAGCCTGTGGTTTGGGATTGCACGTTTACATTAAAGTGAGACAAAGTGGCTGTGCCGGCGCTCTGATTCATAGAGTCGAGCAACGTCGTCCTAGCATCACTAATTTTGCATTCTAACCAAGTGCATCTGCATCGTGCAGCCATCACCAACATAGGTTTCGTTGTCGTGTATCAGGTTCTACTGTATTACAAGTTTGTTCCCATTGCTGACCCCGAACAGTTTGCCGATGAGCACCGACGCTTATGTAAGCAGTTAGGTCTGCTGGGCCGCATCCTCGTTGCAAACGAAGGCTTAAATGGAACCGTGTCAGGCACAGTAGAGCAGTGTGCGGCTTATATGGACGCCGTCCATTCTGATGAACGATTTGCCGACATGGTTTTCAAGATTGACGATGCCGAGCAACATGCATTTCACAAGCTCTTTGTGCGGGTTAAGAAGGAGTTAGTAACGTTTAATCCGGATCATGATGTCAACCCGGCCATAAAGACCGGAAAACGTCTGCAACCAAAAGAATTTTACGAGATGCTGCAGCGGGACGATGTTGTGGTGCTGGATGGTCGAACGGACTACGAATACGATATTGGTCATTTCCGTGGAGCTATTCGACCACCAATTGATTCATTCCGTCTGTTTCCGAAATGGATAAAAGAGAACCTTGCTGACCTGAAGGACAAACACATTATTACCTATTGTACCGGTGGCATCAGGTGTGAGAAGCTAACAGCATACATGCTGGAGGAGAACTTCAACAATGTGTATCAGCTTGATGGTGGTATTGTAAGCTATGGCAAAGATCCCGAAGTGAAAGGGGCTTTATGGGACGGTTACTGTTACGTGTTTGATAATCGTATTCTTGTTGACATAAATCATACCGATGATTGGAAAGCAACTGCAACGTGTTATCACTGCGACAAGCCGGCAGAGAAACTGGTAAACTGTGCCAATCTGGACTGCCACCGACAACATCCTGTGTGCAGAGAATGCGAAGAACTAACGAAGCGTTCGTGCAGTGTTGAGTGTATGGGGGCAGTGCGTCGGGAACTGCGCTGAGGGAGTGGGCATTGTAACTATCCAGCGCGAATTTTTGCGTGACCG
>CAZGHI010000043.1:0-8726 GCA_964525565.1 uncultured Hyphomicrobiales bacterium
TGGGCTTTGACGGTTGTTTTCGCCACGGTCAATAATATATGGGCTTTGACGGTTCGTTTTCATAACTAAGTTCCTTTGTTTTCAAGGTGTTGTTGGAAAATGTGGAGATTGGAAGTGAAAAGCAGAAGTCCAAAAACAAGACAAATGAACTTAGTCTTCGAGACGGTCAATGATTATCGGCATCGCTGTCGTTGCCTGATATATCACATCAGGATTTGCCATTGATTGGTCAATTAACATCTGATTTTGCGCTACCATGTCGTAGAGTACTGGTATCGGGGTTGTTTCAAGCGATTGTGGCGTGATGATACCCAATGCGAACAAGACTGCGATGAGGAATTCCATGGTGTTAACCCTTAAAAATTGTTGAAAATTTAGAAAGTTGTTGGTATGTCACATTATCCGAGGTAATCCACACATGCACATTATGCTGTGCATATCTGTATTCCCTTTCGTGTTGATGACTAAATCCTTGGTTAAAAAAACCAAGTATTAACCACCAACGAAACTAAACAATTTGTTACATCCAAATAATCAGCTATCTGGAATGCTATACTGTATGCTAACAAGCGTTATACAGTAAGGTTTCCATAAACCAAACTTGGAATGCAAATCGAACTAACTATACTGACTGAACAGCGCAAATCCATGGTAATCACAGAGCTACGCGGCATAGCTGCCAGTACACTTCAACCGATCTGCCGTGAAACGCTTCCGAAGAATTCAGGTTTAGCTTCCGGCCTCATGTTGTTGTTCGAAACAAAATTCGCCTCTTGACATTCCGCACCCAGTTACAGTAAGCATACATTTGTTACATTGCATTTTTAGTTAGTTCACCCAGGTAAGAAGCGTAAGAAGAAACAAGGAATCGGGGCAATTCTATGGAGGTTCTTAAGGAAATACTACGTATTGTTACTTCTAAGTCTGATGTTGCCAAAGTATTGCCGGAATTGGAGTTAAGCAGTGGTGATGATGTAGATTCTCTCACCGGACGCTTCCTTAGAGGTTTGCTAAACGATGAGTTTGGCACGGACGAGGAAGCTGCCAAGGTTCTGTACAATGCCGGAAGGTCCGACCAGAGGTACCGCACCCTAAAGTCCAGAACTTACGAGCGTTTGCTGCACAGCATTCTTTTCCTACAGGTTAAGCAGCCGGAGCATAGCGAATATCTAAGCTACTACTATAAATGCACCAGAAACCTAATCTGTGCCCAAACATTGATGCGTTTTGCCTCGCGTACAGCAGGTTTCGAAGTAGCCGAAAAAACGTTAACTATTGCTGAAAAGTATCAGTTTACAGACATCTGTCTG
The DNA here is from genome assembly GCA_964525565.1 of uncultured Hyphomicrobiales bacterium. Lineage (GTDB taxonomy): Bacteria > Bacteroidota > Ignavibacteria > Kapaibacteriales > Kapaibacteriaceae > OLB6. Next base: position 1,311 of record CAZGHI010000043.1, read on the forward strand.
ACACTCTGTAAGTTGTTATGCGAGACTTCTGCAATAACTGGCATGAGGAAGAAATTCGATTTATATCAGTCAAAAATGAACTTGTACTTTGAAATCCTACAAGCGGAGTACAAAAGTGACGCTTTGCTTGATCTGCATGTTCTTGAATGCAATGTATATAGTCGAACAATACAATACTTGCAAAGTTTAGCTGAAACAACTTGGGACGAAGTGGTTGAGCTAAAGAAAAAATTCAATTCACACAATTTGATCCTAAATGAGTTCAGAATGAGGATTACTGTTTACGAAGGAAGAGATGATATCGAAGGCTTACTTGAAACTTGTAACGAGGCAATTAAATATCTCGAAGCTAATCCACACTTATCGCAACCTGCGCGATTAGGTGAATTTAGACTAAGAAAAATGATGATACTGTTAATGACGCAGCGCGTAGCTGAAGCTTACAGCATTGCCGATTATGTTGCAAGCTCCTTTAGATCCGGGGGAAACAACTGGTACTTAGCTCAATACTTTGCAACTATTGCTTCATTACGTGTTGGCGAGTACGCCTTGGCAGAAAGTTATATTAACAAGGCAACAACGCATAGAATGTACATCCTGCAAGATGAATCAAGAAAAGAAACATTCACGATACTATCTGCCTACATGTTGATAGCAGAGCAATTAGGGTTAAGAGAAAAAGGAATAGACCAGTTAGAAATCAACAGCAATTACAAGTCGAAGTTCCGTCATTTCCGCCTATCAACCTATCTGAACAGCGTTCCGGAAGAGAGCAAGAAGAAGAAGATTACCAATGTGGTGATACTGATTTCGCATGTATGCTTCTTGTTGTTAAACGAAGATTTTGATGCCGCAGAGCGACGCATTGATTACCTGCGTGTGTATATCTCTCGGTATTTGCGTGAGCAAGCCTTTAACAGAGTACGACTGTTTCTGCGGTTGCTGCAGACTTTCCCAAAACACAGTTTCGACCCTGCACGAATCCGCAAGGCTAACACTCAGCTTTTTCAACAACTTCAGGATACCGCCGAAGACACCTCGCCGGCTATGCTCTGTGAATACATCCAGTTTGAGACTCTATACCATGGGCTGCTCGGCCACCTGGAGCGCTACGAGGCGTCTATAGAAGCCTGATACCACATATCACTGCACAGCCCTACCTATATTCATTGTGCTCTAATCCGTGCTCTAATAGTGCATTTTTTTCTTGCTTGCAATTATACATTTTGTATATTGCGCCTTGTTGTTTTGTATAATACGAACACAAGCAGTATGAAAATTCTCATCGGGCAACGACATCGTCAAGCACGCGAGCAACTAGGTTTGAGTGTACAGGAATATGCAGCGGTGATGGGCGTACGCCCACCTACGGTGTACTCGTGGGAAAGTGGTCGTACGGCCGTCCCGCAAGAAGTGCTTGCAACACTCGAACAGCGCTACGGCATCTCTGCGCGTTGGATCCTTACCGGCCAGGCACAAAGCGAATCGTCTGCAACACCTGCTCTGGCTGCTTTACAGCAGCAACTCAAACACCTGCAGCATCTGGTAACTGAGCTCCAGGAGCAAGCTCCACAGGTGGTGGCCCCCGCCCCGTTGCTGCCCCCTGTACGCCGCATCCCAATGCTCTCGCTGGGTGTAAGTGCAGGTACACCAACCGCATCCGACGACACCATTGAACGGGAAATAGACCTCTCTGAGATGCTCTTGGAAAACCCAGATAGCACGTACTTTATACGCGTTGTTGGAGATAGCATGCAAGATGCAGGCATTGCCGATGGCGACACCCTTATTGTGGACTGCTCCGTTCAACCAAAACCGGGACAGGTAGTGATTGCCCGTGTATATGGCGAGCTCACAGTAAAACGCTACATCACATCTGGATCGCAGCCCCTTCTCCGCGCCGAAAACAAACGTTACCGTGATATTATGATTACACCCGATATGGATTTCGGGATTGTTGGCGTTGTTCGCTCGTGCATTAAACAATTCTAACCGATATGATAGCCGCACTCCTCTTCCCTGACCTTCCTGCCCTTGCGCTCAACATGGCACTGGGATCTCACAAACAAGTCCTTGTTCATTCTGGCGGACGTGTTGTTGCGCCTGCTTCCCTTGCGGGAATGCATATCCACCGAGCCATGGCCCTGCGTCCGCAAGCTTGCCCTCTCTCACGTCAGCCTGCTCTAGAGCGTTCAGCTTGGGAACATATTCTTGAAAATGTGTTTTCATTTACACCATTCATTGCCGATGGTGGCCTAGGACGACTCTTTTGTGCTCCCGACAATTTGCAGGCTTTGCGCACGCTGATCAGTACCACTGGTGCATGTGCTGGCCTGGCACCAACCCGCACGCTGGCGCTTCTGGCAGCCCTCTCAACCCAACCAGGTTCAATGCGAACGGTAGATACCGATGATATTGCTACCTTCTTAGATGAAGTGCCCGTTGTACGCCTGCAGCAGTTGCCGGAACTGGAAATAAACGATGCTATGGTAGAACGCCTGCGGCTGTTCGGTATGCCTACACTTGGTCGGATCCGCAGACTTACACGTTCACAACTAACTGCGCAGTTTGGCACTGCTGGCTCTCGCCTTCATGAGCTTCTGCACAGCATCGGCGATGCTAATCCCCTGCCGATGTATGTGCCCGCATCCGTTGTGGAGTCGGCTGTCCTCCTTGACGATGCTACCCGTGAACCCTCTGTGTTACTGTCTCTTTTGCGCTCTGCAGTAGATACATGCGTTCAGAACCTGGGCCAGCAGCGTACCGGACGTGTAGAAGTTGCCTTGCTCGATAAAGCGAACTCTGTTACTGTTGCAACCTCGCGTATCTTACGGGCTACTACGAACGATACTGTACACATCAGCGCTCAAACGGCTGCTATGCTTGCTACGCTGACCGCTTCTCTCCCATCATGCGGTGTATATGGGATTCGTTTACGCCTTGGGTCGCTATCTATACTCCCCCCCCGACAAACCACACTCTTCCCACCGCGACCTGCACTCTCGGATATTGCAACTCCACTTGCCAAGCGATTTCCTTCAATCATTAAACGTATCTCTGTCCTGGATGCCAATGCATACATGCCCGACCGGTTTGCTGCACTGGAACCCTGGAAAGGAATTGCTGAAGGGGGCTAATGCGCTTACTCATGGAACCAATAGATGTTGCTGAAAACATCGCCTGCAGCAAAGCACACCATACTCACGGTCTTCAGATACAAGATGATGTTGCATCAGCCAACAACGATGCCTCCCTTTCTGCCAACACTCTCTACCCACAAGCCTTCTGCTGGCGTGGCGCTCTCTACGAAGTAGAGTGTGTACTGGAGCGCTGGTCTGCTCGAAGCGAATGGTGGGGTGCTGAGGAACAACGAGAATATTTCATGCTGCTTACACAACGTGGCGTAATGGAAATTTTCCATGGACGTGGCGGGTGGATGTTATCACGGATTGTGGATTAAATACAATGCTGAATATACCAGAAATTATTCCTGCCTGGACACACATTCGCTCCGTAGATCGTGTAACTGCGGCATCACACATGACGGCATACCACACTAATCTGCTCCTCACGATACTGAATACTACATCACGCTGATAATAATTATATCTACTTGTTGCGTTTGTTCTATTGGCAAGGTGTAGTGTGTTCGGTAGTCTTCGTACTCATTCGCACTTCTCGTTTTTACGCGGCGCTTCGTCGCCAGAAGAACTGGCACAATGTGCAGCTCAGTTGGGGCATCATGCACTATGCTTAACAGATTGGTGCGGTGTGTATGGTGCTGTTCGGCTGCAAAAAGCCTGTAAAAAATTTGGGCTGAAGCCACTCATCGGTTGCACGCTGCAAGTAGATGATGTTGTGATCTCTGTTGTGGCACGCAATCAGGATGGCTATGCCAGCATGAACAGACTGCTTACACACCTGCACAATGCAGAGGTTCCTATACTGGCGAATTGGGAGTACGTACAAACGCTTCAACACTGTGTGGTGTTATTTCCAACCATCCTCCCGATTACGCTGCACTCATCATGCAGGTACGTTGTTGCTCTTGATGCACAACGGAAACCTGGCGAAACACGTATGAACCGATTGCTGAACCAGCGTGCTCAACAGGCAGGTTTAGATGTATGTATCGCCCCAGATGTGCGCTATGCCTACCCGGAAGCATACCGAACGTACGATGTTCTTACCTGCACACGACTGGGCATCACGGTCTTCGACCCCCATATCGAACGTCCCGTTAACGATCAACAACACCTTAAATCTGAATCTGAACTGCGCTGTCTGCTTCCTTATTCCAAAGCTTTCGAAACTACACATCACATTATCAACGAGTGCTCGTTCGATCTGCTACCTGGGTACGTAACTCCACCAGCAGCCAAACTGCCACCAAACATCAATGCAAACGACGCACTCGCGGAAGCTTGCATCAATGCACTTCCCAAACGATATGCAGCTGCCGCGACCGAGACACTCCGGGCTAAAGTAAAAAAACTTCTCTCACATGAACTCTCGGTTATTGCTGATCTCGGCTTAAGCGACTTTTTCTTGGTAGTACAAGAAATCGTACACGAAGCACGGCGCAGAGGAATCCGATGTTCCGGTCGGGGCTCGGCTGCAAACAGCATTGTTGCCTATCTGTTGGGAATTACTCACGTATGCCCCATACAGCACAACCTGCTGTTTGAACGCTTCCTGCATAAGGGAAGAAAAGGAACACCTGATATTGATGTTGACTTCGATAGCGACCGCCGGCACGAAATAATTGAATGGATGGAACGCAGATTCGGCCGCGAACAAACGGCGATGACGGCCACTATCATTACCTATCGTGCGCGTATGGCCGTTCGTGATGCTGCTAAGGCACTAGGATGGCCAATGGATATCATCAATAAAATGACGAAAGCAATCCCCGGCTACACAAACCGTCCACTCCACGAATATTACACAGACCTTGCAGCTATTGTTGGTGATGCACCTCTGTTGCAAACTATGGTGGACATTGCTACCGACCTGCTGAATCGGCCGCGACATCTTGGACTGCACAGCGGCGGGATGATACTCTCTGCCAAGCCCCTTACAATGTTTACTCCACTGCAGCGCTCTGCAAACGGAGTAGGTGTTGTGCAATTCGACAAGGACGACATCGAAGCTATGGGCTTAGTCAAGTTCGATGTGCTGGGGCTACGCATGTTGGCATGTATCAGCGAAGCTGTAGAGCTCATCAAGAACAATACTTCCGATGAGCAGCACCCTCGGCAATTAGAAGTGCTCGAACATCCCGTGTATAACGACCCTCACGTTATGGATTTGATCCGTTCTGGACGTACCCTTGGATTGTTTCAAATAGAATCACAAGGCCAGATGCATTTGCTTGCACAACATCAACCGGAGTGCTTTAACGATCTGATAACGGAAGTTGCCCTATTCCGGCCAGGACCCCTGCAAGGTGGCATGGTACACCCGTACATCCGACGTCGGAGGGGCGAAGAACCTGTCACATATCTGCACCCGTTGCTTGAACCAATTCTGGAAGACACGCTAGGCATCGTGCTCTACCAGGAACAAGTGCTGGAAATTGCCCATCACTTTGCCGGAATGCCTCTTGAAGTTGCCGATGATTTTCGTGCGCTGATCAGCAAAAACAGGGATGCTCAGGAAATGGCATCCATGAGAGAAGGATTTGTAAAAGGGGCTGTTGCACGCGGAGTGGAAGAGTCGGTTGCTATACGTGTTTACGAAACTGTGAGTCACTTTGTTGGTTATGGCTTCTGTAGAAGTCATGCTGCTGCCTTTGCCCGCATCGTGTATCAGAGTGCGTGGTTAAAAACGTATTATCCTGCAGCATACCTTGCAGCATTTATGCAGCACCGTCCCGGATTTTACAATTTGATGACGCTCGAGGAAGAAGCTAGACGGTTTAAGGTTCCTGTGTTACTTCCCGACATTAATATCTCGGGAGTTCGTTATAACATCGAAAAGAACAGCAGCGGAGTGTGGTGTATCCGCAAGCCCCTTACCTCAATAACGAATGTAACTACAGATATAGCACAGGCTATTGTGTGGGAACGTGCCTCCGGAGCGTTCTCAAGCATCGAGGATGTGTGGATACGAACTAAACTCAATGCCAACATTTTAGACAGTCTGGCCCTCTCTGGTGCCTGCGATTCGATAGAAGGCAATGCGAGAAAGGGACTGTGGAAAAGCGGCATTCTCAGTATGCGTACCGCCACTGCTGATGAAGCAAATACATCGCTACAGTTTGTAATTCCTGCTGACTCCCGTATGCTTACTCCAACTATAGACGATGTACCAGAGTTACCACCGATTCGAGCACAGGAAAGACTTGCCTACGATTACACAACCCATGGTGCCGCTCGCGTTCATCCAATGACACTCTATAGAAGAGCGCTGAACTCACTGGACATTCTTCCCATTGCATCGCTTCGGACATTCTCACCGGTCCACCATACCACGATCCGTACGGCCGGTATCGTGATTTTACGACAGTCACCGCCTACGGCTCACGGCGTTTTATTCATAACAATCGAAGATGAAACCGGATTTGTACAGTGTGTGGTGGAACCCAATGAACGTGAATACTTCCGAGATGTACTTCGCAATGCAGCCTTAGTAGTGCGTGGCGTTGTGTATGCCCGTGGGAATTGGCGTGGAATTGTGATACGTGATGTTACCGTTCTCCATAATGTGATCGGTGGCTATCACGGACACCCGGCAATGTACGGAGGCACCGATACCCAGGAGCTACATATCAACGATGTGAAGGAACTGAATATTCATCCTGAACGCTAATACTGCATATTCGCACCATGCTTGCACTCCTTATCGAATACGATGGCACCGATTACGCAGGATGGCAACGTCAGCCTAATGGACCTACTGTTCAGCAGATGCTCGAAGAGTCATGTTCACGCGTGTTCGGCTCCCCCATAAGTGTTGTTGGGTCCGGTCGCACGGATGCAGGTGTTCATGCTTCTGGACAAGTAGCACATGCCGACATTAGCTCGGCTCCAAACAAAATCCCACTCCACAAAATTGCCGTTGCACTAAACACAAACCTACCTGCCGACATCCGTGTACGTAAAGCACTCGTCCTTGACCATCCCTTTCATGCTCGTTACGATGCCATCGAACGAGAATATGAATATCACATCACATTACATGAAAGCGTGTTTTCACGGCGTTTTGCTTGGTCCCCCCCCCTGCCATTTGACATCAGCAAGATGCACGAAGCAGCCAAGGTATTTCTTGGCACACATGACTTTACAACTTACAGTAAACACAACCCAAGCACACACAATTACACGTGTACCGTGAATACATGCTCAGTTGAATTAGCTACCGACAGAGTTGTTGTGCGCATTTGCGCCAATCGGTTTGTGTATGGCATGTGCA
>CAZGHI010000043.1:8736-13266 GCA_964525565.1 uncultured Hyphomicrobiales bacterium
GGAGCATTGTAGGCGCGTTATACGCAGTATCACGCGGGCGCACAACAAACCAGGAGCTGATAGAATCACTTGCACTAAGAAACAGAGTACATCAGGAATTTCTGGCACCACCACATGGACTGGTGCTTAAACATGTTCGGTATGAACGCGACCTATTTGGTTTAGCTCACACATAGTACTAACTGCTCTCCACTCTATCATCGCACCGTTACCGAGTCTCTACCTGCGTACTACACGATGCAATACTCCATCGAGCACGTAGTCCGGCTACGCCGGGCGGCCCTGCTTGTTGGTTACGCGCACATACACGCGGTTGTAAGTGCGGCATACACTTGCCAGGGCATCTGAACAATCGGTACACTCAACACGATGGATGATACGACCGATAACGTCGAATACTTCGATCTGCACTGGTTCGGTGTAGGTACCGCTGTTTTCTGCTACCGACGTTGCTACAATCTCCAAAGTATCGGTGACTGTGGTGCAATAGCCATCGGTCATCACCACGGCATGGTAGTGTCCCAGGGGAGGATCGGGGATGGAAAAGGCTGCAGTGCCTCTGGAACTTACGTCATCGAGGCGAATGCCATCGCGGTACCACTTTACCAGGAGAGTCCTGGGTTGGTCGGCAGAGTCTATCGTGAGCGCTGTGCGAGGATCTATATCCTGCATCACTACGGCAAGACGGATTCTTCCCGGCGATGTATAATACAGGTCCGGACAGAATAACGTGTCCAGGTGGGCTCCATCGGTAACCTGTACAGTAAACTCGCCGCGATAGCCGGCCTGCCGCACCAGCGTAACAACAGTTTCATTGCCAACCGTTCTACGACCAGCCTCACTCATACCGGCATTCTCTGAATATCCTATCTCTACCTGACCTTGTGTTGCGCCTCGCACAAATAGCAGTATGCTGTCGCAGGTATATCGTACCGTACGCGGGTGAAACGGACGCACCGTGATTGACGACAAACCATTCGGGTCACTAAACTGCCCAGTGGTAAGCATCCGGCCAACAGGTTAATGGATGCTTTTAGCTGGTGAGACCTGTGCGTATGTTGGTGGACTACTTTTAAACAACTCTTCACAGTAAGATACCGTATCCAATCGGTATGGTATGATAACGGTATCCAATGTAGTATGCCGGATGGTACACCCTAACGGTTGGTACAATGTATCGGGAGTATCAACATAGGTTGCGTTCGAGCCCCAAAGCTTCTCCCATCGTCTGAAGGTCTCGCCGGTATGCCAGTTTACTGTATAAGCAGTGTCGCTATTATTAAACAGGATATATTGCCCGAACCGGTTGATGGATGTAGCCCACGTGTTGCTTGTGTGCACGTATATTTTGGGCTACGTTTTACCCAGGTCTCGAGAGCGGTGCATGATCATCGTATTTCTGCCCCAGGCATAGAGGAGCGAGCCGTCTTCCGGTATGAGAAACTTGTACACAGGATCGAACACCCCATCGGGAAGCCAGCGCAATTGATGTAGGTGCTGCTCGGGCCACCAGATGTGGACGGAATCATTATGCCACCAGTAGATAACCAGACCGGCAGGATGGTCGTATTTGTAATATTAATCTCCGAGATATCACTGGTGGTGATACCGGTCTGCAATTGTAATGGTACCATCTCTCGGTTCAAAGCTTTTCAGGTACTGCATCTCCGAAAAATAATACCACAAACCGTCGGGCAAAATCGTAGGATTGGAATTCCGCATCGGGTCGTACAGGCCACCGTGGGATGCAGGCGACCACTGCAGGGTGTTGAGGTTCAACTCCCAATAAAAAGCCGAATCGCTCCATGCGATTACTGAATCGTTTAGTGACAGTGGCCACCACGCAATGTGACCATGTAACGAGTCAGGATACGGAGAAGAGAGCTTTATGATGTACAGCTGATCCTGGCCAAAGACCTGTATGGCCAGAACCAACAAAGGCAAACAACATCGGATACGTTTGGTCATTCCAGCAGCGCCTGTAGTGTTTGTGTTGTGGTAGCCGTAAGGCGCACAAGCACCACTCCCTGTATCCCGCTCAGATCTACATGTGTTCTGCCATATTGCGAAATCTGTGTCGTTTCTACTAACTGCACCTGGCCTAGCGTGTTGGACACCAACACGTTTACATGCAACGGCTTCCCCGTGCGATTGGTTACCCCCAGCATACTACCGGTTTGTATCGCTGATTCGAACTCACGCTTATGCGCTTCATTTGATCTCTTTTGCTCTCTTGATGGTTTAGCAAAACCACTGTCTGACAACACTCCCCCATCTCCACCCCTACATAAACAAAACGCCCCACATTCGTTCGATTGTGGGGCGGTGTTCAGGTGCAAAAACAAAAAAAACTACGAATGATACTCAAACGATTCCTTAAGCAAGGGATCGTTAACAGCAACGGCGTTTCTCTTCTTGAACAATGTGCTTGCAAGGAACAAAAACACACCGGCAAAGAAAATCCATCCGGTGAATTCATTCCAGGAGAATAAGAATGGAACATGATGATCTGTGCTACCATGCGCGATTACCTTGCCAACGGCAGGCATCACGATCCATACAATATCAATAAAGTGCGCAACGAGAATTACAATAGCTGCTGCAACCAGCATATTCTTCTTGCGCTTTACATCTTGCCGTAGTAACAGCATGAAAGGCAGCACAAACCGGAATGCGATAAGCAGGTATCCAAAGATACCCCACGGTGTATCGTACATCCTGCTCGTAAAGTAAATAGTTTCTTCCGGGATATTTGCGTACCAGATGATAAAGTATTGGGAGAATCCGATGTATGCCCAAAACACAGAAAAGGCAAACATCAGTTTTCCAAGGTCGTGGTAGTGCTCGTCTCTTAAATAGTTGTCCAGGAGCCCCTTGCCCCGTAACCCTACTACCATTAAACAAATAACCGACAGAGCGGCAACGAAATGTCCAGCAAAGGTATAAACACCCCAGATCGTGCTAAACCAGTGTGGCTCGAGTGACATTAAGAGATCGAACGACGCAAACGTGATTGTCATGGCATACACCAATACCCACCCTGCTGACCAACTCCAATTCTTTTCCGTAGGCTTGATATCGGTTACTGAGTCTTGTTTAACGGAGTTGCCCACGATATAGCGTGCCATCCCAAACCACAGTAAGCAGTATAAGGCAAGGCGCCCTAGTAAAAACGGGATATTCAAGTATGGTTCTTTGAGTTGCAGCAGGTGGTCTTCTTTCGCACTCTTGTGCGTCCACTCGTAAATACTATGATGACCAAGCATGTTCAACACTATTGGAACCAGAAATATTACCATGATCGGAATCATGCCGGTAAAGTTTTCTGCAATCCTACGCACTCCTGCACTCCAGCCTGCGCGGGTCAAATACTGTAGCGCGGAGAAGAACACCATTGTGACGCTAATGCCGGCAAAGTACCAGAATCCTACAAGGTAATTTGCCATTGCACGCTCCTCACCGGCCATAACCCATGAAGCTGCGAGACCAATTGCGCCAACACCAATAAGGATCAACGAAAGTTTGCGCAGCGATTCAATCAGAGACGACGATCCAATGTTCACGTTCTGCATGTGTGTTACTCCCCTGCTCCTGCACGCTGCTGCAGCGTACGCAAATAATACACGATAGCCCACCGGTCAATTGGACTAATCTTGTCCGCATAGCTCGGCATCAAATTCTGTCCGGCGCTGATAATGTGAAAAATCCTAGCGTTCGATAGTAACTGCGTTTGCTCACGTGTAAGATCTGGTATCCCTGGCCACAATCCACGCTTAACTATCTCGCCTTCGCTGCGCCCATCAAAGTTGTGACATGGCGAGCAGAAAACATTAAACTGATTTTGTCCGCGCGCTAGAACAAACGTGTTCTTGTCCAGCCCCGGATCCTGATTCAACGTTTCTGCTTCCTCAATGTCTCCTGCACTCAATGGGTACACTTCTACATTCCGTGCAACGGTGCCCGGAATTGGTTCGCGCAGGCTGCTCCGATTTGAAAAAAACGTATTCGCACTTTGTGGTATAGCCTTAAAGTTATGGTCCATATTCGGATTAAACTCTAATGGAGGTTCTGTGGAAAACCACGTGATGCGCCCTGCCAGCACAAGAATGGTAAAGGCACCAGCGATGCCGATAATCACAAGCAGCCAAATGGGGATCTTTGGAAAATTCATGATGCTGTTGTTACGAGATGAACATTCGTTGCGCCGAGCTTACGTAGCATGTCCTGCGTTCCTTCGGCAGAAAAGCGGTCGTCGTCCGCATCTATCGTTACCACAAACGTGTCGTCAGTAGCTTTCTGAAAACTCGGGTCGTCTTGATACTTGTTGTACCATGTTGGAATTCTACACAAGCCAAACAGTCCAATCACGGTAGCAAGCGCAGTTCCAAGGATTGACAATTCGAAGTCAATGGGCATGCTAAACTGCCAGTCAAAGAATCCCTTGCCTCCGATGTTCAGCTTATAGTCCCACGCTCCCGTCCACCACTGTAAAGCGAGTGCTGTAGTTAAACCTCCAACCATTCCAGTGAA
>CAZGHI010000043.1:13301-14129 GCA_964525565.1 uncultured Hyphomicrobiales bacterium
TGCCTTGTCAAGTCCGTGCACAGGGTATGGCGTGTGAATATCCCATGACCGATACCCTGCCGTACGAATGGATTCGGCCACCTTCATTACCACATTCACGTCTGTGAACTCTCCCACCACTCCAACGGGAGCTCCCTTTACGGTGGTTGATGATTTTTCTTCAGCTACCATTGTACTCATGCTGTAGCTCCTTCATGCTGGTGTTCGTGATGGTGTGCTGGCTGCGCTCCAGGCATGATACCCTTCACTTCGGCAATGGCGATAACAGGAACAAACTTGGCAAACAAGAGGAACGCTGTCAGGAAGATGCCAAAGGTCCCAATAAAGATCGAGATCTCGACCCATGTAGGCGTGTAGTAACCCCACGACGCCGGTAAGAAGTCGTGGTGCAGCGTAGTCGCAATAATTGTAAACCGTTCGAACCACATCCCAATATTCACGAAGATGGAGATCACAAACATGAGCGGGATATTTCTGCGCAATTTCTTAAACCAGAATACCTGTGGTGAAATCACATTGCAGGTAACCATCGTCCAATAGGCCCACGCATAATCGCCCATAGCGCGGTTGATAAAAATCCAGCGTTCCCAACTGTTGCCGCTATACCATGCGATGAACATCTCCATTGAATATGCGTAACCAACCATCATGCCGGTAGCCAGCATGATCTTGTTCATGTTGTCTAAGTGCTTGAGAGTGATAAACTGCTTCAGATCCAGTATTTCCCGGGCAATCACCAACAACGTCATCACCATCGCAAAGCCAGAGAAAATTGCTCCGGCAACAAAGTAAGGTGGAAATATTGTGGTGTGCCATCCGGGTAAAATT
>CAZGHI010000043.1:14141-21609 GCA_964525565.1 uncultured Hyphomicrobiales bacterium
CAGTAAAGTCGAATGACACGACACTATGTACCGACAACACAAGTGGAGTGCTGATTCCGGCCAGGATCATGTAGGCAATTTCGTAGTGATGCCAATGACGTGTTGAACCGGTCCAACCAAATGAAAAAAATCCGTAACTCTTTTTAGCAAGCGGCCCTCGTACACAGTTTCTGAGCGTAGCTAAATCCGGAATAAGCCCGATAAACCAGAAGAGCAGTGATACCGTAAAGTAGGTATTAACGGCAAACACATCCCACATCAATGGCGACCTGAAGTTCACCCACATCTGCATTTGGTTGGGTACCGGAAGTAGCCAGTAAAACAACCACTGGCGTCCTGTGTGGCTTAACACCATGGTAAGAGCACATAGCACGGCAAAGATGGTCATCGCCTCCGCTGAACGGTTAATCGCTGTACGCCACTTCTGCCTAAAGAGAAAGAGAATGGCCGAGATAAGCGTACCAGCATGGCCGATACCAATCCAGAACACGAAGTTTGTAATGTCCCAACCCCATCCTACAGGGTTGTTCAAACCCCATACGCCAATGCCGGTGGTTATCGTATAGTACAGAGCAAACAAACCAAGAGCTGCCATGCCTCCGGTAACGCTCAGCGTAAGCAGATACTTGATGGAAATCTTCGATTCCACTATGCTGGCAATGCGTGCCGTGATGTCGCGCAGTGATGGATTACCAAGAACCAAAGGTTCCCGCACCTGCGGGTGCGTGGCTCCTGCAATTCCGTGTGACTCGAGATGACGTTCAGTCATGATGTGTTCCTACCTCGAATAATTCTTCGTGTTAATCAAACGTTGCGAACCTTAGCGAGATATGTAACCTGCGGACGCACATTCAGTTCGGCTAGAACCTGAAATCCGCGTTCGCTCTTCCGTGCCTGGCTAACTGCGCTGTTGGGGTCGTTTACATCACCAAAGATGATTGCACCGGCCGGACAGGCCTCCTGGCATGCAGTTACAGCTTCACCGTCGTTAACACGGGCTCGGCCCGCATCTCGTGCATGCCACTTTGCTTCATGCAAGCGCTGCACACAGAAGGTACACTTTTCCATAACACCACGCATCCGCATGGTGATATCCGGGTTGAATACTAAATCTGTTGGCGATTTCAGATTGTCGTTGTAATCCAAGAAGTTGAACCTACGCACCTTGTACGGACAGTTGTTCAGACAGTACCGCGTTCCCACGCATCTGTTGTACGTCATTTCATTCAGCCCTTCGGGAGAATGCGTTGTAGCCGCTACCGGACATACGTTTTCGCACGGGGCATTTTCACAATGCTGGCACAGCATGGGCTCCATCAGCGTTTCAGGATCGGCAACATCACCAACGTAATACCTGTCAAGCCGAATCCAATGCATCTCTCTTCCGATAAGAACCTGTTCTTTTCCAACAACGGATATATTGTTTTCGCTCTGGCAAGCAATAATGCAACTCGAACATCCCGTGCAGGCGCTCATGTCAATTACCATTCCCCACCGATGGCCTTTGTACGTGTATTCAGGAACGATGGAAAGGGGCTTGGCAAAACGTCCGTCAGTGCCTGTGCTCGGATACTCTTGATCCATATTCTCGAGTTTGCCTGAAGCAAGAGCAGCAAGTGTGATTTGTTTTGCTACTGGTCGCTCTCCACGACCATCGTCAAGTGAGTGATGGTCCTGAGAACAAGCAATGCGCATGGAGGTTCCTGCCGGCGTTACCGATGTTACGGTTATATACCCCTGGCGTTGCCCTGAGGGATTAACAGTATATGCATTCACACCAACGCCGTTGCCAATCGTTCCAATGGATGTATGACCAAAACCCAGAGCCAACGCTACCACGTTATCGGCCATACCAGGCTGTACCCACACAGGAGCATCAATCGTTCCGTCTGCTGTGCTTATCGTAACTACTGTTCCATTTACTCTACGAATTGCCTTTGGTGTATCCACGGAACCAAGCCCCAGTTTCTCCGCTGTTGCGGCGCTTATCAGAGCAACATTATCCCATGTGATTTTTGTAACGGGATCGGGCAGCTCCATGAGCCACGCATTATTACCCCATGCGCCATCGCCCATAGTTAACGACGGAACTACGAGCAACGACATGGCATTTGTCGTGGTATTACCAGCTAACATCTGCGCACCAGCACTGTTGAATACGGTGGGTGCTACGACTGAAATCCTTGTTGTTACCCCATCACGTAGTGCCGTATTCCACGCGGCTTCTGAAGCATCTGCCCCAAGTTGCGTTTTCCAGGTTGCTTTCACTAGATCGTGATATGTCTCAGTTTCAGCAAGGAAACCGTTGGATAGTTTGCGTGCTAGCGCCATGAGCGTATCACACGTGCTCTCAACTCCGTCGTTGAGTGGACGAATCATTGGTTGTTGCACGCTCAGTGTACCATCAAAAGCCAACGCATCACCCCAGCTTTCCAGCCAGTGCGAAGCAGGAATACTTACATCGCATAGAGCTGCTGTTTCGTCTTCATACAGATTAATAGCAGCGCGGAAGGGCGCATTTAATATTGCCTTCCGAAGCGAACGGTTGCCGCTGTATTCAGGATTTACGCCGCAGAAAAGAAGTGCATGTACATTACCTGCCTCAAGCTCTGCCTGAAGCGTTGCAATTGCATCAGAACGAACACCACTGTTCGGCAAACGTCTCGACGGATCTAAAACCTGACCGCTTCCAAGACTTCCCAATGTTGAAGCAATATGCAATGTCATTGCATGCGCGCGCGGAGAGAGATGTCGGCCTACCAGCACAACACCTTGTTGTTGAGCACTACGCAAACTCGCCGCCGATTGTTGTGCAGCGGCACGCGTTGCCGTATCGGCTTTCGCTGCTTCACTAGCACCAATAGCGGACGATCCACATATTTCTGATTCGAGTACTGCAAGGAACGCTTCTAATTGCGACGGGTGGAGACGGTAACGTTTATCGGCGTTGGCTCCAGTAAGCGAGTATTGTGCTTCGGCAACAATGAGCTTGTTCATTGCTGCATTCTTCTGTGTGGGTTTCCGTAAGTGGGTAAACGTTGTTGTGTGGTATAGCGAGAGAGGATCTGTCCCCAGGATGTCCGCATCCACTGAAACAATTACCGAAGCCTTCGACAAATCAGGAACAAGTTCTGCGTTTACACCAAGCAAGGCGTTGTTAGCTTGTGCTGCATTATCACATAAAGCATCCGGAGCACTCACAAACTGTATGGCCGGGACTGCTTTGGTAATTTCCTGCTGAAGAACCGTAAAGGTTGGTGAACAATGATCACCTGTCATAACAACAGCCTTTTTTCCTGCTGCCTGCGCATCGCGAACGGCATTGGCAATCGCCTCGATCGCGTTATCGGCGGTAGTAGCCCCCCCACCTCTGCGAACGCGTGGCCTACGCAGCCGGTCGGGGTCATATAACGACAACAGCGATGCCTGCATAACACTATTGGCGCGCCCTGCATTTGCCGGATGAAGGTTGTTGCCTTTTACCTTAATCGGCCTGCCTTCGCGCGTCTTTACTAACGCACCATAAGCTACATTACCGTGCTGATAAACGGTAGCATAGTCAACGGGTAGTCCGGGAATGGCCGTTTGGTTTGAAGCAACCGACGGAACAAGGTGTTGGAGGGGGCGTCGGCAAGCAGCAGCCGTTAACGCCATTGTTGCAGACAATGCCGTCAAGAATCCACGCCGACTAACCTGACCATCTGTAATGGAAGGGTCGGTAAACTCTCCAGTCTGTTGGGTTTCGCCTGTAAGCTGCTCTATGCTTTGCCAAGGCCTGGCGTTGTGAGCATGGAGTGAACGATCGGACATACCTAAACCTTGCGTTGAAGTGTCAGATGAATGAATTGCGCGTTGTCATTTCGTTTAATAATGACAACTTGAACAGTTTTCCGGCCCAAGTCCGGCTTTCTTAGGATGTGGGATGCCATCAACCTGATGAGCAGGCAGCGGGGTGAGAACTGCGCCGTACGATGGTTCCACCATACTTTCGTATGTGCCTACCTGCGGAGCAATAGGCGTAAATAGATACGTGCTATCCAACAGGTCTTCTACTTTGTGCATCTTGCCGGTAAACACTCCGCTTATTGGTCGTGCCCCGACGATCTGTTCGGACGGGTTGCGATGGCAATCCAGGCACCATCCCATGGTAAGTGACTTGTACTGTGATACCACGCCCATATTCTCGACAGGTCCATGACAACTCTTACAATCAATCTGGGCGCGGATGTGCCGCGAATGGTTAAAATGTGCGTAGTCGGGTAGTTTATGGATTCGCACCCATTCAAGCGGGGTATTGTTGTCGTAACTATCACGCACAAGCTGCAGCCGTGGACTGTCGCCCCGCACCACGGTATGGCAATTCATACACGTCTGCGAACTAGGAATTGGTGAATGGGCCGAAGACTCCACTCCCGCATGACAGTATTGGCAACTCATTTTAAGTGAGCCGGCATGAAGCTTATGAGAAAACGGTACTGGCTGTTCCGGACGGTAACCTACGTCTGCTACGTCGTTACGAACACCAAAGTACACAATCAAGAAAGCAACGGTAGCCACGGCTCCAAGAACCGCAACACCAACCTTCACTGTTAAGTCGAACTGCCTTGAAAACATTCACCACCCTTTGTTTTAAGCCGCGCAAATATCGTGAACCATGGTCACGTAGCAAACGCACATTGTGTTTTTCCTACGATCTGTTAATTCGCTTCATATGTCGTATGTAGGCAATCCCCGCTACTGTCACAATAGTCATTGGAACTCCCAACATAAACAGAACTGAGATAGAATACGCTTCGCCAATCTTTGCCTGCTTCGATCCTGCCGCGTAACCATCCTTGCACGCCGGACATGCCTGGGCTGGTGGCAATGACGTTACAAGAAGAGCAGCGAGGAGAAATGAGAACGCTGTTTTCATGATTGTGGAAACCATTGGTACAACATGAAGTACACCAGTACACCCGTGATGGAAACGTACAACCAAATGGGATAGGTAATCCTAGCTATCTTTCTATGTAACTCAACGCGCATCGTCAAGCCTCGAAAGAGCGTAATGGGCGTTAGTACTGGTAAGGTCATCGCAAGCAACACATGCGACGCCAATAAAGTCAGGTACATCGTGCGGACAGCCCCATCGGCATTTATGGTTGTATTCCATGATCCAGTTGTCTGATGTAAATGCACTTTGTGCAGCACGTAACCTAACAAGAACACCATGCTTACAACAAACGCTCCGAGCATGCACGCCCGATGAAGTACAATGCGTTTGTTCCTAATGAACAGAAGTCCACTAAGTAGCAGTACTGTGCTGCATGCGTTGAGCACTGCATTCATTGCTGGGAGTTGATCCATTGTCGCAACCGCCTCATCTCGGAAGAATCTGTGCTGTCAAAGTAGCCTTGTATCGTTCCATTTGCACCAACCGCAACTAACCTTGTGCTGTGCATCGCAGGTTCTTGAGGATCCATCAAACCAAATCCCAACGTGGACACTGAACGCACTTCGGCCAGGGGCATGTTGATCATCCACCATGAACCTGTTTTGGCACCAAGCCGATCGGCGTAGGATTTAAGTACTGCACCGGTATCGGTCTCTGGATCTGTGCTCACTGACACAAACAGTACCTTCGAGCCAAATTCGTTCGATAATTTCTGTTTTTCGGCATTAAGCACCGGACATACGGTTGTGCACGATGTGAAAAAGAACGATGCAATCCATGGTTTGCCGTGGAGGACCGTAGTGGTAAAGCTGTTCCCATCCTGATCAGTGCCTGTAAATTCAGGTGCTGGCTTAATTGGAAAAGGGACCTCGTTTTCTACATGTTTTGAGCATGCTGCCAACAAGATCACAATTGCAAGTACGAACGATTTGGTGGTTAATGAGTGTATGAGAAATGCTCCAAAACGTTGAGGGCGAACGTGAACACAATAAAAAGGAACACTGGTACATATACAAAGAACCGTAATAACGGTGAATCAAACTTGAGATGCATGAATATGTACATCACGCATATCACTTTGATTACGGCTATAACGACACCAATAGACACGTGCAGAATGTCGCCCGGTGTACCCCACTCAGCGGGAAAGTGCAATGCTTTTGCCGCTAGCACTGTTAGCACTGTAAACGCTAGGAGAGCGTAGAAAACCCTCATGTACGAGGGGACAACATTACCATGGTCACTCATGATATACTCCTTAATGAGGGATTGCTGTATGATATGGAATCATCAGGTACAGAGCCGGGAAGATGAAAATCCACATGAGATCCACAAAGTGCCAATACAGTCCAAGTGTTTCTACTTTCCACGGGTACGGGTATCCTTTCGATGAGAACGAACGCAGAAACATAAATGCCATGGGTATCATACCGGCAATTACGTGCAAAGCGTGAAACCCCGTCATCAAAAAGTAGAATGAATAGAACAAAGTATGATTCTCTTGCCCCGGAAACAAACCATGGTGGAACTTATCGCTATACTCAAACCACTTAACAATCAAAAACCCAAAGCCTCCGAGTATAGTAAGTCCTAAAAACAGCCGAAACATCCCATTATTCTTGCGTTCAAGGTTGTATATGCTTAGCGCCATCGTTAGTGAACTACCAATGAGGATAAATGTGTTCACGAGCGCTAGCACCCAGTTCAAATGTGCCGACCCTTCGCCAAAAACCTCATAGTTGCTATTTCTCAGCACGATGAACGCACCAAAGAAACCGGAAAAAAACATTAACTCCGAAGCCAAAAACGCCCACATAGCCATCTTGCCATTGGGTATCCGCGTAAGCGGTTCGTGAGAGAGATTTAGTGCAACAGACATGCTATATCCTGTAGATAATTCAGTTTCATTGTTTACGGTAGGGGGACCTTATCGGTAACCATGGTTATCAATGCTCCCATAAGCACTGCGTAAGATGTAAGCAACACACGCCGCGCTGACGGCGTATCTCGTTTAGTGCGAAACCGAATGGTTTCGGCAACAAGCCATAGGCCTAAAGCTGACGCGGCAATAGCGTACACTGTACCCGTAATGCCTAATATGGTTGGTAATAACAAAGCTGCTACGAGCAGAAGGCTATACACTATCATGGAGTGTGCTACTCCCTCCCCTTTCCGATCTATTGTTGCATGCATGGCAAAGCCCCCTTCGCGGTAATCAATGCGATACATCCAACTAAGGGCAAGAAAGTGCGGCATTTGCCACAGGAACAAAATGGCGAACAATGCCAAGGCCCCTGCATCGAATGTTGCACTTACGGCCGTCCAACCACCGGCGAACGGTAACGCACCTGGAATTCCTCCAACAAGAAGCGCTGTACGACTGTGTTTCTTCAGCGGGGTGTACACAACAACATACGTAAGCCAAGTTGCTACAGCGAGAAGAACGGTGAGCATATTCGTCATGCTCAATACCCCCCCCCCCCCCCCCCCAAAAAAAAAAAAAACACACAACACCCAGCCCACCCCACAAAA
>CAZGHI010000044.1:0-4351 GCA_964525565.1 uncultured Hyphomicrobiales bacterium
TCGGATCTTGGCATCCAGCTCATTCCGCTCTTTCCTGTACTGCTCGAGCAAAAGCTTTGGTGAGATTTCACCGGTGTTTGAATTACATCCGAGCATTAACAGTGAAGTAATAACAAACGCCGATACTATGCCGGAACCAACGATGAAACTCGATGTCCGAACAGAAATAGACTCTTGTGACGATTGTGTCGCTTTCACGTACTCATTCCTTTGATTAGTAGCGTAGTAATGTTGCGTAGTACATCCTTGGATTTCACGTTTCCTGGTAACGGGGGGTGCACTCCTGATTTGCAAACGATGTGCGAACCCTTTAGTGCTATCATCAGACTAGCTATAGCAAGCTGAACATTGGTTGTTTTACTGAAAATGCCCGATTCAATACCCTCATGAACCATCGAGCCTATTATTGAAAAAATCCTGGTATGTAGCTGGGTAAACTCTTGAGCACAGGTAGGGTTTGTGCCTGCTTGCAGCGAAATGATCCGCGGCAAGTCCAAGTGCGACGTTGCTTTGAAAAACAACTCATTGTTTTCGGCAAACTGAAAGAACAATTGTGCTGCACGAGCAAGTTTCTTGTCCGCTGGCATTTTCTTATTCGAGAGCTGCTCCAGCATATCAGCTATCTTTTCAACATCTTCGAGTACCACAGCAATCAACAGCTCGTCGCGGTTCTGGTAGTACAGATACAATGTTCCTTTGGAAACCTCTGCCTCGTCGGCAATTTTATCCATCGTAGTCTGTTCGAAGCCATGTGAAAGAAAAGCCGATCGTGCAGCATTTACAATGAGGGTTCTGCGAAGCTCTTTCTCTCTTTCTCTGCGTTCACGTACTCCCATATCAGTTCTCCGCCATTCGAACGTATTTATCTGGTATTTGTCCTGTCACTCGTTCGAAATCTGCTAAGCGTATATAGTAATCAAAAAGAGCCGCAAGTCTGTTTACCTGGGCTCGTGCCAATGCAGTCTGTGCATCGTTAATTTCCAAGACGCTGCCTGTACCTTCGTTATAGCGTACGCGTGCAATTTCATAGCCGCGCTGAGCTTGAGCTACGGTTGACTGTTGAGCATCAATTCGTTCTACAGCAGATAACATATCGTTCAGTGTTGCGGCAACCTGTAGTCGTATTCCATTCTTAAGTTGCTCCGTTCGTTCCCGCAACGATTGGAAGTCGGCATCTGCTTGTTCAACCTGTGCCTGTACGCGAAAGCCACTAAAGATGTTAAAGCTTAGATTCAAGCCAACAAATGTTTGAGAAGCCGAAATCCATCGTGAAAAGTCGTCGCTCTGGCCTGCATTCTGATATTGCCCTATTAACGATAGTGTAGGATAGTAACTTGAACGATAGACGTCTATGAGCCGATGACTCACTTCAAGTTGCGTCTCTAGTGCAAGTAGGTCGTAATTATTTTTCAATGCTTGACGAAGGCTTGCATCGGCATCTGGTAGCGGACCTGGTGGATTGAGTTCAATAGGTTGTGGATCCAGTGTATCATCTACTGCTACATTCAAGTACGTCATCAGTGCTGTTACTGAATTCCGGTAGTTTGCTTTTGCAGATGTAAGCTCGGTCCTAACGTCCTCCACAGCAACATTTGCTCTGATTTCATCATACTCTGCTACGATGCCTTCTTTGAACAAGGCTTGTACATTTCGTCTGTTCTCTTCAGCAAGATCTAGAGTACTTTGTGCAATGCGAACAAGTTCACGCGCCGCAAGAGCAGTGTAATACCGACGTCGTGTGTCGGTTACCACTTCGGCGACCGCACTACGATATTGTCTGCGAGCGGCATCTACATACACGTCTGCAGCACCAATTCCGGTAAACACGGCACTGTTGAAAACAATCTGGCTGAACGATGCGCCCACATTGTATGCGTTGTTTAACCCGAATCGCACCGGTTGAAGTCCAGACGAAGGATCAGCAAAGTTCGGCACGAAGAAAACCGGCGCTTGAATGTTGTAATTATAGTTAGCAGAAATGCCTATCGTAGGTAAAGCATTTCCCAGTGCTTCCTTCCTTTGCGCTTCAGCCTTTTGAACACCATAGCGGGCAATGGCAACATTGGGGTTTTGTCGTAAAGCTGTCTGTATTGCTTCGTCCAATGTAATCGGCCGAGTGGTTGCTACAAGATTAACTGAGCAGCTCAGGATGCCCAGCAAAAAGATGAAAGCGCGATAGTTCATGAACGTTCCTTGAAAACAAGAGTGCGCATATTAATAATGACCGAGAGTCACAATATTAACAACGGTCATTTTATAAAACAACAGTCAGTTGAGTGCATTGTACGGCATTCCGACAGGAAGGTTTCAGCAGCATAGTTCGTATAAGAAGACTGATATGCACCCGACAGGTACATAAGATGCTGTTGGGGTTTCTGTCCCGTCTTGTGTGGACAAAAACAATGAGTAACGGGGATTAGAGGACGATGCGAAGATTCTCGTACATCGCAGATAGCTCTACGGTAATGATATCGGCACTACCTACCGGGTGGTTACCTACCAGGGCAGTGTTCACGCCAGCAGATCGCCCTGCCTGTGCATCTGTCAAAGAGTCTCCTAGGAACCAGCAAACCGATGCTGTAAGATGGTAGTCTCGTAATCCATCATAAAGCATTCCCGGCGCAGGCTTTCTACGGTGACTATTCTTTGATTCAACATCCGTACAGTAATAAGCATGATCGAGCGCAAAACCTAATCGTGCTCTAATCAGTTGTTGCATGTGATTATGTACGGTGTTTAAATCATCTGCAGTCATGAGCCCCTTACCAACACCTTGCTGATTTGAAGCGAGAAGTAATAAATACCCCCTGTCACGCGCTAGCTGAAGAATAGGTAGAACATCCTCGAGTAGGATGAATTCGTCCGGTGATCGTACATACGCATTCGGGAGACGTTGATTGATGACTCCATCCCTATCCAGAAAAAGTGCTTTCATGCCGACTGAGCTTCGAGAACCATTGACGCTGGTGTAAGAACAGACTCAATCTGCATATGCACTCGTTGCCACGAATGTTCTCGCTCCATTAAGGCTCTGGCATTACTGGCAATGGACTGTCGTAAATCGGGCGAAGTAAGAAGGCGCACAACATGATTTGCTAGTTCTTGATCGGTGTTCCCTATCAAACAGTGCGTTTCGTGCTCTGCCTGAATTCCCTGTATGCCACTTGGTGTTGTTACTACTGCACAACCACATGCCATTGCTTCCAGTACCTTGTTTTGAATTCCCGAACCTCCACCATGCGGATGCAGAAAAACAGCGGCTGTGTGCAAGTATGGTATTGTCGAGGCTACGTTACTATGAATTGCAACTCCATATTTACGGGCGATCTCAACCAGAGCTCGCGAAGGTCGTGCACCAACGATTGTAAACTGCGATTGGGGACATAACTTCTGGACGATCGGGTACACTTTCTTTATGGCCTGGACAGACATGATATGATTTGCGTGCACATCTAACTTACCGGCAAAAAGAATTCCACTTCGGGCTTCTTGGTCCTGTGAATAGGTAAACGTGTTGAAGTCCACGCCATTAGTTACGACTGCATACGCTGCTCTGCCATTACGCCCTTTCATTGCCAGGAGGTCGTGTTGGCTGACGAGCGTTGTTACGTCAAAATCGTTCACAACGCTCGATTCATACCGTGATAGCTTGAGTACCTCCCACCAACGCACGGCCTTTTGTAGAAGATTTCTCGAAGACTCGAACGAACGTGATTGATATAAAACACGACAATCTTCTGCTACGAGAATTTTTCGCACGCCCTTCACACGTCGGACGTACTCAGCAGTTCGCATAAAGAACGAAACAATATCCGTAATGCGTTCATTACGTAGAATCGTATCAACTACCTTCTGAAAATCAGGGCGGGTGTAGTAGGCTACTTCAAGTGGTAGTTCCGTCCATAGAGTCCTTACTGAAGTCAGGCCTGCTACAACAGGATTGAGAGGCACCGTATGCACTTCGATTCCTTGAGATGCAACTTCAGCCACGAGCTCTTGGGGTACACTGCTACCCTGGTAGAAGGTAACCAGAATGACCCTTCTATTTTGAGCCAGCATCCGAAGAAGATGGTAGGTCTTTACCCTGTCGCCTCCGACTAAAGGCCAGGGGAAACGCGGCGACAGGAAAAGTACAGTGTTCAATATCCACCCCGACCGGTGACAACAACGCTAATGGTTCTGAAGAGGAGGTATAAGTCGAGGAACAAGGACCAGTTTCGCATATAGTATAAGTCTATATGCAGTCTTTCTTCAAACGCAGCGTCGGAGCGTACTGTAACTTGCCACAGTCCGGACATTCCCGGCTTTACACTTTCAAAAAAACTTGTTGGTACGCGTGTATGAAGTTTAG
>CAZGHI010000044.1:4375-8233 GCA_964525565.1 uncultured Hyphomicrobiales bacterium
TCATCCCGCCGGAATCCAATAAGCGACATATCACCACGCAGAACATTCCATAGCTGCGGCAGCTCATCCAGCGAATACTTACGCAAGAACTTCCCAATACCAACGATACGTGGATCTGACTTCAGTTTCCGATACATATTCCACTCGTGCAGCGAAGCGGGATTGCTCTCAAGTATTGCTTGCAATGATTGCTCAGCGTCTTGGACCATTGTTCTAAACTTCACTACTGTAAACCATTTGCCGTTAACACCCACTCGCTTTTGGCGGTATAAGATTGGGCGTCCCATGGACAGGGCAACAGCAATACCTATCAAAATCATTATTGGTAGCGACAAAATGAAGATTGGGATGCCAAAAGCCAGATCGAACAGGCGCTTTTTAAGAATTAAGGCGGGATGACGAAGCCGCTGCTCGATTTCGTTGGTCATTAAAATATCAGAAGCACTATTGGAGATCCATATTACCGATGGATGAACATGTTCGCCAACAAGAGTAACATGGGCAAGGTGTCTGCAATGGTCATCGAGAATACCACTTATACGGCTGCCCGATGTGTATGGCATGGCAACAATGCCGTGGTTAACTGCATACCTGTACGAAACCCGCTCAATAAGCTCTAGCCCACCAATAATCGGAACACCGTTGTGATAACCATATTCAGCACCCTCTGCGTCAGGCTCGATAATCGCCAATGGCTTAAGTCCTATCTGTTTATGATTCCGAAGCGTGTCCACAATCCGCGTGGCCATGCCATGAATGCCAATGATCAGAACAGGAACGCCATACCACTCAAACGAAGACAAAAACTTGCGAGTAAGATTCCGCGACACAACAATGAACGGAACTGATAGTACGTATGCGGTTAACAAAACGGAACGAGCATAGGGTGGCCAGTCACGCATGAAAAAGGATAACACAATAACGAGCCCAAAAACGCCTGTTACCGTGTAAAAGGTGCTCCTGAGCTCTGCAATTGCACAGGTTCCATAACCAGGATAAATTCCACGCCATGACGATGCCAGTGTATTACCTAGGATCAAGACCGACCCAATCAGTAAATAATCGAAAAATGGCACAGCACCCTGCGTCATCATTGTGCGAAGCACAATGGCAAAAGCGAGTACCAACGCCATGGTCAGAGCGTCGGTTGCGATTAGAATGCTTGATGTTCGCCGCTTGGAAGTCTTTCCCGCGCTCCGTGCTTCAGGTGCTCGATCTGAACCCCGAATTTCTTCCCCAAGTTCTTGCAACGAAGGAATATGCATCATTTGCTATGTCTACAGTCCCACCGCCAATTTCGCAAATCGTACACGTTTCGAAGTTATGAATTATCATTCGATAACATGTTGTGTATGCTCATTAGATTCATCGTCGGCTTCGACTAAAACATATTGTGTACAAAGCTCATTTGTCACATTTTCCAGGAACCGGCTTGGCTGTCCCAGAACAACATTGTTCTCACGCTCCTGGACGATGCTGGTGTAACTAAGGGTTAAGAAGTTCCGAGCTCTCGTACACGCGACATATAATAGCCGCCGTTCTTCTTCCGCGGTTTCGGAACAATCAAGACTCTTTACGGACGGTAGATATCCGTCATTAACTGATATTACAAAAACCGAGGACCACTCCAACCCCTTAGCGCTGTGGATTGTGCTTAGCGTGAGAAGGTCGCTATCACCACGACCAGAACCTTCGTACACAGCAGCCTCTGAAGGTGGATCCAAGATAATGTCGGCCAGAAACTGTTGTGTGGTTCCATACTGTGAGGCAATTCCAATCAATACTTCTACTTCCTTCCATCGTTTATTTGCGTCGTCATAAACACGCTCCAAAGTCGGTCTGTACCAGTCCGTAATCGTTCGAATTCGTTCTTCTGCAGATTGTTTGCTGCAAGCTGAAAGCAGAACATTTACAAGACCCTCTAGTGCTGCTTTTGCTTTTCCCGAAATTCTTGGAAGGGGGCTGTGCAATGGGTTCTCACACTCTTGGAAGTGTTCCAGGATGGAGGTAGCCGTTTTCGGGCCTACACCGTCAAGTAGCTTCAGACAACGATACCACGCAAGCACATCACGAGGGTTTTCTGTTACTCGGAGATATGATAGAACGTCCTTTATATGCGCTGCCTCGATAAAACGCATTCCACCTACCTTGCGAAATGGAATGTTAGCCTGTGTGAGCACTATCTCAAGATCAAACGATAAGAAGCTGCTGCGAAAAAGCACGGCAATGTCCTTTAGATCAGCTCCCTCTTCTTGCAACTGTAGTATGCTTTGAACAATGAATTGGCTTTGCTGCCGCGTGTTGTGGCAGGCAACCATCCATGGAAGTTCGCCTTGTGTTCTGTTGCTTCGTAGCTCCTTTGTACGAATCGTAGCACTATCCCGAACAATCGTATTACATACGTCAAGTATTTGTTGTGTGCTCCGATAATTCTGTTCTAGCCGTATCACTTCGCAACTGCTGAACGAAGTTTCAAATTCATGCATGTTCACGATGTTCGCACCTCTAAACGAGTATATACTTTGAGCATCATCGCCAACGGCCATTACGTTACCGGATTCGCCGGACAGTCCCATGATAATTGCGTGTTGTAGGGCATTAGTATCCTGATACTCATCTACCATAATCTGCTGATACTGCTTCCTTAACAACGAACAGATATCACTATTGCGTGTTGCAGCTAGCGTAAGCAGTAGCAGGTCGTCATAGTCAACGAGTGCGTTACGATGCTTATATGCATGGTAATTACGAATAACATCACGAATGGTATCTGTTTGATCTATAAACTGCGGATAATCTGATTGAACCACTTCGTCCAGTTCCGTCATGGTATTTATGGCCTTGCTGTTGATGGTTGACAGCAGCGAAGCCTTTGGAAAACGTTTCCCGTGTGAGGATACGTTATACTGACTTCGCACTACGTTCATCGCATCCTCTACATCGGACTGGTCAAGGACTGAAATTGGACTTGTGCCTTCGTTATAGAGAGCCGATCGAAACCTCCTAAGTAGAGTGTAGCCAAACGAATGAAAAGTTCCGCCAGCAACATCATTGCATGCTGAGCCTAGCAGCATGCCCGCCCTATTCAGCATTTCTCGTGCAGCTTTACGGGTGAATGTAAGGAGTAGTATGCGAGAGGGATCGAGCCCATCTTCAACTAATCGCGCAACGCGGTATGTTAACGTCCGCGTTTTTCCTGTACCCGCGCCTGCAAGTACAAGGGCCGGACCATTGTTATGCATTACGGCACGTAACTGCGATTCATTCAAAACATCGCTATACGGTATCCTCCGAGTGGCAGTTCGGTGCACCATTCGTAGCGGCGATGTTACTTGCAGTTTCTTCACACTGTTACTCTGTAGTCCTTTTCAATACACCTCATCTTCAATTGCGTGTGTACATGCTGGATGTCGTGAAGGGTTCGGTTGTTACTTCAGTTTATATACTTAGCCTAAGTGTGACATCACGTGGTAACTGCCTGCTGCAACAAACTGCCGGAGGGTTTCTGTTGAGCGAAAGTGCATGGTTTACAGTTGCGTATCAACACAGCAACGCACTTACACGTTAGCTCGAAACGAGCAAAATAGACGGTGCTGCACCGTTAAAAATTAATGAGATCACGGATTTCGCTTGCTATTCTTTCAACCGGTGGCACTACGCTGTTCATCAGCTTCTTGTTGTAGGGAATTGGTACATCGGCCGTTGCTATTCTCACTACAGGAGCATCAAGCTCACGGAAGAGCTCTTGCGTGACCACCGCAGCTACTTCTGCACCAAACCCACATGTGATATTGTCTTCGTGAACAACGGCACACCTGTTTGTTTTTCGGATGCTACTTAAAACAAGTTGTTTATCCC
>CAZGHI010000044.1:8243-20147 GCA_964525565.1 uncultured Hyphomicrobiales bacterium
TACAATCGAGCGTAAATCAATGATTTCGACATCTTCTGCCAAGATTTCTACGGCCTCTGTACATCTATGAACCATTTCCCCCCATGTTATGATTGTAGCCTTTGTTCCCTGCCGATGTACACGGCCCTTTCCAAACTCAACTAAATAATCATTTCCGGGATAGACACTGCGGCCTGCCTTTGTGTCGAGAAGATCTCGATGCTCCAGGAAAAATGTGGGGTCGTTTCCGCGCAAGGCTGATCGTAACAAGCCTACTGCATCTTGTGCATTCGATGGGAATGCAACTCTCCAACCAATTGTGTGGGCAAAAATTGCCTCGCCACTCACGCTATGCCACGGATCGCCGGTACGTTTACTATACCCAACGGGTATCCGCACTACCATCGGAGCTGCGAAATCTCCGTTTGTTCTCCACCGAATTGTTCCAGCATCGTTGACCTGTTCCATGGCAGGATCGAGGTACTTTCGAAACTGTATTTCAGGAACGGGAACAAGTCCCGCTATGGCCATACCGACTGCTCGACCTATGATTCCTTCCTCTGACAGCGACGTGTCGAAGACTCTCTCTACACCATGTTTCACCTGTAAATCCACGGTTGCGCCATGAACACCGCCTTTTACACCAACGTCTTCACCAAACACAATAACACGCGGATTGGCGGCTAACTCGTGATCCAATGTTCTGCGTACAGCTTCGATAAAGTTGATCCTTGGACCAGACTCATGCATAGAGCCGTCTGATACGGGAGGTTGTACTCCCTCTGATTGCATTCCGCCGTGCTTGGGCAGAACGCCATTAAAAAACACGTGATGAAGTACTGACTCAGAATCCGGTTCAGGTTGATTGACTGCTTCGCCTGCTGCATGGCGTACTTCCGCAAGCACACGTTCCGATAAGGCATTCCATTCGTCCTCTGAGGCATAGCCCTTTTTAATGAAAAAGGCTTTTAACTTCTGTATCGGGTCCCTGGCAAGTTCTTCTTCGCGTTGTTCGGCAGTCTTGTACGACTGGTTGTCGGCGCCGCTATGACCACAGATGCGCGGTACGCGTACACGCATCAGGGTTGGTGTACGATTTTCACGAACGTGTTGAACGCTCTTCTCAATCATTCGACCAGCCTCTTCCGGATTCGTACCATCGATTTCAACAATGCGAAGACCTGTGAATGAAGCAAGGTTTGCTGCGATATTTCCACCGGGTGTCTGATAAGAACCGGGTACACTAATTCCCCAGCTATTGTCTTCCACAAAAAACAACATCGGCAGGTGTTGAGTGGTTGCTATGGTAAGAGCAGACCAAAAACCGTTGGTTGCCGTTGAACCGTCGCCGCCATGAGCGACTGCGATGGCCCCTTTCCATTCTTCTTCCTTGAGTACGTTACTGCGGTACACGATAGTTTGGGCCCACCCGGCGCATGGGGTGTACTGTGCACCAACATCTCCGCTTGCAGGCAGAATCGTAACCCCCCTACGATTTGGCAGGTGGTGCACTACACCGATATCTCTCCCCCCATTACGGCTACCAGTACGTGCGAGCGGACCTGCAAAGGCTTCTTCGTATGTGAGGCCGGCACCCAAAACCAGAGGACGTGATCGGTAGTAAACTGTAGCCGCATCATGACCATGAGTAAGCTGCGTAGCCAAAATCGCTTGTGAAAGCTCGTGGCCGGTAGCAGAAAACTGATACGTAACCAAACCCGAGGGGGCAAATTCCTTTTCCTCAATATGGTCAATGAATCGTGATGCGAGGGTTATACGTGCTACTTCGAGCCATTCAGACTTTGTCATGGACGCAAATGTAAGGGCACGAAGATTGTACTACCTACTTTAAACTGAAACCACGTTGTAACTTTGGCATATTGTATAGCCTGTGATTCACTAACGATGTAGA
Source organism: uncultured Hyphomicrobiales bacterium (assembly GCA_964525565.1). Taxonomy (GTDB): domain Bacteria; phylum Bacteroidota; class Ignavibacteria; order Kapaibacteriales; family Kapaibacteriaceae; genus OLB6. The sequence goes on from CAZGHI010000044.1 coordinate 10,135, forward strand.
GGCATATCATGCGTACCATCTTATTGTGTCTGGTCCTCTCTTCAACCATAGCGGGAGCTCAGATTTCCTTCCCGGGATATCTTCCGCAACAGTGCCAATCGGCAGCGAAGGGTGCTATCGCAGATGCACCGGACGGTATTGTGGTTGCAATTACGGCCATTGGTGTGGCAATTCCACTTGGTTCATCATCCATATACCTTGGAATGGATTTCACCACCGGGACGTCGCCAATGTGGATTTACTCTGTTTACAGTAAACAAAAAGACACTGCGGTTATAGCCCCATTGATGCGAATCATTGGCTCCTGTTCGCCCCCCCCGATTGAGATTCCAGATGGTGAGCTTGAACTAGATGAAGTGCCTACTGTGGATCTGCCAGCGAAATATCTTCAAGGAAGTGAACTTTTAAACCGGTTAAAAACCGATGCCGCATACAATCTCTTTAGAGCAACGTATCCCGATAGTATGCCCATGTTTGTTTCACTTACGACTGCGCAGGAGTCCTTGGGACCAGTAGTTACCGGAGAGCCTGCCTGGGTGATGATTTGGGTTCCATCAAACGAACAGGCGTTTCCCTTTACCTGTGTAGTAAATGCAAACACGGGTGAAACATTGTGTCTGGGAAGCAACACATTGTCGGTTCACAATAGTAGCAATCACCAAGACGGTATGCTAATTACGCCAAATCCGGCGTCTGACTATGTCTATGTTACCCTTCCGCATGAAATGATGGGTTCTGACGTGCGCGTTGAAGCCGTGGACGTTGCTGGACACATCGTTCCACTTTACAATTCCCGACTAGCATCACAGCCATTACATATACGCACTTCGGATCTTTCACAGGGTGTGTGGACTTTTCTTGTACACAATAACAAGAGGTATGTAGCAACACCAGTCGTGATACACCGCTAGTCACACGGATCACAATAATCAGACTCTCACACATCATAACAATGCTATGTACAAGCACCTTCACGCAGCAGACCACGATGTTTACAACGCCGTACTAAATGAATACGAGCGTCAAAGAGACAAATTAGAGTTGATAGCCTCTGAGAACTTTACGTCTTTAGCTGTTTTGGAGGCACAAGGCAGCATACTAACGAACAAATACGCAGAAGGATATCCCGGTAAACGATATTACGGTGGATGTGAATGGGTGGATGTAATTGAAGATATAGCACGCGACCGGCTAAAGTTACTTTTTCAGGCCGAGTATGCCAATGTTCAGCCCCATAGTGGTTCCGGTGCAAACATGGCTGTGTACTTCACCTACCTATCGCCGGGTGACACTGTACTCGGTATGGATTTATCGCACGGGGGACATTTAACGCACGGTTCACCGGTAAACTTCAGTGGCATCTTCTACAATTTTGTTCCGTATGGTCTGGACCGCGCTACAGGCAGAATAGACTACAATGTGGTTGAGTCGCTTGCTTTACAACACCGGCCCAAGATGATAACTGTAGGTGCAAGTGCATATTCACGCGATTGGGATTATGCTGCTTTTCGTTCTATTGCAGATAAAGTTGGCGCTTATTTAATGGCTGATATCGCTCATCCTGCCGGCCTGATTGCCAAAGGAAGGTTGATGAGCCCCGTTCCCTATTGCGATGTTGTTACGAGTACAACACACAAAACTTTACGAGGACCGCGTGGAGGACTTATCCTACTTGGCAAGGATGTTGAAAACAAGTTCGGGAAAGTTGCTCCTAAGAGCGGCCGCGTGAAATTAATGAGTGAACTTATTGATAGTATGGTGATGCCGGGTATTCAAGGTGGGCCACTCATGCATGTGATAGCAGCCAAAGCCGTAGCTTTCGGTGAGGCACTTACAGACGAGTTTGATCAATACACGCAACAGGTAATTCTCAATGCCCAGGCACTCTCTGACGAACTGATGAGTCTAGGGTATAACGTAGTTAGCGGAGGAACCGATAATCATGTTATGCTTGTTGACCTCCGTAACCGTAACATTACAGGTAAACAGGCAGAAATAGCATTGGATGCTTCGGGTATAACCTGCAATAAGAATGCTGTTCCGTATGATTCACAACCCCCACTAGTTACATCGGGTATTCGCTTGGGGTCTGCGGCAATGACGTCGCGTGGTATGTCTGAGGCAGACATGCGCCATATTGCTAGACTTATCGACAATGTGCTTACAAATATTAACGATACTACGGTTCATTCTGCTGTAAAAGAAGACGTAAAAACATTCTGCAGAAAATTCCCTCTGTACCCAACATTAAACAGATCTGCTGATGAGATTGCGCGCCGAATAGGCGAAGTCATCGACGATGCCGCCCATACAGTCGAAGAAGCAGTACGAAGTCTTGGGGATGAGATCAAAGACACTTTTAAACGAGACTAATTCAACGTTTTGATTTGTTGTCGGGTATAGCTGGTTTTGCTGCGAAGAGCACGAGGTTGAATGGTAAAGTCCTCCAATTCGGGCAAGCCATTTCGAAGTTTCTGTACGGCAACAAAACCAATCATAGCTGCATTGTCTATGCAATATTCTCCTCGCGGAACAGCAAATCGTAGATTGTGCTGCGAAGCGCCTTCTAGCATAGAAGTGCGTAGTGCTGAATTTGCACTCACTCCACCGGCAACAACAACAGTCTGCACCTTAAACTGAAGTGCCGCTGCTAGCGTTTTCCGAGTTAACACGTCCACAATTGCAGCCTGAGCGCTTGCACACACATGACTTCGTTCTGTATCGTTCATTGGCGTGTGTTGCACTAATCTTCTGACGGCAGTTTTCAAGCCTGAAAAGGAAAAGTCAAAAGTTTGTTCCGCTATGAGACCGCGCGGGAAATTATACTTATGGGGGTCTCCGCCTGCAGAATGTTGTTCTATGAGTGGTCCGCCGGGATACCCCATTCCCAGCATCTTTGCAATCTTATCAAAGGCCTCCCCAGCCGCATCGTCCCTCGTTGAACCTATCATTTGATAGGACGACCATGATTCCACCAAAAAGAGTGCAGTGTGCCCCCCACTTGCAACAAGACTTATGCAAGGAAAAGGAAGGTCGGGAGTTTCAAGGTGACCACTGTAAATGTGCCCTTCTAGATGATGGACAGGTAGAAGTGGCTTTTCCCAACGCAGAGCTAGCCCTTTTGCAAACTGAGTTCCTACGAGGAGTGATCCTGGTAAACCCGGCCCGTTAGTCACAGCTATAGCATCTACTTGGCTCATGGTGCAACCAGCTTGTGATAAAGCACGATTCACCGCATGACCAATGAGCAGCACATGCTCACGTGATGCAAGTTCCGGAACAATACCGCCCCAGTTTGAATGTACTGTCTGTGACGCAATTATGTTCGACAAAACAACGTTGTTGCGCACCACCGCGGCACTCGTATCGTCGCACGAGGTTTCAATTGCCAGCACTAAGGGTTCATCGGGAAACACGAGCTTATTCACAAGAGTCCCCAAAACATGGTGAGTGCGGTACCAACGGCGCGCTCACGAATCAATTCTCGAGAACCTGTGAGCTGAACTTTCTTCGTTATGGTTTCTGTTGGTCCGGCAATGCCAATCCATACCGTTCCCACAGGCTTTTCTTCAGTCCCTCCGTCCGGACCTGCAATACCTGTTATGGCAATGGACCAAGTGCTTGAGCACAATTTCTTAACACCGATTGCCATTTGCTGTGCAACGTCAGAGCTAACAGCTCCAACGTCATTCAATGTAGATGTGTTCACACCCAGTACCGTAACTTTGATGTTGTTGCTGTAGCTGATAACCCCGCCTAAAAACCAAGCAGAACTACCCGGAATCTGTGTGAATGTAGCACCAAGCAAACCTCCGGTACAACTCTCAGCTACTGCAACAGTTTGCCCACTTCGCTTCAAACGTTCGCCGATATAAAACGAAAGTGGTGCATCTCTATTACCAACGATGTACTCCCCCGCTTTCAAACAGATTAATTCCTCGATTTTGTCGAGCTCTCTTTCAGCTTCTTCAGGGTTTGTATGCGTAACTCCTAACCGAAGACGCACACCTTGTGCACTTGGTAAATAAGCTAATGATCCATTCGTTAACCACTCACCAGGGTTGCCTAACACATCAGCTAATGCGCTCTCTGTGATTCCTGCCGTTATCAATGTCCGATAATAATCGGATGCTGTTCCCGATCGTTGCGTTTTCTCGATAATGAATGGTACAACCGTTTCCTGCATTAAGTACCGCATTTCTGATGGGACGCCGGGAAGCGTAACAACTGTAACACTTCGTCCTTCGATATCAACAGATAGTATCAATCCCGGAGCTGTTCCTATCGAGTTATGTAGAACTCGTGCACCTTCAGGAACCAAAGACTGTTTTGCATTGCGTTCCGACAATTGCAGTCCCCGACGCTCCATTATGGATTGTAAATGCTCTAACCACTGAGCGTCCTGGACTAGCGGTTTCCGTACAAACGTAGCAAGTGCCTCTACGGTAACGTCGTCATGCGTTGGTCCTAACCCTCCAGACGTTATGATCACGTCCACAACATTTCGTAGCCTATGCAATGCAGATACTATTACGGAAACATCATCCGGCAACGAGATGTGAGTTACTACTTTTGCTCCGTTACGGGTGCACAAGTCAGCAATGTACGCGGCATTAGTATTAACAACTTGCCCAATCAACAGTTCATCGCCTATTGTTACAATAGCACATTGCATAAATACAAATGTAGTGGTCTGTAGCTTGGCACTATACGTCCAAAGGGACGTAAGCTAACGAAGTACAACACATGGGAATCGTACTATGGACGTTGTGATTATTCATGGTTACAGTAGTAACGCTCAAAGCATCCGTAAATCTTTGGGTAATGCATTACTACAAGCAAATGCGAATCGTGGCCCTCGTTCTATAGCTGATTTACGACTGCATTACGTGGACTATGTTTCACTTGACGACCAGGTACAGCTCGAAGATGTTGCCGAAGCGTTATACATAGAACTCCATAGTAAAGGATTTCTCAAGGGTTCGGGAAGAACATTACGTTGTGTTGTGCACAGTACTGGTGGATTAGTAATCCGCCAAATGCTAAAACAGTATTCATGGTTGAACATCCATGAACGTATAGCCAGTATTGTTTTTCTTGCACCAGCCAACTTTGGCTCACCTCTTGCTCACAAGGGAAAGTCGCAGCTTGGACGGCTGAAAACGTTTATAGCAGACTACATGTTTGGTAGGGCTGATTACGTAAGCGAACTGCAATTCGGTGAAGTAGGAGAACAAATATTAACCGATTTAGAAATGGCATCTCCCCGACAGTGGGATCTTAGTGACTACGATTTATTTCATCCCGTCCATGGCTGTTTGTACCATCCTGAAGGAATTCATGCCGTTGTTTTTACCGGTGCGAATAATGAATCACCGGCAAAACTTATAGCAGATCTCGACGGGACTGATGGCGTAATTGTAACGAGTGGTGCTGGCCTTAATGTCCGAAGGCTTAAACTGAATTTTGTTAATCCTCATACTGAAAAACAATCGAACAACTTCTGGGATAATGCTTCAGTAGGCAGGCAATTGCCATCAGTACCACAGCTTGTTGTGGACAACCTTGACCACGGCACGATTTTAACCGATTCCACAATTGCAGGCCTTGTACTGGATGCGCTCTCAGCGGAGCAGCCCGTGGCGTTTGAACAGTTCACAACAAGAATTAACGAGATCGCTGCACAGAGTAACCACACTGAACCGCAATTCCAGCAATTTGTGTTTAATGTTACGGACGACAGGAATAAACCCGTTTTAGATTATGACCTAAGTTTTAATGTTTGGTCTCGCGACGCATTGCGTGAACTTGGGGTTGATCCACAGTTTGGCACGTCACTTCGTTTAGAGAATCTCTCCGTAGCAGAGCGACAAAAAGCGCGCTGCATACAGGAATCAAAGGCTGTTGACCTTGCATTACGAAGCAAGGTTTACGTTCACAGTCAATCCAAACAATTCCGACGTTTTATGGTCAATGTTAAAGACCAAATAGCAACGCTCGACCAAGACAAAATTGTGTCCATGAGCATCGTTGCGGAGTCAGGCGATCACAGGATACATTATTCAACAACTTTATCGAACGATATTGTTATACACCCAAGCAAGGCAGATGACCCTGTGCTGTTCTATCCGAATACAACAACACAAATAGATGTATGCCTCGACCGGTACTCTCAACCGGAACAAATCGTTCGAATTCGCTTCTGACAGCGATGCTTACGCAGGCTTAGCTAAGTTTTTGGCGAATTTTCTTCTCGCTCATACCACGAAGGTAATAAAGCTTTGCTCTGCGCACCGATCCTTCTTTAACAACCTGCATGCTCTGAATTATTGGCGAGTGCAGTGGGAAGATACGTTCAACGCCAACGCCATTGCTGATTTTGCGGACACGAAAGGTTTCATTCATTCCTGAACCACGGCGTGCAATAACAACACCCTGAAAGTTCTGAATACGTTCCTTTTCACCTTCAACAACTCGGACGGCGATTTTTACCGTATCACCCGGACGGAATGATGGGATTTCCGGTGATGCATCGCCGGCTTTTGCCTTGCGCATTTCAAATGCTGTTTCGGACGATGCCTTTTCGAGTTTTTTAACCTTAGGATGCATGATTACCTGCCTTTTTCGCTGCTATGTGTAATTCGAACTACAAATATACAGACTTCTTGATCAGGTCCAGCAACCGCTCTGGTGGGAAAGTAGTGTTAAAGGGTGTTAGGTTGGTGGGTTAACACATCACTGATTCGATTACCTAGAACGTTAGCAGGTATTACTGAAATGTTACGTTTTGATCGCTAAATTGGATACCCATTCAGAATCCAAGGGTTAACACAATGAAACCGTACGATGCTCACCATATTCGAAACATTGCATTGTTGGGCCATGCCGCCTCTGGAAAAACAACTCTGGCAGAAGCCATGTTGTATGAATCTGGCGAGATCACACGCCGTGGTACTGTTGAAGAAGGTACCACAGTATCAGACTTTCATGAAATCGAACATGAAAGAACGTCTTCGGTATTTGGGACCCCGGTTTTTGCTGAATGGAGAGACTATAAAATCAACATAATCGATACTCCAGGATATGTTGACTATGTTGGCGAGGTTATAAGTGCCTTGCGTGTTGTGGACACTGGTATTATGGTATTAAGCAGCCCAAATGGCGTTGAAGTTGGCACTGAAACAATTTGGAAATACACGGCTGAGTTTGGCACACCTATCATTTTTACAGTAAACAAGGTTGATCACGAACAAAGCCGGTTTTGGACAACTGTCGAACAAGCAAAGGAACGTTTTGGTCGTGAAGTGACCGTTGTACAGTATCCTCTCAACGAAGGCACAGGCTTTAATACAATTATTGACGTTCTGAAGATGACGGCATACGTGTTTCCGTCAGGTGGCGGTAAACCGGAGAAACATCCCATTCCTGAGTCGGAAATGGAGCGTGCCAAGCAACTCCATAACGAGCTTGTAGAAATTGTTGCTGAAAACGATGCTACGCTAATGGATCACTACCTGGAGCAGGGAGAACTTGACGAAGACGAAATGAGACAGGGACTAACGATGACGTTGATTAAAAGGCAGATCTTCCCTGTTTTCTGTGTTTCTGCGAAGAACGATATGGGCACTGGCCGCCTAATGTCTTTTATCGACGTTGTGCTACCGGCACCGGTTGAAATGCCGCCAATAAAAACTGAAGGGGGCTCAGAACTTGAAGCTAATCCTTCCGGAAAGGTCTGCCTTTTTGTTTTTAAAGCGTTAAGCGAGCAGAACGTTGGCGAGATGAGCTTTTTCCGTGTCTATAGTGGCACCGTCCGTCAGGGTATGGATCTCGTGAACGAACAAACAGGTGTAACTGAGCGTCTTGGTCAACTGTACGTTGTTAATGGTAAAAAGCGCTTTGAAGTTCCTGAACTGGCTGCAGGAGATATCGGGGCAGTAGTGAAACTAAAGAATACACACGTGAACAATACGTTGCACGAAAAAGGTATAAACCTTAACCTAAAGCCTATCCATTTTCCCGCACCAAAGGTGCGCGTTGCTGTTGAGTCCAGCAGAAAGGGAGAAGAAGATAAGCTGGGAATGGCCTTAAATCATTTACATGAAGAAGATCCTACGTTAGTTGTTGAACATTCACCGGAGCTTAAGCAGATTATACTCCATGGTCAGGGTGAAATGCATCTTCAAACAGCGAAGTACCGACTCGAACACAGATATAAACTGGATGTTGTATTCGTTCCAGCACGTGTTCCATATCGTGAAACAATTCGGAAGAGCGTGACCACGGATTATAGGCATAAAAAACAAACCGGAGGTGCAGGCCAGTTTGCCGAAGTCCATATGCGCGTTGAACCATTTTACGAAGGGATGCCGGCTCCTAATGGTCTCACGGTACGTGGAACGGATGTCCATGATTTACCATGGGGTGGAAAGCTTGTTTACCTGAACTGCATCGTCGGTGGCGTTATAGATCAGCGTTTCATGCCGGCAATTTTAAAGGGCATCATGGAAAAGATGACTGAAGGCCCGGTTACAGGCTCCTATGTTCGCGATGTTCGCGTAAGTGTTTTCGATGGTAAAATGCACCCCGTGGATAGCAACGAAGCCGCCTTCAAAACGGCAGGAAGAATGGCATTTAAGGAAGCTTTTATCAAGGCTGACCCACAACTTCTGGAGCCAATCTTTGTAGTAACGATTCTAACGCCTGAAGACCATGTTGGAGAAATCATGAGCGACCTACCCATTCGCAGAGCGGAAATTATCGGCATTGAAGCGGATGGACATTACCAACAAATTAAGGCAAGAATGCCATTGTCTGAGTTGGACAAGTACTCAACTATTTTACGAAGCATTACGCAAGGCAAAGCAACGTATTCAGCAGAATTTGCGGAGTACGCTATTGTACCTCACAACATACAAAGCAAGCTTCACGAAGAATACTTGCAACATGCTCATGAAGAAGACTGAGTTTGTTGTTCAGCAACTAGTTCTGCCGACGTAGGACGAATCTATCGCCGGACTCGCTCGTCAACGACAGTACGTTTTCATGACGCTCGACGAGAAATTTCTGTCGTACTCCGCGAGCGTCCACAAGGATCATGTACACATCGTACGTTGAGGGATTAACAACGATTTCTACGGACCGCTTCATGCCTCGCCAGAGTGCTGTTGCGTTCGGCTGCACTTGGAGTGCTACAGTCTCTTTGTCCAACCACGAACCAACAAGAATCGAAGCAATGATCATTCGATGCACAAGAAAATCGGGATCAGTCTGCCTACTCGGCAGTTTTCCCATTACATACACGTTCGATTCAATGTTATCTACCGGGTGAAGGGCAACATAACTGCCATTTGGTGACGCAGTAGCAATCCAAAGCTCCACTCCGTTGCTATCTACAACCCAAGCCTCTGGCATCCCGCCCATTTGCTTTTTCGTCATTGTTAAAGAAACCGACGAGCCCGGCTTCCAACTTGCCAGTAGCCGTCCGAACTGAGCACTGTCCGCACGTACCCACAGAGGTTCATGATCCGGTAATTCGTTCATTGCCAACGCTAACGATGCGCTGCGCTTGAGTGTTTCCATGAAGCGGGCGTTTACCCACGTGCCATGGAACAATGAAAAGTCCTGCGACCGTGCAGGAACGCCACTCATCCATATTATAGCAACAACAACTGTTGATATGAAACGATTCATGCCATATACGATGCTTATTAGGGAGTTCAGCTCATTCTTACAACTTTGTTGCGACACTTTTGGCTTGCATAAAAAGCAATAAGTAGTCACGTCCACCTGCCTTACTATCTGTTCCACTCATGTTGAAACCACCGAATGGATGCCCCCCAACCATCGCGCCCGTACATTTTCTGTTTAGGTATAGATTCCCTACGTGAAACTCATCGCGAGCTCTCTCGAGCTTTTTACGGCTTTTACTGTAAACAGAGCCTGTCAGACCATAGATTGTGTTATTTGCAATCTTCAGAGCATCGTTATAGTCCTTGGCTTTGCAAACAGCT
>CAZGHI010000045.1:0-15727 GCA_964525565.1 uncultured Hyphomicrobiales bacterium
ACTGCTGGAATCCATGCGACGCCGAGATTAGTGGACGTGCGAACATCATGTAGGGCATTGCTAACACAAGGGGAGGCCGTTACTTGTGGCTGAAGCAGTCCCCAGAAGAAGAACCACTCCGTGGACGAGCGTGGATCTGTGGCAGGCTGAGAACTGAGTGTAGCAATTCGCAGATGGTAGCATCCGGACAGTAAAATCACAGCGAGAATGGTTGTGGCTGACGCAAGAAGTTTAGCTACTGAACGCATGGTAAACAACGAAAAAGTGAACGAAACTCAGCGTCACGCTCAAACAACAGTCAATAAAAGAGTGTGACAGAGAAAGAACTGTAAGTGAATATACGTACAGAAATGCAACAATTGGGACGGATTGCGTCACGAAATTGTAAGAAACGACCCCAGAAGGGACAATAAGAATTATTGTTTCTTTCAAAGGAGTTTGAGCAATGCCAGTACGTCGCGAAAAGTTCTCAACCGGAGAAGTGTATCATCTATACAACAGGGGAGTACTGAAGTCGGCCTTATACACCACGCCTGGAGCCTACACTGTATTCATCGCCCTGATTGAGCGGCATGCGCAAACGAACCATATACAGGTTCTGGCATTTTGTTTAATGCCAAATCACTTTCACCTTATCGTGTATGTTGATGAAGGAGGAAACGTATCGAAGTTCATGAAGGAACTGTCGCAGGGGTTCTCACAGTGGATCAACTGGCGGCATCGTCGGCTGGGAACAATTTACCAGGGGCGTTTTAATGCAAAGCACATCTACGATCTCGAATATCTCTTTGGGGTATGCAGGTATGTGCACCTGAACCCGGTTCGAGGCGGACTAGTGCGGAGGCCGGAGGACTGGGAGTACTCCAACTACCGCGAGATGATAGGCGAGAGGAGCATATATCCGTTTGCTGCACACGTTGCGCGTAATCTGGGGATCGTGTGTGAGGCATATCGAGCATTTGTTGAAGAGAAGGTAGGTGTATATACGCTGGAAGATCGGGAGGGTGTGCGGAGCTATGTGTGGGGTAAATGAAAATCTGTTCATAGTGCCGGGAGATAATATGATCCCGGCACCATTACGAAATTGTCATATTTGTCCATGCAGATCCACCTTTTCAATACCCTTACTCGTTCCGAAGCCCCCTTCACTCCCGCTCATGCTGACGGTATCGTGCGCATGTACTCGTGTGGTCCAACGGTCTATAATGTTGCCCACATTGGAAATATGCGTGCATTCCTGTCTGCAGACTTGATTCAACGCGCTCTGCGCGTTATTGGCGGATTTAACGTTCGCTGGGTTATGAACATCACTGATATTGACGATAAGATTATCCGCGATGCCGCGCCAGGTAGCTCAGCGTGGCTCAAAGAAATGGGGCCACAAACGCAAGATCTGCACGAGAATATAAAAACGTTTACCACATACTACACCGAACAGTTTATTCATGATCTTACAGCCTTCGGCATAAACACGGACCACTTTTTTGCTCAACCACGCGCTACTCACTATATCCCGCAAATGCAAGAGTTCGTTCGCGAGATCATTGCGGCAGGATATGCATACGTACGTGACGGTTCAGTGTACTTCGACGTCGAAGCATACTCGCGCGATTTTACCTATGGTCGACTCTATAACATTGACCATTCCACCTTCAGGAAAGGCGTTCGCATTGACACGGATGAGTACGACCGTGATTCGTTTTCAGATTTTGCCTTATGGAAAAAGCGAAAAGAGAATGAACCGTTTTGGGATTTTTATCTCAACGAAACAACAAATCTCCCCGGCAGACCTGGATGGCATCTTGAGTGCTCGGCAATGTCTCGTGAACTGTTAGGTCCACTTCCTTTTGATATTCACACAGGCGGTGTTGACTTGCGTTTCCCTCACCATGAAGACGAGTTGGCACAATGTTGTGCTGCTCACGCATCTGGTTCAAATCCTCCACTTACTGACCAATGCACGTTCTGGGTGCATAACGAATTTCTCGAAGTGGAAGGTAAAAAAATGAGCAAGTCTTTACATAACTTTTTTACGTTACGAGATCTGATTGCACGTGGACTTGACCCTCTTGATGTTCGCTTTGCAATGATTGCTGCCCACTATCGGAGTGTATTCAATTTCACATTCGATGGTGTGAAAGGGGCTGCAGCTGCTCGAAAACGAGTACAGGAATACATTTGGGAGATCGAAGAGGTAGCAGCATTTGCATCATCAACTCAAGAGCGCTCTCTCGATCAGCGCCCATTGTATCGTGTGTTTAGAGAACTTGCCAACGATCTTCATACACCAAAGGCGCTTGCAGAACTATACATTTTTATTAGTAATAACAAACCACAGACCATGTCGGCCGAATACGCGCACGATGTTCGTTATGATTTGATTGAACTAAATAACGTTTTTAATGTGTGGCAGTTCGGAAAACGTACAACAGTAATGGTGCCAGAAGAGATCCGAACGATCGCTGAAGCGAGGTGGAAGGCTCGCTCTGAAAAGAATTGGGTGGAGAGTGATAGACTTCGTGATGAACTTGCTTCGCATGGCTGGAAGATGAATGATGCAAAGGACGGCTATGAGCTTGAGCCCCTTACCTGATCCTTTCCACGCACCCGCAGTTACCATTGTCGGCAATGGTGCCGTTGGCAGTGTGTTAAAAAAATTCTCCAACTACTCTGTTGAACGGAACAACTTCGATTCATGGCTTTCTTTGCCAACACCGTCTGGATTAGTGGTATTGGCTGTTCCAGACACTGTTCTTGGTAGCGTGGTGCATGCAATGAAAGACCAATGGTTGGGGTTTAAGGAAGGTGGCGTTGTGATTCATGTGAGTGGCTCGCAGCCCCTTGAGCTGCTAAACAGCCTTCGAGGTTCGCGGTGTGCTGTTGGAGTGGCACACCCCTTTCAAACATTCCGAGGCAACGACCACGTAAACGTACTCGACGGTGTAGCGTGGGGTGTGGAATGCGACGAAGAAGCATGGACGACTGTTCAGTGGTTTGTAGATCGAACCGGTGGACATGCATACCGGCTTCCTTCACTAAGCTCTGAAGAAAGGCTTCAGTACCACGCTTCTGCTGTGGCTGCCAGCAACTTTGTGTACGCCGGACTGTCGCTTGCAACAGCTCTGGCGAACACAATTGGCATACCAGCAGGGCACTTTATCCGGCCAATACTATTGCAAACGATACACAATGCAATGCAGGCACTTGAAACTCCAGCAGGTGGTTACGAATTCCCCGTAACGGGTCCACTTGCTCGTGGTGATTTTCGCACTGTTGAAGACCAGTACTTTGCGATTCCCACACACCTACGTGCACAGTATGCGCTGCATAGCCTAGCATTGCTTGAGCAGTTAGGGCACCGACATTCACCCGCTGACGTTAGCAGATTGCGAACGCTTTTTCTCGCGGAGGTACAAAAAGAGTGGGAACGGACCAGCCATGCCAAACACAAGGGTCAGTAACCAGATTACCCAAACATTCTTAATGTTCAAGCGGTTAGCCTCGTAAAACGTCCAAATAAAAAACACGAGCACCACCCAAAGTAAATCAACCGTGAAGCCCGTAGAATAGGTATTGGCAAGCATGCCGTTTAGCGTGAGTTCTGGCTTTGTCCAGTATAGAATGTTGGCGTCAGTTATTGTTGCTTCCCATAACCAGTAGAACGGAGCTGCAAAACCAAAAATCGCCAATGCTAGGAAAATCTTGTGCATAACTTGTGGATAACTTGTTGGTGCCGGGATATATATATCCCGGCACGATTAACATCTGTTCATTTTTCTGCTGCCAACCTCAAGGCCCTCACATTCCCCTCCACGTCCCCACTCATCACCCCACTCCCGCTCACGATAATCTCAGCACCGGCCTCCACTACCTGCCGAACATTCGATACTTTTATCCCACCATCTACTTCTATCTGCACGTGACTCATCCCCTGCGAGTTTAACCACTCCCGTAACAAACTGCAGCGCCGAAGAAACGATGGGATAAACTCTTGCCCTCCATAACCGGGATTCACACTCATAAGCAATACAAAATCTGCTGCCTCAGCCGCTGCCATGGCATGGTCCAAAGGCGTTGCCGGATTTAATACAATCCCCGCCCTACATCCTAACTGCCGTATCCTGTGTAATGTGCGGTGAAGATGCGCACAGACTTCGGCATGAACGCTTATCCACGATGCACCGGCAGCGGCAAATTGCTCTACCTGATGATCCGGGTTCGTTACCATTAAATGCACATCCAATGGTAATGATGTGGTCCGACGCACAGCCTCTACAATCACCGGCCCCATGGTAATTGGTGGCACAAAATGTCCGTCCATAACGTCAATGTGTAGTACATCTGCCCCCCCCCGCTCACATTGCTGTATGCTCTGCGATAGGTTCGCAAAGTCCGCAGAAAGTAACGACGGCGCTATTGTTATCATGGTCGTTGTCTCTAAGGTGCGTTAAGGGGCTTCGGAATGTGTGCTATGAGCTAAGCTCGACAAGTTTTTGGTGAATTTGTAGCCAGTTGTTCCTCTGCCATTTCATCCGTTGCAATTGCTGAACGGCAACTACATCGCGAACATACTGCGTTCTCCGCATTCCAACCAGAATTGTTCCAATGCCATCGGTGCAGTGAACGGCATGGATGGCCAACTGTTGCAGCGGAGTATCAGTGGGCAGTTCGAGTTGCTCTGCTAGCATGGTGCGTAGTCCGCTCAAGGACTCGTTCTCCTCGGCTGCATACATTGCAGCCAGATCGCTTAATAATCTCTGCATTGTTTCTGCATGGGCACGCTCGCCTAATGCATATAGGTGTCTGATACGGGGCTCTAAATGCTGCTCTCGTGCTTCCTGGTAGGCAACAATGCCGTCGAATTTGTTCCATGCAGTACATAATGCGCCACCAATGCTAAAGGCTGCCCTTATCACATGTTCAGGTGCTCTCCCCTGCGCAAGGTGTTCCTGCGTAAGTGAATGCTCTGCCTCTTCTATAGCGTGAATCCGTCTCTCGATATCTGATGGGCTTACAATCGAGCCATCATGAAATGTTGCCAATCGAATAACATCAGTGCCAACAATAGCATTCAGCACTCGGTTTACAACTACATGGAGGGAATGCACCTTTGCAAATTCCAAGATGCTAAGGCCATGCTCAGTTTGCTCGGTAGCCGCCTGATGCTCGATGACGTTGAATGGAATTTGCACATACCGAAATCCGTTAACTCTACCAACTGTACGCTGTGCTACGTCCCATACACTGGCTACGGATATTCTTTCAGGAGAATCAGCCGGATATGTACACGTGTTCGAGCTAATGCCATAGTACTGAATTAGCCCCCTTCGCCGTACTGACTCCATCCACTGGAATACTGCTCCCAGCGTCTCTTCGATGTATCCTGGTGATTGATGGTGTTCACCTCCGGTACTCGGTGAACATAGTAGTTCGGGATTTTGAACGAATAATACGTGTACATGTTTACAGTTTAACCGATGTAGCGATGCACTGAGAGAGTATTCCAGATACTCAGGTTCCAGACAGTATTGCATGCCGGGCGCAACTGTGTGTACGTGCAGTCTGCGCGACGCTGCTGCCGAAACGTGATCCAGATCCGCTGCTTGCGATGCTCCAACGATGCCACATTTGGTAAAGACTTCCACGCTGCGTGCAACATTCGTTATGATCTGGCCTAGGGCTGTCTCGCTCTGGCCGTTACCAAAGGTTGGTGCTGTGTCTATAGTCTCAATTCCTGCATCCAACGAAAGGTGAATTGCACGGGCATAACCCTCATCAGTCGCCTGTAAACGATACGTTCCTATCCCAAACTTCGAAACCATGTATTACTTGCCACCAAAGGTTAGCCCAACCTGAAGTCCGTACGGTGTGGCTCCTTGCTCGTTTGTGTACCACATGCCAACAGCGGTTACATGCAGACGAATATTACTTGCTATCTCGAATGCTCCACCTACACCACCCTGTGTTGCCAGTCCAAAGGTTAAGGTAGGGTCGGTAAAGAAATTGAAACCGGTTAGCCCGGACTGCGCAGACATGCCAAGTCCCGACGTTAGGTAACCGAACATTCCCAGTCTTGCCGATCCTACAATCCATACTCCAACGCCTGCCTCGATTGCTAAAAGCTCTCGTTTCGCCACTCCAGTTGTTGTAATTGTTCCACCAAACCATAGTATGCGCTCGGGATCGGTGGTGGCAAAAAACGAGGCACCAAACCCATCGTTATGCTTGTTGTTGTTCTGCGGTACCCACACTCTGTGAAAACTTAGCATGGTCCATGATTTAGAGGGACCTCGTATATCTCCCATTTCGGTTTGAGCGCTCACATGCAATGCCGTAACAAGCACCCACGCAGACAGGACGAAAATTCGCTGTATAACCATGTGCGAAATATAGGCTATTGAAATTGTTCGCTCTCTGTGCAGTACCGGTTGTTGTTGCAGTTTCCGTGCAAAATGCCTGCATGCCAGGGCCGAGGGGTAACAAGACACGATTTGTTGATTCGTATGTGGTGTTCCGATATGCTTTTGTACAAATGAGTGCCGGATACCGTTTGCACAATTTGTCTGTTTGCTGTCTTCAACAGCTACGTTTTAATGGAAGCAACGTAGTCCGGTGTGCCGCACCTTGTTTAAACTGCACAGTAGGATACGATGTATTGCATTGTATCACAATACAGTTGGGACGCAAGCTGCATCGTTGCATGCCCATTCTGCGCGACTTTTGATGAGTGTTCCTTTGTTTCAAGGTTCTTGCCGTATATTTGTTGTCCAGCCAAGTCCCGTGCGATTGTGCCGAACCCAACCCCGCCAGGTCCGGAAGGAAGCAACGGTCAGTTTGTGTACAAGGCGCCACGGATCACTTGGCTTTTTTTATAGCCCCTTACACAGTGATGAAAGAACGGACCCTTTATGGTTCGGCGGATCCTGATTAACGTAACGCCAACGCACCAGCGGATAGCAATTACCGAAGACGGACGGTTGGCAGAACTGTTTACTGAAGAGCCGGATAGCGAACATCATGTTGGTAATATCTACCTGGGCAGAGTAACGAAGATTCTGCAGGGGATGAATGCCGCTTTTATCAACATTGGCCTGGAGCAAGATGCCTTTTTACACTTCAGTGATGTTGATGCTTCGATGGAAGAAGATGATGTTGCCAGCGACGATGAAGAGGACGATCGCACGCTGTCCGAATCCCTTGATTCAAGCGATGTAGCCCTTCGCACAGCTCGAACACTTCCGCGTAAAAAGCTGCCAACATTTGCAACCAAGCGGAGTGGCGAGGTAACAATTAATCTTCAGCCCAAGCAAAAGGTCATTGTTCAGGTTACGCGTGAAGCCTACCATCAGAAAGGTGTACGTGTAACCACCAAGGTCGGTCTGCCAGGACGGAATGTTGTTGTGCTGCCGTTTGACGGAAATGTTGGCGTTTCCAGAAAAATTCAGTCACAGCGCGAGCGTCGTCGGCTTCGATCAATTGCTCGGGAAATACTTCCCGAAGGCATGGGATGTATCATCCGCACGGCCGCCGAAGGACTTGACTCTGATGATGTTCGACGCGATTTCGAAGTTCTTGTACAATCGTGGCGGGAGATTGAAGAAGATGTTCGCAAAAACCCGGAACCACGGCTGCTCCGTGCCGAAGCAGGGATTGCACACAGTGTTATCCGAGACTTGTTTAAAGATGATGTGCAGCAAGTAGTGGTGGACGACAGGAAAGTGTACCGGGAGATTCGTAACTACGTGGAACGAACGGCACCTGGTCTGCGAGACAAGCTCGAACTCTACACCGACTCCCGACCCATTTTTGATACGTTCGGCATTGAACGAGAAGTTCACCAAACGCATCAACGGCGGGTGTACCTTCCCAGTGGCGGCAGCATCGTGATAGACCACACCGAGGCTATGGTGGTAATTGATGTAAACAGCGGTCGTGCAACAAACGAGCGAACGCAGGAAAGCAATGCTGTTAAAACAAACTTCGAAGCTGTCCGCGAAATCGCTAAACAGATTCGACTCCGCGACATAGGGGGAATGATTGTTGTTGACTTCATAGACATGCAACAAGAAGAAAACCGTCGGAAGCTCATGACCGAGATGAAGCGCGAAACAAGCAGAGATCGGGCCAAAACCGTCATCTATCCGATTACTCATCTCGGTATCATGCAGCTAACGCGGCAGCGTATTCGCCAGAGTATTGCCGAGCGCACCAGCAACGACTGTCCGCTGTGCTTCGGTACAGGCAAAATCCAAGACCCCTCCAATACTGCCTCGGCAATAGATCGCTGGTTACGGAATTTTCGAGCACGAACCTGGAAACTCCGTGTAACGATTAAAGCGCACCCATATGTGGTTCAATTCCTGCTGCGCCGCCGAAGTTCAACCTTGTGGAAATGGCTACGCTCATATTTTCTCTTTGTTCGGCTCGTAGAAGATGCCGATATGGAGGCCGGTGAGTTTGTTGGTCTTCTGCCTAATGGTCACGACGTAACGAAAACCTATCAATAATGACTCCACGTACTGTTTCCATCCTCGGCTCAACAGGATCTATAGGCACTCAAACGCTGCAAGTGCTGCATTCCCTTGGTAGCCAATACCAACTACGGTGGATTACCTGTAACACGAAGGCCGAAGAGTTGGCACATCAGGTTGCCCAATATCAACCGTATGGAGTTGCCCTTCGTGATGAAGAAGCCTTTACGCGGTTCAAAGAGCTGCTCCCTTCCTTTACAGGTCCGATACTCTGTGGCGAAGATGGCCTGTGCGAGGCTGCTGCTGACGCTGAGAACGATATCGTTATGAGTGCCATGGTTGGTTTTTCGGGGGTTGTTCCTACGCTAGCAGCGATACGGGCCGGACATATCATAGCTCTGGCAAACAAGGAATCGCTCGTAAGTGCCGGTAGCATAATTATGGCAGAAGCTCGGACGTCGGGAGCTACCATACTTGCTGTGGATAGTGAACATAGTGCAGTTCTACAATGCCTCGTTGGCGAGGCGCCGCACTCGATACAGCGGATAATACTAACGGCTTCCGGTGGACCGTTTAGGACGTTTACCGATAACCAGATGGACACCATTACCGTAGAACAAGCGCTGCGCCATCCCAATTGGAATATGGGCAATAAAATTACTATTGACTCTGCTACGCTTATGAACAAAGGCTTTGAGGTGATCGAAGCATACTGGCTGTTTCACCTCAATCCACATCAGATTCAGGTGGTGGTGCACCCGCAAAGCATTATCCACAGCTTGGTTGAGTTCGTTGACGGTTCTGTAAAAGCACAACTGGGGCATCCATCAATGTTAGTCCCCATTCAATACGCCCTTACGTTTCCCGACCGACGTTCGCTCAACGTGCAGCCCTTTAACCTTGCGGAGATTGGAACACTTACCTTCGAGGAACCCGACACCAAACGGTTTCCCTGTTTGGATCTGGCATACCATTGCTTAGAGCAGGGCGGTACAGCCGGTTGCATTCTCAATGCAGCGAACGAAGTGGCTGTACATGCATTTTTGAGTAACAAAATCACTTTTCGTTCGATTGCGCAGGTTATCGGGAAAACCGTTGAAGGCATGAAGTTCCACACTCAACCGTCATTGGCCACTATTCTTGAAGCAGATGCAGAAGCACGTGTAGTTACCCGAGACTTCATTCGGCGTGTGGGTATGCAATAGCAGGCCCGGATTACACAAATCAATCTGCATCTGGTAAACCTATGCTCTAGCCCCTTTCACTGAAATCGCTCTATGTCTGAACTCATTGCTTTTCTCGTTGTTATCGGCATCCTTGTTTTTGTTCATGAACTCGGGCACTTTCTGGCGGCGAGGTGGACGGGCATGAGGGCCGATGTGTTTGCAATTGGTATGGGACCACGTCTGCTCGGATGGAACAGGCATAACGGCTTCACCTTTGGTCCGTTACCTGCCGGCCTTGATCTTGGTTCCGATACTGACTATCGCATCTGCATGTTCCCCATTGGCGGTTACGTGAAAATTATTGGCATGGTTGACGAAAGTTTTGATACAGAGTTTGCCAACCGGCCCCCAGAACCATACGAGTTCCGCTCCAAGAATGCTCTCCAAAAGGCATTTGTGCTGAGTGCCGGCGTGCTCATGAACATGCTCCTTGCCGTTGTTGTGTTCTTCGGGTTAACTCTTGCCAAGGGTAAAGACGACTTAAAAACAACCACCATCGGCTACGTGGAGCCAGGTTCGTTGGCTGCACAGATAGGCCTGCAATCCGGTGATAAGGTAGAGGCGGTAAATGGTGTGCCGTGCTCAACGTGGGACGGTGTTATATCGGCGCTTACAACACGTCGTACAGCCGACACAACAGTTCTAGACATCGTGCGCAACAACCAACGTATTGTTCGTTCAGTGACCGAAACAGAGGTGATTGCGGCCATGGCAGGGGGGGGGCTTGGTTTACAACCATCAGGTATGAAGGTTGAGCTCGGCGACATTGTTTCGTATGGCCCGGCCGACAAAGCGGGATTAAAAACGGGGGATGTAATCCTGGCCGCAGATAGTACTCCGGTGTTGGCGCTAACACAGTTACAGCAATACATTCGGAGTCATGCAGGGCAAACCGTTACGCTGCACGTAGAAAGGGCCGACACTGTATTGCCTGTATCTGTTACGGTGGGCAAGGACAGTGTTATTCAAGTGGCTCTAAGCGTGCGCTATGCCGGAACCACAATCCACACAGACTATAGCATACCACAAGCCGCAGCAATGGCTGTTGAAGAAGTTGCAGGAACTGTTGCTCTGATCTGGACATCTGTTTCACACATCATCACCGGAACAGTAAGCGCAAAACAGAGCATTGGGGGGCCAATTAAAATTGCACGAATGGCTTCACGGAGTCAGGATGCTGGTCTCGACGTGTTTGCACGATTCCTGGCTCTGATTTCGATTTCACTTGCTGTAATGAACCTGCTTCCTCTGCCTGGTCTCGACGGTGGACACTTGATGTTTGTAGGCATTGAAGCCATCATTCGTCGGGAAATTCCAACCAAGGTGAAGATCCGTGTACAGCAAGCCGGACTCCTACTTCTTCTGGTGCTGATGGCGTATGTCTTCTACCTCGACCTATCGTAACGACCAACACCATTATACGATATGCACATCCTTGTTACGAATGATGACGGAATAGACTCTCCGGGCATCGCAGCGTTGGTTGCTGCCATGCGGAAGATTGGTACAACGATCGTTGTGGCGCCGGACAGGCAGCAAAGCGCCGTTGGGCACGCACTTACCGTAAGCAGTCCGCTACGGGCTACTCCATTCCACCGTGAGGGTGAATTGTTCGGCTGGGCAATCAACGGCACGCCGGCAGATTGTGTAAAACTGGGTATCTCTGCATTGCTGGATGTAATGCCGGATATCGTTGTTAGTGGTATTAACCACGGCAGCAACACAAGTGTGAATGCCATATACAGTGGTACCGTTAGCGCCGCTACCGAGGGAACACTTATGGGTGTTCCTAGTATGGCCGTAAGTCTCGACGATTTCAGCATGAACGCAGATTTTACTCTGGCTGCCATAGTAGCCGAGCATATGGCACGCCAGCTTCGAGACTTACAACTTCCTGCAGGTACGCTACTCAACGTGAATGTGCCGGCAATACCACCAGAGAAGTGTAAAGGAATACGAATAGCCCGCCAAGGCCATAGTGTGTGGCAAGACAGCTACGAACGTCGCATCGATCCCCACAAACGCGAATACTTCTGGCTTACCGGAGAGCTGGTTTCCGTGCAAGAGTTGCCGGACGCCGACGATTTGTTGGTAGCGCAGGGTTACGTTGCCGTAACTCCTATCCATTATGAGCTAACAAATTTTAATGTGCTGGACGATCTGCGCAGCAGAGTTACCGATCTTAGCTTCTGAGAAACCCTGAATCTGCATATATCTGCATTAGGGAATCAAGCGCATGCCAATCAGCAGGCTTTGGAGTGGGACGCGTCTCCGTCGCGGCAACGTCGGTAAGCTTGGCGAGCAAGTCTGCAGCACTACCGGTTTTAAAGAGGATTGTTCCCGGCGGTCGCTGCACGGCATCCGACCCCACAGCCCATGTCCCTTCCTCAATTGCTTCCGCAAGTGTTAAGCTCTCTCCGCCCTCAGTGCGTGTTGGTCGTACCACGCAGTGTGCCAAATGAACTATGGATGATAGGGGGCTTTGCATGTTGTGTACAAAGTGAATTCGTGAATCGGATCCTGCCAAAGCGGTGTATAAGTTCAGTATCTCTACATCGACGATTGTTCCAAGGATAATCAGGAGCGATGCATCCTGCATTGGCAACTCACGAAATGCTGTAAGCAGAGTATCAATACCGTACAGATCTTCGCCATCGTATCGTGTAATCCGTCCGGCATTCGCTAAAAATCGAACTCTTGCCATTTTCCACTGCTGTGGCAATGCTGGTGGTGACTGGTCACGTTCCCACTGTGATATCGGCAAGGCCGACGGGACAACGTATAACGAAGAATTTGTTAAGCCCAGTCTGCTCTGCAAAGCATCGCGAACATCCTTGCTGATGGCTATAACGGCCCGTGCATTACGGTACACACCGGCCAATGTCCGATCCAGGTGCACAAGATCCTTGCGCAAACGAAAAGAATGTACGGTAATGCAGTAGGGTCTGCCCACCATCTTCCACAACATCCCCAGTGCAATGGCGCGCCGGGCATTACCTTCATCGGTGTGCATGTGCACTGCGTTACCTGCCAGAGCCGGAAGGACCGATAACCGAAATGTATGGGGGAGACCTTTAGGTAACCCCGCAGTGCTTATTCCTCGTACATCAATCCCCCTTGTTTGCAGCCTCTCCATTAGTCGAATCAAGTGAAGGGCAACACCGCCAAAAGGGGGGGGGAAGGGGCCAAGAAGTGAAAGTTTAGGCACGGAGGGGGACACGGGAGAATACGTGTGATTTTCTTTCATTGTGTACAAAGACCACATTCTCCATTACGTGTGGTATGTTGGCCGGAACTTCGCTAAGTGCACCGTTCGAATGGATGCTATAGGCACTGTATCCAAAATCATTCATATACGATTTAAATGCAACTGTTGAAAACCCTCGTGCTTGCTGAATTGTTTCTGCCAGCTCAATAACCAGTGTTGGTCTTAACGTGGTCAAAACCGTTTGCGCGCCCTGGATGGCTTCAAGTTCAGCCCCTTCGATGTCAAGTTTTATAAGATCGATAGCGTGAACCTGGAGCTCTTTCACTTGTTCATCAATAGTTGTTGCAGGTACTTCGATAAACGCCGTACCAACGTTCGGATCTGATGCAACCGTGGAATGTGTTCCTGAATTGTGATCGGCTGATAAGAACAACTTGATCATATGAGGATGGTCTGAAATTGCCTTCCGAATGAGGGTTACATTCTGAAGGTTGTTGAGTTGCACATTCCGCAAAAAACGCTCTGCATTGGCTGATTCGGGCTCAAAAGAATACACCTTGCACGTAGGATTCGCGGAAGCCATAACGAGAGTTAAATAGCCAATTTGTGCGCCAACATCGAAGCAAACAGCATTGTTGTGTATTAAACGACGGATGAAGCGGACTGTAGGGAGCTCGTAGCTGCCAAACAGATAAAGATGTGATTGAAGAAACTCACCTGTGTTTAACTCCATTCGTAGATTGTAACGCAAACGTGTGTTCACAAACGCAGGCACGTTCGGAGCAAAGAACCCTGAATACAGTAAGTTCTGCAACCGGAATTTTCCACGCTCTATTGGATAGAGGCGGGTTAATATGCATATAATTGAACGCGCTACCTTTTGGATAATGCTCACTAATATTTTCCCTTGGTTGTAGATATGAATACGAAGCTAATGTACTTCCTGGCAGCATTCTGCATGGTTTCCACAGATTGTTGTCTTCAATCGCAGGACTATTCAACCCTGGCTTGGGAAATTCTAGGCAAACTGAATATAGCACGCCATCATCACCAGTCAGCCTATATCGGTTCCAATAAGATTTTGGTAATGGGGGGCTATACAGGATCGGGTCCGGCCATCCTATCGGGTAATCAAACGAACACCACGGAAATTATTGATGTTGTAACGGGTCAGGTTACAGAAGGTCCACCAATGTCTGTAGCAAGAGTTGCATTTACATGCAACACATTACCAAATGGAGATTTAATTGTTGTTGGTGGCAGTTCCAGGGCAACGGAGGTGGAGCGGTTTAGTGTCTCTGCGATGAGTTGGTCTGTTATAGGTCATCTTCGTAGTGCTCGATGGCAGCACGCCGCAGCTTGGATTTCAGATACCGAATTGCTGGTTGTTGCCGGTTATGGTAATGAGAGTGCCGAGATTTTTAACATTGCAACAGGAACATCCACACTTGTAAAGAACTTCGTAAACGTAGCGAACTCCGTTCGTCCGTTACATCCGAAGGGTAGGCATCCAACGTTCTGGGGGTATCGAACTGGGGGTCCGGGTTCTAGCCGACAATCTGTGTCGCATCGTTACGACAGACCCACAAACAACTGGCTGGAGGACATAGATTTCGGCGTTTCCGTTGCACTGCCAGTCACGCTAACACTTCAAAATGGCGATGCGTATGCTGTTGGGGGAGCTTTGAGTGAAGCACCCTTTCGGTGTTCATCCGAAGCCTTTACGCTGCTTCCTGATGGAACGCTGACGAAACTTGCACCAAGCCTGGAAGGGCGTCAGCATCACGGAGCGATTGAGTTTGATACAAACATTGTTCTCGTTGTAGGCGGTGTTGGTGATGGTGTACAGTATTTGAATTCTACTGAATTTCACTTCATTCAGCAAAACAGAGTTCATGTGGGCCCTCCGATGAACGTTGCTCATGTAACGGCGCAGATAGTGCCCGTTGTAGTAAATGGTTATACAGCAGCAGTTGTTATCTCGGGCATTGATGGCCGTGGCAATACACCGATAGTGGAGATCCTTCGACGTGATTGTGCAACCGCTTCAGGTAAGATTGTGCCTAACGACTTCACACTTCGTGGCCATTCTTTTCAGCGCGCCGACAGCATTGTACTTACACCATCCGAAACATTTACACGTGGCGCTGCGTGGCTGAAAAAGAAGGTTGTGCTCTCGTCGGGTCTGGATATCCAGTTTGGTTTTCGGTTGAACGGTGGGGCAGATAACGACCTGAAGGATGGCGGTCCGGAAGGTGCAGATGGTATCGCTCTTGTCTTACAGAACAGAGATCCGCAGCCGCTTGGCGAAACAGGTCGGGGTATTGGCTACGATATGACCCCCCATGGGATTGCCGTAGAATTTGATGCCTATATGAACGGGGCTTTTGCAGACCCATCGCCCAGTCACGTTGCTGTTCAGGGCGGAGATGGTACCCGATTGCGAGGTGTGCACGAAGCCCCGTACCTGCGTGCTGTTGCACATCAGGGTGTTCCCAACTTTGTCGCTAATGGACAAGAGTACCATGCCCGCATTTTGTATGATAACGGATTGTTACAGGTGTGGGTTGACACTACGAGCAGTTTCAACAATCCGGTGATTAGCATCCCACTCAACCTCAGTTCCGAAGTCGGCACGGATGGGTCCGGCACCGCATGGCTAGGGTTCACATCGGCCACGGGGTTCGCGCAACAGGAACATGTTCTTACATACGTATCGCTTAATTCATGCGAAGCTCTCGTAACGCATGTTCAAGAGTTCACACCCAACGTGTCGTTGCACGTTGTGCCGCAGCCTGCTCACACGGAAGTGATTCTTCAGT
>CAZGHI010000045.1:15779-17554 GCA_964525565.1 uncultured Hyphomicrobiales bacterium
ATGATGTTACCGGAACGTTAGTGTTGCGCGAAGATGTTGGCAATATGTTCTCAAAGGCAGTTCACGTGCAGCACCTACCATCCGGTACCTACGGTTTTCAGATCACAGCACTACATTCCATCATGTCGGCATCAACCTTCACGGTAATGCGATAAGGATGGTAAGAACAACGGCGAATGCCATTGTTGTAAGTACAATAAGCTCCGACAGAGCGTTGCTATCTAATCCATACTGCTCCGCCACAACAAGGGGGAGCACCATTGTGGGCATGGCTGTTTCCAATCGTACTGCGGAAGCAATGTGTTTGTCCGATATCATGAACCATACCAGTACTGAACCAATGGCTGGCGATAGTCCAAGTTTAATGAACGCAGCCGGCACAGATCGTGATATGCTTTGCCAATGCAAAGGGCCTAACGCGAAACCAATACTGAAAAGCATAAGCGGCGCTACTCCCAGGCCACACACTTCTAGTACAGTATTTACCGCAATTGGCATGGGCACGTGTGTATTCATTACCAGTCCACATGCCATGGCTATCATCGGCGGAGAAGCAATTACAGACAACAGTCCCTTCCGTGACCGTCCGCCCGATTCCTTCATACCATAACGCAGACCCAACGCCGCACCCAGTGTGAAGAGAAGGGGCGTATGTCCTAACATATCATACACAAGAGGGATGTGGCTTACACTACTGCCAATAAGTGCCGTTACCAGTGGTAGGCCAAGGTAAATAACGTTTCCCCACGATGCTCCAATGATTAGCGCTCCTTTTGTGGGGTCAGGTAAGTACGTGCTGCGGTACACAAGCCATGCTGTCGCAACACAAATACCCACCGTAGAGACTGCAAGTATTGGCACCAGCCATAGCTGTGGCGTTAGCTCTGCCTGCCACAAAATTCTCAGAGTTAGTGCAGGTAGAAGTACCCAATACACAAGATCGGTTAGTAGCTTCCGAAGTCGCTGTGCCCTTTCTTTTCCACCAACAATCCGTACCAGCAAACCTGCTGCAACAAACCCAGCAAGGAGAAGTAAGGTGTTTACCATCATGCAATAATACCCATGTAACAAACCTTTCTTTTATGCCCCTGTATCGGTTTCCTTGACCTAACAAATTGCGACATGATTGTTAGCCGTATCGCCGGAGTTCACTATGCTCGTTCGAACCCTGCATGTTGTTACACACGAAACCGACCTTGAGTTGCGTCAGGCATTTCGTGCTACTGATACAGTCAGCGTTGTAGTACTTGGCTGCGTGATGCCGAAAGATGCTTTGACTAGCATTGAGAGTTTTTTTCCGGATGTTATCATCATTGAACCCGACCTGGATCAGGGGCAAGCGTTGCGCTCAATTTCCAATAATGTGTGCAGTACTAGTGCAATTATTTGTGTTTCGAATGATGTTTGTTATGCCTTGGATGCATTTCACGCGGGTGCAGTTCACTACCTAACGCATCCACTTTCTAATGACATGCTCACACGGGCACTACTGCGTTGCGTAGAGAAACTGCGCGCCCAACATCATCCACGATTCTCCGATCCGAGCCATGCCGAACCGCACCGACATCACTATGCCAGGAAGCAGTTCGATTGCAAAGTAATTGCCCTGCCATGTTCAACATCTATTCAAGTCCGTGGTGTGAATGACATTGTTTGTGCTCATGGCGACGGAGGATATACCAAGGTTGTTCTCCGTGAAGAGCCTCCCGTGATGCTTGCACGTTCAATCGGCGACATGGAAGCCGAACTTGCTGATGTGGGATTGTTGCGTGTTC
>CAZGHI010000045.1:17564-19624 GCA_964525565.1 uncultured Hyphomicrobiales bacterium
TGGTAAATGTTGATTGCATACGATCTGTGCGCAAGGGGAAACTGCCCATTCTCCACATGAACAACGGCGAAGAAGTCGAGGTTGGCGAATCGTATCGTGATTCCGTATTCGGTATCCTGGGTATTGGCCGACGAAAGGTCCGTTAACACGATGCCTCGCCGTATTTTGCTACATGCGATACCTGGTGTATGTGCTTGTCTTGCTTACCCTCATACCTCACCTACTCAGTAAACCGGTAACGGAGCACATCGTAAACACATACTCGTCCGTTGTGGAAGTTCGAGTTTGCAGGAACTGGATGCGCATTGACACAACGTACAGCGCACATCTCCCGAATAGCATCAGTACCGGCGATACCGTCTATATCATTCAATTGAAGGGGGCTCGGGCTGATAGTAATGGGAATATTGTTGATATGGGCAAGGCTGGTCGCTTCGAACGTAATGTTGTTGAAAAACGTTTGGCAGACACCTTGTTTTTTCGATATACGTTACTCACCAACTATGATGCCGGCGGCACGGTGCAGATTGTCCGTCAGGCGGGACCGGACAAACATGAGTTAAGCACTGTTGCCGATGCCTCCAAACGCATGTTGATAACGGCACCCCCGTTCAATGGACGCACCGGGGGCGTGGTTGCCGTGTATTCCCCAACAACACTCTTCCTAAACGGTACAATTTCGGCCGATGCATGTGGCTTTGCTCCCGGTGACGGAATTACAGATAGGATGCATAGCGGTAATGCCGGACGTGGCGCACCGCAATCTAGCGGTGGCGGAGGCCATGGTGGCACCGGTGGAACCGGACAGCGCATAGCTCCGGAACCATACGCACCAGCCGGGGGCAATGCACTATCGTATGAACAGGGATTTAACTGGCTTTTTCTTGGCGGGGGTTCCGGCATTTGCAGTGAATGCAGTCAAACGTTGCAGGGTGGTCGGGGTGGTGGTATTGTTATCGTTGATGCTCCCGAAGTACAGTCGCTATACTTCCAGAGTTCCGTCACGGCTAATGGTCAGTCCGTTTCTTCCGGAGCTGCTGGGGCTGGTGCCGGCGGCGCCGTGTTAATGTCTGCATTGTCTATCTCGAATACTGATTTATCAGCAGCCGGTGGCTCATGCCTACGTGGTGGAGCTGGCGGCGGAGGCGTTGTTCGCATTGGCACGATCACATCCATGAATCTTACGCCATCGGCTTACTCGGGCGGCTTGGCTTCAGCCAACCCTGCTGGAACGGCACAAGCTGGTAAGGTGTATTACAATGTTACCATTAACGAGTCACGGACACGTTTTCAAACACCTACCATTAATGCCTCAACAGATACCCTCGTATGCCTGGGGGGGGCTGTAACATTGTATGCGCATGGCGGAGAATCTACGGTATGGTTGTCGGGCTTAGATACTCTCTGCGCGAGGTGTGACACTGTAGTGGTATCGCCACGAGAAACAACAACGTTTACTGCACTAGTGAGTGTGTACGGCTGTGCCGATACAGTGCATACAACCGTCTCTGTTGTACCGCCACCAGTGATAGACATGCCGGACACCGTTGTTACATGTAGTGGCATTCCCGTGGAGCTTCGTGGTCCTGATGGTATGATGCACTACGATTGGTCAACGGGTAGCACGACGCAAAACATAGATGCTGAACGCGAAGGGTGGGTCTGGCTTACCGTAACCGACAGTAATACATGTACATCGTCCGACAGTACGTTTATTCGGTTTCAGGAACGCACACGAATAATGGCAACAGGTCCGTTGAATGGAGACAGGATTCAACTACCCTCCGTACTGCCCAACGAACTATCGTCGGCATTTCTCGTGGTGCGTAACATCACCGATGATAGTATCCAAAACGTTGCCGTTCATCTTACCAACAACACAACGATTTCGGTTGCACTCCATACCATCGGTGGAAGCATACCTCCGGGGGATTCGCTAATTCTTACCCTGGTTGGTAGTTCGTCGGTTCCGGGACTCTATACCGATACTGTTATTCTTACTGAACCATGTGGTGAAACAATTGTACCTGTTTCTGTTGTCGTACACGAGACACCATTTT
>CAZGHI010000046.1:0-243 GCA_964525565.1 uncultured Hyphomicrobiales bacterium
GCGACCCGCAGCTTAGAAGGCTGCTGCTCTATCCAGCTGAGCTATGGGCGCGTGACTGCAAAGTTACTGATGGGAGGAGAGGTATCGTTACGACAGGAGAATCTCGAACGGCCCAAGCATCTCGTCAATACGGATCGGAATAGAACCGTAGGCCGACTCCAAAACCATTGGCTCGGCAGCCGGAATACCCGACAGCAACGCCGATTCGCGTTGCATTTCTGCCAGCCAGCCATATAGAACACC
>CAZGHI010000046.1:333-18713 GCA_964525565.1 uncultured Hyphomicrobiales bacterium
CGAACCATTCCATGGTATCTGTTTAACACCAAAAAGTGCGCCAAAGTTACAGACGCGACTGTTCGTGTGTGTTTGATTCTTCCCTATCTTTGTTGTTCGGCTCCAATTCTATGTTCCACTATCCCAATTGCTTGCGTTGCGGGATCAAGAGCCGAATCTGCAGCGTAAGGTAGGAGACTGTATGTCGGAAGAAACAACCCCTGTTACCGAGGACATAAGCATGCCTGCTGTGGCCGAAGCTGTGTCCACGAGCAAGGGTGCCCTCAAACCAAATAGAAAAACAGCGCTTGCAGCAATTCTCGAAGGCGACCTGGATACTGTTGCAATGGATGATGCTGCCTTCATGGACCTCTTTGACACGAGCATCTCGAAAGTAAAAGAAGACGAGATGGTACACGGCAAGGTTGTCTCGGTTACGAAGGACGAAATCCTTGTTGACATTGGCTTTAAATCACTCGGCATTGTTCCACGTGCAGAATTCGTCGGCGCCGAGACATTAATGCCCGGTGATGCTGTTGACGTTTTTGTTGAAAAAATTGAAGACGCAGATGGCCGCCTGATTCTTTCACGTCGTCGTGCTGACTTCATGAAGACATGGGACGACATCCTTAAGCTTCACGAAACACAAACGATTACCCCTGTACGCATCCTCCGCCGCATCAAGGGTGGCATGGTTGTAGATCTACTTGGCATTGAGGCTTTTCTTCCCGGTTCACAAATAGACATTCGTCCTGTTCGCGACTTCGATGCATGGGTTGGCAAGTCACTTGACATTCGCGTGGTGAAGGTTAACCACCCAAGCGAAAACGTGGTTGTTAGCCACAAGGTATTACTCGAAGAACAACTGTCCGACCAACGCGGCAAAATCCTGAATATGCTCGAAAAGGGTCTGGTTCTGGAAGGTGTTGTTAAGGCAGTTAGCGACTTTGGTGTGTTCGTGGACCTTGGTGGCGTGGATGGCTTGGTGCACATCACTGACCTTTCGTGGGGCCGCGTATCACACCCAAGCGAAATTGTACAGCTCGACGAGCAAGTGAAGGTGGTGGTTCTGGACTATGATCCGAATCGCAAACGCATTTCGCTGGGCATGAAGCAACTCACGTCGCACCCTTGGGATGAGATCGGCGAGAAGTATGAGCCTGGTACAAAAGTGTCCGGTAAGGTTGTCTCTCTCACAGACTACGGTGCCTTTATCGAAATAGAGAAAGGCGTTGAAGGCCTTATCCACATCAGCGAAATGAGTTGGACGCAGCACGTAAAGCACCCTTCACAGGTAGTTTCACTCGGCCAAATGGTTAGCGCTATCGTGCTGAGCATTGACAAGGTCGAACGTAAGCTTGCTCTTGGCATGAAGCAACTGGAGCCAGATCCATGGAACGACCTCACAGCCAAATACCCCGTGGGTTCCGTGCACAAAGGCGCTGTGCGCAACCTTACCAACTTTGGTGTGTTCGTTGAATTGGAGCCTGGTGTAGATGGCTTGGTGCATATCTCTGACCTGAGCTGGACAAAGAAAATCCGTCACCCAGGCGAGTTTGTGAAGAAAGGCGACACACTGGACGTGGTTGTGCTTGCCATTGATAACGAGCACCGCAGAATTTCTCTCGGACACAAGCAGATCTCCGAAAACCCATGGGATGTGTTCGAAGGCGAAGTAGGTGTGGGCACGGAAACCGAAGGTAAAATCATGCGATTGATTGATAAGGGCGTTATCGTAGAACTGCCACAAGGTGTTGATGGTTTCGTCCCGGTATCACAACTCTCGTTTGCTCCGGTACGGAATATTGCCGACTACTTTAGCCCCGACCAGGTTCTTCCGCTTAAGGTTGTGGAGTTCGACAAAGAGCAAAAGAAAATTGTTCTGTCAGCAGTTGAATATCTGCGTGGTAAGGATCCGGAGATTATCGCAACGTATAACGCCAACCATCCGGTACCTAATGCCGATAAATACGACCAGGATGGCGGCGCTAGCGCTGAAACCAGCATCGAAGACCTTGAATCAAGCGAGTCCGTTGAGGGCGAGTAAACACGCATTTCATGGAATGAACGTCAGGCCTGTCCCTTCCGACAGGCCTTTTTTTTCACCCTGAGAACTATAGCCGTGTCACTTGATGCACTGCTTTCCGAGCTGTATAGCATGACGTATTCCGGCAGGATAAAACCCGGCCTGGAACGTATCAGCGCTCTGTGCGCTGCCGTCGGGAACCCTCACCGCCGACTGAATGCCATACATGTTGCAGGAACCAATGGCAAGGGCAGTACTTCGGCGCTGCTGGCTTCCATACTGCAGAGTGCCGGCTATTGCGTTGGTCTGTACACCTCTCCACATATCCGCGCCTTTAACGAAAGGCTGCGTATTAACGGAACAACAATTGACGATGCCGACATTATGCGGCTTGCGCAACCGCTCATGAGCCTCGGCAAAGAAATTGGTGCCACGTTCTTTGAAATCACCACGGCAATGGCATTTCAATGGTTCGCCGAACGTCGTGTAGATGTTGCTGTGATTGAAACAGGGCTAGGCGGCAGACTCGATGCAACCAATGTTATTAGCCCGCTGTTGAGCATTATTACACAAATTGACTACGATCATCAGGAGTACCTGGGGACCTCGATAACAGACATTGCCGGAGAAAAGGCCGGAATTATCAAGGAAGGGGCTCCGGTTGTGGTTGCTCCGCAAAGCCAGCGGCATGGCGAGTCTGTGGCAGCAACAATCCGTGCAGTGTTCGAAAAACGAGCTGCGTTGGTTGGTTCGGCAATAACCTTTGCCGAAGATGTTGTTCACGTTGAAACGGATAGCATACGGCCAGACCTTACAATGAATGTAAGTGTTCTTAATAACGATGTTCTTCGTTACTACGATGTAGGACTTGCCGGCATTCATCAAACCGGTAACGTTGCCTCCGTACTCAGTGCCCTGCCACACCTTAGAGATATACTCTTTTTTGACGAGTCGCACGTTCGTTCCGGACTTGCTAACGTGGTAATCAACACCGGAATTGAAGGACGCATTCAACTGATTCGCACTACCCCGACTGTGGTGCTTGATGTGAGTCATAATCCGGGCGGCATTCGCGCACTGTGTAACACACTACGCAGTGCGGGATACCCGGACCATAGCTGGCACGTGGTGTTCGGAGCGATGATGGACAAAGACATTTCCGGTATGCTCAATGAATTACACCCTCTGGTATCCACGCTCCATCTGTGCACCCCAACATTTTCACGTGCGGCAACTACCGAAGCTCTGAACCAGATTGCGCAATCCATCGGCTATGGTCGAATTTCAACACACACTTCGGTGGCATCAGCCGTAGATCGTTCTCTGCTGCGTGGCCCTACAATCATCTGCGGAAGCTTTCATGTAGCCGACGAGGCAATCGCGCAGATTCGCAACTCTACGTCACCGTTAGAGTAGCCGGGAGTTGATGTTCCCGTTAACGAATCATCTACTCGTTAACGAATCATCTACAGGTTAACGAATCACAAGAGGCACACTGCAGGTTTCCTCTTCTGTAGTCGCAACAAGCAGGTACAGTCCGGGTGGAAGAGCACTCGTATCAAAGGCAAGTGGAGAGATCCCCGCAGGCCAGGATTCTGACTGGGCTACTGTGCGCACACTTTGGCCTACGGCATTTACGAGATAGATGCACATGGATCCGCTCTTTTTTACTTCCACACCAATATGAGCAGTTCCCACTACCGGGTTAGGATTCACTGTTAAGATGATGGTTGTGGGACGGCATTCTTCTTGGTTCTTCTGGCCATTATCTATTGCATGTTCAAC
Source organism: uncultured Hyphomicrobiales bacterium (assembly GCA_964525565.1). Classification (GTDB taxonomy): domain Bacteria; phylum Bacteroidota; class Ignavibacteria; order Kapaibacteriales; family Kapaibacteriaceae; genus OLB6. The sequence goes on from CAZGHI010000046.1 coordinate 4,124, forward strand.
TTTGTTCTGAACTCCCGATACCGATCTTGTGCTGCAAGGCGGAATAATGTATGCGTGAAACTCGCCTCCGCTCTGCACATGGAACTGATGTCGGATCTGGATACTTCTGCCCGCCTTGAGCGTAAGGTTGCCGTCGGACTCAACGGTAGAAGAAAACCAGCCGGGTTCGCCAACTTTAATGTCGAATAACGCAACCCTGGTATCGGGCGAGTTCGTGTGATTCCATCTGTTGAAAAAGCGACGCAAATGGTCTGCATACACGCCAACCGCATCCCATGCATTCTTCACCTGCTCCACTTCGAACGAGCCTCTGCCATACAGCATCTCGGCGGCGCAGATCGTACCTAACCTCGCGTCGCCAAAGTCTGCCGTCGAGGTAAGCAACCCATGCGCTAACGTCTTGTACAGAATCTTTGTAACCTTCTCCCCGGAAATTGCCTGCACAGTAAACGTTCCCGGGTAACAACAATGTTGGTTTGAAACTGTTCCCCCTTCGGAAAGAAGATAATACCACTTGCCAACAATACCTGCTTTTTGGTAACGATTGCTGTTCGTGAAGTTTGGTCCACAGTACACATCAACGCCATCTTTCCCATTTCCCGATGGGTCACGGAGGCTGCGGAAATAGTCTTTCTGAGCCGACACGGTCATGAGCTGCGCAAACATGAGATATTCGCCACAGTCCTCGCTACCTGCATAGCACTCCACCCTGTCTCCAATCACATCGCAAATACCTTCGTTCAGGCCGCCGGTCTCGGTGAGAAAGCCATTTCGCAGCGCAGACAACGTGTTGTCAATCACACCATGCGTCCACTCATGTCCAACCACATCAACGGCTGTACCCCAATTTGGATAGAATCCGCCGCCTGTGTACAGAAAGAGCACTCCACCTCCATAGTTAGCAAGCCCGGAACCGGTACTATTTACTTCTTGCAACATGATGGTACCGCGATTGTCGTAGCCGAACCTTCCAAAACCAACGGCAGTGTCTGCGTAAAAATCAAAGGTTTTCATTGCTGCCCAGTGCGCCTGCGTGAACCCTTCGGCACGGCTGCCCCAAACTGTGTCGGTATGCGTTACTTCGCTGAGTATCCCCCGAGCATATTCACGGGTGTGAATCCCCCCCCCTCGGCTGGAGTCGAACAATCTGAATTCAGTACCACCGGGGATCAGCCCTGTACAGATGGTTTGCGTGCCATCGAATACTGTATGTGCACTGGCCGGAGTGCACCCAGATAACAATGATTCACGCCATAGCTCGACACCGGTGTTGGCATCAACATAGAGTACGTATCCATAGCGGGGAGTATGCGACATCACCGAAACCCGATAGGCAAGCACCATGTGTTCAGCATGAACCGTTGCTGTATCGGATACCCGTGTGTACACCAGCGTTGGAACGGGAAAGGTTGTGGCGGCGCTGCTGGCACGAACGATCTTCTCTCGCTGTTCGCTTTCGTCGTGTTCCCAAGAATACAGGTCGGATGGTACCTGGTGCAGTGCAATCAGCAGCGCCTGCTGTGGTGATATCGTGGGTTTCGTTGGTGCTATACCACTACCTATCGTTTTTCCGTTGACGAACCTGACTGCTCCCCGATATTCATGAACCACACATTCAGCGCCTTCAATCGGGATGTTTGCATGGTACTGCTGATACTTGAAGCTGCTCCAGCCATCGGAATCAACAAACGAATCAACCAAACGCAGCTCCGATGGCGGCTCTATTCCGTGGATGAATGTGTACAGCTTTAGAGCATCAGTCCGTGAAAGCACAACGGTATCATGGACAACCAACCAACCGGTTTCGCTGTTCACAGAAAATGGTTTGTTCGTGCTTTCATGAACACTACTCTGTGCCATCGCGAATGCCTGCGCTGCACAAGCAATCACAACAAAGCACCAACTCGCGGCAATGTGTGCGAACATTCTCTTCATCATTCCCGGGTACGTTCCAGGGATTCAACGCGCATGCGCAAGTTGGCGTTCTCTTCGGCAAGTTGGATCATATACAACGTTAGCTCTTCGATTTTTTTCAGCAGACGTGTTTGCATTTCGCCAATGGGTACGCCGGTGCGCTCGATGTTTGCTGCAGAAGGGATATCCGGAAGATGACGCTCACGATGAACAAAGGCTTTGAGTTCACTCAGTGGCTGCAGGTGATAGTCATCGTGAAATACGTAGTCGGGCCATGACCATGCCGACTGGGTAACATAAAACTCACGTGCCACTGTTGCACCATCTACATGCAGCCGAACCGGTTCGGCAGGAACATCCGTTGTACACTGTTTCTCTCCGATAACAACGTTACCGTTTGCCGTGATCTGCATCACCGGCAGTGTTCGAAGATGGTGTTGGTCGTCTATCCACATGCGCTCAACACGAAGGATAGGATTGCTATTCCGCTCCGGTGCACGAATATCGAGCAGTGCTCGCGGATCAGGATTTCCGATGCCGGTTTTTCCATCGGACATGATATGCACAAGGGGAATTCCATTAGTGTCTTGGATGGCCAGCGCTTTGGTGTGCGATGGTGCAGCACGCACAAGCAATCGGGTTGTATGATCCGGCCAGAACCGTCCGAACGAAGCGCTGGCATAGCCCCCTTCCTGCCGTATTGTAAGCCCTGAAAAGTTTACAAATTTTTCGCCTCCCTCATACCAGTCTATCACATCGTCTGTGCGCCCCTCCATCGTGCTGCCGCAACCAATCATCAACGGGCCGTTGAACAGCGTGCCAATCTTATGGGCCTGCACGCTGGCAGCACCGGTGCCGTACAGCAGGCGTTGGTGTTCACCATCGGTGTACACGTTAAAGCCGATGTAGTCTTGATACACGTCCCATGTTGTTGGGGCCGACGTGATGGTCATTCGCCCACCAATGTGTAACAACGCTTTGGGCGCCGTTTGTGCGATACCTATTTCTCCCTTTCCGGTAATGGTTAGTCGCTCTACGTCGGTGGCAGACCCCACCGGAGTTGTTGCTAGCTTAACGGCAGAACCCGGACTCCGCGAAGCAAGGATAAGGTTAGCAGAAGCCCCATCGTTAGTACCCGCAGTGATCGTAAAATCATTGATGGACTCAATGGCCGACGTGCGCAACACACCGCGATACACGCTCAATGTACCATGCGATGCACCTGTACATGCGGTTTCCGACGCTGCTCCGTCTGCCGTCCACGACAACCGAAGCGAAGGCTGTGCAGATTCCAAAAGGTGCAGCGTATATGGGCCGAAATACGGCACCGAACAACTGCACCCCGCTGCGTTGTTAAGTCCGCTATTGGTAATACGCACCCGTTCGCCGTGCACATTACCGATAATTGGCCCCACCGTACACTGCTGCTGTGCCTTGATTCCGGTTGGCGATACAAGCCCGCTGAACAACAGAACAAGCACAAACACATGCATCGGCCTCCACAAGGTGGTTAGAGGGAGTATCATCACCCGGTTCTCCTAAAGTCTTCATGGGAACTTAAGTAAAAGGATATGATGTCACAATCTCGCATGGATGACAGCGGTTCACGTTCTTCGGGTGCTGCACGGAATGCAAAGAAGGTGCATGGCATCTAGTGCCGTGTAACTTTGTTTTTTTCATCCGAATGTGAATCCCTATGCCAATAGCTCTTCTTTCTGTTTCGGACAAAACCGGCATTGTAGAGTTCGCCCGCGAACTGCATCAGCGGGGTTTTGAGATCATCTCTACCGGTGGAACGGCCCAACTCCTTGCATCGAATACCATCCCTGTAACGCCGGTATCCGATGTTACCGGCTTTCCGGAAATCATGGACGGACGTGTAAAAACATTACACCCTTTCATTCATGCCGGTTTGCTAGCCGACATGCAGAATGCGCACCATACTGCTCAGCTTGCTGAACATGGAATTAAAAAAATTGATCTCTGTGTTGTGAACCTCTACCCGTTCGAACGCACTGTGCAACGTGCCGATGCAGATCACGAACACATCATTGAAAACATTGACATCGGCGGACCGGCCATGGTACGCGCGGCAGCAAAGAATCATCAGAGCACCTTGATTGTGGTTAATCCGGAATGGTACACGCGCCTTCTTCCGTATCTAGCCGACACCGAAAACACTCCACTCGCTGTTCGCCGGCAACTGGCGCTCGAGGCATTCTCGCACACTGCCCGCTACGATGCGATGATTAGCTCGTACTTCGCACGGATCACCGCTACACCCTTTCCTGCCGAAACTGCGATCCCACTCCGCCACGATCTATCGTTGCGCTATGGTGAAAACCCTCACCAGAACGCTGCACTGTATGGCTCGTTTACGTCGGTGTTTAACAGCCTACACGGCAAAGAACTGAGCTACAACAACATCCTGGACATTGATGCCGCAGCCAGGCTCTGCGCCGAGTTTACCGAACCCACCGTATGCATCATGAAGCACAACAATCCCTGTGGCGTGGCCAGCGGTGTCGATGCCATCGAGGCGTGGAACAAAGCCTTTGCAACGGATACCGTTAGTCCGTTTGGTGGCGTTGTTTGTGTTAACACCATTGTTGATGCTGCCTTTGCCGACCACATTCACAGCATCTTTACGGAAGTGATTATTGCACCGGGTTTTACCAACGACGCGCTGGAACGGTTAACGAAGAAGAAAGACAGACGGCTGGTGCAGATGAATGTGCAGGCATTTCACGCCACCGCTGCGATGGAGTATCGCAGCGTTTTGGGAGGTATCCTCATGCAAGAAGCGGATGTTCAACTTTTGGACGAACGTGCGCTGAGGGTAGTAACCGAACGTGAACCATCACCAACGGAGCGCGAGGCAATGATGTTTGCTTGGAAGGTTGCCAAACATGTAAAGAGCAATGCTATCGTGTATGCACGTTCTGACCGGACACTTGGCATTGGTGCCGGCCAAATGTCGCGTGTGGACTCAGCCCGCATTGCCGTGCAAAAGGCTCGTGATGCCGGCTTGTCCCTGGAAGGATGCGCTGTAGCATCGGATGCCTTCTTCCCTTTTGCGGATGGATTATTGCAGGCAGCAGAAGCGGGGGCAACGTGTGTAATCCAACCTGGGGGAAGTGTGCGTGATGCCGAGGTTATCGAAGCTGCAAATCAGAAGGGGCTAAGCATGATATTTACCGGCATGCGACATTTTAGACATTAATGCCGATCAGGGGGCTGACATCCACCAGGTGTTCATCAGCCCCTTACCTTTTACTTGTATCTCACCTCTCAGTTCAAACTTTGCACGTTGAGCATCAAGTTCGAGAACCCGTGAGTGAAAATGGTCGGAAACGTGGATCCTGCCGGGTATGCCCGTTTGTTCTAAGCGGGCTGCAACATTCACCGCATCGCCCCACACGTCGTATGCCATGCGTACTTCGCCGATAACTCCTGCGCTTACACGTCCACAGTGTACTCCGATTCGTACTTCCAGTTCATTAAAATCCTGTGTCCACGAAGTGTCGCCGAGCTCCTGTGGCATGTGTATTTCAAGCGTCGCCAGCATGGAATGCAATTCCAACACGGCGCTGGTCATTCGCAGTACATTGTCGGGCTGTTCAACCGGCGCACCGGCTATTGCCATGTACGAGTCGCCAATGGTTTTAATCTTGGTAAGGCCGTAGCGTGCTACCACGTCGTCGCACTTTCGAAAGGTTTGATTCAGCAATTGCAAAACATGGTCGGGAGAAATCAGCGAAGCCAATTTTGTAAAGTTTACCAAGTCGAGAAAAACAATACTTACCTCTGCAAACCCCTCGGCTATCATCTGTTCGCCGGCCATCAGTCTGTCCGCAATTGATGTTGGAACCATATTCACCAGCAAACTCCGTTGTTGTTCGCGCAACCGACGTTCTTCTTCCATCGCGCGATCGTGTTCGCGTTGACGTTCGCGAATCTGCATTTCGGCCTCCAGCAACGAGAGGTCGCGCTGTTTCTGAATGCCGAGAATCTTCTCGTTCTCCTTCAGATGTTGCTGAAGTTCTTCGTATGCCTGTTCATACCGTCCCAGACGCTCGAAGATTACCGCACGGAACCGATGGGCTTCTGACAGTTGTTTATCGAAATGCTGTCTGGCAGACTGTTCTACAACGTAGTTCAGCTTTTCAAGAGCCAGCTCTAACCGGCCTTCAGCTATATACACCTGTGCATCAATCAGTTGGTACGTTACCATCTTAGATTGTGCACCTGCTGTTGTTGCCAGATGCAGGGCCATATTAATGTTTTCGCGAGCAGCAACGATGTTGGAGTTTTCCAATTCTGCCATAGCCAGATAGGCTAATGCAACGCTCATATCGGGAAGACTGCCGGTTTGCTTACAAATGTCCACAGCCAGTGTTAGATGATCTATCGCCTCTGCTATCCGACGCAACTCTACTAGCGACTGACCAATTTGAACATGTTTCTCGGCAATGGCTGATTTTCGGCCAATGTGTTCGGCACAGTGTAATGCACGGATGTACCAGTCCATTGCACGTTGGTGATCTCCTGTTGCCTCGTACACATCACCCATGGCGCCATAGGCTGCAGCAAGACCTCTGTTGTGATTCGCCTCCTGAAAAACATCAATTGCACTGTGCAGACATCGCAGTGCATCGGAATAGTTCGCATGTGCCGTATAGTGAATGCCTAGATTGGTACGCGTTGATGCTGCAAAAAGGGATTCGTGTGCTTCTTCGAAACCACGAAGGGCCTCTATGTACAGCTTCTCCGCCGCTTCGTCGTCGCCCCGCTGAGCAAAAAGATTGGCAAGGTTCACTTGCACCCGCGCAACGGACTCAGTGTTCTCAACCTTCAACCATTCTTGTATGGACTGTTCGTACGCCTTCTGACTCTGCTCGTACTGTCCCAGCCGAAAGTACACAATACCAATATTTTCAAGGATATGCGCCTTGCGGATGGTTCTCTTCCCATTGGCGATCTGTTGGAATGCTCGACTGTACGTTTCCAGAGCGGATTCGTAGTCTGAACACTGGTAGTACCATTCTCCGATTCGCACCTCTACGAATGCTGCACACATTTGCATACTATGCATTCGAAATGTTTCCAGAGCGTGATTCAGCAACCCGAACAAATCGCTATTTGGCGGCGCCGGTGGGTGCAGATCACAATCGAAAACGATCAGTGCAGCCTTGATGCAGTCGTTCGTCTCGCTCTCTGCAAGGTTAGCGAACCGACTGCGCAGGGTATGCAGCTCGTTTGCACTTTTTAATCTCCGCAGGTCGAGTGCTACACTAAGCGCTTCCTCGACTTCGGCGAGAATAGATTCAGGCTCCGCTGATTGGCTCATCGTAAGTGTTTTGATGCTTCATGGAGAACATCCAGATTATGCTTTACCTTGGCATAAACGGTTCCTGGCAGAAACTGCCTGTTTGGTTGTACAGTACCGGCCGGCATTCCCATCATAATTTCGATAGCCTGTTCCATATTTCCAACGGGCTACAGATGGAACTTTCCCTGACGCACTGCTTCGACCACATCGTCGCGTAACATCAGATCGCTCACATTTTGTTTGGGAAGTACAACCCCCTGTGTTCCGGTTAACCCCCTATCCTGACACACCTCAAAAAAACCCGTAATCTTCTCATTTACTCCGCCTATCGGCTGAATATCACCTTTTTGATTTACTGAGCCGGTGATGGCTACGTCTTGTCTGATTGGGATGTTACTGATTGCACTCAACAGTGCGATGATTTCTGCTGCACTTGCGCTGTCGCCATCCACACCGCCGTACGACTGTTCGAAGGCAATACTTGCCGTGAAACTCATCGGCTGTGCCCTTGAAAATAGCGAGCGAATCAGGCCGGAAAGAATCAGCACTCCTTTGTTGTGGATTGCACCCGATAAGTCCACCTCTCGTTCAATGTTGATAATTCCGGCATTGCCTGCACTCACGGTTGCAGTAATTCTGGACGGCTTCCCGTAGGCCATGATGCCGCTTTGGTAAATGGTAAGCCCGTTGATTTGGCCAACGCGCGATCCTTGAACGTCTATGAGGAGTACGCCCTTCATAATCTGCTCACGCAGATGCTCATCTACACTGTTACTGCGCCAGCGCCGCTGTTCCAATGCTGTTCGCACATGAGTACGCGCAATAAGGTTTGCGCCGGACGATCTCGCAAAGAAGTCGGCTTCTCGCATTACGTCGGCTACGTAACTAAACTGCAAGGTGATCTTCTCCTGCGATCCTGTGTACGCCACGGCCCACTCCAGGAGTGCTGCAGCTCCGGAACGGTCGCAATGCAGCAGGGATTCTTCGTTGGCCAGCTTTGCAAAAAAAGCCGCATAGTGATTGATCATTGCCGGTGTTCTGTCGGTCTGATCGTCGAACTCGGCATGAACCTTGAACATTTTATGGAAGTCTTCCTCCGCATCCCACAATGCTAAATATATTGATGGGTCACCAAGTAAGATGATCTTCACGTTGACTTTAATAAAGTCCGGCTTTAACGAATTCAGCAGCGACGCCGAATCAACGGGCTGCATATCTACCCTGCCGTACAGCATCACTTTCTTGAGCGCCGTCCAAAGAGTACTATCGCTCAAAACATCCATGGCATTCATTACCAGATATCCCCCGTCGGCACGGAGCAGCGATCCCGCCCGAATCTGACTAAAGTCGCTCGTTGTGTAACCACGGGCATCCAGCCTACGCTCAATAACTCCAAACAGGGATGCATACGTGGGAGAGGTTTCAACAATAATGGGTGCGTCTTTTTGGCCGTAGTTGTCCAGAATGAGATTTACGCTTAGAGTCCTGTCCATGGTACGTGCTGTTTCCTCAGTACCTTCGTCCAGTTGTCCTGCAAGCCTGGCCTGACTTACCCGAACGTAATCCTCCAGGTTCTGAAGGATATACTCTGTTACGCCGTCAAGAAATGTTGCCACTCTGTCGCGAGGGAAAGAGTGGCGTACATCGTCGAAAACGCTCTTAATCAACACACCAACGGCTGCCCGGTCGTGCTGCGACAGCTCCTTCCGAAAGCTAGCCATGATGCGCAACGACCGGCTTCCAATGTCGTTAAGCTGATCACGGTGCTGCACATATGCATCCCGAATGGCGGCAAGCTGTTCTGCCGAAATCTCACCCGCCTGAAACTGCTCGTCCAGCTCCTCCAGCGTGACCGGCTTGTCATTAATCAAGGGGAAGACTTCCGTTCTGGTAGTTCCATCTTCTTCTTGTATGTGCCCCAAAACAAAACCCGAGGGACGTAACTTCTCGTCGAACTCCCGTAGAAGCTGTTGCTCTTGTGCCTGATATCGCTGGATGATTGCCTTTCGGTCAGCCTGGAACTGATCTTCCTCAAAAAGCTGCGGGATACGGCGCGACAGAAATGCGTATGCATCGTCCATCATCCTGCAAAACACACGCCCCTCTCCGGCCTGAAACCGTAATAACACCGGTTCTTCTGCCCTACGGAAGTTATTTACATAGGCAAAGTCGAACAACGTCGGATGGTGACTCTTAAACTCATCGAGGATTTGCCGAATCGTTGTCATCCTCCCCGTTCCAACAACTCCCGATGCCCAGATATTATATCCCTGTGAACGGATACGCGCTCCTAAACGCAACGCATCTATCGCACGGTCCTGACCCACTATTCTGTCAAGGGGCTCCAACTCTCGCGTTGACGAGAATGGAAGCTCCTTGAGCGGACACGTCCACCGTAGTTCCGAAGCCTTCAGCTCTTGTACGGTTTTCATTCGTTGTTTCGCCACAATCCAATCCTGTTATTACTCAACACACATTCCCCAGTCCTCAACTCTGCATAACTCGCCATATGCACAACGGGAACACTCATTCATGTTCGGCTTCACCGCATACATGCCAGACCGTATCCTCTGCACCAGCGGCTCTGTTTGCTCTGCTAGAACACGCACCTCGCTGTACACTGAACTGTCGGGCGACGATGTTTTTTTGAAGGGAACCCGCATCAACCATTTTGGGTCGGCATCTGCCTTCACTTCCTTTCCAAAGGTATGATATCTCATGCCAACCACCTGTACCGGAATATTCTGCAAAGTAAACCACTCATGCGCAGCCAAAACGTACAGCAATGGTTGGGTTGCCGTAGCATCAAGTACGGACCGTACAGAGGGTACCGACCCATGTGATAGTTTGTAATCCACAACCACAACCTGAACAACACCATCGGTAACGCAAACGTCCAGCCTGTCCATGAAAAGCCGAACCGGCTCTAATGCCGTGCCGATAGGTACGGTGCCGGAGTACTCAACTTCGAATACCAGCGGACGGAAGGCGCTCGCCGTTTGCAACTGATACTCCATGGACAACCACCTTCGCAATAGCCCCGCTCGCTGCGGCGTATCGAGCATCTGATATTCTTCTGCTGCATCATACAGGTAGTTCCTGGGATACGCTTGCCTCTCACGTTCATATACATTTATAAGAAGTGGCATCCACTCGTCAACGGTTCGCGAGAGCAAATCAACTTGTGCAGAACGAACATCTTCTACCGATGTGAATTGGTGCAGCTCTCCCCCGCGCACCTCGTTGAAGAATCTCCTTGCTACCTCATGCATAAGAGTACCACGTTCGCGTGCCGTGAGCTGCTCTGTTGTATCGTCTTCATCCGAAACATTCAGAACGTACCGGGTAAAGTATTTGTACGGACAGCGTGCTACGAGGTCCAAGGCCGAAGGATGAAGCGGACGGGTTTGGATGGACTGCACATAGGCAGTTGCCGTTGGCGTAAGAGTGTTCATATCCGGTCCACTCTGCGTCCGACGTACCTGAACGGCCTCCATGCCCACGTATGCCGCCTGATCTTCTTCGGTCAGTATTAAGGTTGTTGCGGTATTCCACAGTGCTTCAGGAGCGTTTTTTGTGTGTTCTGCGCTCAATAAAAATTGCGACATCATCGCCGGCGACTCCTGCAGCACTTCCGGGTAGGTAGCGTACACAACAGCTCCGGCCGATTGAATATCGGCCCAGATTTCCTCTCCCATTTGGAGATGTGTTCTACCCGTAAGCGCTTCTTCCAGTGCATCTGTTCGCAAAATGGGAACCACGCCGTCTGCCATGCCTAGAGCAAACACTACGGCAAAACGTTGGCATCGAGCTTCGATTGGCGAAATAACGGCAACACCATTCCACCGAGGGGCTACATTGCGGAGAGAGGTTCGTTTCACAATTGCCCACCATGCGCGTACATGGTCGCGAAGAGAAGCAGGCTGCATTCCCAGACGTTGTGCCGTGGCTGTATATGCAGATAGCGTTTCGCCAACAACAGATGTAGGTGTGATTCCCAAGGCATTGGCGCAAGCCAGCAAGCCTTGTTCAAACTGGACTGCTGATAGCCGGTCGGCTGTAAGCCCACGGAATGCATTGTGCACGGTGATAACGCGCTTCGCAGCAGCTTCTCCGTCTGCACTACCATCACGAAGGCGCTGCAGCCATTCATCCGCCCCATTTCCACCTTCAATGCGATAGGCCGATGCACTATTGGCAAGAGCGAATAGCGGCGACGACTCTGATACCACATGCAAACGCAGTAAATGCTCAAGGTCGGCACGCTGCCAGCCGTTAGCGTGAAACCATGCCAGACCGTACAAGGCCTGCGCATCGAGCAATGTGGAGGCGTACAGTTCCATTGCGTGGCATAGCGGAACGCCGCAGTCAGAATACTCACTCAGGAGTGCTGCATAGGAACTGTTATCAGGATAGATTACGGCTATGTTCGATGGTTCCACTCCGGAAGCAACGCACTCTTTAATAGCACCTAAAACCCGACGAACCTCTTCGCGCTGCGTTGGCATTGGAAAAACGGAAACCTGTGGGTCAGACCATGCTTCTCCCTCGGTATCGGACCATCCATGGGCTACAAACCACTGTCGGGATCGTTGGCTTGCATTATTGGGTGCAGGATGTGGAGCAAAGCTGATTCCTACATGCCAGCGGTTTCGTGTAAGCAGGTGCAGCATCATCGAATCGGTGTGAGAAAGACCATGCGTACACAAAACAAGCACCTTATGCTCCGGAATGTGATCTGCACGAGCAAGAGTATCTACCAACGTGGTTGCTACATCACCACGATCCAGCAACACAGTCCCCTTTCTCTGCTCGTACTCCTTCCAAACACGAATAACGCGAGGCAAATCCCGAAGCTCGCCTGGTAGGTCGTGGAAAGGGAACAACTGTTCTACCACTGTCGGATTCAGCAGTTCTTGTTTCCAGCGGATAATACGTTCTGCTGTTATGCGTGCAGGCCGAAACCGTTCGCCTGCACTAGCCAGGGCTTCGGTAAGCAGCAACTGCGCTTCATGAACACTAAGGGTGTGTAGCGGCGGTGTTTCCGGAAGTAAACTCCACAACCAATCGTGAAACGTTGCCATGGTAAACAACCGTGGCACTGGCGTTCCACTCCGCGCCTGTGCCCACTCCCTGCGAAACACATTGCGAAGCGACCCTGTTGGCAGAACGATGCACACCTCCGGGGAAACGGTGCGAACAACATGGGTGATTGTTGAACTACGAACAACATCGGCAAGTGGAGTTGACGATGGTAAGTACACGCCGCTCACAGATGGTAACTTTGCATTGTGATCATAACAACGAAAATGCCTGCCTTTCGCGTTGTTTGCAACTTCTGCCTACTTCTTATACTCAGCACGTCCTGCAACGCACCTCTGTCGCCTCTGCAGCCAAGCAGAACTGCTCACTACGTTCTTTCCGAAGCCGTTATTCCGGTTTCAGCAGTGCAGGAGGTTGTGTTCACGTCCGGCACCGACTCCCTCGCCGGTGTATTTGTACGGCAACCCGATACACTGCGCATTCTTCCACATCCAACCGTCATCATCCACCACGAAAGTTCCGGCAACATCACAAGCCACTGGAGAAGAGCAGAATTATTTTACAGGGCAGGTTTCGATGTCTTCATGTACGACTATCGTGGGTACGGCAAGAGTAGCGGTGTTGCCAACACCTCTACGCTTGTTAACGATGCTCTCGCCGCAGATAGGTGTGCCCGTACCCGATTGCCAATTGACACCAACCACGTGGTGCACTACGGACATGGTCATGGCGCAGCCGGAGCAGTGGCTTGCGCCTATCGCACGGCAACTACACATATTATTCTTGAAAGCGCAAATGCATTGTTTGGTAGAACAACATCTGCCCTTTCGCTAACATCAGTGCCTACGTTGATCATTCATGGTGAGAACGACAACCGATATCCAATATCAGCCCACGGTGATGTACTGTATCACGTTGCACGTCAACCCAAAAATGTAGTACGTGTACGCAATGCCGGCACTGATAACATTCCGGAACAGATGGGAGTGCAAGCATACGTTGATCTCATCGTAACCTTTGTACGAGGTATGTAATGTTTACTGGTTTGGTAGAAGGCATTGGAACCATTCGCACCCTCCGCAACAATCCCGATAGCCGCACATTCGAAATCGAAGCATCCGCCATTCTCGATGATGTTCGTTCCGGCGACAGTATTGCTGTTAATGGCTGCTGTTTAACTGTTGAAGAAGCATCGGATGCTTCGTTTACCTGTACTGCCATCAAAGAAACATTACACAAAACAACATTTGGTGAACGCACTGTTGGAGACAATGTAAACCTTGAGCGTGCCATGCGTCTGGGTAGCAGGCTTGGTGGACATCTGGTGCAGGGACATATAGACACAGTCGCACAGATTACTCGCATTATTGAGAATCAGGCCGGACGTGAACTATGGATAGCAATTCATCGGCAGTGGCGTCCGTACGTTATTCCAACAGGTTCGGTATGCGTTGATGGCATATCGCTAACTGTTGCCGACCTTAGTTCCCTCGAAGAAACCAATGCTTGGTTTAAGGTGGCTATCATACCGCATACCGCACAGGTGACCACCATCGGACAGCTTCACGAAGGGTCGCACGTAAACATTGAGTTTGATATGATGGGCAAGTATGCCCTTCAGAGATTATAGCGAAGCGTAACAGTTGTACCTATGTCCGTGTGTTCAAACACCACCTCAGTTACCAACATTCGCATCAGAAACACACCTCTGCCGCCCTCTTTACGCAGATTTTCGGGTAACCGCGGATCGGGTACTGCTGCTGCATCAAATCCCCCCCCTTCATCGGTAACAGTTATTGTAAGAACACCATCGTTAACGAGTGCAGCAACTTCTACATTTTTTGACGGATCCTGCTGATTCCCATGTATAACAGCATTGTACACCGCCTCGGTACAGGCAACCAAAAGGTTGTGAAAACGTTGGCTGTCCATCGCCTCTACTTCTTTAAGACTCCGTAGAAATGGCTCTACAAGTCGCACGGATTCAGGCACGCTTGGCAGGTTAAGAATATGTGACGGTGGAAGTGGAGTCATAACATAATTGTTGCTTTAAGCAGAACGTTGGGCAGTTCTCTACGTGCCGCCGGCACAAGACTCTGGAACTCATACCAGCCGCTCATTTCCAGAGTGCTGCCGCCCGTTGTTGTGTACGAACAGACAACCTCTGGCGCCCATGAACGCACAGAATTTATCGTAGTCGGTAATCCGGGTGTCGCAATCAGTGATTGTTGGTCGAAGGTGTACAACCTGACGCCGGCGCCAACGTCGCAGCCGGCAGCGGGCTGTGTAAAGGCACGAACG
>CAZGHI010000046.1:18723-19322 GCA_964525565.1 uncultured Hyphomicrobiales bacterium
CTTACAAGGTATTCCAGCGTCCCTGCCTGCGGTATCTCTGCAAACTCGTTCCAGAGCAGTGTGCTGCGCTCAAAATATCGTATCAAGGTCGGAATTTCCACACGGTACCGCTCGGAAAGCCGAAGACGAACACTATCGCGATACGATAACTGCCTGAAGCCAAACGAGCGTGCCGAAGCCCCTTTCCCTTCGAAATCATAGACGGTATAGTTAGCGAGAACCTCCATCGTGGGTCGCATGGAAAGAAAACCACTGGTAATAACAATATGTGGTGACAAGCGAATAACGTTGTTCTCGTTGTTGAATGCACTGCGAGCAGCTTTAAGATACACAAGATGCACACGCTGTGCGCCCAGCGTGACACCCACCTGTAAACGTTCCGAAATCTGACGGGTGTACCGCAGCGAAGCACTCAGGTTGAGTTCGTCGCGATCGTCTGTATTGGCATCGCTGGGAGTGTCGTATTGCAACAAATACCAATTGTATTCGGCGAACACGGTATCAGATGCTGACGGAGTCCACCAGGCACGCGCAAAGAACCGCGAACGGTTGGTACGGTTATCGCGCTGATACTCCTGCTGCTGCAACACTGCAAAGTC
>CAZGHI010000047.1:0-1869 GCA_964525565.1 uncultured Hyphomicrobiales bacterium
GGGGTCGGAGGTTCAAATCCTCTCGCCCCGACAACACCTACAACAGCCTGCACCTATGCAGGCTGTTCTTTTATAATTACGGTTTTGTGATTGACAAATTCTAACAGACCCTCTGCTCCTAGCTCGCGTCCATACCCACTATCTCTTGTACCTCCGAATGGATACCGTGGATCACTTTTGACGTATGCGTTAATGAACACCGCACCATCGTTCATTTCCTCCGCAATTCGTTCAGCTCGTTCTTGATCCTTTGTGTAAATGGAAACACCCAAACCATATTTCGTGCGTTGAGCAAGATTCACGGCTTCGTCATCATTCAACGCAACAGTTACTGCGCATAGTGGTCCGAACGTCTCTTCATCGAATGCCGGCATGCCAGGCAAGACGTTTGTTACAACCGTTGGCTGGTAGTGAGTACCAGAGTGTATGCCTCCTATTACCACTTTTGCTCCCATTCTAACGCTTTCCTTCTGCTGAGAATGCAGGATATGAGCTAAATCTAAACGTGCCATAGGGCCGAGGATTGTTTCATCGTGTAACGGATTACCAACAACAAGTGATCCTACTCTTTCACAGAACACGCCCATGAACTCCTCGGCTATGGATCGTGATAGAATTACTCTTTTGGTTGCAATGCAACTCTGGCCTGCATTCAAAAACCTCGATACACATGCATCATTTGCGGCTACGGAAACATCAGAATCAGACAGAACAACAAATGCATTATTTCCACCTAATTCGAGCACTGACTTCTTACGATAACTACCCGCTAAACGGGCAATGGCAGAACCGGCAACAGTGCTGCCGGTAAAAGCAACACCTCGCACTGCGTTATGCGCAATGAGCTTTTCAACATCATCAACATCAACAACAACCACCGAGAACACATCTGAATCGAAGCCGGCTTCATTAAAAGCACTCAGTATTGCGTATGCACAGCCAATGACATTAGGAGCAGGCTTTAACATCACAACATTACCTGCGCATATCGCCGGAATCGCACACCGAAACACCTGCCAAAACGGGAAATTCCAAGGCATGACTGCCAGGAGAACTCCGAGCGGATCCCGACGCACGTACCCTTTATAGTCAAGTTCCTCGACCACTGTCGGTTTTATGAATTCATCCGCTTCATCAGCGTAGAAGGAACACAGCAATGCGCACTTTTGTATTTCTGCACGAGCCTCCGTTATTGGTTTACCCATTTCGGTGCTTATGAGTCTAGCAAACGCATCCTGGTTGTGCAGTAGCACGGATGCTAACTGGCGAACACAGGCTACCCGATAGGTAAGCGGCCGACGTCGCCACACTTCCCAGGATTGTTCAGATTTACTACAAACAGCGTCAAGAGTATGTGAAGGAGTAAGCTGCCACTCCGCCACTACTTCCATAGTAAATGGATTGATACTCGTAAACATAAACAAAGATGCACAGGTTATCGAGACGATGATGGTAGTAATAACAATGTGCTCTGTGCAACCAGCAGACTTGTTAAAATGAAAAAAACAATTTCTTCCCAGGGTAGCAGTCCCAACAGCCTAGTTGTGCTCACATCTTTACCAAACGACCACAAACCATCGCGAATAGCAAGCGCGTCGCAAAACGATAGGTACAATCCGCACACTGTAGTTACGACAAGAACTAAGTTCAAGTGATGCATAAACAGGTTGTACCCCAGAATCCACTGCGCAGCAATCAATGGTAAAATCCACAAGAGGAGATGGTGTGCATAGCTGCGTTTGCCTTTATACACTGCGATCAACCAACCAACAACCAGTACTGCTGTCGCCATAATTACTGACTCTGTACTCATGTTTGGTTGCAGGCCACTCTGAGAAGTCCCGGTAAGCTTGATCAAACTTGTGATAA
>CAZGHI010000047.1:1879-16693 GCA_964525565.1 uncultured Hyphomicrobiales bacterium
TACGATCATTGTTTGCAGAACAAAAAACAGTACTTCCTCAATTGGAAGATTACCTATACGTAGTGAGTACCGTTCACGGGGAAACGACCACAGACCTCGGGCCACCGCTGCGTTATCCCAAGGGAAGGTGAATGTTACAGCAATGCAGCACATCAACACAGATGTGATCAGGTCTTGGACTCGTACACCTGAAACTACGCTGAGTACACCTGTTGCAAGTACAAACGGTATTGTACAAGTACGATGGAAATGTCCATACGTCTTGAGCATCATGATGCCGATACTATTGGTAGCTCAACAAAGAAGGTCGTACCAACTCCCTTCTCGCTCTCACACCAAATACGTCCGTTTAACTGCTCTACACTTCTACGCACGAGATGAAGACCTAAACCCGTACTAACTTCACTTCCGGTAGGCTTCGCGCTCAATGGTAAAAATGGTTGGAACAGATTAAACTTATCAGCTTCAGACAAACCCGGACCATTGTCGGCTACTGAAATAAGCAGCACATCTCCTCTTTCCTGCGTAGGCTGAACGGTAAAGGTGCATTGAACTTCTCCATTCGTAGGCGAAAACTTTATTGCATTACCAACGAGGTTGTCAACGATTGTTATCAGCGTCTGCTCGTCCGTCCTAACTTCGATTGTAGTATGTGAAATAGACCAATGCAATTGAACATCCTTTTGTTTTGCCCGATAAGCCAAATCATTGAGAATGTAGGTAATGGGAGTCATAACATTGATAATTCCCACAGGTTCCTTTAGCCGCGACCTTGCGCTTTCCAGCATCTTGGTAACTAAATCCGTCATGCGTGTGGCAATTGCATGAATTTCGCGTTCGAACGACATGCGATCTGGCAGGCTCAGACTTGTATTACCTACGAGCATTGCTGTTACACTGCGAATTGTAGAGAGGGGGTTTTTCAGTTCATGGGCAAGAAACGCCATGTATTCTTCGTTTTCTCGTTGTGTTCTTTCGAGACGTTGCACTGCCTCAGCAAGCTCAGAGTTTCGAAGCCGTTCAATCTCTTCACGACTTCGTGCTCGTTCCGCCTCAATTAATCTCTTTGTGTGTAGTAATCGTGTTTCGGCGCGTATCTGAGCCTGTTGATCGTACAAATGAAGTAATCGAATCAACGACTTCGTTGCTTCTTCAAAGTTCTTTGCTTCTGCATGGTAAAGCGCTTCTTCACGGAGTACTGCAACTTCATACTCAGCCAGGTCATTTTCTTCCAGCCAAGGCCGAAGGTTTTTAAATATGTCCGTTGCTTCCTTGAGAAGACCTTTACGTGCCAGCATCGCACCTTTAGTGATAAGGAGGAAGGGGGCCTCAACATCACTCAACCGGCCTTGTTTGACGTAGCGATCTGCCAAATCCATGATTTTTTCAGACTCGTCAATCTGATTCGTTTCTGCATACGATGCTGCGAGAGCAGACAGATTCAGAGCAAGATCCATCGGTTCTGAAAACTCTACGCGGAGGTCCAGAGCTTCTTTCAGATATGGAATTGACTCCAGCGGCTTATTAATTGCACGCAGGTGCTGACCGTAGTTGTGAAGTGCCTTTGCAAGTCCATCATCGTCACCCAACTGACGATACAACTCAATCGCTTTCGAAGTGTAATCAGCCGCGGTGTCGAAGTCATAGAGAACATACTGATACAGGCTTGCAACGTTTGATAACACTTTCGCACGCAATAGCGTATCATCCTGATCATTTAATATGTTCAGCGTTCTTTGGTACGACTCAACTGCCTCAATGTATTGCTTCCGCCTGTGGAATACATTGCCTACATTAACATACACTCGTCCAAGATCTAAACTTGTACCATACTGCTTAAGAAGGTCTTCTGCTTGTGCATAGGCATTGAGGGCAGCTTCGGTGTTGTTCGATAAAAAGTGATAGACCCCAAGTTCATTTAACGCAAGTCCCTCAAGACGACGGTAGCCATACTCTCGAGCCAACTTCAATGCTTCCTCGGCAAAAGGTGAACCGGCCGAGAACTTTCCTAGGTGAATGTGTGCCCGCGCAATCGTCAGCAGCAGTCGTATGCGTTGTTCATTCGTGCATTCAGGGTTGTTCAGACAATCCTGGCATATTTGAACTGATGTACCGGGCTGCGAACGCAGGCACGATTGAGCCCTTTCCAGTTCTGCATCAATTGTGTTTGTGAATTCCGTTTGCATACATCACAGAGGCAAACCAACACTCATTCTATGAAGGATGGCTTCACTACCAATTGAGCTTAACGCGTAATCAATGTGAAGCATGTTCAGAACGATGCCAATTCCACCGGAGACACCCGAAAGCTGTGTTGCAACATTTACACTACTCAGATTTCTCGATGAGTTGTCGTAGCCAACTCTCGCCCGAACGTACTTACCTATCGTTAACTCACCACCAACGGAAAAATTCAAGAATCGGTCAAAAAAGGTAGGAACGGCATCAGCCAGATGATTCAATGAAAAATTAACAAGCATCGGGAGCCCCTTCAAACGATGATTCACACCGATTCGAATGTCGAGTGGAAGTTTGTTCGAAACACCATCGTATGTGGTAACCTGTACGCCGGCATTGAGCAAAGACAATCCAACATTGGTTCGTGACGACGGAACCTGGAATAACAGGCCTGCATCTAGTGCAATTGCCATACTACTCTGTGATTCGATACTGCTGTGCAGAAGTTTTATCGAGGCGCCCCAGGAAATTAAGGTATCTAATGGCTTGGAGTACGAAAAGGCAGCAGCTACATCCGCAGCAGTAAACGTTCCAATGATTTCGCCCGTTGATGTGGTTCGCTCGAACGAACCATACGATGTAAATGAAGCAAAAACACCAAACGAAGCGTCATGATCAAGCCGATTTCCATATACAGCGAAGCCGCTGTTAATGTCAAGAATGTGCTTTATAAATGTCGCAGCAATTGTACCAGTGTCAATGGTTGACAAGCAAGCAGGATTCATCACCACCATGGCAATATCTTCTGGCATCGCAACAGTTGCACCACCCAGCGATGCAGCTCGAGCGCTGATATTTCCCCGTAGAAAAGGAAAGATCGTTGCATCCTGGGCAAACAATCCAATGGGACTTAGTAAGAGTACCACGATACTCGGCAACCATGTGTTCATTCTGCTTCCGGGGTTATTCATGACCATCCTGTAAGGCTTTACTGATTGCTTCTGTGAAAAGGAGTGGTGGACGCATCGGTTGCCATGTTGTTGCCCGCACAAAGGAATGCCTGCTGTAGCCGGTAGCTAGTATGTCGTTTTCTCTGCATATCTGATAATCAAGTTGAATTGCTGCGCTACTACGGGGCTCATACGAAGCAATAACCGTGAGCAAATCGTCGTACAATGCAGGTTTTTTGTACACAACATGAGCTTCTAAAACGGGCAGATATATACCGCGGGATTCTAACTCTGTGTACGGTATGCCTACCGATCGAAACAGCTCAGTTCTGCCGATCTCGAAATACATCAGGTACACTCCGTTATAGACAATGCCCATTTTATCAGTGTCGGCATAACGAACTCTAATTGTGGTAGCGTGCTGTACACAGGTATGCTTCACGATGGCTCGGTATCTGAAAGAGTAGCA
Source organism: uncultured Hyphomicrobiales bacterium (assembly GCA_964525565.1). Lineage (GTDB taxonomy): Bacteria > Bacteroidota > Ignavibacteria > Kapaibacteriales > Kapaibacteriaceae > OLB6. The sequence goes on from CAZGHI010000047.1 coordinate 5,477, forward strand.
AATAGTTCTATCAGGCGTTCGAACTCTTCTAGTGAATAGAAAGCGATGTCAATACTACCCTGCTCGTCCGTCTTCATTTTTACCTGAACTTGGGTTCCAAGAATATGCCGCAACGAGTTCTCGATGTCTGCAAGTGTTGGATGCAAGGCGGTATCGCGTGAAATGGAGTCGCTTCTTCGATTCCGACTTGGGTTTTCCGATTTGCGAATAACACCATTCTTACCAACCTCTTTACGTCCAAGTTCAATGTCCTTCACCAGCGCTTCTGTCTTTCGAACAGATAGCTCTTGCGAGCAGATCTCGCGAAGTACAGCAATTTGATTTCTCTCAGAAGACAGTGCCAATAGCGCTCGCGCATGCCCCATAGTAATGGTTCCCGCTCTAAGCTCGGCCTGAGCATCGGGCGGTAACTTGAGCAGACGGAGCATGTTCGCAACGGTACTTCTGTCTTTTCCCACGCGTACAGCAACATCTTCCTGCTTTAACCCACATTCCTCCATGAGTAACTGATATCCCTGGGCTGTTTCCAATGGGTTCAGATTCTCTCGCTGCACGTTTTCAATCAGGGCAATTTCAAGCATTTCGGCATTCGTACTAACTTCAATAACATATGCCGGTATTTCTGTTAGACCAGCATTCCGCGATGCTCGAACTCGACGTTCGCCACTAACCAGTTCGTAACCGTCGAAATGCTTCCGTACTGTTATTGGAGTGATCACGCCATGAACCATGATACTTCTTGTAAGCTCGTCCAATTTCGCCTGATCGAACTCTTGTCGGGGTTGCATGGGGTTTACGCCAATAATCTTATCAATTGGGATCAAAGCAACCCCAGCCCCTTCATTGGAACCACTACCATCAGAAAGCGAAGGCTGCGACGTGCGTTCCTGCTTGATAAGGTCTTTCGGAATGAGTGCCCCTATTCCCTTGCCAAGTCCAAACCCTTGTTTCATGTTTCAATCTCCAGAACTTACTCAGTTTCGGACTGTAATACACCATTGCGCATAAGAACCTCTGATGCTAATTCTAAGTAATTCTGAGCACCAATACTCGTTGCTTCGTACAGCAATGCTGGTTTACCGTGGCTGGGTGCCTCGGAAAGGCGAACGTTCCTTGAGATTACCGTTCGCATGGCTTTGTCTTCGAAATGCCGTCTGACTTCTTCTACAACTTGGTTAGACAACCGAAGCCGAGAATCGTACATAGTTAATAGAACACCTTCAATATCAAGTCGGGGGTTTGTACTCCTTCGTACTATTGCGATTGTATTGAGAAGCTGACCAAGCCCTTCCAATGCATAGAACTCGCACTGAACCGGTATAAGAACACTGTCCGATGCTGTTAGAGAGTTTAAGGTAAGAAGACCAAGCGACGGTGGACAATCAATAACAATGAAGTCATACACATCACGAACTTTTTCAAGCGCACGTCGCAGTAGGTACTCCCTTCCCCGTACATCAACCAGTTCTATTTCGGCACCGACCAGGTTAATGTGAGACGGAATGAGGTCCAGGTATGGCATCATGGTTGACACGATGGTCTGTTCAATTGGCAGATTATTTACCAACACTTCATAAATCGTTGTGGTTAAATCTGCTGTTGCTACGCCATAACCATGCGATGCATTTGCCTGCGGGTCAATATCAATGAGCAACGTTTTTTGCTCGGCTGCCGCAAGTGAAGCCGCAAGATTTACCGACGTTGTGGTTTTGCCTACGCCTCCTTTTTGGTTCGCTACTGCGATCACCTTACCCATTGTTAATCCTTCTACTGCCTATTGTGAGATGTCCTGCTAAACTGGCTAGGGTTATCGCACTCAATACAAGTGAATGTTGGATAACGCCACGAATCAGCAACTCTGTGAATGTTTCCGGTGTAATAACATGCACCACGACGTCCTCTAAGGGATCCAACTGTTGTGCGTTACGATGCTCACAGTTATTCCAAACATACACGTAACACAGATTATCCATAAATGCCGGATTGGGCTCAACAGCTCCTACAAGCACGGGTTTTAACGTCGATGACCAACCTGTTTCTTCTACACATTCGCGGACAGCCGCGGCGGACGGTTCTTCGTCTGCATGCACAATTCCGCCTGGAATCTCCAGTGTGGGTTTGTTCACCCCGTGCCGAAACTGCTCTACCATAACAATGTTGCCATCAGTTGTGATTGGCAGGACGTTCACCCATACCGGAGCCGAACATATAGTAAACACCCCTTCACGTCCGTCAGTTGCATGCCTACGCCTCTCGGTACGCACACGCATAACAGCAACATCTGTTTCATCAGATTGGGATAGTGTTAGCCACTGAGCAACAGAAGGGTGAAACATCATACGGCGAATTGGTTTTATTGTACAACGGTATGGCAAAAATAGACAGAACAGAACTGCTCTGTGGCCGTTTCACGTGTGTTTCACGCTATCGTCCACCGGAGATGGACAGACGAATATCTACACCAACCTGCGTTGAACTAAATCCGGGCGTAGATGCACCTTCGGTAAAGTTTCCTTCGTAACGAACAAAGGCCGATGCTGTGACACGATTGCTGATCGTGTACCGTGCACGAGGTTCGATGGTTATCTGATTCGTTCCGTTCACGGTGCGACTCTGCTGGTTGGGATATTCATCAACTTCAATTCGCGATTGTAGGTTGCGTCGGATTTGTGCCAGAAATGAAAACTCCAGATCATTCTTCAGCTCAAGGCCGATGATGCGCAGATTCATACCACGGCGGAGGTATGATGCTTGAATCTGGACTTCGTGTGTATTCTCCTGCTGAATTGTTCCCCGTGCACCACCCGCTAGTGAATATGCCTGGGTAACGCTGTATCGTGCCGTGGCTGTAAGGAGCCCCTCAAGCTTCTTTTCGTCGAAGCTAAGGTTAAGTCCGATCAAAGGCTGAAAACCGGAGCGAACTTCCTGAACATCAATCACACGACCGTTGTCGTTAATAGTGGCATTCTCGCGATACGTGCTTTGATAAGCGTGTTCGAGAAAAATTCGTTGTGCTATATCACGCAGTGGACCAATTTTCTCGATTCCATCCCAGCGCAATGTCCAGTTCAGCGCCGGCATCACCTTTGCGGCTTCACCTGACCACAACTGGAAACTTTCGAATCCTTCTCGAAAAGACTCATTCAGTGCTTCAAGCAACAACGCATTCTGCTGGTTTGGGTCTGCATTGGCCAGGATCTGTGCTTTACGTTGGTTATATAGTTGCAGGACGTTGTCAATGTTATTGTTTGCAAGGCTGAATGGGAAAAAGCTTGGCAGACTTATAAATGTTCTGTCGATAAGTTGTCGCTTAAGAACATTTGTAAATGTTGGATTGCCGGCGCCATCGGTAACTACGCGCTGATTAAGGGAAAATCCGACATCTGTTTTTGCAATCAAATCAAGCGTTGCACCAGGCCAAAGAGGACGGTTGGTCTGAAGCTGAAAGGTTGTTTTCGAATCGAAGTTGTCTAGCATTACCCCGTTGGGTGGACGCAATCCTGGTGTAGTAACGATTTTAAAGAATGGGAAAGCTGAGCTTCCAACTACTGCTAAGTCACCATGAGGTTCATAGGTAAAACCCATTTGGTAAGCAGTGCTTGGTCCCCAAATCGGGTCGTTTGCACGAAAGGTCATGGAGCGTGCCCAGAAGTTGGTAAAACCGGAGCCACCCATTACCCCTCCGTTATTGGCATTGTTGCTCTGACGAAAGAGGAAGGTAAGATTTTCAAACCCAAAGAAAATGTCTTTCAGAATGTATCCTAAGGTTCCAAGCGGGCTGGTATCAGTGTACTTGATAGGACCAAACAGTTCAGTACCGAACTGCTTCCAGCGGAAAATCGGACTTATCGATAGCTGAGACTGGTATTGCGCATTTCGAACAATATCGCGTTGTTCAGGATTTGGCTGCAAAGGATCCGTTAAACGATACGTAACAGAATACGAGGCCGTAGTTTCGATCAGGCGGTCAAGGTTAGCGATTGCAGGCAAACGTGGCCTCATCGAAATGGTAACAACCTGATTGTATTGGCCGGTTTGACCAAAGTTGAAAAGGTTTCCCTGATGAAAGAACATCTGGTTAAATATCTCCGAGCCACTTCGCTGCCGCCCATCACTGTTTAGTTCAAACGGAACCAGTGTTGAAGTGTTGTTGACCTTGTAGTCAACAACAGGACTCAAGAACCCGTTCTCAACAATTCTCCAGTTAAATCCAAATGACTGATTGCCTATGAAGTCTCGAATGATTGGGCTTGGGAATGAGAGGAAGCGATTCTGTTCCGTTACTCTGGCTCGCTCGAATCCTACGTTAGCAGTAATGTTTTGAGGAAAGAAATTAATCTTTGCATCCTTGTACACTTTGAGTCCAAATACACCATCAAGGAAGCGTAAAGGTGAAACGCTATACTTTGCGGGTAAAGTAACGGCATAATCAACTTTAAGTATCCACCTCCACTCAAATTTGTTCTCTACAACCTGTGTTCGTTGGTATTCCTGTGCATAGCTAAAATTGAAAGTAAGTTTATTGAACGTATCGTCTATGTACCATGCTGTGGATGGCAGTCCAAGGCGCAATCCGGTAATCGCCCATTGATCCTGAACTCTAAGTGTCTCCGACCGTTGTATCACATTGGTCGCAACCTGATCTGCCACTTCTTGTGAAGCCCCTTTCCGAAGGGTATCCTGTCGTGCTGCCTCTGCCGCAGCAGCCAATGCAACGTCGTTTTGTGCCTGAAACAACGGTCGTTGTAAGAACTCTGCATGCGTATATGTTATAGGAATTTTCGCCCCTTTCATTTCTTTCGGGAGCAACTTTTCCAGTGAGCCATTCATTGTAACGTTCCACGACGTTACGTTGCTGCGATTACCAAATCGTTCTTCCAGCCGATGAAAGTTTGGTGTACTATGGTTTACCGCCGCTGATATGTCACCGAGGTCAGCAAGGTTTACGCTGGTGGATGCAATAGCAGCCCAGTCGTTGTCATTCACGGGCTCAACCACGCGTAGTTCGTTAACCCACATTGTAGTTGTAAGCTCATTGGGATATCGTTCTGCTGGATTGGCAACACCAAAGCCGAAAAAGGAAACTCGAGTTAAGATTGGACTTCCCTTGATTGCATACACAGCCTGGGGATCGCCGGGAACGGGAAACTCTTGTCGATCATTGATACGTGTTGCATCTCTAACTTCTTTTACCGCTGTCAGGCCTGACACGATAATCCGAAGATCCTGCCATCCCCGTAACAGCGGCCTACGCATTTCATAATAGTTAGCCGAGTCCACACCAAATCGGATAAAGGCATAGGCAGGGGGCGTTGCTCCATCGGCTACCTTGTCCGGCATGGTATTATCGCCATGAATGAAGAAGGCCAATTCCTTGTAGTAGAACAAATCCCATGGTGTGTACCGCCGGGCTGCCATACGTTCTTCGCCGTAGCGCATGTTTCGAATGTTCAAACGGAGCGACTGCTCATTCATGTATTGATTGGAAAACGGATCGGGATTCTGAAGTTGCTGGGGGGGGCTTACTCCGGGGGGCATCGTATAGAAATCAGGAGCATCTGCGTTTTCTTCTCGGTTAACATAGGCTACTTCGAGCACAGAGTCCGTTTCGGAAATGCCTGGTTGGAAGTTATGTCTCCGCAGCCAGTAGGACCCTACAACACCCCAATCTGCTATGGATAGCCGAACGGTTCCTCCACGAAATGCGATGCGGACGTACTGAATATTGGTAAAGAGCGGATTGCCAACAATACTATCAGGCTGGCGAACAGGAATGCGAAACTGGTACCATCCTTTTTCAGGATTACCACCAACGATTTGTGGATTGGTAACAGGGTTTGGATCCAGCTTGACTTCGTACCGGAAATACGAATTATCCAGCATGATGGTTTGACCGTTATTCTTGTTCAAAATTTCAGTATCTGGGAATTGTCCAAGCTCCGACTGAGTAGAGTTGTTTTCGTGATTGTTGTACCGTATGAACTGCGACTCCTGTTGGTTCTGACGATCTGCTGAGAAGTCGAAGAAGTAGTCATCGCGAGCAGGATCAGATTCAAGATTCAAGGGATACGGATAGACGTCACGTTCTCTTTCATTGGACAATGTGTCTAATCCGACGTCTTCACCTATATCAATCAGGTTGTTGGGTGGAAACTTATCTTCAGTATCGAGCCGCTGATTAGGGATAACGTCTTCCGATATCTGTCCCAAATCAATGTACATTTTCGACCCGGGTTCATACTCGTCTATCCGCATCATTATCTCGATGAAGTCAACGTTGTCGTTGTCGAAGTTGGTATTGAAGGGTGAAAGGAGCCGCATCATTCCACCCCATACGCGGTTACCATTTTCACGGTGAAACTCAGCAACAGCATTGCGTACATCAAGGGAGTCCGGGTCGTTCCAGCGCGGATTCTCGTCGTCGAGAAAATCACTGTTCTGATTGTAGATACCTCTGTGGCGAGGGTCGAACACAATACGAATGGGATTGATATTTGATTGTCCGAGCCTGCGGAACCTATTTGGATATACGTCGGCCTGCGGTACATCAGGTACAAACTTTTGATACCAAAACGACCTTCCCCGGAACCGTTGGGCTACGGTATCGCTGCTCCAAAGGGTGGCATCAGGAAAAGGACTTGTGTGTGACCAGACGCCGGGTGTAAGGCCAAATCCCAGATATCGGCGTGCTCCTTCGAAATCATCAACATAGGCCACAGCACGTCCGTTATCGGAAACAACACTGCTGTATCGTTTATTGGGTTCTGGATTAACCATCGCCCATTCGCCTTTTAGCTGGAAGTTACTCTTGGTTTTTGTGTCAATAATTGGCAGATCATCAATAAACCTGGTAAGCCACGGCAGGTTTGCCGATAGTTCGGTGTCAAAGCCAAGCATCATGTTACTATTTGGTTCCTGACCGGGTTGAACACGATCTACAAGAGCAGCCTGATCGTAATTCATTAGCGTCATTCCAATTCTGCCGGTAAGATTTCTTCTTTTAAACAACTGATAGTCTGCTCGCAAACCAACCAGTGTACGCGTTGTTAGGTTGAATACGTCATTCCGTTCGAATTCAACGCTCAGATTGGCATTAGGCAGCATTGCCCGAGCATTAAGGATGTTTAGCATCCCACCGTAGTAATCCACTGTGTAATCAACATTTTCTCGCAGATCTTGACCATCCAATCGAACGCGAACAGATCCCGGAGCTACGTTAAATGCCAGAGGGATGCGGTTGCCTGACGCAGTACCTGCCGCTTCACCAACGATGAGAAAGCGATCTTTTGCCGTGTTGAGACGTGCAGCCTGATCGGTGGTGTCGTACACCTCATTAAACACATATTGCTCTGCAAGCTGCGGGTTGCCTTTTCCACTGAAGTACTTTCGAAGCCCTTCACGGAAGGGCTCCCGATCAGGAAACACGATTTCGCCGCGCGTTGCATTAAACACTGGCGGACGTGCATCGAACCGGCCATCTGGCGGTGCGGCACCTGTACCGTTGTTAATCTGGTCAACACGGAAAATGGTAACGATTTTATCCGGAGCCCCTTCCAAAACATCAGTACTATCGTTCGTGTTACGGTAATACCACATCCCAATTCGTGCGTCCGTGGGATTCACATTCGAAAGTCCAATGGTGTACACGTTTTTCATCAGCCGCGTCCACAATGTCTTAAACCCCGGCTGCATTTGCTGCCGTGAAATCAGCTTTAGTATCAGCGTGTCCTTTTCACCGGCGTTTTTAGGCAAGGTCCCTACATACAAATCATCCTGATCGGTAAGTGATGATGGTCCTTCATAACGATAGGAAACGGCATAAAAACGGTCTGTTCTGAGATTGAGTACAGTTACCGTTCCCAGATTCAGGTCAACCTCGTATCGGCGAGGATCGAGTTGTACGAATCTTCCGCGTTCTACTTCGCCGGCTCGGATCTCGCCGTTCTTTAATGCATCAGGATACCGTTCACCTTGCATGAAACGAATTGGATCGAGATCGGCATATGCCACGGCTTCGTTTGCCTGTACAACGGTGAGTTCCGTTGTTGATTCCCAAACAACAATCTCCTTGATAACCAGTGAGCCTGCATCCACGGGTAACACAGGAGGAAAATTTGCATAATAGGCATCCCATACGGCAAAGTATGCCGTATCCACAAAAAAGTGGTTGCGAACGTAATCATATGCGCGAACGGCAAAGTACTGACGGGCTGTTCCGCCACCTGCATTCAAAAACTGCCGTTCGGATCGTCGTTGTGAGGCAATCGTCTTTAGGTATAGTGGACCGAATTGGAAATCAGCACGAACACCAAACAGAGTTTGCCCCCCTCCGATAAGAGCACTATTCGTCTCAATGTTCACGTTGCCAAACTCAACACGCTTGATGATGTCGTCGTCGTACCCTTCATATCCAACTTTGAATCGGTTGTTGAATTCAAACTGGTTTAACGTGTTCCAATCGGTATTGAATCTAAACTTGTCGCCAATGCGTGCACTAACGTTAACTTGTATGTTCTGACTGAAGATTGGCGACGATTGGGTCTGACCCAATACTGAGGCTGTGCCAAGGTTTTGCGTGTCCCATCTCCATCCGGCCCGAACGTTAACCTCGCCATTTACATTGATACCGATTTCCGGTTTTCCGAAAATTCCTACGATGGGGTTCGGAGGCAGGGGCATGGTGAGATTGGTTGCCTGATCTAGAAGCTTTAGAATCTCATTCTCGGACATCATGCGTTTGAGTTGATAATCCGTGAGAGCACTATCGCGCAAGTTCCAGGCCACATCTTCACGCCTGCGATAAAGGTAGTCGTCCAGATCCATCGTAAAGGGTGTGCCCATGCCAACACCACCAATGTTTTCCTCCAGGGTTATACTGTTAAGTAGAGAGTCAACCCGCCGAAGGGTCTGATAACCCGCCGGTATTGGAGGAGTTTGCGATCGTCGGGTTCCCCGTCCCAGCGTACGTTGCCGGGTATCCCGACCGGAGAATCTTCTCGGCAAATCTTCGTTTGTCGGATCTCCGAAATCAAGTACCTGTGGTACCGGTATCTTTTGCGTTGTGTCAGATTCGGCAGAGGAATCCTGTGCTTCCACCACGGCCGTGGCAAGCAATAAATATGTGCAAAGCAGGAGCGCTCGGGATGTTAGCAGATAACGATCGTTCACGACCGGCTATTCACAAAGCAAGATATGGTGATAGAAAAGCAGACAGTACCAAATCGGGTGAATAGCGAGCCTCCAGATGATGTAAGAAAGAAAGCAAAGATAGTTGAGTAGCGTACTTTTGTGTTTTGCATGTAACTACAGTTTCTACGCAACAGGTGAGTCTTTACGAATCAAACTATATGCCTAGTGTTTCTGGTACGATGAGAATTGTCGCATTTCTACTCTTATTGGCCCACGAAACCGTGGTGGCAAAATCCGACGATTTTCATGAATACACCCCGTTGGGTAAGGAACAGTTGCACCGGCTGCTTCTAACGGAAACTCGCAATGTTATTGACTTAAGCGGACCGTGGAACGTTGTGCACAATGGAGAGGTTGTGCGAACGATACAGCTTCCCGGACCCATCCCAGAATCGGAAACTATAACCATAACCAAAACCGTTACAATCTCACAGCACATGATAAAAAAGTGTGCGTGGCAACTCCACTTTTTTGGTGGGGTAAACGAGGTTAGCGTCCGCGTAAATACCCGCGAGGTCACCCGGCATCCGGGAGGTACTGCGCCGTTCAGTATTCAAATTAATGAGCGACTCCTTGTTCCTGGAGCGAACACCATCGAACTTACCATTGGCACAGGTGGTAAACTCAACGCACTGGCGCGCAGATATGCCCCGAATTCCCCTCGTATGTGGAACGGTATTACTCGTGAAGTTTTCCTTGTTGGGACCCCGCAGGCATGGACGGCTGAGGTAAACACCTCTACGGCGTTTAATCCCGGCTTTAGTTCCGCATCATTGTTAGCTACGGCAACAATCAGGGGCGAAAACGTTGAACGACTTATCCAATCCGACAGCGCACCAGAGTCAATTCAACAAGGCTCAGTAACGTTACAAGTTGAAGGTATTCTCCGCAACCCCGGAACAGGTGATATCGTTGGCAGGTCTGTGGTTTCCGGCGTCAAAGTTGAACGCTCACGCATAGTTCAAACTCAATTAGACTTTACGATTTCGAACCCACGCATGTGGTCACCCTCTCAGCCAAATCTCTATGAACTCGAACTGCGTTGTGTTCATAATGGAAGTGTTGTTGACGTCTTCCGTATGAACATAGGATTGCGGTCCATCCGAATAGGAAAATCAAAGACTACAAAGTCCATCCTATTGAACGGTCAGCCAATTTTTTTGTATTGGGCAAGCTACATCGAGGATTACCCGAATGTTGGTCCGTCAGTGTCATGGAGGCAGCTCGAACATGACGTTGCCCTGATGAAAACAGTGGGAATAAACGCTGTTCGGCTCATCAATGGCGCACCACACCCGTATTTCCTGCATCTCTGCGACTACTACGGAATCTTGGTCATGGCTGAGGTGGATGCCTGTGCCATACCATCGCAGTTGCTCAACGAAGAAGAAGTTGCTGTTCAGCTCCGAAACCATGCCGACTTGTTGGCATCGTACATGGGCAGTCATCCAAGCCTGCTTGCATGCGGGTTGAGTAGCGGCCTTGAAGAAGGTTCACCCGAGACACAGGCTTTTCATCAGTCGCTGACAAAAATTTTACGAAATCGCATTTCGGCGCCTCTGTATAAGGTTGTGTCAGCTAGCCAGCTTCCGGTAATCAACGAAGGGGGCTTTGAACTGATAGTGATTGATGTAACTGCCCGTTCGTCTGCCGACCGTATTCAAGAACGCTTGCAGGAAGCACAGAACACAATACGCTCTGCTGCCATAGTTACCATGTTGGGTGCGGCTATTTCACCCAACAACTCTAATGGGTTTAGTGATGCTCTATCGGTAGAGTCGCAGGCGGTGAAGCTACGCGATGGTCTCTGGGCAACAAAAGAATTCTCGTTGGCAGGGACCATTGTAAATACCTTCACCGACTACACACTTCAATTGCCAACAATGCTCGTTGACTTCCACAATCCGTACACATATACTGCCGGACTACTCGACCAATGGAGACAGCCAAGAGTAGCCTTTGATATGTACAAGGCTCTCATCAACGACGAAAAGGAGCCCCTTCTCCAAGCCAGAAACTTCACCGATA
>CAZGHI010000047.1:16715-17022 GCA_964525565.1 uncultured Hyphomicrobiales bacterium
TTGGTGTTTATTGCTTGCGGATTGGTGCTCGCACTTGTTCTCACGTTACTCATCAACCGGTCCCGTAGGTTTCGTGAATACTTTGCTCGTTCTATTATTCGCCCGTATAACTTCTACGCGGATATCCGAGATCAACGCATTCTTTCCCCTGTGCAGTCTGCATTGTTAGGTGCCGTAATCTCCGTTAGCGTTGGCCTTGTTATCTCGGCTGTGCTCTACTATCTCCGAACGGATATTCGTATTGAATACCTCTTTCATCTGCTCATCCCATCCGAAACCGGCTATCGTCTGTTGCGAACAATTGCAT
>CAZGHI010000047.1:17034-18403 GCA_964525565.1 uncultured Hyphomicrobiales bacterium
CAATTTCGGTTCTCTTTTTCGGGTTGGGCATTTTTGGTGCCATGTTTGCTTTGGCGGGGATACTTTGGGCAAGTAGTCTTTTTGTTAAGGCTAAGATTTTCTACCGCGACACTCTAACGATTGTGGTGTGGAGCAGCGTACCATTGCTGGCTTTGCTCCCCATTGGTATAGCATTATATCAGGTACTTAGTGCCGATGCCATGTCGGTGTGGGTACCGGTGATCATGGCATGTGCAGCGTTCTGGACATTATTACGAACGCTCCGGGCAACATCAATTGTGTTTGATGTGCCCTCCATCATTGCATATTCAATTGGATTAGGCGCTCTTATCGTTGTAGCTGCGGCGTTTCTCGTTATCTGGTCAGTTCAATACAATCTACCAGACTTTCTCAGTTACTATCAACGCGTTGTTTCTTCGTAAATGTCGTTGCTTGTACCATTTGAACGTGAACTTACTGACCGCGAGAAGACCATTTTACGGGCGGTGATTCAATTGTTCATTCTTAACGCATCGCCAATCGGTTCGCGCATGCTGTCACGGTACGTAGAGCAAGAACTCAAGCTAAGTGCCGCTACCATTCGCAACGTTATGTCTGACCTTGAGGATCTTGGCTATATCACCCATCCACATACATCAGCCGGACGCATGCCAACCGACAAAGGATACCGGTTATATGTTGATTCACTGATGCAGTATGAAAGCATCTCAACCGGAGATCAGAAACTGGTGGATGAGTTGGTTACGCGTCCACGCGACACAATTCTAAAAGATGCCTCCAGAATATTGGGCATGTTGGCTAAAGCGCTTGCCATCGTGAAAGTACCTCGGTTCTCGGACATTGTTGTCCGTAGGATTGACCTTTTCCCATTATCGTCCGAGAAATATCTTGTTGTGCTCGCGTTAGAAAGCGACCTCGTAAAGACGGTAACGCTCGAAACGCCGTCACAACTTACCAACGCCGATCTTAATACTGTGGTTCGATTTTTGAACGAACGCCTGTCCGGAAAATCTCTTCGTGTTGTTGGCGACATTTTGTCTGACATCCCAATTGATGTCACCGAATCCGACAAACTTCTACTCCGACTCTTTGTTGAGCAGGCTGACAAGCTCACGCTAACAGACGATGCTGCCGACGTTCACGTAGCGGGTGCCCCTCACTTACTACAACATCCTGAGTTTGAAAACCCAGACCGCATGCGAAGCGTGATTGAACTGATGGAGAACGAAGATGTTATTATCCATGTCGTGGATACTGCACCGTCCGTAGAAGGCGTTACTGTTCGCATTGGTAACGAACTACAACACGATCAGTTTTCCGATTACAGCTTGATCGCAACTACATACAGACTGGGCACTACCAGTGGCTC
>CAZGHI010000048.1:0-5794 GCA_964525565.1 uncultured Hyphomicrobiales bacterium
CAGACAGCACTTAGCTCATATCGGATTACGGAATATTCAAAACTCCTTTACGACTTTATCTGGAGGGACTACTGCGACTGGTACGTTGAGATAGTTAAGGTGCGATTCAACGCAACGACCTCGGCATCCGAACAGCGAGCACTGCTGCAGTATGCATTCAGCATCATGGAAGGTACACTAAAACTACTCCATCCTGTGATGCCTTTTGTTACCGAAGAGTTGTGGCAGTCTTTGTTTGCCAGTAACTATCCGGTGTCGGAGCAGGGTACGGTATTTCTCCTACAATCAGGCGCACCGGCGTTCGATGAGCACAGTACAGACCAGGTTGTTGAGGATCAATTCGAAATTCTCCAGTCCGTAGTGGAGGGAATCCGACGAAAGAGGAGTGAACTCGCAATACCCCCGGGCACACGAATACCGGTTCATATCAGCGTGAGTAACGATCAGTTGGCATTTTTTGCTGAGCATCGCTCGGTAATAGAAGGACTATGCAGATGCAGCGAACTACTCGTGGGCGTTGGATTGTCAAAGCCCCCTGCCAGCATAGCCGATGTTATCCGTGGTGTTGAGTGTTTCCTTGTTGTTGCCGGAGCAATTGACATGGACAAGGAACGTGAGCGCCTCCAAAAGGAACTTGCTCGACTAACCAGCGCTATTGCAGGAATCGAGAAGAAACTTGCAAACGAAGGATTTTTAAAGGGAGCGCACCCAGATGTGGTGAACACGGAGCGTAAGAAATTAGCCGACTGGTCGGAGGCACGACAAAAAATCGAAAAGAATCTGGCTACACTATAGAAGTAAAACCGATCAAGCGATAATAGGACTTACCCGTATGGCTTACATTCTCCAGCCCTTGCGCACGCCTGTTGGAAAGTATGGTGGGGTACTCAGTACTGTTCGTCCGGACGATATGGCGGCTGATGTAATCCGCGCCCTTATTGATAAAATAGGACTCGAAGCGGAGCTCTACAACGACGTCATCCTCGGATGTGCTAATCAGGCCGGAGAAGATAACCGTAACGTAGCACGTATGGCAGGACTACTGGCAGGACTGCCGTATTCTGTGCCTGGCGTCACGGTAAACAGATTGTGCGCCTCATCGCTGGAGGCCGTTATTCAGGCTGCGAGAGCCGTTCAAACAGGTGATGCCGATCTGGTTATTGCCGGTGGTGTTGAAAGTATGTCGCGAGCACCGTACAGTTTGCCCAAAAACGTTACCGGCACGGCAACGTTTGGGAATCTCACAGCATACGATACAGCTTTGGGATGGCGATATCCTAACCCAAAAATGGCTGCAATGTTTCCTCTGGAATCCATGGGTGAAACTGCAGAGAACGTTGCAGAGCGGTTTCACGTAAGTCGGGAAGACCAAGATGCCTTTGCTCTGCAAAGCCATCAACGTGCCGTACGTGCTCAGGATGCCGGACTGTTTGCGGAGGAAATTGTACGTGTTGTGATTCCGGGGAAAAGGGGCTCTGAAACAATTGTATCCACCGATGAAGGTCCTCGTAGGGATACAACGATCGAAAAGTTGTCAGCACTAAAAAGCGCATTCCGAACAGGAGGCAGCGTAACCCCTGGCAACAGTTCTTCGCTTAACGACGGTGCTGCCGCAATGGTGATAGCATCAGAAGAAGCACTTACGCGGTTTCCAACGCTGCAGCAACACGTGTACGCTCGGATTGTCGGAAGTGCTGCCGTTGGCGTGGACCCACGTTTTATGGGAATTGGTCCGATCGAGGCCATACGACGCGCATGTGCTCGCGCACGAATTGCCGTTTCTGATTTGCAGTTGGTAGAGATCAACGAAGCATTTGCCAGCCAAGCGCTAACCTGCATACGCGAGTTGCATTTAGACGAACAAATTGTAAACGTCAACGGTGGTGCTATTGCCATAGGGCATCCTTTAGGAATGAGCGGGTCACGAATACTCGGCCACCTTGTACGTGAAATGCGTCGCCGCGACCTTCGTTTTGGAGCTGCTGCACTTTGCATTGGAGTCGGACAAGGACTTGCCGTGGTAGTCGAAAGTTCTACGTACGCATAAAAACCAACGTAAGTCCTTTTGCTGATTGTAGTTATACGAATTGACACGTGACGCAAACATCAGTAATTTTGTGAATTAACTAAAGTGCGAAACGGAATTGAACGTACACGCCGTGCGCAGTTCACGTTGAAATATTGTCTGCTATCAACTAGATGTGCCTTTACCAGCGCACGGTTTATCCGCACTAAAATCAATTGCACAATATCACTGTCTTTTCAAAGTTCCACGTCTTGCAAAAAACCGAAGCAACCTCTGCACAATTAGCAACATGCTCATCTTTACCACCGCTTTTTTGGCGTTATTATCACGAAACCGACCTCTTTACCTGGGGAAATACGCTCAATGACAGAGCTAACGATGATGTACGATCTCAACCAATACCAAAGCTCTTTGAATTAGAGGTCAACCAGAATTTGTTCCAATTGCTGCGTTGGCATTGCCGTGATGCAGCAGAGCAGGGAACTGATGTAGATCTTATCGTGGATCTTACTACGCCAGATCAAGGTGTTCGAAAGGTACAGTTCAACGGAACCTCAGCAATGGAGTTGCCGTTTCCGTCAGATAAAATCGGTGTAGTGCGAGACATCACACATGAGCATTGTATCGTTCATGAGAATCAGCAACTCGCCTCCGAAGTCTCAAAGTACCGTTCTCTGCTACAAGAGTTCTCTTATATGGCACAACATCAGTTGCGAGCACCAGTTGCAAACATCAAAGCACTGAACGAACTGATGCAACAACACGATGGGATACCGAAGGAGATCTTGGCAGCACTATCGTACTCAATTGATCTGTTGGATCTAACCTCGAGAGAAGTTTCTGAAGCAGCTCGTATGCACCTTGGACCTTGTGAGCCATTTGAATCGGTGTACCTACGTGACGTTGTGCTGCACGTGAAAGTAAGGGTAGAGGAACTACGTAGTCAGCATAACGCAATCATTCACTCCGATGCTGTGCACAACGTTCGTTTATGGTATCCACGCAGGTACCTTGAACATTGTCTGTATGAACTTGTTTTAAATGCGCTCCAGTTTACGCATCCACTTCGTCAACAAATTATCGAAATCAGCTCGGAGATTGCTGGAACCTCGTTAGTACTTCAGGTTAGCGATCGCGGAAATGGATTTGATGCAACACAGTTTGGTAGCAGAACATTCATTTACGGCGGCAGGTTTCATGCTCATGCCTCGCGAAGAGGAACAGGACTGTACGCCGTGCGTACAATGGTAGAGTCACTGGGTGGACGCTATTCAATTCACAGCAAACCTGACAGTGGCACGGTTGTTCAAATCGTCTTGACAGATGCGCTTACATTACATCGAGACGTTGCATGAAGAAACCAATCCACGTTACACTGGTTGACGATGATCAGATCTATCACTTCGTTACCGAGCGTCTCTTGCATTCCATAGACCCGAGCATTCGAATAACATGGTTCGGGAATGGGGTAGATGCATTTAATGCACTTCGTCAAACGGAGATATCGGAGTTGCCTGACGTTCTTCTGGTGGACATCAATATGCCGTTAATGGACGGTTGGCAATTGATAGACCGTATCAACGATCTCAAACTCACCGAACGTAAAAATTGTGGTGTGTACGTAATCTCATCTTCTAGCGATACATCCGACATTATCAGGGCACAAAGCTGTAATGTGGTTTCGGCATACCTGGAGAAACCACTCACTGCGGAAAAGATGCGGACCATTATCGAGCGAAACTACCTTACAGCAGATTAAGACGTTGGGTAACCTGCTCGTGCTTTTTCAGGCAGATTCTGCTGTTGTATCTTCGCAACCATGTATTCAGCCCCACATTTAGTGCTCCCCAAGGTTAAAGACCTGCACAAGCTCGACGTTTACGTTGCAAACGGTGGATATGAAGCCTATCGCAAGGCTTTGCGTTTAACATCCGATGAAGTGATTGACGAGGTGAAACGTTCCGGTCTGCGTGGCAGAGGCGGCGCATGCTTCCCAACGGGTCTAAAATGGTCATTCATGCCAAAAGGGAACGACAAGCCGAAGTATCTTGCCGTAAATGGCGACGAATCCGAACCCGGATCCTTTAAGGATAGGCAGATCTTCGAAGAGAACCCACACCAACTTATCGAGGGTATTCTTATTGCCTGCTATGCAATGGGAGTAAACAAGGCCTTCATTTATATACGCGGAGAGTATCACAAGTGGGTTGCCTTAATGCAGAATGCAGTAACTGAGGCATACAATAAAGGCTATGTTGGCGCGCGAATGCAGCAGACGTTTAATCATCCCTTTGTTGTTGATATTGTCGTTCACAAAGGGGCTGGAGCGTACATCTGCGGCGAAGAAACTTCGCTGATGAATTCGCTTGAAGGCGATAGGGCATACCCGCGTTTTAAACCACCATTCCCTGCCAACAAAGGGTTATGGGGTATGCCAACCACGATTAATAACGTTGAAACCATTGCAACCGTACCACCAATTATGATGATTGGTGGTGATGCCTATTCAGCTATCGGAGCGAAAGGGCACTCGGGAACGTTGCTATACGGGGTGAGTGGTCATGTGAACAAGCCTGGTGTATATGAATTGGAAACGGGAACTCTACTCACCGAAATTATCTACAACGTCTGTGGTGGCGTGCCGCATGGAAAAGGGGTTAAAGCTGTCATTCCGGGTGGATCCTCCATGCCTCCGCTTCGTGGCGATGAGATAGAAGGCGTCAAAATGGATGAAGAGAGCCTGAAACAGCTTGGAACGCACATCGGAACGGCCGGTATCATGGTTATGGATGAAGACACCGATATTGTTGCTGTTACGCTACGGATTGCACGTTTCTACCACCACGAAAGCTGCGGACAGTGCACCCCCTGCCGCGAAGGTTGTGGATGGATGGAGAAAATGCTGCACCGTTTTCATCACGGTGATGCTACCGTTGCAGATATTGACTTATTATACAACGTAGCTGCCAACATCGAAGGCAACACCATCTGTGCTTTAGGGGATGCCGCCGCGTGGCCGGTAAAAGGGTTTATAGAAAAATTTAGAAGTGAGTTTGAAGCACGTTGTAAACCGAGCCGCCAATTCGTTGCATTAAATGTTGTACATGGCAGACGTGCAACAGCGTCAACATTGGAAGTCAGGGCCTAGCGGTGATAGGCATCATTGGTGGTTCGTTTAACCCCATCCACATTGCCCACTTGATCATTGCCGACCGTTTTGTGGATCAGATGGACCTTACGTGGTGCTATTTCGTTCCTGCGAACACAAGCCCCTTTAAAACATTGGATGCTCAGTTAGCACCGGCTGCGGATAGGCTTGCAATGGTGCGTAACGCAACCCAACAACATCCAAAATTCAAAGTGAGCGACGTTGAAATTCAGCGGGGCGGAGTTTCATACACAATTGATACAATACAGTATTTTCAGAGTGAGTTCCCATCAGATTCCTTGTCGCTGCTCATCGGGTCGGATCAAGCTGTGGACTTTGTCCGATGGAAAGAATGGCAGCAAATCTGTATAAACGCCCAACTGTGCATCGTTCGCCGACCTTTTCTACTTACTCCAGAGATGGAAGAAAGGCTGTCAGACAGGCTCACGGTTCACGGCCGAACTCCAATCTGGATATCGGCGCCATTGCTGGAGATAAGCAGTACTGATATTAGAAAGCGAGTTCGAGAAGGAAAGAGTATCAACTATCTTACTGTAAAGAGCGTTCGTGACTACATCGCCGAGAACGCCCTTTACATATAGCGTTCGCACGGAGGTCTA
>CAZGHI010000048.1:5833-6699 GCA_964525565.1 uncultured Hyphomicrobiales bacterium
TATACGTTTGGCGTTGGTGCTGGTAGCCGTTGGTATGATTTTCCCCATGGCTTGGATGCTCCTCGTAAGCTTTCGAGAACAACCGGAGCAATACTTTCGGTTTTGGGATGTGCTCTTCGCACCAAATGTGATCACGAACTATAGTGATGCTTTGCAGAGCGACACATTCCTACTGTATTTCGTAAACTCAACTTTCGTTGCCTTAGCTGTCACACTAGGCAATGTGATTTTCTGCTTGTGGGGAGGATATGTACTTGCTAGGTCTCGTTCAACGGTAACCTGGCTAATGTTCATTTCCGTGCTGGCTGTAATGATGGTGCCTCAGCAGGTGTTGATGATACCATTGTACCGGCTCATTGCACAACTGGGATGGATAAACACGTATGCTGCCCTTATTGTACCATGGCTGGTAACACCATTTGGGTTATTTCTCGTTCGCCAGTACCTTGTTGGCATACCTACTGACTTTGAAGATGCCGCACGGATTGATGGTGCAAGCGAATGGATGATTCTGAAGAAAATTGTGTTTCCACTTGCGCGGCCCGTACTAACGGTCCTTGCTATCTACACGTTTCTCGGAAACTGGAATAGTTTTCTGTATCCATTCTTGTTTACTAACGATGAAGCTCATCGAACTCTCCCCGTAGGGCTTGCCTTTTACGTCGGTAAGCAAAGCATAGACTGGGGACATCTTATGGCAGGTGCGAGCATCAGCGCTCTGCCGGTATTAGCGCTCTTTGCAGCGTTTCAGCGAAGAATTATTGAAGGATTAACGGCTGGAGCACTAAAAGAGTAGCGTACATCATCAAAATCGTACCTACACAGCAGATTCATCATAGCACATATCTTTGTAACCATGAATACAT
>CAZGHI010000048.1:6744-11523 GCA_964525565.1 uncultured Hyphomicrobiales bacterium
AGCTTCTTTGAACCTTGTGCTTCCAATGCTTGGTGCTGCAGCGATTACGTTGGCAACTCAGCTTCGCATAGACCTAGCGTTCACGCCCGTACCCATCACCGCACAAACATTTGCCGTGATTCTGTGGGGAATGCTGTTTGGTGCACGTCATGGCGCTCTTGCTGCAATAACCTATCTCAGTGCTGGTGCTGTTGGTGCACCTGTGTTTGCAGGCTTCACTTACTGCATTGTGGGGTCCAACCTCGGGCTATCTTCTCGGATTTATCCCAGGAGCCTTCCTGGCCGGTACACTGGCTCAACGAAGCTTTGCGCAAACAATACATGGTTCCATTCTGACTGCGTTCATTGCTCATATCCCGATTCTGGTAATAGGAGCGGCTGTCATGAGCCTGTTCACCGGTTCTGCACAATCCTGGGCTCTGGGTATTGCTCCTTTCCTGCCCGGCGATATTGTCAAAAGCATTGCTGCCTCAGTAATTTTTCTATCTCTGCAGAGGTTAAAGCGTGGAGCTTGATCGTTACCAAATGCGTCTGCTTGCAACGCTGATCGCAAATGAAATAGAATCGCGGCACAACGCAGATCTTGCCCCAAAGTGGCAACATGGTACGGTAGTTTTCAAACCTAACGATCCTTCCCTTGCTCAGCATGAATTACCGATGGATAAGTTCATGCACAAAGTGGTGATGATGCGCGATAACCTACGCGTACTTGAGCAACAAATCAATGCAAACAAGTCGCTTTCCGATGGCGAGAAACTCAAGCTACAAGGCTATATCACGCGCATATACGGAAGTATGACGTCGTTTAATTTCATGTTCGCACAACCCGATGACAAGTTTTCGGGTAATAGCTCTGACTAAGCGCATTCGAGCGGTCACGTTGATGCGTTACTAGCCATTCCATTGTTAGCTGTACAATCTTGATAGAATACGGGGAAATCCGTACATGCATCGTAAAGCAATGGCGGCTAGCGTTGCTCTACACTCATACCGATTTCTTTCGGAGCTTAGACCGTGTCAGCTACTTCTTGTGTGCAACGTAGTTCATTGCTCCACCTTTTCTTGAGTGGTCAGATGCACCCGAAACCACTGATCGTAGGTGAAAAATGTGACTTGCTGAAAAAGTTTTGGTAAGTACTTGCATTTTATGTTTATTTTTTTTTTTTTGAAGGAGCACGCTCAAACGCGTCCACCGAAATGCTTAGCGATGTTACTCAGCGAAGGGGTGAACCGTATGAAACATCAATTCCTTTGTTTGCAGCTTCTCATTGCGTTGTTTGTTGTTGGATTGAGTCTGCACGTCTCGGCACAATGCGATTCACTAGCACAAGCCGTAGAGGATACGAGCGGTTACATCATGGCCCCTATGCTTACCGACTCAACCATTGATTCATCAGCCGCACTGCCACTGAATGCATTGGTACCTCGCTACAGCTTCGACTACGGTGGTGACTCCGTGCACGTGAAATTGGATTTTTCTGAGTTTCTTCTGAACCGAAAAAAACTGTATCTCGATTACTGGTGCAGAGATCGGGTTGTGACTATAAATCCAGTAACCAACGAGCCAACATGGGAATGGTCGGATAGCGTTCTCCGCGCACGAAGCCGAACCCGCGTTTTTGATGTCGTTGCAGGTGATACCATCCAGTTCTTTCGCTTCGTGTATTGGGCAGATAGGCTACTCGATCAGATTACGTACGTGCGCTACATAAATCCGTCGCCGCTATCGTATTCGATCCGTCTCCATGAGGCATCAAACGGAAACCCTATTTTGCTTTTGGATACGATGTACTTTGCGCCAACAACAGTTAGCAAACGGCCGTGCATTTTTTCATGGTTTCCACTCACTAGTCGCGTTCGCACTATTGTACCAAGTGCGATTATGGACACAACAGAAGTGTATGTTTCGGTTCAGCTTTTCACGCAGCCAAACAACCCATTCCCAATTGTTAGGTCCGACAAGCTGGATATTGGCATGTCGCCTCAGATATTGTCGAACATACAGTGGATGGCGTACAGCGATAGTGTGCAAGCAAACTTGGATTGTACTGGCGCTCCCGACTGTGATGTCTCTGCCTATGACTTGTCGAATCCTCCCCGAATTCAGGTTACATTAACAACACCCTCTGCATTAACAAGCATCTCTATTGTAACGATTCACGGCATCGAGGTGTGGTCGGGTGCACTTCCGTTAGCATCAAATCCATACCACATGAACATTTCTCCCGGTTTGTACATTGTTGTTGGAAAAGAAAACGGGATTGTTCAATGTACGCGAAAGGTGTATGTGCCATGAAGCCGATGGATCGCTACTCAATACACACTCATCAGTTTACTTGCCGCAGGTTAGCAGTTATCGCTACTGTTCTCCTGATTCTAGGCCCATCTTCTGCGTTTTCGTGGTTTAAGGGTGGAGGTTCTACGCCTGGACCATTTGACGTCTGTGAAGGCCCAAATCCTGGTCCAATGTATTGTTCATGCTGGACGATTACCGGCCCAATCGGACCGGTGTTCCGCTGGTGTGCATCACATTCAGGTATTGTCGGATGTACAGTACGTGGAGACTGTACCGGAGGAGGATCCGGAGGTGGTCCACCAGCTCCACCCGATTTTCCGAGAATCGGGATATACTCGAACTCCGACCTTTGGGGAAACTAGTCACACACAAAAAGAAAACGCCCGTTGGCAACGGGCGTTTTTTATATCGGGATGCGGGACCGACGGGACTCGAACCCGCGACCTCCGCCGTGACAGGGCGGCGCTCTAACCAAACTGAGCTACAATCCCCTTCAGCAGAGCCAGCCAGCCTTTTGAGAGAGCTTGCCAGCGTGGACCCAAGCGGGATCGAACCGCTGACCTCTTGAATGCCATTCAAGCGCTCTCCCAGCTGAGCTATGGGCCCGTTCGCAATGAACGAGTCACAAATATAACGAGAATGTAAATACTTGAAAACGAAAAGTAGATGGATTCTATCAGCCCCCTTCCATTCTATGATAGAAACTGTAGATCACACCAGGTGCGATATCTTCCATTGTTTAACTGGAGTAACGATTTGTGATTACCGTGTTCAACAATGGCGCCGCGTTCAAAAACGTAGATTGAATCGCATGTTCTCACCGTGCTAAGCCGGTGGGCGATAATGATGGTTGTTCTGTTCCTCATCAGGCGCTCCAGCGCCTGTTGAATGAGTAGTTCGCTTTCAATATCGAGCGAACTTGTGGCTTCGTCGAGAATAAGAATAGGTGGGTCTTTAAGAATGGCACGGGCGATGGCAATTCTCTGTCTCTGGCCACCACTAAGCTTCATGCCACGTTCGCCCACCACAGTCTGTAAACCGTCGGGCAGTTGATCAACAAAGTCAATGGCGTTAGCAAGATGGAGTGCGTCACGAACCTCAGCCGCCGATGCCGATAATCGTCCATACCGAACATTATCCTCCACGGTTCCTCCGAACAGAACGATGTCTTGTGGAACAACTCCAACCGAGGAACGAAGTTCCGCAAGTGAGTATTCTGATGCATTACGTCCATTGTACCGAATCGTTCCCGATGTAGGTTGATATAGTTGTTGAATGAGCGATGCCGCCGTGCTTTTTCCGGCTCCGCTGGCACCTACGAACGCAACTCTCTCGCCTTCGGAAAGAGACAGCGAAACGTTGTTTAGGATGGGAACATGTGAGTTGACTGCATACTGAAAGCTTACGTTCACGAATTCTAGTGCAGGGGGCCTGGGAAGGGGTGTTGTATCGTGGGTCTGCGCTTGCGGCGTTACCATGAATGATTCACCCACATTCTGCGTTGTCAACGGTGTCATCTGCTGTTCTATAGGTTCCGTTAACAGCTCTTGGATACGAACACCGGCACCTGCCGTTTTTTGCAGTTGTCCTGTGAGATCTGCAAAACTCCCCAGCGCACCACCTACGAACATGGCGTACATCAGAAAAGACAAAAGTTCGCCAATAGTTACGGAGTGTTCTGCAACCAGATTCGCTCCGTAGAGAATCACACCGGCTATTCCACCGAAGATCACAAAAACAATAAACGTTACAAATAACGCCCTGAGTTTTGCACCTGTAATCGCTAGTTGAACATTTTTTTCCAATGCCGCACGGTACCGGTCAGATTCATAGTCTTCACGGACAAAAGATTTCACTGCGGTGATACTTTGTAGTGTTTCATCAACAATGGTAGATGCACTGGCAAGTGCATCCTGCGTTGCGGTACTAACCTTACGAATTTTCCGTCCGATAACAACAGCGATTGCTACGATAGCCGGGGTACCAATCAGAATCGGCAGGGTTAACGGCAGCGATGTAGTAACAATTATTACTATTGAACCAACAAGGAATACGGCTTGACGTATGAGTTGCAAAACAGAGAAGCCAAAGGTTTCCTGAATAAGCGAAACATCGCTGGACAAGCGTGATGCCAGTTCGCCGACTCGATGCCGAAAAACTACCTGCATCGGCAGTCGAATGATGTGATTGAACAGATCGGCTCGGAGTGTTGCGATCACGTTTTCCGTAATGCTGGCTAACGTAATACTAACAACGTAACCGATCACTGCCTGTACAATCAGTAATCCGATAAACCAGCCCGCGAGATTGAGCAGTGTAGTTCCTGAACCATCGCTAATGATGGAGTCCACTAAATCGCCCGTAAGCCTTGGAAAGACAAGGCTAATGCTGCTCCCGGGAATCATAAACAAAACAGCCAATATTGCCTTCACGGCATATCGCTGATAATACGATAGGATAAATCTCATTGGGTTATACAGGAA
>CAZGHI010000048.1:11533-15057 GCA_964525565.1 uncultured Hyphomicrobiales bacterium
TCCCCGAACACAGGGATCGTAGCTCCGTTTATTGCACATGTGGGTTCAAGCAAGTGAACAATGGTTCGTGCTACGCTAACCGGATGCACCCATGAGGCAATGTCATCTGCCGAGCCCCATGCCACGTTTGATGGTGTTCGAAGAATACTCGGTAGAATAACATTCGCTCGAATGTTGTGCGCCCGCCCCTCTTCTGCTACTGCACGTGTAAGTCCCACAACAGCACTCTTTGCCGTCATGTATGCCGAACGATTTTTTGCAGGGTGCACAACGTCGCGAGCACCAACGGTAACAATGCTTCCGCGACCATGTGCAATAAACAACGGCATTACCGCGCGAATAATATTGAACGCTGTTACCACGTTCAACCGGAACATCTCGGTGACATCGTCTTCAGTTGTGTCGTGTACGGGTTTGCCGGCACGAATCCCTCCTACAAGGTGTACCAGGCCATCTAGTTCCCCCGGTAGCGATGTTATATACTCTGCGATATCTTCTGTACTTAGCAAGTCCACATCTTCGATCGAAGGTGCCAATACCGTCCACCCCTGTTCACGAATTGCCGGTTGCACATGTGCACCAAGCTCGCCATGAGCACCTGTTAACAGAATTGTTTGCATTATCTACTCAACGATTACTGGATACGATTGCATACTGTGTTTTCCTAACACAACAACATGGTAGTGTCCGGCGTGAACGTATGGTACCTGCACACGCCAGCCTTCCGTCGATGGAACAGGATACGTTTTGTGTACGACACGTCCGGAAGATGTTTCTACGAACTGCACAACTACTGGTTGGTAGGCGAAACTAAGATTCAAGTAGTCACCCCTAGAGATGGGGTTTGGCCATACCCGATCGCCATGTCGGCTGCTCTGTGCGTAATGCATAACACTTACAACCGTACCGGGCAGACGCACGCCACATGGGATAGAATTTCCGTTTGACGGTAAGGGTGTGAACTCCGGTTTGTTAAAGGCAAATCGTGTACCGGCGTTGTTTGTTGCAACCAGTCGCGCAGGAAATGTGGAATTCGAAAGTAACGAACGTGGCACCAAGAACCCGTACCATAACGAATCTATTTGCTCTCCCATTACTTCTACGGTGTCGGAAAAGCGCTGAATCTGTAGAAAAGCTTCAACGCGCGTAGGGGAAAAAATACTAGCGAGAACAAGCTGTGCTGTGTCAGTTCCGATAACCACAAACGGTCCTATTCCGGGTCCTACATGAGATGCTGTTATTCGCGCAGCTTTTACTGCATCCGGGATGCCGTTTCCTCGGCTATTGTTCGCATTGCCGAAGTCAGAACACGACTCCAATACGTACTGCCGTAACTGAGCACCGGTAGCTTCAGGAAATAACTGGCTCAGAAGTGCAAACAGTCCGGCAATCTGTGGAGCTGCCATCGAAGTTCCACTCACACGTCTTAGCACTCCTGCAGGATTTTGAGTAATAACGTCTGCGCCAAGCGCAACAACATCGGGCTTAATTTTTCCGGCTGCATTAGGACCGCGCGAACTGTTGGGCCAGAGTGTAGAATCGGCGCGGTAAGCTCCTACTGTGATTGCACTGTCGGCATCGGCAGGGAGTATTAACGTGGCACTATCAGGTCCGGCATTACCTGCTGCTACAACAGTAACCATGCCCAACATCGTTGCCCTATTGAGCGCTTGCGAAGCAAACGTCGTTTTTCCGTCCAGATATTCCCATCGCGTTTGATCTTCGGTACTATCGAATGTATAGTACCCAACGGAAGCCGATAGTACCATTGCCCCTTGTCGTTCTGCTACCTCGACTGCAGCAGTAAAAGCATCTTCTTCGATACGACGTTCATACCTCATGTCTTCCGTTTTGTACAACATATAATGTGCTGCAGGTGCAATGCCAATCATGGTATCTTGTAACCACGAGGCTACAACGCTGAGAACCAATGATCCATGACCATCTTGATCTCCGGGTTCGCCTGCTTCATTGCTAACCACAGTATCGTTCTGTACAAAATCGAATTGTTGATATACTGAAAGGTGAGTTAGGGAACTCATGGACTGCCAACGAAATCCATTATCAATCAGAGCAATGTTTACCGTACTGCCCAACAACCCTGACTCCAGTAAGGGCAGGGTGTTTAGTAGTGTATGAGCAGAGTACAATTCTCCAGCGCGTGGAGGTGAACAATCGTTGATTGCTGTCGCCTGAGGATATCCCACCGAACTCACCCTGCTAATGCTCTTGACGTACTTACGTGATTCAGCATAGGTATGTTGTTCGTCTGTTAACAGACATACTATGCTATTTCTCCAACGCAACTGCAGGTGCGGAACAATACCCTGATCTGCCAGATCAGCAAGGTACTCCTGAAAAATGGGCGCATCATGTTCGGAGAACAAAGGGGTAAGACCGATACGTTTTCGTCGTTCAACGGAGGCTACATCGAATTCACATTGAAGTGCATTGTACGAAGGGCTGCCCGGCGAATAATCAACATTACCTTTGTCCGTGAATGTAATGCGATACCAATGATGCTGCGCTTGAGACGTTTGATGTAGGAATACAAAGAACAGTATCAGCAACATTGTTCGTAGGGAGAGAAAAATGCGTCCCTTATGAAGAATCACTGAATATCTTCTTGAACAATTCGTCAAAACAGTCCTTTTCATCCGGGTTTGGAACGATCTTTGTATATGGAACAGGCTCTTCAGATGAGCAAACGTAACACTGCAAAGTCAACCGGCTCGCACATTGCTCTGGCATGGACAGATGCAGCCGACTGTGGAGTTGTTACCGCTACAGGTGCCGATAGAATAGACTTGCTTCATCGTTTATCAACGAACGATATGATGCGGCTGCCTGCAGGTGCAGGGAGGCAGACGGTACTTGTAACCGATAAAGGGCGTATTATCGACGTGATAACGGTTCTCAACGATGAGTCATCATCGGTGATTATAACGTCTGCAAACAAGGCCAGTACTGTAGCTTCGTGGTTGCATCGGTATATAATAACAGACGACGCGCGTTTTCGTGACGTAACATCATCGTGGGTCCGTTTGGATATCCTGGGAACAGAAGCAGCAGAATTTGTGAATTCAGCATTTGGTTTCTCAAATCGGTCCTGGGCATTATGCTCATGGGAAAAGACACTAAACGAAGAATACACAGTTGTTCGGGTTCCATCGGTAACAGATATCGGATTCGCTGTGCTGGGATCACCGGAAGCGATGGCAAACCTGAGGAGTGAATTACAAGCGGAATCACACATACCATATATCAATAACGAGGACTTTGAATATCTACGCGTCATTCGAGGGCTAGGTAAAAGCGAATCCGAATGGACAGAGGCATACAACCCACTGGAAGCCGGGCTGCTCCATTTAGTATCGTTTTCAAAAGGATGTTATATCGGTCAGGAGGTAATTGCCCGCCTCGATACATACAACAAAGTGAAACAAAAGCTTTTCGGACTTCGCGGAGCTACCATTGAACGTGGTGGTGAAGTGGAGTATGAGAGCACCATTATCGGCAAGGTA
>CAZGHI010000048.1:15067-17666 GCA_964525565.1 uncultured Hyphomicrobiales bacterium
CCAGTGTTGTACCAAGCTGTAACGAAACAGACACGATTGCACTAGCATACATCCGAACTGACACGGCAGTCCCCGGCATGCCTGTTTTTGTTAAAGACTCGAATCATGCACGCACACAGGCTGTTGTTTGTTCACTTCCAATAACAGAGCCATGCCAGTAGTGTTTGTTACTGGTGGGGCCAGAAGGATTGGTAAGGGGCTTGCCCATTCATTTGCACAGAAGGGGTGGGATGTTGGCATAGTATATCACTCGTCGAAGCAGGCAGCAGAAGACACCGTTTTTGATCTGCAATCGTTTGGAATCCGAGCAGCAGCAGTTGGTGCCGATGTTTCTGTACCTCAGCAACTCATGGATGCACTTGACAGTTTGCGTAACACTTTGGGTAACCCCGATGCCATTGTTAGTAATGCCGGTGTGTTTCCACCACAGAGAACCGTAAGCGAGTTAACATTGCATGATGTTCAAAAAACACTTGACGTAAACACACTACCGCTCCTGACTATAGCGAAGTGGTATTCGATATGTCCCTCAGGCAGACTTATTGCAATTAGTTCGCTGGGTGCATTCGAAACATGGAAGGACAGGGTTGATTACAACCTAAGCAAGGCCGCACTCGTAAATTTGGTGTGTAGCCTTGCCCGCTCTCTTGCACCCTCGCACACTGTGAATTCTGTCGCCCCGGGAGCCATTGTGATAAACAGTGAACCATCGGATGCTGACAAGGAGCTGGCTAAGCTGGAGCGCATTCCCATGCAGAGGTACGGAACTCCAGACGATGTTTTTGATGCTGTGTGGTTCTTTGCCACCGCAACCCCATACATCACCGGTCAGATAATAACCGTTGATGGAGGTTATCGCCTTGTACGGTAACGGAGAATCTCCCTACATGTCGTTGCACTTGAACTAAATCCTTAAGAGCGTATGAACAACCACATTATCACAACTGGTATTCTTTGTTTTTTCATCGGTTTGGGGTCCGCCATAGCTGGCACGGTCAACCTTCTGCCAATTTCTCCGATGGCAGGAACGAACCTGGTAATAGAATACAAAACTGGTCCGGCCGAATCAAACTGGACTCCACAGAATGAAACCTTTCACGGTGTTGTGCTCTGGTTCGAAGAAGGGACCGACCTTCCGATGGCAGAAGAGGTTCCGTTACGTTTCGATGGGAAACGGTGGACGGGGGAGTACACAATACCTAAGAACTGTGTATTCCTGATGGTAAAGATTGGTGATGGCAAGCGTTACGATAACAATGGTGAATTGTATTGGAATACTCTCGTGTACGACGCAGCGGGTAAACCCGTTCGTGGTGCTTCGATGAAGGCAGCACAAAGCTGCCTCGGCCAACTTCCGTTGGAGTGCAGACGAAAGCAAGACTTAGATGAGGCACGAGATTTACTTATAGAAGAAACCAAGGCATATTCGAAGAACATTGCAGCACAGGTTAATCTTATCCTTCTTGAAGGCGCCCATGGTGTGTATTCATCGGAAGAAGGCGCTACACGGTTGCGTAATCTGCTCCAACCCGGATTGGTACCTGCAACGCCTGACGAAGCGTTGGCTGTTGCAGCAGGATTTCGCGCCATACAGGATGAAGCGGAAGCATCACGAGTGTTGCTGAACGCTTCACAACGCTTTCCAAGGAGCAAAGTATCAGAGCAACTGGAACTGGAAGAGATTAGCAGAATCTCTAACATTGATGATTATGTAGGGCGAGTAGCTGCATTCATTGAGTCATACCCACAAAGTCCTACTCGCACAAGCCTTATCGAATCTGTAGTAACAGCAACAACGAAGCAAGG
Source organism: uncultured Hyphomicrobiales bacterium (assembly GCA_964525565.1). Classification (GTDB taxonomy): domain Bacteria; phylum Bacteroidota; class Ignavibacteria; order Kapaibacteriales; family Kapaibacteriaceae; genus OLB6. The sequence goes on from CAZGHI010000048.1 coordinate 16,874, forward strand.
ATCGTTTGCTGCACTTATTCGGTTCCTGGAAAAAGTACCCGACATACCTGCATCGTTTTACTACCATTCGGTGAATTACATCGGAGCCCAGGATACGTTGCGCCCTCAAGCATATCGTTTTGTTGAAGCTGGTCTCGCTAGTGCAAGTAATCCCAAAACGCGAGTACAGTGGATTGGACCCTCGGAGTGGAATATCAAACAGAATACTGCTAAGAGTCAGCTTTATTTTGTTCGCGGTGCAATTCAACGAGCTGACGGTAAAATCAATGAGGCGATTGCATCGTTCAAAGAAAGTGTGCGCTTTGGTGGAAAGGAGACCGACAAAGGTGTGTTCGAGATGCTGATTACTGTACTCGAAGGTAATGGTAACGACCCTGATGTAATAACCTATGCTGAGCTGGCAATGACGAGTGGGGCAGCAACACCAACAATCACCACCAGTTATGTGAATGCTCAGATGAGAAAGGGGATGGAACGTGAAGCTGCAAATGCACGGGTAACATCCCTGAAGGCAGTTGGACAGTCTGCCATGTACGAACGCATTGCAAAAGAAATGCTACACCAGCCCCTTGTTGATGGATTGTTTACAAGTCTGAGTGGAGATAAAACCAAGATATCAGACTGGAAAGGCAAGGTTGTAATTATTGATTATTGGGCTACGTGGTGCGGTCCATGCAGGAAGAGTTTTCCATCGCTGCAGAAATTGTATGAAAAGTACAAGGATAACCCGAACGTTGTGTTTGCTGTTGTAAATGTTTGGGAGCGAGATGCCGACAGGATGCAGGTAGTTAGA
>CAZGHI010000049.1:0-17408 GCA_964525565.1 uncultured Hyphomicrobiales bacterium
CCGAAGTCCACCAAAGCTGCTGGAACTGTTTTAGTTAATTCTCTTATTTTGTCGAAGTATGTCATATTAATCTTTTGTTCTACAAAGTTACTTATTTAATCCTGTTAGTCCGTCTGTGCGTTGGCAACTTATCTTTTGGTTTTTTGAGCATTGGTTCGTGTGTTGGCAAAAAAACAAATGTGTCATTTGTGCGGTGGCAAATTGAATTAAAAAAATGTGCGGAGGGGAAACAAAAAATACAGAAGGGTAGGCAATGAGTGTCGGCTTACTCGTTGTCCATTCGTAGTATCATTTCTATGTCCGTGTTCTCCTGTCAAAATAGTTTACTTAATTTCAGTTTAAGTTCGTCTTTGTCAGCTGTGTTGTGTCATTTTACGCTTGCTGGTAACTCCCCGCTAACCGCTAAAAACTTACCGTTGTTCACTAAATGTGGTTGGATAACCGCTGCAGAAGGTGGTGCAATAAGGCTTAGGATGTCACAGATCATCAAATGGACTCCGGATGTTGTGTAATGCCTTGTTGCTTACATGCGTGTAAATCTCAGTTGTCTTACTGTTCTTGTGGCCGAGTAGTGTTTGTATATACTGTAGATCTGTACCTGCTTCCAAGTGATGCGTTGCATAACTGTGTCGTAGCCAATGTAGTGTAACAGGCTTGTTGATCCCTGACCTACGCATTGCTTGCTTAATCACCTACTCTACACTTTTGACGCCGTATAAGCCCCCTGTCCGTCCCTCGAAAAGGTACTCCTTTGAACGGTGGCGAAGATAGTATTCTCGCAAAAGCTCAATCACCTTTGGACTGATAGGTATCACCCTGTCCCGCTTACCTTTACTTTGGCGTATAAAGAGAATTTTTCGCCCGGAATCTATATCGGTAAGCCGTATCCCTAACACCTCTCCGCGACGCAATCCACATGCATAAACAACACATAACAGTGCCCGGTGTTTGATGTTGCGTGTGGCGGTGAGTATGCGTTTGACCTCTTCCTTGCTAAGGATGTGTGGAAGTCTGTGCTCTCGACGCGGCCGACGCATGTTTCCGGCCTTGATGTTTCTGTTTTCTACGAGTGTAAAGAAGAGCTTTAGTCCGTTAATCACCTGATTCTGATACGAGTTTGAACACCCTCGGGCAATGATGTATTCGCTTTGAAATCGTACAATGTCGGTTTCGGTGATGGTGGAAACGGGCTTGTTATTAAGGAAGCTGAGAAAGATGCTCACGACCCGCGTGTACACTTTGATCGTTCCGCCACTATAGCGGAGAGTTTCGAGATGCGATTTGAACTTCTCTATGCTTGCACCGTGATGCATGTTGCTTATGGCTTTTCTGATGGGCTTCTTTACTATTATGGTGCTGCGACTACAAACATGAAGGTTGTAGAATGGTGCTAAGATGAACGGTTCTGTGCTTGGTGATTGTATCACGTTGCAGTCTCCTGCAGTCAGAAATCCCCACGTACAGTAGGTGTACAAGCCTAGCGATGTGGAACTTTTTGTTATCACAACAATGCCATTTGCATCAATTCTGAAGTGGAATGAACATGCATGGGTTTAGACAATGCTTTTCTGCTTGGAGTGCATTCGAAGGCCATGGTGTACTTCCTGTTCGCGCAGCGCTATACCCATTTCTGCAAGAGAACGATATGGACCACTATAATGTGGATTCCTGTCCAGCTCTGTAGCTGCGCAACGCAGGATGCTCTCGTAGAGTCTGGAGTACTCATGTTGGAGCCGATATATAGCATCGGCCGATGTAATGTTCATGCGTTCCAGCATTGGCAGAGCACGCAGCGTCTCCTGTAGCGACTCACACGCTTTGTGCATATGCTCCAGTCGCCAGGATGTTCCCCGAAACGGCGTTCCCATACATATCCAATGAGCAACCTGTGCTGCCGAATCCCGCACCGAGTTCAGGAAGACTTCGTGTTTAGGGAAGGAACCTCGGGGAATTATTTTCTGAAGTTCAGCAGAAAGCTTTTCTGCCTGTTTTTGAATGTACAGTTTGAATGCGGCCATAGTACCTCCGTTTGTACTGTAAGTAGGAGGTGGTGGGTGGAGTGTGACAGTGAGTTTCGTAGAAGGTGAGGTTTGTATAAAGGAACTGTGTTCGGCTCTGGAGTAGGAAACGTGTGGAGAGGCCCCTTACAGAGCATCCCCCTCCAATGTTCGGTAGGTTCATGTGGATATGTTCGTTCTCCACACACTTTTCCCTATATTTGCAACTGCATAAACGAGGATGGGCTACAAAGCCCATTTTTTGTTGAAACGGACTGGAGTTCGATTGAACGATTCCCCACTGGTGCCACAGCATGTGCGCTTGGCGATAGAAGCCGCCTGTAAAGGGGCTGGGGTTTCGCTAATTGATCTCGGGGTTCGGGGACAGCACAAGCAGTTGCGTCTGGAAGTAAGTATTGACGCGCCCGAAGGGGTAACTCACGACCACTGCACCGCTGTTAGCCGCGGTATCGAATCGCGGCTGCACGAAGACGAATTCTTCGACCGCCTGCGTGCGGTTGATGTGTCTTCTCCCGGAGCCGAGACTCCGGTGCGTTTCCTCTGGCAACTCAGCAAACACGTTGGCCGAAAGGTCCGCGTTGTTCGTTCGGACTCGTCGGTAATCGAGGGTACACTCCTTGGTGCAGATGAAACCGGACTCGACGTTCAACCATCATCCGGAGCGAAATCAAAGGTTACCCCACCGCCGGTTCACATTGCTGCTTCCGATATCACAGAAGCTCGAACCGTAATTTCACTCTAGGAAACGCTGCTCATTGTGTATAACAATCATCGGTTCGTCCGGTGAATACCAGACTCGCCCTTAACCGCATTCTTTACGAATTCATTAGCCCCCTTTTCTCACATCTCGAACCCTGCAATGGCGAAACGAAAAATCAAACCCAAGGTCGATAATAAGAAGCTCATCATTGATGCCTTCGCAGAGATGGCTCGTGAAAAGAGCATAGATCGTGACTTGCTTCAGGGTATCGTAGAAGAAACCCTAAAAATGATGGTGCGCAAGAAGTATGGCGAAAATGCCAACTTCGAATGCATTGTGAATATGGAAAAAGGCGACATAGAAATCTACCTGATGAAAGAGGTAGTAGAGGTTGTCGAGGATCCGGAAACACAGATCTCGCAAGAGCTGGTGCTGGAAGAAACAGGCGACTCCTTGGAGATTGGCGATGAGTACATCCAGGAGATCACGTTGGAGAATATCGCAGACTCCTTCGGCCGAAGACTGGTGTCGCAAGCCATTCAGAACTTAAACCAGCGTATTCGCGATGTTGAAAAAGACAACATCTTCGAAGAATACAGCAAGCGTGTTGGCGAGGTGATTATTGGCGAAGTCTATCAGGTGCGTCCGAATAACATCCTTGTGATGCACAATAAGGTAGAAATGCGTTTGCCACGTGAAGAACAAATTCCTACGGAACGCTTAAAGAAGAATCAGCAGGTAAAAGCTATCCTCAAGGAAGTGCGTCGCTCCGGTGGCGCCACCGGTTTACCCGATCTTATCTTATCGCGCTCTGATGATGCCTTCATGGCTCGGCTATTCGAACAGGAAATCCCTGAGATCTACGATGGGATTATAGAAATTCGGAGCATTGCACGTGAGCCGGGTGAACGCGCAAAGGTTTCTGTAACAAGCTTCGACGAAAGAGTGGATCCCGTTGGAGCATGCGTAGGCATGAAAGGTATCCGCATCCATGCCATTGTGCGTGAACTGAGTAACGAAAACATAGACATCATCGAGTACACCGACGACACACGCTTGTATATCGCACGTGCGCTCTCTCCGGCCAAGGTGCGCGATGTCCAGATTGATGCCGAAAACCGTCAGGCCACCGTTATCGTGCCGGATGACCAGGTTTCGCTGGCAATCGGACGTAACGGGGTGAATGTTCGCCTGGCATCGAAACTTACCGGCTTCTCGCTCTCGCTGGTTAAAGAGGGAGCCGAAGACATTGAACTTATTGAGTTCCGTGATGAACTTGGTAAAGATTTATACGATGCACTCATTGCCGAAGGTATTGATACAGCCCGTGAATTTCTCGAAGCAGATCCAACAGTATTGCTCCGACTCATTAACAAGGATCGAATTCTGCAGCTCCGTAGCATTATCCACGAAGAATTTGAAGAGCGCGAAGACCCACGATGGATTCGTACGCTGGAGGAAGCCCTCGACGGTGCAAGTGCCGGCTCAAACGGTACAGCAAACCGTGATGTAGCCGATGCCAACGACGATATCATGGCCGCCTACGCCGAGGATACTCCACTTGTTGATGATAGTATGATGTTGGATTCTGATGATGATTCCGATGGCGACATATCATCGGCAACAGGTACTGACGATGATTCCACTTCTGACGAGGCAGTAGGATAGCGGTTGAAGGGTGTTGTGGTATTACCCATAACCACAGAATGCTGTTCTGCCCGCTTTCATCAACTTCTTTCTTCGCATCAAGACGCAAACGTTATGGCCACTACCGGCACCAAATTGTTCAAAATCGCAAGCCAGATAAACATTGGCAAGGAAGCCATTGTTGAATACCTGTCTTCAAAAGGCTTCGATATACAGAACAAGCCTACTACCGTGTTAACCGAAGAAATGGTTGACCTGGTAATTGACAAGTTCGCCAAAGAACTCAAGGTTGCCGAGAAACAACGGGCAAAGGTTCAACGGCAACAGGCTGTGCGCAAATCGCTGTCGGAAGGATCTGCCTCGGTTTCAATAGATACTGTAAGTGAGACGGAATTGCACATTCCGGAAGAAGTCGCGGAACCGACGCCTCCGGTTGTGGAGGCCGCAAAGGAGCCTGAAGAGAGTGCTGCAGTAGAGACACCGGCACAACCGGAGCAACAGGCAGAACAGCCCGTACCTGAAGAAGCCCCAGCTCCACAAGCACCCGAAGTTTCGGAAGTGCAAACACCGCTAGAGCCACAAGCCGATGTCCCACCCCCCCCAAGCACTGATGAGCAACAGCCAAAGAAATCAAAAGGTCCGAAGGTTGGACAGATCATAGATCTGGATGCCATCGGTAAACCTCCTGCACCACCACCGCCGGCACCGGAACCAGTTGCCGAAGTGCCGGCACCTGCCGAGGCTGTGCCAAGTGCGCCGGAAGCTGAAGTACCAAAACCAACAGAAGAACCAACGGCTGAATTCGACGAAAAGAAGAAACGCAAACGCAAGGGTGTGGTAGAAGTTGAACTGAAAGCCGGCGGCGCACCAAAACTCCGCGGTCTTACCGTACTCGGAAAAATCGAAATTCAGAAGAAAGAAGAACGACCAAAACGCACACGCGAAGCAGAAGGACGAGCAGCATCCGGAAAAGGTACGATTGGCGAAGCCGTAAACAATCGCAGGCAGCGTGATGGTCAGCGACCGCAACAACCATCGGGATCTGGCGGACGCCAGCGTAGCGGCGGCGGCCCCACACCACCAATGATGCCCACCGATGGACCTGTCTCAACAAGCAGAAGTGTCAGCCGGCAAGAAGAGAAGAAACGGAAGTCCGGTGGTAGAAGCGCTAAAGAGCAATTCAGCGAAGGTGATGTGAACCGGGCCATTCGCCAAACTCTTTCCGGCATCGAAGACAGGAGTTCCGGTGTTGGTCGGTCGAAGATTAAACAAAAGAAACGCGCCGTTCGTGAAGAACGCGAAGCCATCCGCCAGGAAGAAGCCGCACGCGAAAGCTCAACGTTGCGACTTTCTGAGTTCGTAACCACAGGCGACCTTGCGAACTTGATGCGCGTAACAGCGGCAGACATAATCATGAAGTGCATGGGGCTGGGACTCATGGTGTCCATAAACCAGCGCCTTGACCGCGAAACAATTGAACTCATCGCAAGTGACTACGGCTTCCAGGTTGAGTTTCAAGACGATCAGCAAGAGGCTGATGTAGCGGAACAAGAAGATGCACCCGAGTCACTGAAACCACGCTCACCAATCGTGACAATCATGGGTCACGTAGATCACGGAAAAACCTCGCTCCTGGACTACATCCGCAATGCAAATGTGGTGGCCGGTGAAGCCGGTGGCATTACCCAGCATATTGGAGCATATCGTGTTGAAGTGCCGGGTGGACGCTCCATCACGTTCCTCGACACTCCCGGTCACGAGGCCTTTACAGCAATGCGTGCCCGTGGCGCCCAGGTAACCGACCTTGTAGTGTTGGTTGTTGCTGCTGACGATAGTGTGATGCCACAAACCATCGAAGCTATCTCACATGCACAGGCTGCCAACGTGCCAATGGTGGTAGCTATTAACAAAATTGATAAACCTGATGCTAACCCCGATCGCATCAAACAACAACTTGCCGACTATAATGTGTTGGTTGAGGAATGGGGTGGGAAGTATCAGAGTGTTGAACTCTCAGCAAAAACAGGTCTGAACGTTGACGTATTGCTGGAAAAAATTCTTTTGGAAGCAGACCTGCTAACACTGCAGGCAAATCCGGATCGTAATGCACGCGCTACCGTGATTGAAGCACATGTTGATAAGGGGCGGGGCAATGTGGTCACTGTAATTGTACAAAAAGGTACGTTATCGGTTGGCGACATTTTTGTGTGCGGACAGTTTGCCGGTCGTGTTCGTGCGATGACGGATGAACGTGGTAACAAAATTGACCATGCCACGCCTAGTATGCCTGTGCAGGTTACCGGCTTCGATGGTCTGCCCAACGCCGGCGATATTCTGATGGAAATGGAAACCGATGCGGAAGCCAGGGAAGTTGCAACACGCAGACAACAGTTGCGCAGGGAGCAGCAATTCCGAGGTATGCGACATATTACGTTGGACGATATCTCTGCCCAAATACAACAAGGCGGTGTGAAAGAGCTGCGGCTGATTGTAAAAGCCGACGTTAGCGGATCACTTGAAGCCCTTTCCGATTCGCTGCTCAAGCTTAGCACTCAGGAAGTGAAGGTGAGAATTCTGTACCGCAGCGTTGGCTCGGTAACCGAAAGCGATATCATGCTGGCAGCCGCATCCGATGCTATTATTGTTGGATTCCAGGTTACCGTGCCGGCAAGTGTTCGAAAACTAGCAGAATCAGAAGCTGTTGATGTGCGCTTGTACAGCATTATCTACGACTGCATCAACGAAGTGCAGCTAGCCCTTGAAGGCATGCTCTCGCCCGACATCAAGGAAGAAATTACAGCTACCGTTGAAGTTCGTGCACTGTTTAAGATATCGAAACTGGGAACGATTGCAGGCTGTTACGTTCGCTCCGGTACCATCAATCGAAACGATAAAGTGCGCATACTTCGCGACGGCTTTGAGATATTCAAAGGAACACTTGCTTCGCTGCGCAGAGTAAAAGACGATGTGCGCGAAGTAGATGCCGGGTACGAGTGCGGTATTAATGTAAACGGATTTAACGATCTTCGTGAGGGTGATGTGATTGAAGCCTACAAGACCGTTGAAGTGAAACGTAAACTGAGCTAAAGCTCCTGCTCTTACCACCATGTCTATTCGAACACAGCGCGTTTCTGCAGAGATTCAAAAAGCTCTTTCCGGTCCACTACAGCGGATTGCCCACGAACTGAATGCTGGATTCATTACCGTTACCGAAGTACGGATGAGTCCTGACCTTCAGCTTGCACGCGTGTACCTAAGCGTATATGGCGGTACAGCTTCGTCAGGAAATGTGCTTGAGCATATCGAACGGGAAGAAGCAGGCCGGCTCCGACATCACCTTGGTAAAGCCGTTCGCTTGCGGTATGTGCCCCAATTGAAATTCTACATCGATGATTCGCTGGATCGGGCACTGCGAATCAATGCAATTCTCGATAGCGTGAAGCCAAAAGACGATGGTACAGACGAGCATTGAGTGGCCCATGCTAACCGCTTCTACAGCGACAAACCCATTAGCAGTGCAGCAATGGCGAGATGCTGCACGAGAGCATGGTGCTGTAGCTCTGGTGGACAAAGCAGAAGGGTGGACCAGTTTTGACTGTGTTGCACGCTTGCGTACACTATTACAAACGCGACGCATCGGCCATGCCGGAACGCTGGACCCACTAGCAACCGGTTTACTGATTGTTTGCATAGGACGAGCAACTAAAACTGTGGATTACTTCCAGTCAGAAGAAAAAACGTACACGGTTACTGCAAAACTTGGTGCAACAACACCAACCGACGATCGCGGCAGTCACGAAGAGGCTTTTACCGACTCCACACTCGTGCAACCGCTCAGCGAAGCTGAGGTTCGTGGTGCACTTCAACAGTTCGTTGGCGAGCTGATTCAGGTGCCGCCCGCATTTTCTGCTATTCGACATGGAAAAAAGCGACAGTACGATCTGGCACGAGAAGGAGCGTTGTTTGTTGAACGACCGCGATGTGTTACTGTGTACGATATCCATAGCGTGCAGTACCAATGGCCATGGCTGAGTTTTACCATGCGGTGCTCAAAAGGAACATACGTACGATCGCTTGTTCGCGATGTAGGCAGAAAGCTAGGCTGTGGTGCATATGTGTGGATGTTACGAAGAACGCAAAATGGGGGCTTCGGGGTGGAAGAAGCCCTTACCACAGAACAGATAACGAACGTGCTTTCGGAGAGTAGGCAATGACGGTTGTACACTACGGACACGACGTTATTCCGTTCAACGCAAACAGCATTGTTACCGTGGGTACGTTCGACGGAGTACACTGTGGCCATCGGGGTATAGTTGAAAGAATGAAGCAATACGCATCTGAGCATCAGAGCAGACTAGTTGTAGTTACGTTCGATCCTCATCCCCAGATCGTACTGCAAAAACCCGATCGAAAAGCTGTGCGTCTGCTTACCACGCTGCGCGAGCGCCTGGAAGTACTGCAGGAATTGAACGTAGATCTTGTTGTTGTTGTGCCCTTTACCAAAGAATTTGCAGCAACGCCCCCGGAAGAGTTTGTTCGTTCGGTTCTTGTTCAAAGCATTGGAGTGCAAGCAGTTTTTATTGGTCACGATCACATGTTTGGAAAGGACCGCTCCGGAAACATTGATCTTCTCAATGCCATCGCAGTAGATGTTGGCTTCAGCGTAGTGCAAGTACCCGCATTAGAATGCAACAACATTGTCGTAAGCAGTACAAAAATTCGACAAGCTCTTGAAGGTGGCGACGTCTATGTTGCCCGGCAGATGCTTGGCAGACCGTATTCGCTGAGCGGAACGATTGTTCGCGGCGATGGAAGGGGACGAAGCATAGGCATTCCAACGGCAAACATCCTACCCGACGACCCTGCGAAGTTGATACCAGCGAATGGTGTATATGCAGTTCTTGCATTTGTGGGCAATCAGGACTTTGAAGCCGTAGCCAATATTGGGGTGCGCCCAACATTTACCGCCGATGTTGTGCCCACGATTGAAGTGCACCTACTGGGTTTTGATGACGATGCATACGGTAAATCAATAACGGTACAATTCCTGCAGTACCTTCGGGGGGAACAACGATTCGCTTCGAAGGAACTGTTGGTAGAGCAGATATCGAACGACATTCAGCAGACACAAACTTTTTTTCAAACACATTATTTCAGGACAACGTCATGATCACAAAGCAGAGAAAGGCCGAGATCGTGAGCCAGTTTGGCAACAATCCAAACGACACCGGCAAACCCGAAGTGCAGATTGCACTGCTTACCGAACACATTGCAGAGCTGAGCAAGCACTGCGAGGCCAACAAAAAGGATCACCACAGTCGCCGAGGACTGATTATGCTTGTAAGCAAGCGGAAGACGCTTTTGTCGTACCTTGCTAGCAGGGATATCAACCGCTATCGAAACATCATTGCCTCGCTCGGCTTGCGTAAATAAATCAGATGTTCATAACCCAGTATTAACGGGAACAACATGCATACGGTCAAACGGACCATCAACGGCAAAGAACTGTCCATCGAAACAGGCCGCTTTGCCAAACTAGCCGCAGGTGCCGTAATGGTGCGCTATGCCGATACCATGGTGTTGGTAACTGCTGCAGCTTCGCCCGATGCGAAGCCCGATATTGATTTTCTACCGCTAACGTGCGAATACCGCGAGAAGCATGCATCATCCGGAAAAATTCCGGGTGGATTCTTTCGGCGCGAAGGTAGGCCAACCAACAAAGAGATTCTCTCGTCCAGGCTCATGGATAGGCCGTGCCGTCCGCTTTTCCCTAAAGGATGGCGCAACGAAACGCAGATCATCGCAACGGTGTATTCCTTTGATCTGCAAAACGAACCGGACGTGTTCGGAATGCTCGGTGCGTCGGCTGCGCTGGCCATCAGCGACATTCCATTCAATGGGCCCATGGCGGGTGTTCGTGTTGGAAGGATAGATGGTGAGTTCATCGTGAATCCAACACACGATCAGCTTAAAGACTCTGACCTGGAAATTGTAGTTGCCGGCACGGAAAGCTCGATTGTTATGGTGGAAGGTGCAAGCCTTGAAATCTCCGAATCCGACTTTGTTGCGGCTATGGAGTTCGCCCACCAGTGGATTAAAGAGCTGATCTCCATGCAGCGCGAGCTTGTAGCACTGGTTAATCCCGTGAAACGCGAGGTTGCCGATACCGAGCCCCCTGCCGAACTTGTACAGGCAATCGAGAATGCCATTACTGCCCGCATTGCACAACAAATCCGTACCAGTTCTTCGAAGGAAGAGCGATCGGCATTCCGAACGGAAATAAAAAAGTTGGCTACCGAGGCAGCACAGGCCGTTGTCGCGGCTAACGAGGAGGCATATGCCGGTGTGAATATAGACAAGATTACCGGTGGCATCGTAAAAGGCATTGAAGCGCGGGAAATGCGCGAGATGATTTTGACCGAAGGAAAGCGTTTGGATGGTCGGGGAACTACCGATATCCGACCCATCACGTGCGAACTGGGTATCTTACCGCGTCCGCATGGCAGCGCACTCTTTACACGTGGCGAAACACAATCGCTAACAACGGTTACGCTTGGCACAAAAACCGATCAGCAATTAGTTGACGGTTTGTTGCCAACATATGAACGCCGCTATATGCTGCATTACAATTTTCCTCCGTTCTCCACAGGTGAAGCCGGCAGATTTGGCTTTACCAGTCGGAGAGAAACCGGTCACGGAGATCTGGCGGAACGCGCACTGGAACCATTCATTCCCGGCGAAGAAGAGTTCCCATACACCATTCGCGTGGTGAGTGATATTCTGGAAAGCAACGGATCGAGCTCAATGGCAACGGTGTGCGCAGGCTCACTAGCACTGTTTCATGCCGGCGTTCCAATGAAGAAAGCTGTTGCAGGTATTGCAATGGGCTTGATCATGGAAGGTAACCGTGTGGCAGTACTCAGCGACATTCTGGGTGATGAAGACTTCCTTGGCGATATGGACTTTAAAGTTACCGGCACCAACGAAGGCATCACCGCCTGCCAGATGGATATCAAGATCGAAGGGTTGAGTGTGGACGTCATGCGTGCTGCACTGGAACAAGCCCGTGCAGGCCGACTGCACATTCTGAAGATCATGAACGACACCATTGCCCAGCCGAATGCCGAGCTTTCTCCTTATGCTCCGAAGCTAACAACCATCACCGTTCCCGTAGAAATGATTGGTGCGGTGATTGGCCCGGGTGGCGAAACGATACGCGGCATCGTAAAGGATACCGGTGCAGAGATCAACATTGATGACGATGGTACCGTAACCATTGCAGCCGTAAACCAAGAAAGTGCCGATGCTGCCATTGCCCGCATTCGCGACATAACACGGCCGATGGAAGAAGGTCAGGTGTACACGGGAACGGTGAAGGAAATCCGCGAAGGTCTTGGTGCATTCGTTGAAATAGCACCAAAGAAACAAGGGTTGCTGCATATTTCACAACTGGACCACCGCAGAGTAGAAACCGTTGCAGAGGTGCTCAAGGTTGGCGATGTACTCGATGTAAAACTTATTGAGATTCAGCCGGGCGGTAAAATTCGACTGTCGCGTAAAGCTTTGCTACCGGTGCCGGAAGGCATGGAAGCTAGACTAGACGACCGACGTGGACCACGCAGCAGTGATCGAGGCGACCGTGGTGGCCGCGACCGCCGTGACGACCGTGGACATCGACGAGATGACAGAGGTGGTCGCGACAGAAGAGACGACCGTGGCGATCGTGACGACCGTGGCCCTCGTGGCGATCGTGGCCCTCGTGGCGATCGTTCACGCGGAGACCGTCCACATCGCGGCGATCGTGACGACCGTCCACACCGCGACCAGCAACCGCCAGCAAACGACGATTACCAACGACCGGAAACCGATCGCTCGAATGACGATGGTGATTACTACGTTGGATAGCGTATAAGAACAGATGAGCTGTATATTCAGGGTCATGTACACCATGACCCTTTTCTTTTTCTTGGCGCTCTACGTTAATACTTTCATAGCGACTTCTCAGCCCCTTTCGTATCCCTTTACGCCAACGGTACCCGTTGCCGATACCATGTTTGGAACAGTAGTCCATGATCCGTACCGATGGCTGGAGAACGACAACAACCCGGAAGTAGAACGCTGGGTACAACAGCAGAAAGCATTGGCAGATACGTACTTGGCCCAGATTCCGTTTCGCGAAAAGTTGGCAAAACGGGTGAAACAGCTCTCGGAATTTGAAACCATAAGTTCGCCTTGGCGACGCGGTAAATACACCTTTTATTATCGCAACAACGGCAAACAGAATCACAGTGTTCTGATTGTAAAAGATGATAGTGCCGGCAAAGAGCGTATTCTGCTCGATCCGAACACATGGTCCGACGACGGCACCATTGCACTTGCCTTTGCTTCGGAAAACGAAGATGGAACCTTTCTGGCATTCGGTAAAACGCAGGCTGGTTCAGACTGGCGTACGATTCACGTGCTAAATATCGAAACTGGCGAAGTGCTCAGCGATGAGATCACCGGAGTGAAGAACAGCGGCGTGAGTTGGTATGGTAATGGATTTTTTTACAACCGATATCCGGTTGAATCGGGAGAGCAGTTGTCGCTAACCGCAAGAAACAGTGGACAATACGTATGCTATCATGGTATCGGGACGCAACAATCGTCAGACAGAGTTGTGTTTCGCGATTCTACAAGACCTACAATGTCGGTAGGGGTATTTGTTCCGAAACATTCGCCCTACCTTGTTCGCTGGGAGTCGGACGAAGGGCATCGTGGCAATCGGTTGTTTGTGAAGAACATTGGGCTGAAAGGGGACTGGGATGTTCCTGGTGAGTATCACCTGGTGTACGACAATGCCGAACATGGTTTCTGGCCGACGTTTTATCACGAGGGAAAGCTCTACGGTGTTACCGACTTAGAAGCAGAGAATAAGCGTGTTGTAGTTGTAAGTGATATCACCGGTAGTCCAACGTTAAGAACCCTGATTCCTGAATCCGAACATCCAATAAGCGGCATGTCGTGGGGAGGAGGAAGAATTTTTATAACACGGATGGTTGATGTACACGATCATGTTTCCGTGTACGATGTGCAAGGTACGTTGCTGGGAGAGGTTGATCTTCCGGGTAAAGGCAATGCTGGAGGATTTTGGGGCGAACCGGACGACACAGTGTTGTACTACACCTTTAGTTCGTTTACGATTCCAACAACGATATATCGCTACAGCGTACAAACAAATTCAAACAGCGTGTACTATACCGTTCAGCCACCGTTTAACCCTGGTGAGTTTGAAGAGCATCAAGTATGGGTAACGAGCAAGGATGGAACAAGGATTCCCATGTTTGTTCTTCACAAGAAAGGTCTTGCGAAGAATGGAGAAGCGCCAACAATGATATTTGGATATGGTGGTTTTGGCATCACATACGGTCCCGGCTTTAACGCCAACTATATAGCCTGGTTAGAGCAGGGGGGGGTGGTTGCCATACCCAACCTTCGAGGTGGAGGTGAGTATGGAGAGCGGTGGCACGATCTTGGGCGAAAGGAGAAGAAACAGAATGTTTTTGACGACTGTATAGCAGCGGCAGAGTGGCTTATTGCAAACGGATATACACGGTCTGATCGGTTAGCACTAAATGGTCGGTCGAATGGTGGGCTGTTGGTTGGCGCTGTTATGCTGCAGCGTCCGGACTTGTTTCGTGTAGCCGTACCGGAGGTTGGCGTTCTCGACATGCTTCGGTATCACCTGTTTACCATAGGGCGCTACTGGGTAACAGACTACGGGTCAGTACATGAAGAACGTGAGTTCCGTGCGTTGTACAAGTACTCTCCGTATCATAATGTGCAGAGTAGCACGGAATACCCATCAGTAATGGTGATGACGAGTGACCACGACGATAGAGTTGTGCCAGCGCACTCATTCAAATTTGTGGCAGCGTTGCAGAGAGAATACTCAGGATCGAGACCGCGAATTCTACGGGTAGAGGAGAAGTCAGGGCACGGCGCTGTAAACAAGAAGAAAGCACTTGACAACATCACCGACAAGTATGCCTTTATGTGGTGGGAGATGGGTTTTACCCCTGATCTGTAGCAGGTGAAATTAGCGTAAGCCGAAGGCGTTCAACTCTTCGTGGTGTTGCTGATAGAATCTCGGCTCGGTAGTTGTCCAGCAGTACTTCGTCGTTTGCCGCAGGAATTCGTCCGGCAGCAGCATTAATCAAACCACCGATTGTTTCGTATGCATCATCTTCGGGAAGTGCAACCGGCAAGATTTCATTGGCTTCGTCTATGTGAATGCTGGCATCGAACTCCCACGTTCCGGTAGCCTGAGATGCTGCCAAGGGAGCTTCGTCGTCGTACTCATCCTGAATGCTGCCTACGAGTTCTTCGAGGATGTTTTCAAGGGTTAACAATCCCGCCGTTCCGCCAAACTCATCCAACACTATTGCCATGTGAACCTTATGAAGTTGCATGTCGCGAAGCAGTTGTTTGAGTTTGACATCCTCTTGTACCATGTAGGCGGGGTGCAGAATATCCTGGATGATGATCAGATTTTTGTGATGAAGGAGCGTTATTAAATCTTTTGCATACACGATGCCCACAATGTCGTTTATGGTACCGTGATATACCGGAAGTCTGGAATATCCTTCTTCCATTACCAGGTCCAGCATATCGTCAATCGACTGTGAAATTTCCAGAGCAACAATTTTTGAGCGCGGCACCATCACCTGGCCGGCTGTTGTTTCGGTAAAGTCAAAAACGTTTTCGATGAGTTCGCGTTCACTTAGTTCAAGACCCCCTTCTACCGAGCTTTGTGCAATAAGAAAACGTAATTCGTCAGGAGAATGAACTTCGCGCTCCGGAGCCGGCTGAATTTTGAATAACCGAAGGAGTTCAATGCTCATCCAGTTGAGGGCAGCGATGAAGGGCTGGAACAGGACAAAGAAGCCACGAAGTGGAAGGGCAACAGCAAGGGTAACTGATTCTGACCGTCGGATGGCAAGAGTTTTTGGAGCTTGTTCCCCGATAACAATGTGAAGTACAGTGATAAAGCTGAATGCGATAACAACGCTTATCGTATGCAAGACACCACCCTGCATGCTGATTCCGAACCATCCGGCCACATCCGAAACAATGGCAGCAACTACGGGTTCACCTATCCAACCAAGTGCAAGGGAGGCCAGTGTAATACCAAGCTGGCAGGCGCTTAGGTATGCGTCCAAATGATCCAGGATATGTCGGGCAACCTTGGCAAGCACATCGCCTTCGCGAACCTTGATGTCAATTTGCGATCCACGTACTTTAACGATTGCAAATTCTGCCGCAACAAAAAATGCGTTCAGAAAGACAAAGAAAAACGTAAGAGCCAAGTTCCACAGCATACTCGAAGATATGCGATTCTTGCACGAGTGAGATACGATGAGTACCTTGTGCGTATGCATTCCGGTGAAGCAATCGTACTCCACTCTCGGAGGTATTCCGAATCGTCACGAATTGTGATACTGTTGGACAAGGCATTGGGGAAAATCAGCGTTGTAGCCAAAGGAGTACGAATGCCGAAGAGAGGAATGGGTGGTGCTCTTGAGCCACTGACCATTTCGGCAGTGCAGGTGTACCATCGGCCGCACAGGGAATTGCATACGATAAGCAGCGCTGAACCCCTACGGGTCTGGCAGCGGCTAACGGGGTCGTACGAACACCTTTCAGCCGCTCTTTCGGTGTGTAGTGTTGTGATGCGCATACTTCCTGCCGAGGTACCCGCGCCAGATGTTTATGATTTCTTGCATAACGCTTTGACAGAGCTGGACGGCAGCCCGGAATCAGCAGCGTTTACAACGTCCGTTTATGCACGCTTACGTTTAGCGGAACTGCTTGGTTTTGGTCTGCCCACCAATGAACTACTTAGGCAAGACCTTGCTGATCGCAGTGCACTGTTCTTTGATTTGGAAAATGGTTCTCTCAACGCCCATTACGGTTTTCAAGTAAGTTCAAGGGCGCTTGCAATTCTTACACAGGGGGCTACGATTTCGGGTTTGGTTGATGCACACGACAGAGTGGAAGTTGAAGCATTCCTGTCTGCGTACTTTACTCACCATGTTGGGAAAAGGCTGTAATGGTTCACGTGAACTCATCCGAGTCCAAAATTTACAGATGTGTGCAGGGCGCTGTTGTACCCTACCTTGTTCTTTGTTGTTCCGTTGTAGTTCTTGTTGTTGGAGGGTGTACAAATCAACCCACCAACCCAAAAGAACCGAATTCTTCGTGGAATTACGAGGCGATAGATGATTGGGGTAAAGAATATCCGGAATGTGATGGACTGGTGCAGTCGCCGATTAACATCCAAACGAGTGAAACAATAAAGGCATCTCTGCCACCACTTGGCGTTACCTCCGCTTCGCTTGAAGGAACAATTGTGGACAACGGGCATACGCTTCAGGTAACGATCACAAGAGGTGACCAGATTGTAGAGTTGCTTGGAACGCAGTACAAGTTATCGCAATTCCATTTTCACCGTCAAAGTGAACATGCAGTGGATGGTGTGCACGCTGCCATGGAGGCGCACTTTGTTCACACGGCTCCTGATGGTACGAATGCAGTAATTGGTGTACTGCTGGATGTGGGTGATGCGAATCCACTATTGGAGCGCGCACTGCAACAGATGCCGGCAGTGAAGAATGTGGGCCAATCTTTCGAGGGTTCGATTCAGATCCAGGATTTATTACCAGCCGACTTATCATATTGGACGTACACAGGCTCCTTAACAACGCCACCATGCTCGCAGGGTTTGTCGTGGATTGTGTTAAAGAACCGTCGAACGATATCTACAGCTCAGGTAACGCAATTTGGGCAAAGGTTTGGCCACAATGCACGGCCCCTTACCAAGCGCAACCACCGCCCGGTACTAGAATAGGCTTGGGAGAGCAGCGCACAGCAAATTAGAACCAGCGAAAGGTCTGGCGGGGGCTACGAAGCGCGAAACAAATTCCTTTCTTATCTTTGTAACCTGTTTTTCCGCAGTAGCTCAGCTGGTTAGAGCATCTGACTGTTAATCAGAGGGTCCGGGG
>CAZGHI010000050.1:0-8667 GCA_964525565.1 uncultured Hyphomicrobiales bacterium
ACAGCCCCCTATTCATGGGGCTTGCAGAGGTTGGTTATAGTCCCAGCGGGATCACAAGTGCACCACAAGTGTGAACTCTGCAACGTTCCATTCTAGGCTACATTATTTTGGTGTACAGTGATGTTAAGTGGCGCTACGTCTGCACAAGGCAAGCTAATACTCTACATCAGATTAGCTTGCATGCATCATTGGGGGAAGCCGCAGTATCACCCGTTACATTATTCGCACAAAAAAGCGTATTAATGGTCTGAATCCGCAGACTAACTGCGACAAATGGTTTCCAACGACTTCCCTTTTGCCAACTCGTCCACCAACTTATCTAAGCGACGAACATTCTGTGTGAGTTCGTTCTCGATATTCTCTATTCGAACACCACAGATTACCCCTGTAATCCGGTTGGCATTCGGATGAATCGTTGCCTTCGAGAAAAACTCTTCAAACGTAGCCCGTGCATCAATGAGCTGCTGTATGGCCGTAGGAGAAAAACCCGTCAACCACTGAATCACATGATGAAGTTCATCGCGGGTACGGCCTTTTCTCTCGACCTTTGCTTGATAATGCGGATACACTGCTGCAAACGTTAATTGCGCAATTTTTTGATTATGTTTTTCCGATTGAATCATGTCTGGTGTTCTATGGTGTTTGAAAGCAGGTCAATGCTCACGAAGAAGAACAGGAAATGAACTTACTCTTACTACCGATGCTCCACTGAGTGCTTGCATGAGTGGTGTGCAGTATAGCAAGCCTATATCAGGGAACCCTTTACCATAAACGTATTGTATGTGTTCATATAACGGGCAAATACTCGTTGTGGGTTCAGAACTGTGATTATCGCGCCTACTTGGCATTCGTTATGTACTTCGGGTTCATAAGGTTCTGAATGGAGAACACCTCCTGCAGCACTTCTTCACTCAAAAGTCCCCGCCGCCGCACAATATCGGGTATAGAATCGCCCGTTTCAAGCGCCTCGTTTGCAATGTCTGCTGCTGTCTGATATCCAAGAATAGGATTTAGAACAGTAACAATTCCAACACTATTGAGCACCATGCTGCGTGCGCGTTCAACATTTGCCGTAATGCCATCCACACATCTTTCACGCAGTGTATTGCAGGCATTGGTTAACATGCTGATGCTCTGAAACAAACAGAATGCAATGATAGGCTCCATCACATTCAACTGAAGTTCTCCGGCTTCGGCTGCAAACGATATCGTTACGTCGTTGCCAATCACCCTAAAGCACACCTGATTAACAACTTCGGGTATAACGGGATTAACCTTACCCGGCATGATGCTGCTACCGGGTTGCATCCGCGGCAGATTTATCTCATTAATACCTGCTCGGGGTCCGCTACTGAGTAAACGTAAATCATTGCAAATTTTACTGAGCTTAACCCCTGCACGTTTCAGCACGCCGCTGATCTCCACATAGGCCCCGGTATCCCACGTTGCCTCAATAAGATGGTCGGCTGTGTACACTGGTATGCGGGTTAGCTTCTTAAGGTACGACGTAGCCAGTTCGGGGTAGCCTTCCGGCGCATTAATACTTGTTCCTATCGCTGTAGCGCCAAGGTTAATCTCTGTTACTAGCTGTCGTGCCTCGCGCAAGCGCGCTGCATCCTCCATGATATTCACAGCAAAGGCTTCGAATTCCAAGCCCAGCGTCATGGGCACGGCATCTTGTAACTGCGTTCGGCCCATCTTTAACACATCTTTGAACTCGACTGCTTTCTTTTGAAAGCTGTTGCTCAACTGTTCGATAGACTCAATGAGGAACTGCAACTCATACCACACTGCCAGTCGGAATGCCGTTGGATACGCATCATTCGTGCTTTGTGAGCAGTTTACATGATCGTTCGGACTAACAATGTGATATGAGCCTTTTGGATAACCAAGGATTTCCAGAGCCTTGTTCGCAATTACCTCGTTGGCATTCATGTTGGTACTTGTACCAGCCCCTCCCTGAATTACATCAACGATAAACTGATCATTCAGTTCACCCCGTATCAGAGCATCACATGCCTGAATGATGGCTTCTGCAATGTTGGGTGGGATGGCCCCAAGGTCGCGGTTAGCAAGAGCTGCTGCCTTTTTCACGTATCCTAAACCGACGACGAAACTTTTCATCATACCAAGCTTAATGCCGGTGATGTGAAAGTTTTCACTGGCTCGCAATGTCTGTACGCCGTAGTACGCTTCGTCCGGTATCTCTCGATCTCCAAGAAAGTCGTGTTCGACTCTCATTATGGCAACTCCAGTGTAATTCCAAGTGTTGGTAGTACTACATCTACTTCAAGTGTATCTAAAATTAGCTCAGCAAGTACTTCTCTTGCGCTGTCTTCACCGTGGGTAAGAAGAACATGCGTCATGGAGTCACCCGACGAACTCAATACGCTACGAAGCCAATTCATGAGCTGCGATTGGCCTGCATGTGCGCTAAAACCCCCTAATGTGTGAATCTGTGCACGTACCGGTATGTAGTCTCCCATGATTGAAACGTTCTCTACACCTTCCACCAATTTTCGCCCTAACGTTCCATAAGCTTGATATCCGGTTATTATCACATGGGTGTTGGGATCACCGATGTTGTGTCGGAGATGATGCATGATTCTTCCAGCGTTACACATTCCGGAACCGGCAATAACAATAAATGGGCCATGCTTGTCATTAATGGCTTTACTGTCTTGGGCAGACTCTACAAAGTGTACTGACCGAAGGTCTCGTGCCAGAGCCCCTTTGTCAACAAGCTCTGTACTCTCTGCATCGAACAGATCAGTATGCGCAGCATATAAACGGGATGCCTCAATAGCCATTGGGCTGTCAAGGTAGATAGGTATCTGCGGTATGCGTCCCGATCGAATAAGTTCGGCAAGATGATATAGTATGTTTTGTGCTCTTCCGATTGCAAATGATGGGATGAGAATCTTACCGTTCTGGTTAATCGCTTCGGCAACAACGGTTGCAAACTCGCTACGCGTATCGGCCAGCGACTTGTGATCACGATCACCGTATGTGCTCTCCATCACGATAATGTCGAACGGACCTGCCGGTGGCTCGGGATCGCGAAGGAAAGGAAGGTCGGTCTGACCGATATCACCGGAAAACAACACACGGTAACCGTCTTCGCCTGTTGTGTTACGTACTTCAAGAACGATGCTTGCCGATCCTAGCATATGTCCGGCTTCAACCCAAACTGCTGTGAATCCCTCAGCAACTTCTGTTGGTGTATTGTACTCAACAAGACGAAATCGCTGAATGGTTTTCTCAACATCGTCCATTTCAAAGAGTGGGTGCTCAGTACGAGCTATCTTTCTTCCCGTTCTCTCTGCTTTCCGCTTGCGACGCTCAAAATCAGACTCTTGAATATGCGCTGCATCTCGGAGTATCAACTCCACAAGGTCACGCGTCGCCTCAGTGGAATATATCGGTCCACGATACCCGTCACGAATAAGCAAAGGAAGCCTTCCACAATGGTCCAGATGGGCATGGGTAAGCAAAACTGCATCGAGCTTCCCACGATGTATTGCTCCCGGAACGATGTTCTTTGCATCGTCTTCCTTGTCCCCTTGAAATAAACCAAAATCAACCAGTACGGTTGAGCGTCCTGTATGATGAACAAGGTAAGCAGAACCGGTAACCTCGCCTGCTGCGCCATACGGTGTTATCTCTAGCATTCGACGAAGATACGCCTCTCGGTGAGCAACCCAATCGGCTCTAATGGCCTGCAGGCATTGAATTTGATTTCTCGCTGTCACCATGGCAGCAACGTGGAAACTACTGGTGCTATCTGCAAAGCCACATACCAGGCAATGCACCGAAAGCCCACGTTGACACCACGGCACAGCTCACAATGCTTCATGATTTTGTTTCTGGAAGAGATTATTGTACACTGAAAGGATTGTGCCCTTCAATCTCTATGGTCTCTACATGTGCTGCGAACATGGTCGCTTACCATGGACGCTCTCCGGATTGTCCTTGTGCATGCTGTGAAGTCCGGCACTGAGAAACTCCTTTGAATGTTTCGGCATACACTCTCCCGTTGGACTTAGACACGCAACTATTCTGTTCTTGGACAATGGTGGAACTAGGTACAGCGGACTGTTTGCAATGATACCAGCACGGGTTGAGCACGTCAGAAGCCGAGTCTTACATGTATGGAATGCCGCAATATTTTCTGATGATCAACTCGTTAATGGTATGCGTTTACTCATTTCCTGCTATAGTATTGTGATGAAAACGAAGTGTGTTTGCGGGGTATCGAGCCATAATTGTTGCCGGAGTTTTTCTTGAGAAAGGGGCTTGGGTAGCGGTTATGTGAGACTGCTTACAGGTTTACAGCAGTCGGCTCTGCATAGAGAGTTGCCGTCAGGCTCACGTGGCTCACCGAAAACAGATAATAAACTCCAGGCAGTCCATGCCTAAAAACAACTGCTTCCGTCTGAAGCCCTGATTTGCGTAGTGTATTGCTTTAACGACAGACGCAACTTGGCTCTATATTCACCTTCTTCCGATCGGACAGCATAGGGATTAACCCTCATGTGAAATCCATTGCCAAAGGCTTGTTTGAGTTCAAACAGTATTCTTTGCCCAATAATCTGAGCACCACTGCCAATAATCTGCGCACCACGGGTTTCAAGATTTCTAATCTGTTTATGGTGTGCGGACGGTTCATGATGCAATTGCCGGGTTGAGTCGTTTACTCGATTACGGCACTCTGCTCGACGAAATGATCTGGATGGCGAGGTTGGGTTTGTGGTTGGAGGGTGATCCAGAGTAATTGTGCCATGCACATTAGAAATCTCGCAGTTGCTGCCCTGCATCAGTTGCATCATGTTTTGACTTAGCAGTACACTACTACAATGGTTTGTGTTGCTGCCGGCTAATGTGGTAGGTGCAGTTAAAGAAACATCCACAACATTAACAATAGTGGGAGTGTGATATCAGGCTCTACTGCGAATCGGTAGCTTTTGTCACTGCAGATTGCCACTATGCGCATTGTCTGGTAGATGTCCGCATGTCTTCATAAATCTTTTGCATTCTCTTTTGCATTCTCTTTTTCTTCTGTACACGTTATCTCGCCGCTGCATTCTCCCCCCGGGTACTGCTCTTAGATTCAGCGTTTGTATTCCTGCACTTTACCACCAACAACGAAAAGCCCTCTGTGTACTCATGGTCTGAACGTGGTACTGCCCATATCTGTTCCGAAATCCCATGCCTTAGTTTAGCTGCAGCGCCATTGCTTAGCGCCGTGAATGCAAACAGGAGTAACATCGTTGATATAATAACCCGATAGCGGTTGGCAATTGGACTTAGTGAGTACCGATGAGTCTAATCCGATGAGCGTATCCCGGCCGAAGAATCGTAACAACGATATGGTACAATCAGCTAAACCAGGATCTGTTTGTGCCTGAACAACGATGTGTATATGACATTGACAATGGCGCAATTCCTCGTAGCAGACCCCTCAGCTTCAGTCGCGCGAACATCTGTACATTTGTGTTGTGACACACGACACACAGAACTCCGCTAAACGGACGGTGAACTATGCGCTGATGAAGCGCCTACTTTCGTTTTTGCAACCATATCGGCTACCCTTAATCGGAGCCGTATTGCTTACACTTACTGCTTCGGCTCTAGGGCCGCTGCGACCCTATTTAACACGAATTGCAATTGACGAGTACATGGCCCCAGGCAAAATGTCGGGCCTACTCTTGTTTGTCCTTCTGATTATCGGCTTTCTCTTACTGCAAGGCGCGTTGCAATTTATCTTGAGCATGCTCATGAGCTGGGTTGGGCAAAAAGTTCTCATGGACATACGGACTGCGCTGTATTCCCACACTCAGCGTTTGGCATTGCGCTTTTATGATACAACTGCAGTTGGCAGAATCGTTACGCGGGTAACCAGCGACGTCGAAGTGCTCAACGAGCTTTTTTCACAAGGTGTTGTAATGATGATCTCGGATGTTATGATCATCGTATGGATCCTGTTCTTCATGTTTCAGACCTCGCCGGAGCTAACCTATCTTACCTTTATTGTCCTGCCGTTTTTACTTACAGCCGCTTTTATTTTCCGTGCCAAAGTTCGGCGTGTGTACGACAAGATTCGTGTTCAGGTTGCCAGAATGAATGCATTTATGAATGAATTTATAACTGGCATTGCCGTTGTTCAACTCTTTCGGCAGGAAAAACGGCTGAGTAATACGTTTGCAGCGATCAACAAACAGCATCGCGAGTATCAAGATCGCAGCATCGTGTACTACGCCACGTTCTTCCCTGTGGTTGAATTCCTTAGCGCGGTGAGTTTGTGTATCATCTTATGGTACGCATCAGGAACAATTCTTTCCGGGGCGATGACCGTAGGAATATTGGTGGCCTTTACACAGTTCACGGAAATGTTTTTCCGTCCGGTACGGGACCTCACCGAGAAGTATAATACGCTACAGAGTAGCGCCGTAGCTTCGGAGCGCATCTTCGATTTGCTGGACACACCAATTGCAATTCCGGACCAACCAAATGCAATTGAGTTTAGGGGTCTAACTACATCCATTGATTTTCGAGATGTCCACTTCTCGTACGATGGTGTAACACCCGTTCTCAAGGGCATTTCCTTTTCTGTTGCGAAAGGTCAGACCGTAGCTCTTGTTGGTGCAACAGGAGCGGGAAAGAGCAGCATCATTAATCTTCTCAGCCGATTCTACGAGTATCAAGGTGGAACCATCCTTATTGATGGTCGAAACATTCGCGAATACCAGCAAGATTCTCTTCGCAAGCATTCCGCTGTTGTTCTCCAGGATGTGTTCCTCTTTTCGCGTACAGTAGCCCAAAACATCACCCTGGACCGTCCGGAAATCACTCGTGATCAGGTAATAGACGTTGCAAAGGCGCTGGGTGCTCACGATTTCATCATGAAGTTGCCAAATGGGTACGATACGAACGTTCGCGAGCGTGGCGCCGTATTGAGTGTCGGACAAAAACAGCTCATCTCGTTTTGCCGTGCACTTGTTGGAAACCCGGACCTCCTAATCCTGGACGAAGCAACAGCGAATATTGACAGTGAAACCGAACAGGTAATCGAACGATCCATTAGCACCATGCTGCAAGGAAGAACCAGCATTGTAATCGCACACAGGTTAAGTACTATTCAACGTGCCGACACTATAGTAGTTCTGCACCACGGTGAGGTGGCTGAGATTGGCAACCATCGTCAGTTGCTTGAAGCAAACGGATTGTATGCAAAACTCTACCGATTACAGTACAGCTCCGTCATTTCAACGTAGGGTGAGCCTCTGTTCTACAACAATCGTTGAATAAGGTGAACTACCTGATGCAGTGGAGTATGCTGATCTAATTGCATTGCAACCATATGGTCAAGCGCATCAGTCTCACGATCGCTAAGCCTATACCAAGCGCCATACGGTATCTCATCAGTTCGAAAGGGCCCAAGGCGCCTCCGCTCCCATGCTATGATCTCATGTCCATAGTTTTTTAACGGTCCTGCAAAGGAACGTAGCGATCTGTGAGTGTTGTTGCAAACCAGCCACGTACTGCGACTATTGCGTTGTGCTACATGCAACTCCTCGCCAAATGTCGCGGACAACTCCCTACATACCGATTCGGTGACAATACCGGACACTTTTAACCAAATATCCTGATGCAACTGAGCAATACACGAAAGTTGCGGATTACGGTGCGCTTTATCGTTGCTGACAAGAACAATGCCGCTTGCACTAATTGGTAACACGCCTGAGGGTGTGTACCAGTTTCGTTTACTCGGCAAGTAGCTATATAGGTTTACAGAATCGTGCTCGCGACTTCCAGGTATGAACCTAGGCTTATGAAAAACGATGGTTACTGGCTTTACTGTTTTTCGCTGAACAACCTGCCCACGCACAGTAATAACATCCCTGTTTGGAGCAACCCAAGTGTTTACTTCTGTAATCACATTTTCGTTTACCTGAACATGACCGTTGTGAATTGCCTTCAGTGCAAGAGATCGTGATGCCCACTGAACCTTAACAAGAGTCTTGAGCAATGTTGTACCGCCTGATTGCCGGACTTGTTGACTTTTTTGACTCGGATGTATTCCCACAGCGCCTTTTGGCAAGGTCCTTTTACGGCTACTTGATGATGTTTGACTCTTACCACGTGATGCCTTCGGGGAGTTTGTCACTAACTTCATCCGGTAGTATTCTTGACTACTCTGATCATAATTACGATCAGGATTACCGGCATGCTCCGTACCAACCGTCGCAACGGCATTTCGGCCTGCCTTACTTGCGGAATCTTTTCTCTTCATGAACCTGACGTTGCTAAACAATGTTACTACAACAGATCGCTACTCTACCCAAACACCCATGCGGTAGAACTTTTCGCGGCGTTCACGAACAAGTGAATCCGTATCCTTATTGCGAAGGAGTAGAAGTTCACGTACCAGTGTTTCGCGCATGGTAGTAAACATGGTGGCAGGATCACGATGGGCTCCGCCTATTGGTTCTGGTATAATCGCATCCACAACACCCACAGAAACCAGGTCTTCCGCCGTGAGTTTAAGGGCTTCTGCTGCAGTTTCTTTGTATTCCCAACTGCGCCACAAAATTGACGAGCAGCTCTCCGGCGCTATCACGGAGTACCATGCATTTTCCAACATGAGAATGCGGTCGCCAACTCCAA
>CAZGHI010000050.1:8677-11617 GCA_964525565.1 uncultured Hyphomicrobiales bacterium
TGCCCAGTGCACCACCGCTTGCACCTTCGCCAATAACGCAGACGATGATTGGTGTTCTTAAGCCGGCCATTAAAATGAGGTTCTTCGCAATGGCTTCCGCCTGACCACGTTCTTCCGCTTCTATGCCGGGAAACGCTCCGGGAGTATCTAAAAAGCATACTACAGGAAGACGAAACTTCTCGGCCAGCAGGAACAGACGGTGCGCCTTCCGGTATCCCTCCGGATTGGGCATACCAAAGTTCCTGTAAAGATTTGTCTTTGTGTCGCGCCCCTTTTGATGACCAAGGACAACAACTGATGTACCGGAAATCGATGCCAGCCCACCAACGATCGCCGGATCATCACGGAAACTCCTATCGCCGTGCAGTTGGCGGAAATCTTCGAAACAGTGTGTGATATAGTCAAGTGTATATGGTCTATCGGGATGTCTGGCAATCTGCACTCGCTGCCACCTCGTAAGGTTGCGATACACTTCTTCTCGAAGTTTTGCAACCTGCTCCTCAAGAACCTCAATCTGAGGTTGGATATCTAGCGTATCTGTCAGAGCTCTCATTTCGAGAATCTTTTGTTCGAGCTCTACGATGGGTTTTTCGAAATCCAGAGTTGTACTAGCCACGTTTTCGTTGAATAAAGTGTTTTAGGAGAATATCGGCATCCAGCGCCAGCGAATAATGCTCAACATAATAATCGTTCAGCCTGGCAATGGCATGTTCGTCCAGTGTGCCACTGCCGGTGAGATGAACTAAACTTGTAATTCCGGGTTTTCCACTCATCCGTTGCTTGCCATCCGGATATAATCCAACCACGCTCATCGAGCCGCGCAACACAGCAACCCATCTTCGAAGTCGGTCACCGGCATACGGGCGCGCCAAAGATAGGCGCATCAGAGCAAAAGGTAAAGCAACGACCGCCACAACTACGTCAAAGAATCGCTTTACAGTTGCATTCCGAAAGAGAAGTAAGGGGGCTTGGGCTACTGTTGGTTCAACACCGGCAACGTCATTGATAATGCGGGCCGTAACCACATCACCATACTGTGCTGCCATATGAAATCGAGCGCGTGTTGGGGCACAACGTTGCATGAGTACCATTGCATCAGCCTGAGCAACGCTCGCATCTGCTAGAATCACCTCGTCGGCTCGCACATCTTTGATTATTGTGTCCAACATGGCAACCGTTCCGAGCACAGGCAACCCGTTAAAGTGCGTTTGCGAATAAGGCCCAACACTTACCATGCCTACCACGGTTGCATTGCGTCGTTCCACGCTGTTGAGTTGCCGAACAATAGATATAGACTCCGGCGTGAGTCCAACAACAAGTATTGTACGAAGTCTCTTACGACCGTGCAGCACGGTGTAAATTGAAGCGAGACCGCGTGTGAGAGACATCAGAACTACGCTAAATCCTACAGTCATCAGCAGTACACCACGCGAAAACGCAAACTCTTTAAAGAAGTATGTGAGTGAGCTTAATAGAAAGAATCCCACAAGCAACCCAACAAAACTCCTCCGAATGGTTGGCCGGTATTCTACATACTCCCCCACACTCAGGAGCGAAAACAGTAGAACGCCAGGTACTACAATTACAACAATGGGATAGGCATAGTCCGGAAAGCCAAAAGGGTGATCGAATCGAATGGCTGTGGCTGACAGTAATGCTACAAGTACACTTGCACAATCTGCCAGAAGCATGAAAATATCTGTCCGCCTTCGTAGTAACCGCTCTGCCAAAGCTCGTACTTTTATGCCAAAACGCATTAACAACAAGAACAGCCGGCTGCTGCCATAATGTTTGCGCGCGAATGTTTCCATGGCTTCGTAAAAAACACGAACTTCATCCAGCGTGCTTCTACGCGTGCTCTCGCCTTTATAATGAATGATACTGGTAGTGTGAACATAGCGGATAAGAAAACCATGCTGCTGCATACGATAACACAAATCCAAATCTTCACCATACATGAAGAAGGCAGGGTCGAATCCATTTAAGGCCATAATGTGTTCACGCTTTCCCATCATAAATGCACCTATCAAGGCATCCACATTATAGGTTGCATCAATCGGAAGGTATGTAAGATTATATCGCGCAAACAACTTGCTTTTAGGAAACAATGCTTGTAAGCCGAACAACTTGCAAAACGATGCCCACGGAGTAGGCAGCCCCCTTCTACATGCCAACTGAAATGATCCATCCGGATTTAACACTTTACAACCGGCTAATCCCACATCCGGATTGGCATCCAGATAACGAACCATCACACCAAGCGTATCTGAAGAAATCAAGGTGTCGGGATTCAGAAACAGTATATACCTTCCGGTGCAATACGATAATCCTGCATTGTTTCCTCTGCCAAAGCCTACGTTGTCCGTTAGTTGCACCCATGTAATCGTGGGAAACAGAGGGCATACCTCTGCTTGGCTGTTATCAATACTTGCATTGTCAACAACAACAACGTTGTAGGTGACGCTACCATCTGACTCAAAAATGCTCTTCAAGCATTGGAGAAGATAGTCCTTCACGTTATAGTTAACGATGAGGATGCTAACGTCGGGAGTCACCGCTTACCGAATGTGAAAAGTGTAACGAGTTTCAGACGCCACACAAGCCATGCTGCTTCCCACATAATGCTCTTATTCATTTTGCTTTCACCACTTACCCTGTCTGTAAACACAATAGGAAGTTCAACAATGCGAGAGCCAAGGCGCCACATACGGTAGTTCATTTCAATCTGGAATGCATATCCATTGCTCCCTATCGTATCGAGGTTGATTCTTTTCAGCATGCTCGCGCGAAATGCTTTATATCCTCCGGTAGCATCGGCAATCGGCATTCCGGTTATAATTCGGGTGTACACGTTAGCGAACCAACTAAGCAGAAGTCGGCTCATGGGCCAGTTAATAACATTTACTCCCTGAACGTACCGCGATCCAATAATAAGATCAG
>CAZGHI010000050.1:11670-12664 GCA_964525565.1 uncultured Hyphomicrobiales bacterium
TCACGCGGGTCGTGTGAGAAGTCGGCGTCCATCTGCATGATTGTTTCGAAGCCTCGATCTAAAGCATGCCGAAATCCATTACAGTAAGCTGTACCCAATCCAAGCTTTTCTGTGCGTTCGATAAGATGAACCCGCGGATTTGAGGTGCACATTCGCTGCACGATGCTGGCCGTGCCATCGGGCGATGCATCGTCTATTACCAAAATGTGCATCTCCGGCACTTGTTCATGTATGGCCGAAATAAGACGCTCGATGTTGGCGCTTTCATTGTAGGTTGGTATGCATACAATAGCGTTCACGCGCGACCATGCCCCCGCAACATTACAACAACGGTTCGCATGAGTATCTCAAGATCTAGCATAAAACTTACATTCTCAATGTAAAAAAAATCGTACCGTAGTCGGGATTCAATTTCTTCTTTCGACTCCGGATTACTCTGTGCTTTAACTTGCCACCAGCCGGTAATCCCCGGCTTTACTTTCAGTCTTCGACTATAATACGGCATCAACTCGCTAAACTTCTTCACAAAGCCAGGCTGCTCAGGTCTGGGTCCAACAAGGCTCATTTCGCCTCGTAGAACATTCCAGAACTGTGGCACTTCGTCTAAGTGCGATTTACGGATAAATCTGCCAAATGGAGTTACACGCGGATCGTTCTTCGATGTCCACCGCTCTTCAGGAACCTCCTGTACATACATAGACCGGAACTTCAGCATCTGAAAGTGCTGTCCTCCACGGCCCACTCGCGTTTGAGAAAAAAAGATGGGTCCGGGCGAGGTTACTTTAACCATAATGGCAATGCATAACCACAGAGGAAGTCCACCAATAAGTACAACTGAACTCACGACAATATCGAGAAGCCTCTTTGCTGCAGCTTCCCATGGTTTCATCAGCTCCGGATTTACATGTATGAGTGGAGCACCATATATCTGTTGTGTTCTCACTTGTCCGCTTACGATTTCATACATGTCCGGAACAATCTTCACTTTACAACC
>CAZGHI010000050.1:12674-16778 GCA_964525565.1 uncultured Hyphomicrobiales bacterium
GATGCAATGCGCAACAGGTTATCGTGGTTTGAGTGTTCAATCGTGATAAGTACTTCATCCGGCCGATGTTTATGAAGGATATTCTCCAGAGATTCAACAGGTCCAAGATTCTGCAACGCCGGATTCTCGGTTCCATCTACGGTAACCATTCCAAGCACATGATATCCCCACGCAGGCTCATTCCGAAGGTCGTTAAGTAAACCTTGCACACGATCAGCAGAACCAACAAGAATGGTTGGAATACGGATAATGCCTCGCTCACGTAACATACTTTGCACAACCCGCACGACACCTCTGCCGGCAACAACACACATACTAACAAGCAGCCAGTACACAATAAATACAAATCGCGGACTGCGCTGATAGTGTTCAGGGCTGTCGGCGTAAATCACGATAAAGAAAAGAAGACTAGCGATAAACACAACGCGAAGTATCGTGAACGCTTCTTCGAACGGCGACCGTACGTAGTAGTTGCGATATAACCCACTGAACCAGAACACAACCATCCATCCAATCGTAACTGTCCCCCCTACCAGAAACGTGTCCGTGATGGAAAAACGCAGAACATCTTGTCCAAACATGAGAACACGTATGGTCTGATACAGAAAAAAACTTACATTCAGTGCGAACAGATCAGCTAATGCTTGCATGAATGGCGGATTGTATAACACAGAACGTCGCCTCATGATGCCACCTCTGCTCTGCGTTGCAGTAATCCGAGAAAGCTTTTAACCTCGCCTGCCGTAATGAGGCCTACAATCAACGATGTACCCAGTGCAAGAGCGCCGTTGCACGATGCTACTGCCCACGGCTCCAGTATTGATGGTAACAAGAGACTACCGATAACGACAACTCCAACCACAATACCGGCCTGATACAAAATCTTGAGGCTAATCCTTCTATCTACTGCCGATCGGAGGACTATTGAGGCTGTGATCGCACCGATGGTAACACTAACCACCTTGACAATGGTGGCGCCCAGTGCATGAAACATGGGGATAAGAGCTATGCACCCAACAATGGTGATGCCTGCCAGCACGATTCCGACAACAACCAGGCTTCTCGATCGGTTCAATGCTACCACAACATCTTGCGCATACGCCAGAATAAAGATGGGAAGCGGTGTCCACAGAAACAATGTAAAGTGAAGCACATTGTCTGCATATCTTCCTTTACTCACGAGCTGAATCAGCTCCGGTACGAATTGTGTAAGAATAGCACTGGACAGTATCGCAATAACGATTAAACCTCTGAGCACTATACTAACATATCTGGCACATTGTTCAGCATCTCGTTTAGCGGCGGCCGATATTACGGGTATTACTGCATACGTGATGGCCATAGGTAACGCTGCGGTTAAGGGCGCCATGGTTACGTATGCTGCACCAAATACTCCTACCTCCGACGGTGCGCTCCACCAATCCAACATAATCGCATCTATCTTATCGTGAATGGCAACCAGACTAATCATCGCAATAAGCGGTATGGCCTCTTTGACCATGTCTCTCATCAGCCAAGACTGCACATGTGACAGACGAAACGAACGCCCCCTGTCGAGAAGCACCATAAAGATGAATCCGGGAAGTGCACTCGCCACAAAACAATAAATAACTACGGAAGGACTTAATGCATCTCGGAATAACCAAATGAATCCAGTAAACAGTACAGCATCAAATAATCCCAAGAAGCCAGGTATCGAAAATCGCATTGCATTCCTATAGGGAATTTCAATCATATACCGCAGCACTGTTGCCCTACCGGAAAGAATGCAAAACACACACCATAACACTACATCGAGAATATCATACCCCGCAATCGCAGCGTAAATCAGAGCAACCAAACTTGCTGGCACCCAAAGCGCAAGACGCATCGCAACTGCCGATGATAGTATCTCTGCCGCCTGGTCAGGGTGTTGGATAGATCTTCGCATTGCTATGCCATTCAGCCCGAAGTCCACGGCAATCAGCATGATTAAATCAACCATGCGGCGTTCTGCGAACAACAACCCATTGGCATCTTTCGTTAGCTCAGAAAGGATGATGCGTTGAGCCAAAAAGTATAAAAGCATTGATGCACCCTGCGTCATCAGCATCACAACACTACCCTGCAATACCTTTTTCGCGGTGTGATTCTGTGCCATTATGATGCTCCTGGTGTCCAGGTATCAAGTGGACGTTGCTGCAGAAAACTGAGAAAGCCAAGGAACATGGCAATATTCATGGCTACGAAGAATTCTGCCACCCAAATAACGGGAATGTGCATCTCCATTCTGCTAGAAACCCTACTGAGCAATGCAGCTCCATACACGGTGCATTGTCCGTAGTACAAGATTCCAAAGATCAACGGGTCGCTTACTGTTAAAAATGTAGAGAAAAGGAGGAGAATGAGAAAAAATGGGCTCATCCACCGTGCAATACGATGCGACCACAAAAAGAAGGCAGGCCAACCGGCAGACGGAAGCAATAGCGATCGTTGCGCCCAGACGGCTGCCATTCCACCTGCAACAGTGCGCCGAGTTCTCCGAACTTCCGTTCGGATATTGTTTTGTCGGCCTTCGAATACTAACGCCGTTGGTTCTATTACAACACGCTTCCCGGCCTTCATTGTCCTGAGCAACGGGACAAAATCATCGGCTGCAAGATTGCTACGTATTGGTGCTGCGAATTCTTGTCGTACAGCATACAGGGCTCCATTCGACGAAACCGTGCTGTGAATATCTGACTCAAGGATGTTCGTGATGTTTTCAAATCGCCGGTACACAGAGTCGCCATGATTACCACTGTCACTACCTCCACCTGGTTGCACGCTTGTAATTACGGATACAACGGCACCCACATCCGGGTGAGAAAACCTTGAAACAAGAGCTTGAAGAGTGGATGTGTCCACAAAGGTATCTGCATCCATAAACACCACTACATCCGTTGCAATAAAGCTGATTGCCTGGCTTACAGCGTTGTTCTTTCCCCGCCTCTCACATTGCAAGAGTAGGAGCCGGCTGTCGTTTTCAGCAATGGATTGAATGATGCGAACTGTGTCATCACTCGAACCATCGTCTGCAATCATTACCCGCATACGATCTGAGGGATAGTCCGAGTTCAGTAGCCTCTGTAAGGTGTCACCGATTATACTCTCCTCGTTATATGTGGCTATGATCACGGTAATCGATGGCAGATCTTGAATACGGCCTACGGGTTTTTCCGATCGTATAATACGAAGCAGTCGAAGGAAAAGCGGATACAGTACATGAGGGTAACAAATACCGACAATACTTATTACCGACAATACGATACCTGCATCTAGCACGTAATTCACAGTGCTACTTACCTGGTAATCGTTATGATGGTAGCTGCGAGTGCAGCTACACTCGACAAGATGCCGGCAATCACAGCATAGGTTTGCAATTCTACTCCTATAGGGACGGCTGGGGGCCGCGGTACGTAAACTTCGTCACCAGGATAAACATAAACATCGCTATCATCCTCCGTCCACACCTTGGTTTTACCTCGAATAATACGGGACCTTCCCTTTTCGGCACCGGCTGCAAACCCACCGGCTTGCTCAACATACCATCGTAGGTTCTTCTTCGGTTGATACGGAACATAACCGGGGCTGTTCACTTGTCCATAGACAAACACCTGGTTTGGTGTTGATTCAACAACAACGATATCGCCATTCTCCAGCGCTACATTCTGCTGTGAATTGGTATCGGCAAGTGCTTGCGCAAGATCACAGCTTACATAGGGAACTCTGAAAAACTGATCCATTTGAAAGCGAAGGGTATCTTCTAATTTGAGATCGCTGTACATGAAGCGCCGCGAAGACCGCTCTGATAATTCTCGCTGTGAAGCCGCTCCACGGTCCGGACGTACGATATAACTCAATGTGAGTGAGGCGCCGGGTTTGATGCCACCGGCACGGGAGAGAACCTCGGATACCCGGGTAACTCCGGGAGTGATCACTACCGAGCCAGGGTGAAATACCTCGCCATAGACTTCAACAACTCCTTGTTGTACAGCACTACCAGCGGGAGACTTCCGTTCAATGATCTTCTGTAGTTCAATCGGGATCTCATTCTTGGCCGTGGAGTTCGGTTGCTGGCGGTAA
>CAZGHI010000051.1:0-16428 GCA_964525565.1 uncultured Hyphomicrobiales bacterium
GGTCGCCTTGTCGGCCGGAACGACCTCGCAACTGCCGA
This sequence comes from uncultured Hyphomicrobiales bacterium, assembly GCA_964525565.1. Taxonomy (GTDB): domain Bacteria; phylum Bacteroidota; class Ignavibacteria; order Kapaibacteriales; family Kapaibacteriaceae; genus OLB6. Next base: position 39 of record CAZGHI010000051.1, read on the forward strand.
TCTATGCGTCGGCTCTCGTGGCGTTCCGTGCCGATGATCACCAATCCGCCGGCTTCGCGTACAGAAGGTTCGAGTTTGATGTCCGTTCCGCGACCAGCCATATTGGTAGCGATTGTCACAGCCCCTTTCCGACCTGCATTCGCAACAATCTCGGCTTCTCTTTGATGCTGTTTTGCATTCAGTACATTGTGCTGGATGTTAGCTCGTTTCAGCATCTTGCTTAGCAATTCCGACACCTCAACACTGGTTGTGCCAACAAGAACAGCTCTGCCTTGTTGTATGTGCTCACGAACACCCTCTACAACGGCGTTGTACTTTTCACGCTTCGTTCTGTAGATTAAATCATCAAGATCCTTACGGACGATTGTTTTATTTGTCGGGATCACCACAACATCAAGTTTGTAAATCTCCCAAAACTCCGCGGCTTCTGTTTCTGCAGTACCTGTCATACCGGCGAGTTTTTTATACAGGCGGAAGTAGTTCTGAAGAGTTACAGTTGCAAATGTTTGTGTGTCTTGTTCAACAACAACCCCTTCTTTGGCTTCGATAGCCTGGTGCAGACCATCGGAGTATCGGCGACCCTCCAGGATGCGACCGGTAAACTCATCAACTATTTTGATTTTGCCGTCTTGAACAACGTACTCGTCGTCGCGCACATAGAGGGTATAGGCGCGCAAAAGTTGATTTACGATATGAATACGTTCCGAACGCTCGGAGAACGTTCGGAGGAGTTCATCTCTTTGGAGTTGTTTTTCTTCTGCACTCAATGCGGAATTCGATTCAATGGCACTCATTTCGGTGCCGATGTCCGGGATGACGAACATGTTAGGATCTTCCTGCGTGGTAGCAAGAAGTTCTCTTCCCTTTTCTGAAATATCAATTTGGTGATTGCGCTCGTCAACAGTAAAGTACAGCTCGTCGTCAATAACGGCCATGCGTGTACCTTGGTCTTTCAGGTATTCAAGCTCTGTATCGCGGAGCAGCTTCATGTTATCCGGGTCTTGAAGCAATTTCATGAGCCTACCGTGTTTAGGAATGCCACGGTGAGCACGCAGAAGATTTACACCGGCCTGTGCAACATCTTCCTTTTTACCGGAAGCCAGAAGAGCTTCGGCTTCGGAGACAATGGTATTGATGAACTTAGATTGAACTTCTACAAGTCGTCGTACGCGCGGAACCATGTTAACAAAGGCCTGCTCTGTACTACCGGAGCTAACCGGTCCGCTGATAATGAGTGGTGTCCGTGCCTCATCAATTAACACGCTGTCAACCTCATCCACGATGGCAAACCAATGTCCTCGTTGGACCATATCGTCGGCATTCGTTACCATGTTATCGCGCAGGTAATCAAAGCCGAATTCGTTATTGGTCCCATAGGTAATATCGGCTGCATAGGCCGGCTTCCGTGTTTGCGGTGGCATGGAGCTTTGGATGACATCGGTTGTTATCCCCAACATCGTAAATAACGGAAGCATCCATTCACGATCGCGACGAGCAAGGTAGTCGTTTACCGTAACCAAGTGCACACCACGTCCGGGTAATGCATTTAGGTATAATGGAAGAGTAGCAACAAGGGTTTTACCTTCGCCCGTTGCCATTTCAGCAATTTTTCCTTGGTGGAGTACAATTCCACCAATGAGCTGGACATCGTAGGGAACCATGTCCCATGTTGTCTCGTGCCCAACCATGGTGTACGTATATCCTACCAGCCGCCTACAAGCTTCCTTTACCAGTCCATAGGCTTCAGGCAGGATCATGTTCAATGCTTCCTGAATTGCCTCGTGCTGTTCTTTTGCATTTTCGTCCAGCCTTGCATACAAGTCAGTGCGTTCCGCATGGGTGATTGAGGTATCGGTACGCAGCCTTTCCTTGATGGCTGATTCTTCGTTTACCAGTTCTTGCACAGCTTCTTGTATGCGTTGCCGGAATTCATCCGTCTTGTTTCGCAACTCGTCGTTACTGAGCGATGAATACGAAGCCGCATACGAGTTGATCTCTGCTACAATCGGAAGAACGGCCTTAACATCTTTGTCGGACTTGGAGCCAAAAATGCTCCGTAAAACCTTTAGCATGGTGTAAGTATGAGTGAGCAAAACATAGGAAGGGGCGAAATTACCCTAATTTCGAACACTAATTAGCGACGCAACGACGTGACAGACAACCTGAACGTGTACTCACCCGAGCATCTTCTGCTTCAGGCGCAATCAGCCGAAGAAAAACTTGGCTACAAGATTGTGCACTTTTTTGTTGATTCAAACGGAACATTAGCACGAACACCCACACCCGTGCTAGGAACGTTTTACTACTCACCGTCGGGCGGCACACTTCGCGACGAGAACATGAATATCGTTCTGTACAGCGCCAAGTTTGATGTATTTAAAGGATTCGGTCGTTTGTGATTTACTTAGATAATGCCGCAACAACAGCGCTCGACCCTTTGGTACTGGAAGCAATGCTACCCTGGCTGACCAGCGAATATGGAAACGCTTCAAGCGTTCACGCAGCAGGCAGGCGTGCAAGAGTGGCGATTGAAAATGCCAGAGAAGAAATCGCTGCATCTATTGGTGCACACCCGGCAGAGTTGATTTTTACCAGCGGAGGTACGGAGAGCAACAATACGATTATACGTGGGTGTGTTCAGGAGTCTGATCTTGCTCGTTATGTGTACTGTGGGTCAACGGAGCACCATGCAGTTCTCGAGCCTATGCAGGCAATAGCAGATAAGGCGATAGGCAGCGGCATTCTACCTGTTGACGAGCGGGGGGAACTCAATTGGGACCACGTGGGAGCTGTTAACAGGTCGCAGACTCTGCTGATGTATGTAAATAACGAAACCGGATTCCTTCAGGATATTGTAAGGGTGCGTGAGCTCGCACCAGATGTATTGCTTCATACGGATGCCGTACAAGCATTAGGGAAGGTGCCTCTAAACCTTACAACGATGGGGGTTGACTTTGCATCATTTTCAGCGCACAAGGTGCATGGTCCCAAAGGAATTGGAGCAATGTTTATTCGAAAGGGCATAGACTTTCCATCCATTCAGCGAGGTGGTGGACAAGAAAGAAATCGCAGGGCAGGAACCGAGCCGGTGGCACTTATTGTTGGCTTTCAGCATGCAGTTCGCCGAGCAATGACAGTTGGTGACAGCGCAAACCACACCATGCGAGCATTGCGCAATAGATTGTGGGAACACATTAATCATCAATGCTCACCGGTTATATTAAATACAGTGCTGGATCAGTCAGCACCGCATATTCTTAACGTTTCATTTCCCGATATCTCTATCGAGGATGCTGAGAGCATCATACAACTTCTTGATATTCATGGTTTGGCGGTAAGCAGCGGCAGTGCGTGTGTTTCCGGAAGTCAGCAGCCCAGCCACGTTCTTAAGGCTATGCACCGCAGCATGTTAGAATCGAAATCGTCGGTGAGGTTCTCGCTAAGTAACGTAACAACATCCGACGAAATCGATCAGGCATCGGCAATATTAGAATCGGTTATCCGTGAAATGCGTGTGTAAACACATATTTGATATCTACTTTACAGGGAGATAGAGGATGACTAGGATAATTGTTGCTGGTTGGTTTGTACTGTTCGCTTCTCTGCAATTGAGTGCGGGAACGGGCTTTCATGGGGTTGCCGGTGGTGCAAAGAAGTACACATTAAATGACAAGGTCGGCGCAAACAACCTTCAATTCATAAGTGAAGCACCGTTAGAGAATATCACAGGAACTGCAAACGGAATATCTGGCGACTTTACGTTAGACCCTGCAAACCTCGAAGCCACCAAAGGGCTCATTACCGTTCAGGTGAAGTCCATGAAGACAGCAATCACAAAACGCGACGGCCACATGTACAGCAACGTCTGGCTCGATGCTGAGAAGTATCCAACTATCTCCTATAATGTTACAGGCCTACAGAACATTAGTGTTAGTAGTGAAGGCGGTAAACATATTGCACGAGCTACAGCTATTGGAATGTTCACATGTCATGGTGTTACAAAGCCGTTGACGGCCACAGTTGAACTGCAGTTTTTACCGGAAAGCGACGAAACAAAAAAACGAGCAACAGGCAATCTTGTAATGATTACGGCATCGTTCAACGTTAAACTGGCTGATTTCGATATTAAAGGCAAGGAGGGGTTAGTAGGTAGCAGTGTTGGCGAAATCATCAAAATCTCCGCCAAGCTGTTTGCACATTCTTAATACGCAGCGAAACTTTTCGTGAGGCTCCCTGTCAATATGGCTTCTTAATTGTTGCCAAAAACAGGAGCTAGTAACACGTGAGAATACCAAGACTACTTTTGATGGGCATCGTTATCGTTGCCCATTGTTTGTTTTGTTCAACCGCTGCCGCTTACCCAAATGGGATAACCGGGCTATACCAGAATGGCTGTGGTGGAGGAACCTGCCATGGAGGTAATGCAAATGCCAATACCGTTCTCTCTCTAACAGGCTCCACCTCAGTGTACACAAATTCGGCTACAGAGTACACGTTCAGAGTTGCGAATGCAGGGCAAAACGCTGCCGGATTTAATCTTGCGATCTTGTCAGGTGCAGGAGCAAAGAGCGCAGCGTTTACCCCAGGCAACGGCATTCAAATGCTCAACAATGAGCTTACGCACACGAATGCGCAGGCATTTGCAGCAGGTGGCGCCAACTTCACGTTCACATGGACATCACCGGCAGCTCATGGTGTATATACCTTATATGCTGCAGGCAATGCCGTCAACAACAACGGCAATAGCGCAGGAGATGTGTGGAATCTGTATAGCACCCAGATCACAGTAAAGGGAGCTACTATTACCAACCCTACTGGTGCTACTGCATTTTGCGTTGGAGAGTCATTAAATATCACCTGGACACAAACGGGGCTCGGAAACATTCGCATTGAACTGTCGAGCGACAACTTTGCGAACACAACAGTTGTAAACAACTCCATAGCTGCTAATACAGGACAGTACAGTTACACGTTTCCAACATCCTTACCTTCAGCATCCACGTATATGATCCGTTTGGTCGAGGTTTCAACCGGAACAGAATTGGCACGAACGCTTGGATTTACAGTGAGTGGCATGCCCGTTATTACAACGCAGCCAACCAATCAAACCGTCTGCGAGGGACGAGCCTTTCAACTGATTTGCGGAGCAACAGGGAAAGACCCAGTGTACCAGTGGAGGAAGGGAGGAACTAACATCCCAGGTGCCGTACAAGGAGTGTATAGTGTACCGAATGCAGTGGAGCAAGATGCTGGCGAGTACGATTGTGTGGTTACATCATGTTCACAATCTGTAACATCACAAAAGGTAACAGTTACTCTTCAACAACGCCCCAAGATTACACAGTCCACCGTGGGTCCGATTGACACGTGCGAAGGTGCAAACATTACGCTAAATGTAACTGCAACTGGCGACGGCCTCACGTATGAGTGGTCAAAGAACGGTGTTATTATCCCCGGTGAAAACTCGGCATCACTCGTATTAAATGGCATAACCGAACTGTCGGATGGAGATTATCGGTGTCGGGTTGTAGGTGTGTGCACACCTCCGGATACAACACCCATTATCAAGATTAACGTGCTGGAAAAGCCCACCATCACCACACATCCTTCAGATGTTACCATCACCGTAGGCCAGACGCTAACATTAACCGTGAATGCAACTGGTGAGCAGCTTTCATACCAGTGGCTTCGTAATGGCGTACCCATACCGGGTGCAACCGAAAAAATGTTTACGAAAATATCAGCAGTCCGAAGTGATTCCGGCTCGTACACATGCGTAGTCTCCAACAAGTGTACCGAAGTTACCTCGGGATCAGCTCGGGTAACGGTAAACCCAACGAGTGGTCCAGGTGTGGTTGGTGTTAGCACTGATTCCATCGACTTTGGCAACATTGGCCTTTGTACTGGTGCTGACTCCGTTGTTCAGGGATTGGTACTCAATGAAGGTGGAACGCCAATTACCGTTACGGCAATTGCCACAACACCTCAGGCATCCATTCAGATTGTTCATCCGGATCTTCCATTTGTGATAGAGCCCGGGCAATCTCAGGCGGTAACGATTCGGCTCGCACCTCAGCAAGTAGGTCAACTGTCAGGTACCGTTGTGTTTACATCCACGGGTGGTGAAGCGTCAACCTCCATCGTTGCCACAATTGTGTCTGACTTGGTTCCGGAAACGGATACACTAACCTTTGCACAAGGGGTTATCGACCATACCTTGTATGCCAGAATGCTTCCATTACAATGCGAACAAGCCTCTGTTACCTCGATTCAATTAATCGGTGCCGGGGCATCTTCATTCTCGCTACGTAGTCACCCTACCACTCCTTTTACCATTGTTAAAAACGACGTACTCGAAGTTGGGATTGCAACGGCCTCTGAATCAGGTGAAGAAGCGATTCTTGCAATCGCAAGCACTGCAGGCACAGCACAGGTGGTTCTGCGGCGCGGCGATGTGTCCAGTGTACAAGAGTACACCGGCATTCCAGGGATGACAGTGGCTCCGAATCCAATGACGGAGGAGTTGTTTATAACCGTACCCGGTGACGGTATCGCTCACGTTCGTGTGTACTCGACACTAGGAACAGAGATTACGGCGTTAAGGGGCAGGGGAGCAATTCGATGGGATGCACGTGATGCATCGGGCCGGCGAGTTGCGCAGGGTGTATATGTGTTTGTGATTGAGCATGCAGGCTCGTCTGCACTCGTTAAGGTTCTGGTTCAGTAAGCCACGTAGAAGATGATTCCATAAGAAAAGGGGTCGGAAAATTCCGACCCCTTTTTGTATTTCTAATGACGGCTTTTGATGTACTACGGGAATATTCCGAGCAATTCGTACGACTGCCCGATTTTCGAGATGCTATTCACGAAGGCAGCAGTGCGCATGTCGTTGTATCGTTTATCGGAACGCATTGTTTCCATGATAGCGTGGTAAGCGCCAATCATGGTGTCTTCCAGACCTGAATTCACAATGTCTTCTTCATCAGCGCCTCGTGCAACGATACCGCGCTCATGTATGCTCAGTGACTTGCCGGTTAGTCGCTCGATGGTATCAATAAGACGTGTATTTGAGCCTTCTTCAAATCTTTTGTCGAGCCGGCCGAATCGAACATGAGAGATGTTCTTGAGCCATTCAAAGTAGCTAACAATTACACCACCAGCATTAACGTACATGTCGGGCATAACAAACGTGCCCTTCTTGAGTAAAATCTCTTCTGCGATGGATGTAACCGGACCATTTGCGCCCTCAACGATCATCTTAGCCTTAATGTTAGGTGCGTTTTCCTTGTAGATCTGTGATTCCAGAGCTGCCGGAACCAGAATATCGCATGGATATTCCAACACACTCAGGCCATTTTTTACCGTTTTTGCTTTCGAGTAATTCGTAATCGAGCCGGTTTCAAAGCGATGAGCATTAAGTTCTTCAACATCAATACCCTTGTCGTTCACAACGGCACCATCGTACTCAATAATGCCGATGATTATTGCGCCACCTTCTTGCAAAAACTTTGCTGCATGGTAACCTACATTGCCAAAACCTTGCACAATGATCCTCTTGCCTGCAAGGCCGGTTGGCATCTTTAATCGCTTCATCAAGTCTTTGTCGTTAACAGCTTCGCGTGTTGCAAAAAAGAGACCCCGGCCTGTTGCTGCTGTACGCCCTCGTACACCACCCTGGCCAACGGGTTTGCCGGTCACACAGGCCAAAGCATTGATGTTATCCTTCTCAAACGTCTGATATGTATCAGCAATCCATGCCATCTCGCGAGGTCCGGTTCCATAATCCGGCGCAGGAACATCCGTGGAAGGTCCGATGAAATTTTTCTTGATCAATTCCACGGTATAACGTCGCGTAATGCGTTCCAACTCGTCAACCGAGTACTGTTTTGGATTGATTCTAATGCCGCCTTTTCCTCCGCCAAACGGAACGTCAACAACAGCACATTTGTACGTCATTAAAGCTGCAAGGGCTTCTACCTCTTGCTGATCTACCGTTTCTGCATAGCGAATGCCACCCTTGCACGGTAGCTTGTGGTGACTGTGTTCGGCACGCCAAGCCTGGATTACCTGAACCTGGCCTTTGATACGCACCGGGTACTGCATGTAGTACACCGAGTTACATACCCTGATTTGATTAATCAAGCCGGGGGGGATGTTTACAAACTTCGCTGCTTTGTCGAAGTAGTGGTTAACAGATGCCAGAAAGGGCTGCGATCCATGAGGAATGGCTACCGAGGATGCCGCTTTCGGCTTTTTGTTTGTGGTCTTTGAGCCAGAGGCCATAGAACCGTCCAAAAGGTTTAGTGGTGTAGTTAATGTGTTGGTTTCTGTGGATATGGAGTATTACAGGTTCCCTCGTCGAGCCTGTTCACGTTCGATACTCTCGAACAATGCCTTGAAATTGCCCTTGCCAAACGATCGTGCCCCTTTGCGCTGAATGATTTCAAAAAACAGCGTCGGGCGATCTTCAACAGGTTTTGTAAAGATTTGGAGCAGGTATCCTTCGTCGTCGCGATCGACAAGTATATTGAGTTTTCGCAGTTCGTTGATGTCTTCGTCTATCGTACCCACGCGGTCGAGCAAATCTTCGTAGTAGGTATCAGGAACGGTAAGAAACTGAACACCCCGATGCCTCAGTTCGGATACTGTGTAAAGAATGTCGTTGGTGGCAACGGCGATATGCTGAACTCCGGCCCCCTGATAAAACTCTAGATACTCTTCAATCTGACTTTTTTTCTTTCCGGTTGCAGGCTCGTTAATCGGGAACTTAATGTAGCCATTGCCGTTACTCATTACTTTACTCATAAGGGCTGAGTACTCAGTTGAAATGTCGTTGTCGTCGAACGTGAGTAACAGCTTAAAACCCATCACCTGTTCATAAAATGCAACCCATTCATTCATTTTTCCTAGCTCAACGTTACCAACGCAGTGATCTACATAGAGCAAGCCAACCGGGGTGGTGGTGTAATCATCGGATGCAGGCTGATAGCCTGGAAGGAAAGCCCCGCTGTAGTTGCGGCGTTCTACAAACGTATGCCACGTGTCGCCATATGTATGGATGGCAGAGACCACAACCGTACCATGTTCATCCGAGAGCGTTGTGGGTTCCATTGCACTTTTCGCTCCACGCTTGGTTGTCTCTGTCCATGCTTTGGTGGCATCATCAACCCAAAGAGCCAGCACCTTTACGCCGTCGCCGTGTTTCTTAATGTGCTCGCTGATCGGATGGTCAGGGTGCATTGGTGTTGTTAACACGAGGCGAATTTTGCCTTGTTGCAATACGTACGAGGCGCGATCGCGGACACCTGTTTCTGGTCCGGCATAGGCAATAAGCTGAAATCCAAAAGCGGTGCGATAAAAGAATGCAGCTTGTTTGGCATTGCCTACATAGAATTCGATATGATCCGTGCCGTTAATCGGCAGAAAATCTGCTTGTTCTGTTTGTTGCTCGAGTACTTCTTCAGAAATCATCGTATTCCTTTAGTCAACTTTCAACAAAAAGTTCTGATTGTTCAGTGAGCACCGTTGCTAACTGAATGTTCTGTTCGGGTGTACCAAGGGTTATGCGAACAGCACCTGGATGTCCGAATGCAGTCAGTCTTCTGGTAATAAACCCCTTGTGTAAAAGCATCATGTAAAACTTCTCCGCCAACTGTGAAGAACCACAATCCACGAAAACAAAATTCGCAACACTATCAGAAGTACGGTATCCGCATCCTTCAAGTGCATCACGCACAAGCACCATTCCTTGTTGTGCCGTTTCTACAGTTTTGCGAATATGCTGGGAATCGTTTAATGCGGCAATTGCAGCAGCACAGCCAACAGCATTTGGATCGAATGGCAATACGGTTTTCAAAAGCCATTGTATTACATCAGGTGAGCCAATGGCATACCCAATGCGTAGTGCAGCGAGTCCATATGCCTTCGAAAAGGTACGCAAGGTGACAAGGTTTTTCCGATTCAGCTTTGTGCTATCGGGGTAGGTTGTTGGAGCCTGGGCAACAGCATATTCGAAATATGCCTCGTCAACTACAATCAGTACCGACGCAGGCACGTTGTTAACGAGCCATTCCAACTCGGCGGTTGTAATGTGTGTACCCGTAGGATTGTTTGGATTTGGTATATACAACACCTTGGTGTTGGGGGTAACAGCCGAAGCAAGCGCTTCCACATCGAACCGATATCCCGGGGCAAGTGGTACGTAGTGTGGAACTTTGCCAACTGCCTTAACGGCAATGTCAAAGCTTACAAAGCCCCCTTCACAGCTCAACGCTGTGTCACCAGGGAGTAAAAACGTTCGCATGATATGGTGGATGAGCGCATCCGAACCATTGTGAACAACAATGCACTCTGCAGAACAACCATGGTGCTGAGCAAGTGCCGTACGGAGCGCAGCTCCACCATCACCATACCGGTGGAGCGTACGTATTGCCTTGCTTGCAGCTTCTGCTGCAAGAGTAGATGGACCCAATGGGTTTTCGTTCGAAGCTAGCTTTTCTACGTTAGCCAATCCATACCGATGGCGAATCTGCTCTGCAGATTCGCCGGGAGTGTATGTTCCTACGCCGGTAAGGTGTTCTGGGCCTCGAATCATGGCGGCAAAAGTACGAATTGCACCGGCTCTCTATTTTCGTTGTTGTGTTACCTCGTATTGTTATCATCTTTACCGGCGGAACCATTGCTTCTACGCTCGTTGAAGCCTTTGGTGGCGTGGTGCCACGCCTAACGGGCGGTGAGATTCTTGCACACATTTCGGATGTGCGCAAAGAAGCTGATATCGTAATCCATGAATTCGGTGCATACCCCGGTCCACACATCACCCTACAGCATATGCAGGATCTTTCGGTATTGGTTCAACAATACTGTAACGACTCCACTGTTCACGGTGTGGTGATTACCCATGGTACCGACACGCTGGAAGAAACAGCATACTTTCTTGATTGTACCGTAACCACACATAAGCCGATAATTGTAATCGGCGCCATGCGAAATTCTTCGGAACCGGATTGGGATGGTCCGCGAAACCTACGCGACGCTATCTTGGTTTGTGCAACTCCCGAGGCCGCAAACAAAGGAGTTTTGGTGTTGCTTGGCGGTGATATTCTGGCTGCGTCCGAAGCAACAAAGGCAGATACGGAAGATGTGAATACGTTCACCAGCATGAACTTTGGTCCACTTGGCCACGTTAAAAACAAACACGTTCTGTTTCTTCGAAATCCACTCCACCGCGAGCATTTTGTTCTTGATCATCTTCCTCGATTTGTGCCATTGCTAAAGTGTTATGCGGGTATGGACCGTTGGCTGGTTGACGCTGCAGTGCATAATAACCCCGATGGATTAGTCATCGAGGCATTCGGTGTTGGCAACGTTACGCCATCGGTGTACCACGCATTGGTAGATGTCGTGCGCGAGAACATTCCGGTGGTGCTGGTTTCCCGATGCCCGGTAGGTCGCGTAGAGCACGTTTATGCATATGAAGGAGCTGGAAAACATTTGCACTCGGCAGGTGTGATTTTTGCTGATTACTTAAACGGACCGAAGGCGCGGATTAAACTCATCTGTGCACTTGGCAACAACCTGTCAGTTGATCAGATACGCGACCGATTTGAGTGGGTTGAGAAAGAAGGCCTTCACTGATGCGTAGTACTGTTGCCACGATTGATCTGGATGCTCTTGAATGGAATTTGAAAACGATCCGCCGGAAAGCCGGTTCGGCAGGTATTTGCGCGATGGTCAAAGCCAATGCTTACGGACATGGGATGATTGAAGTCTCTCGGCTACTTGTTGAACACGGAATTCAATTTTTGGGAGTTGCATTCATACAAGAAGCAATTGCACTGCGAGAGGCAGGAATACAGGTTCCAATCCTCGTTCTCACACCCAACGAATCTTCAGAGGCTGATGCAGTTGTTCACTATAACCTTACCCCTGTAGTCGGGGATGTTCTGCAGGCGCAGGCAATACACGAGGCGGCGGCTCGGAGCGGCGCTTATGTTCATGCACACCTGTACGTAGATACTGGAATGCACCGCGATGGGGTGCTCGTACACGATGTGCCGGACGTACTGAACAAACTGGACACAATGAGCCGACTTGTTGTGGAGGGTATATGTACCCACATGGCTACGGCCGATGTGTTACATGATGCTTTCCTCACCGAACAACTCGACATATTTTACGCCTTACTTGCACGGCTCCAGAAACAAGGCCGTACCTTTGCACATATTCATGCGGCGAATACAGGCGCTCTCTGGCAGTCTCCGCAGTCATTGTTTACACTCGTTCGTCCCGGACTATCGCTGTATGGCTACGCATCTCCTGCAGCCGACGAGCTGCACTTACGCCCGGTTATGCGGCTTACATCCCGTGTGCTCTCCAAACGCCGACTATGGCCCGGAGAAACGGTGAGCTACGGACGCCGATATATGACTACACAGGAAACCACCATCTGCACTGTTCCAATCGGATATGGCGATGGCTACAGCCGAGCCCTTTCCGGGAAAGCCTACTGTATCATCCGCGGCACTTTGCACCCTGTGGTTGGATCAATCTGCATGGACGAGGTGATGGTGGATGTTGGCAAGGCCGACGTAGCTATTGGCGACGAAGTTGTTTTTCTTGGCACACAGGCCGACAACACTGGCAAGGTTCAGAGCATAGATGCAACAGATATTGCATCATGGGCCGGCACCATTCCATACGAGATTACAACAGCTATTTCTCAGAGAGTGCCAAGAATTTTTGTAAGGGGTAAGGGGCTTTAATATGCTGAACGTAAGACTCGAAAACTTCGAGGGTCCGCTAGACCTTTTGCTCTTCTTCATTCGGCGCGATGAACTCGATATTTACGATATCCCTATTGCCTCCATTACGCAGGAATTCCTTGAGTACGTGCGTGTAATGGAGTTGCTCGATCTAGAGCTGGCCGGTGAATTTGTTGTTATGGCGTCGATGTTGGTGCAAATCAAAGCCCAAATGTTGCTACCTCGGGAAGAACGAACAGAAGCACAGGCAGGCACCGTAGATGAGCATGACCCAAGAGCCGAGCTTGTTCGCAGGTTGCTTGAGTACAAACAATTCAAGGAGGCTTCGGAACAGTTAAGCACACAAGCCGATGAACAGCGTTACGTTTTGTACAGACGTGTATTTGAAGCAGAACACATTCACCAGGAAGATCAAGGATCGTACCGAAATGCAACACTGTTCGACCTCTTAAAAGCACTAAAGCGTGCCGTTGAGCGCGCTCCCGAAACACCTGCTTCTCATATCGTTGAACGGTATCCACTCACCGTAGAAGAGAAAGCCGAAGAAATAACACATTTGCTACGCAGCCGACCAAGTATTCGATTTTTTGAGCTTGTAGGTGGCTTAACAAAAACCCACATTGTTGTTACATTTCTGGCCCTCTTAGAGTTGGCGAAGAACCATCGGATCAGAGTGCAGCAAGATGAACAGTTTGACGACATCGTGATTGTTCATCGGAACGACGACGAGGTTACCCAAGAGTTGCCAGAGACATCAACTGAAACCGGAACAGAAATATTATCATGACAGATATTGAAACAACCGGGTCACCAGAGCCCCTTAACGTTCCATACTTCTTTACGCTGGAACGGTACGACCAACGTCGTGCTCTTGAGTCGCTGATTTTTGCCAGTGAAGAGCCGCTAACAACGCGGATGATGCACAAAATATTGGTGCTTGAAGACCCAACGAGCGAAGTCCCTGGTCAGCAACACCTTCCGTTAGATGTGCCTCCGGAGAACACTCCTGCTGTGTCCAAAGAACCATTCGAAGTGCCAAAGGGGTACTTCGATGATTTAGTGGTAGAGATTAACGATGAGTTGGAAATGGGCGACCGGCCATTTCGCGTTGTGAAGATAGCCGGTGGCTACCAATTTGCTACCACACCACAGCACGGTCAGCTTGTGCAGCGTTTGCTAAAAGCACGCAACCGAAAAAGATTAACGCAGGCGGCATTGGAAACTCTTGCTATCATTGCTTACCGACAACCAATCACCAAGAGCGAGATTGATGCAGTACGCGGCGTTACCACCAGCGACGTTGTGAACTCGTTGGTGGAGAAGGATCTCGTAGCCATTGTTGGCCGAAGTGAGGCTGTAGGCAAACCCATTTTATATGGCACCACCGACGACTTTCTTCGTTTGTTCGGGTTGAACTCGCTTTCCGACTTACCAAAGCTGCGGGAGATTGACGATTTGCTGAAGACAACGACCACGTTGATTGAAGCGGATGAAACGATAACGCTAACTGTCGATCACAGAATGTTACGCAAACAACTTGCAGAACTAATAGCAGAGAGCCAGAATACACCACCGGCTGCGGAAGCGTAAACACACAAAACGTATTACCGATTTACAGCAAGTCGTTCTTCAGTTACATCCCTAATGTGTTCACGGCTATACATGCCTCTCAGCATGGTAGGAACTACGAACAAGAGGTCCGCTTTCAACATGATCAAAGCCCATCTGTTCACCAACCTCCTTGTAGCGCTTAAACTCGTCGGGGTGTACGAATCGGTCCACGGGCAAATGGTTTTTTGTTGGCTGAAGATACTGTCCAAGTGTAAGCACATCAGTGCCAACGCTAACAAGGTCTTGCATTGTTGCAAGGACTTCGTCCGGTGTTTCGCCAAGCCCTAGCATAATGCCTGTTTTTGTGCGCATTCCTGCACGTTTACTTTCTGCAAGAACGTCAAGCGTCCACTGATAACGTCCTTGTGGTCGTACACGTTTATATAATCGTGGCACAGTTTCGGTGTTATGATTGAGCAGGTCCGGTTTTTCACGGATGATCCGATACAAATTGTCGGTATTCCCCTTAAAGTCCGGAATAAGAACCTCGATGGTAGTGGCTGGCGAGGCTTCTCGTACAGCACGAATTGTTTCAGCCCATATCTCAGAGCCGCCATCTTTTAGCTCGTCGCGGTTCACGCTGGTTATTACTGCGTGGCGAAGGTTCATGGCAACCACCGCTTCAGCAACACGACGTGGCTCATCGAGGTCCACAGGAAGAGGACGCCCCGTTTTTACAGCACAGAACCCGCACGATCGTGTGCACGTATCGCCGTGGATCATAAACGTTGCCGTACCTGCATTCCAGCACTCAGTGATATTTGGGCAACGAGCTTCTTCACAAACTGTATGTAACGCCTTGGAGCGCATCATGCCCTTTAGTCGGGCATAGTCTGCCCCGCCTGGTGCGCGAACTTTTAACCACTCTGGTCGGCGTGAAGAAAGTTCGGGAGCGTCAATTACTGGTAGTTCAATCATGGCAATGGTTTCATTAGTGCCGGATGAAGCTTGCGAGCCATCACCGGAACAATGTCAAGGATGGTTTCAGGAGTCTTGTAAAGGTCTTTGGCCTGAAATTCAGGGTCAGGCATTTTAAACTCGACATCGTACACATAAGCATTCATAAGTACTCGACTACCGCGACGAAAAAAGTTGCCTTGAACAACGCGGTGTGCATTCAGTTTTTCCACGGCTCTCCAAACATCGCTCTCGTACTGTGGATTGGTGGGGTCCAGATTAAACTCACTCGTTGCCAATTCAACCGAGTCGGCAGGGACAATCACAAATGTTGTTTGGTCGGGCTGAACCTGCAGAAGTTCAGTGCGCAGCGAGTCGGCCAGATCATATGACCATACGTTCAGGCTTACCTCGCCATCCATATTCCGAAAGGGAAGCACCACAACGCGAATCTGTGCAGAGAGTGTTACTGCTAGCGTGATTCCGCAGATAAAGACTGTTAAAAAACGATTCATGACTCTACCTTGTACAAAGTTATTTCGGCGCTTTAGATGAAAGACGTTGCTGAAGGTCCAGCAGTATTTGCTCAAGAAGTTTTACTCTTTCCTGTGCCCCTTCCCAGTCTGTTTCCTTTGCACACGCCATGATTTCACGCCCAATGTTTGCCAACTGATCGAAGCCGAACTGTAGGAACGACCCTTTAATTGTATGACCGAGTCTGTAGAGAGCCTCCGTATCGGACTGCTCAGAAAACATCACGGCTGCGTTGTGAAGATCTCTCAGCCACAGCGAAGCAAAGTCGGGAAGGAGGTCTGCCAACATGGGGTTGGTTGGCAGAACATCGGGAAGAGTATATGGTGGAACTGAACGGTCTGACACGGGAAGACTCCTATAAGCCGAATTCTGTCTGCTTCACCGAAGTGAAGGAGGCAGCCATTTATCTGGGATATCTGTTGCCAGATACCTCTAGCGATCTACCCGAGGTGTTGCCCGGAGGCCATAGTGGACGCCATGTGCGCCTAAGCGCAGACACCTCTGCTTGATCTTGCTCCACACGGGGTTTGCCGAGCCGGCCAGTCACCTGACCGCTGGTGAGCTCTTACCTCACCATTTCACCC
>CAZGHI010000052.1:0-15730 GCA_964525565.1 uncultured Hyphomicrobiales bacterium
ACTGTTAATCAGAGGGTCCGGGGTTCAAGTCCCTGCTGCGGAGCGAAGAGAAGAAGCCCTTGCCATGCGAGGGCTTTTTTTTTGCCAGCCGTAAACGAGCTATGCTGCCGTGATACCACACTTCAGATTGAAAGCGATGGGTGTGATGATTCCACGCGGCAGTAGGTTATTTGAACAGGCTAGCTGTAGGTTGGGGCTACTACATTATCTGTCAAAGTAGGTACAGGTCTGTTTCTATCACTCTTGTTGTATAGTTCAATACGTTTACACGGCCAAATCCCGTTGTCACTTATGTACTAAACCTATCCTGGCTCAGTACGCTTTGCCATATATCTATTATGTGCCTGAACAAGGTACTCTGCAAGGGTTTGTCCGACGCATGGCTATCCCAACGATCAAACGTCTGCGTCATCCTGTTTTTATCTGCTTTTGTTAGCTCAAAGCTCACCAGTGCACATGCTATTGCTGTGATAAGAGACCCGATGAGGTTGTTCGCTTCAAGAAATAACGGATCAAGGAACAAACCAACGAGTAGGTCAATGGTATAGAAAGTTGCGATGCACAACGCAACCAAGTGAATCCTAGATGCACGGAGTCGTTGCCGTAGTTACTGTAACATGTATTTCTACTGCATTTGTACTAAGCGATTGAGAACACTAAAAGAACCATCCCGAAATAACATCCCACCAAGACCCCTCCAGCCCAAATCCAATCACTATGCCCTTGTGGATTGAACCCACGCAACCAGCAAAGTAGGCAACCGTTACAGCATGGGTGATGCTTTGCGTTGTAACCAGTGTGGTAACAAGGCCCTTTCCTGCAGCCGAGGCGTCGGCTTTCAGAATCTTCTCATCAGTAGCCGAGATCGCGTGCTGAGTATGGTTGCTGAACTCACTTGCATGTTCCAACCAGAACTCTGCCGAAGATTTCGCCGTCATCACAAATGCTCCTGCTGCTAAAGCTTGTGGTTCAGCGAGCGTTAGGCACGCCGATGTAAGTGCATTACACCCTTGGCTGAACTCCGTGAATGTAAGATTGTTCGAACAGAAGTAGTTGATGAGCGTGTCCAAATCTCGAATTACTTGTTTGGCTGGACCACTTTAATAGCTGCATATGTCCGCAAAGAACGTGAGTGACTGGGTTCCGAACTGGTAGTTGTCTGTATAGAACGGATTCGATGGAGTATAGACTCGACCAAACGTGGTAAGCAACGACGATGTAGTTACATAGGAAACAGTATTATCCCAGGTAGAGCTCAGAGGCTGACTTAGTGAATATATCCGGATATGATGCTATCAAGCACGGACTCGGCCAGAACTGTGTGAACGATTTCGAAGCTATCCAGTCGGCTACTTAGGGATTGAATCGATACTGGAAGCTTATCAAGATGGATCGCAGACCTAGGCTGCTGTACATCTGAACTATGATCGTTACAGCTAAAGAGGACACCGATCATGATCGTAAACAACACAGTATTGAACGTTTTCACACGGTAAACTCTGCAGATTGATGATGGAAGTAGAGGAGCAATGGATAGATCCGGTGTTGTAGAGGCTTTTGAATATGAACCGAACACACACACACACACACACAAGAGAAAGTTTTCCACAGGCTGTGGAGAATCTTGCAACACAGGGCACTCAAACGCATTCTCTATGCTAGCTTGCGAAGAGTTCGTTAGAAGACACAAACGGATATGGCACGCAGTACACAGCCCCCTACCAACACTTCGAGAATCCGCACCTTTGACTTCGAAACGGTGCTGGACAGGCTGCAAACAAGGCTCCGACAACATTACTTTGAGGTGCCAGAGCAGATTGCAAAAAAGGTTTTGGAACAGGGAAGCCGACGTGTAGAGGTAGAGATCAAGGGGCTATGGTTTCGGCGTGCTTTGATTTCTGTCTCAGAGATTGGGTTTGTGATTTTGATAGGCAAAGATTTAATGAAACAGTTGAAACTTGAACCTGGTGATATAGTACACATGCTCCTCAGAGCAGATGCCGAACCAGACTTTCTTGATGTGCCTGAGGAGTTTCAGGCAGTTCTGGATACCGATGCTGATGCTGATGCACGTTTTCATTCGTTAACGCTTGGAATGAAACGGTCGCTAATGAAATATGTAACACAGGCCAAACGCAGCGAAACCCGGATTAAGCGATCGCTTCAATTGGCAGAAAAACTCAAAACACATTCATTGTATTCTGATCGGAAGAAACATGAGCACTGACATTCATCGGGAGCTGGGTCCACAAATCTTTAACCGCGTGTGGACGATGTTAGACAATGCAGAACGCACACAAGAGGAAACCGACGAGATGATTCATGCTGCCCATGCCAGCAGATATCACTGGAAGCAGTGCGGAGAGCCTGTGAATTTGGTTCGTGGCGATTGGCAGGTTTCGCGTGTGTATGTGGTGGCCAACCGCTTCCACGAAGCGATCTATTGGGCTGAGCGATGTGTTAAACGTGCCGAAGCCTTGGCATTGGAGGATTGGGATCTTGCCTTTGCCTACGAAGCACTGGCTCGTGCACTGGCCGCGGCTGGCAGAGAGCAGGAAGGATTGCCGTGGTTTATCAAGGCTGTGCAAGCAGCCACAAACATCAAAGATGCGGAAGATAAAGCCGTTTGGGATGCCGAGTTTACTTCGCTCCGGGCACTGTACGTTTCACCATCCACCATCTGAAATCAATCTACTTAATGGAGAGTGCAGAACGAGGCAGAGTTACCTGTGTTGCCCCAACAACGTATGGTGCAATTTCAAACGCATTATAGTAAAGGATGATGCTATCGGCCGTAATTCCACAGGCTTCCGGTAATGGAAACTGTCCGCTCTTGATGTAGTAGCCCTTGGCACCATAATCATCATCCGTCATGCCCACACTGTGTTTAAAAGCACGCTCTACCGAATCTGTAAACGCCTTTATATTGGTAACAAGATCAGTAATTGTAACCAGCTTACCATCGTCGTACCGGACCATAAGAAAATCTGTTCTTGTATTCGGGTGTGCCCCCCCCAGGTAGCTAAAGGCATCCAAGCGCACACACACAATAGAATCCATCGCGATGACTTTGGCCTCACCTTGAACCGTCCACACAGCCTTACTCATTGGGTAGGTACTCTTCTCTTCAGCGAAATCAGCCATGAGAAGGCGAGCAGCTTCGATAATGTTTGGAAGTCCGAAGTTGTTTATCTGGTCATGAGGTGGCGGCGTTGTTGGTACGCCACCACACTGATCAACAAAAAAGTTACGAATGTAAAAGTTCAGCCACTGTGCAGTATTTGCCTCGCCGGAGTCGAATACAGGAAATCGGATTTCCACTCCTCCGCAGTCGTCCAACGTGCCTTTACAATTATGTGGACGTTCCAACACGATGCTGTCGCGAACCAGAAGCGGTCGTAGCGGGTCGGCCGTAGGTGTATCCGGTTCGGGACTACAGCTTACGCAAAGAACCAGCGCCCCACACAACCGGAGCCATGTATTCACACTACCCCCGTGAACTATTTAATCAGCATTAGCGGCTTGGTAGCTGTAAAGCCAGGAGCGCTTAGCACGTAGTAATACAGTTCGCTGGCCATGTTGTGCTCGCGAGTGTTGAATTCTACGCTGTGCGTGCCTGCGGGGACAACATCATTCACAAGTGTTGCAACAACATTGCCGTTCAGGTCAACAACCTTAAGTACTACGGGTGCTGACTCCGATGTGGTAAAAGAAATCTGTGTACGGTCGGACACAGGATTTGGCTTACAGTCTAGCAATTGAAACACCGGAGACGCCGATTCAAGGGTCCGCCGTCCGGCCACTCCATCGTGAGTTCCTCCCATTTCCGTGTTCAACTGGAAAGGCCGATTCTCGATGTGTACCTGGATTGGCTTGCTCATCACTGAAGCGCATGGACTAGACATTTTCACGGTGTACACACCTGCAAGTTCCGGAGTAGCAATGGGATAGCGAAGCTCTTGTCCTACCTCGCCCTGAAGTGGAATGCCGTCTTTATACCATTGAATTTCGTAATGGCGAACATCCTGGCCTTTGTTTACCGTTAGCACGAACAGACTACCAATGGGCATTCGCTTTACTGCAACCTCGGTTTGTCCATCAACCTCTACGTTTTGCACTCGAGGCAACACGCGAACGGTGGCTCCGGCGAATGCCTGTGAGGAAAACAACAGTGCTGCAAGGGCAAGAATAATAATGCGGCTCATGTGAATGTACCTAACATAATTCTCAAAAGTGGTCCGAATATAGGCAGATTTGTACCCATGCGCATCTTCATCACCGCTGGCGACCCCTCTGCGGACGTTCATGCTTCAAACCTGATGGCAGCTATTCGCCGTTTGGTTCCAAACGTTGTTTTCGAGGGTTTTGGCGGCAGTGCCATGGAGATGCAAGGACTGCGCTCGGTTGCCCGTTTGTCCGACCTGGCGGTAACGGGATACTGGGAGGTAGCAAAACGTTTGCCATATTTTAAGACGCTACTACGAAAATGTGGAGAATTGCTACAAAGCCGTAGGCCGGATCTTTTTTTGCCAGTTGACTATCCCGGCTTTAACATGAGGCTTGCAGCAAGAGCACGCGGCTTAGGGATACCGGTGTGTTGGTACATAGCTCCACAGCTTTGGGCATGGGGTAAGAACAGGGCAGCCGAGCTTGCCAACGTGGTGGATCAGCTATTGGTTGTGTTTCCGTTCGAAGTGGATTACTTTAAACAGTTTGGTATTCGGGCGGAATGGGTTGGGCACCCGCTGCAGGCTGTGGTAAGCGAACTTCCGGCTGATCGCGACATGAAGAGAATTCTCTTTATGCCGGGATCAAGGAAACAAGAGCTGCACCGCCATGTGCCACTTCTTACTGCAGTAGCGAAGAGTCTGAAAAGCCAGGATCCGAACATCAACATTGTTGTTGCACGAGCGCCGGGGGTTGATCACTCTGCACTAAAAAGCCTGGAAAATCAGGGTGCAGAAATCACATCCGACACATTTGGCGAGCTTAGCAATGCCGGATGCGGTGTTATTAAAGCTGGAACATCCACCCTCGAGGCTGCCGTATTTGGCTTACCGTTTACCACATTTTATAAAACGTCGTGGCTAACCTTTGCCATTGGTAAACGCGTGGTTAATATCAACACTGTAACGATGATGAACCATCTACTTGGGCGTAACGTTGTCCACGAATACATACAGGGAGCTGCTCAGCCGGCGGCATTGGTTGCCGAAGTGAACGACCTGATGTACAACCCTGTGCGGCGAGCAGAGCTTGCAACGGCAACGCATAATGTTCGCGCCATCTTGGGATTGGATGGTGCAAGCCCGCTCCCGTCAGACCGTGCCGCAGAAGCCATTGTTTCGCGTTTTCATCGTCTAACTGTATGAACGGTGTTCGCTCACGTTTGCTCAAACTCTTTGCGCTGACGTTAACACTTTTAGCCTCCACGTGGAGGTTTCGTATCGAAGGAACCATGCCTCTACCTCCAGGCATCGTAGCATTCTGGCACGGATCTATGCTCCCTGTATGGTGGGTGTTTCGCACCTGCAAGCCGGCAGCCCTGGTTAGCCATAGCAAGGATGGCGACTATCTGACATCTGTGCTCCAACATTGGGGGTATGTTGTATTTCGCGGTTCTTCCTCCAAGGGGGGGGGAGAGGCATTGCAAACACTTGTTACCCTTGCAGCTTCAAAACTTGTTCTGATAACGCCCGATGGTCCACGTGGACCGCGAATACAAGCAAAACCAGGCGCTATTGTAGCCTCACAGCGGGCACATGTTCCGGTGACGCCTATTCGCGTTTCAGTGAAAAGGTGCTATACGTTTCGCAAGTCATGGGATCGGTTCATCCTTCCACTTCCTTGGTCGCGCATCACGGTGAAAGTGGGCGAGAGCATTCATGTTCCCGCATCAGCATCCCGAACTGATGTTGAGCATTACATTCACGTACTAACAAAGGAACTGTAATGCTGCGCGCACTGAGTAAGGTGTATGAAGCTGTTATCAACCGAAGAAACAAAGCATATGACAACGGTCGTAAACCTATTGTGCACGTTTCGTTGCCGGTAATCTCTGTCGGGAATCTCACGGTAGGGGGCTCCGGCAAATCTCCTGTTGTTCAAATGATTGTTCGTTACTTGCGAAGCCACGGACATGCTCCGGCCGTGGTGATGCGCGGTTATAAGAGAGCTTCACGCGGTCTGGTGGTAGTACATGATGGCGTTGCCGTTCGGTGTACTGTGAGAGATGCCGGCGACGAAGCCTTCATGCATGCCTCAACGTTGCATGTTCCCGTTGTGGTTGATGATTACAAAGCAGATGCAGCGGTGTATGCGTCAGGTAATCTACCATGCAGTATCATCGTTGTTGACGATGGATTCCAGCATCGCGCCCTTTATAGAAACCTGGATGTTGTAATTGTAGATAAACGTACCATGATGGACAGGGGCCTTCTTCCCGTAGGCAGACTACGAGAGCCCCTTTCAAGCTTGCGTCGCGCAACCGTTGTCCTCACAACGCCAGACGTATTGGAAGCAGAGGTTTCTCCTTACTGTTCGGAAGAGTGTTGTGTAGCAGGTGTAGAGTTTGTTGCCGAAATGCCTGCACTGAACGGTAAACGTGTAGTATGTGTTAGCTCTATCGCAGAGCCCCAACGCTTTGTTACCAGCGTACGGAAGAACGGAGCTGAGATTGCCCACACGATAGAATATCCCGACCACCATTGGTACACCAAACAAGAGGTGCTAAACGTTATATCGTTGGCAAAGAAACATGATGCAGATGTGGTCACTACCGAAAAAGATGCAGTGAAACTTCAGCAAGCACCCGCGTTATTCGCTGAGCATGGTATTGATTTTCGTGTACTCGCCGTTCAGGCGCACCTTGGCAAGAATGCAATGCAGGTTGAATCACTCTTGTTATCACTCACATAGAAACAGCGTTGACTATGAAAATTGCAATCAGCAAAGCATCAGGCAGCACTAAATATGGTTATTACGGTGAATGGTTGCGTGCTGCGAACCCCGATGTTGAAATCGTGGATCTGTACCACCTGCCGGAGGATCGTGCTGTAGAAACCTTGTCAGACGTTTCGGCTCTTGTGCTATCGGGCGGACCAGACGTGCATCCACGACACTACAACAAACCGGAGCTGGTAGAACTGTGTGGGGAAATTGACGAGCACCGAGATGCAATGGAGTTTGCCGTTGCGCGCGCTGCAATCGAGATGAACATGCCTGTGCTTGGCGTGTGTAGGGGACTTCAAGTGCTGAATGTTCTTTTTGGTGGTACACTTATCCCCGATATCCCAAAACACATGGCTGCAGGTTCAGAACATAAGGAGAGGGTTGCGATTGAGCATCGTCGGATGGAAGATGCCGATAGCATGCACGCAATCGAGATCGAGTCGGGATCCGTATTTCGCAACATCTCAAGGATTTACGACGGAACAATCAATAGCGCGCACCATCAGGCTGTGGATGCGCTGGCAAGTCTGTTTACCCCTTCGGCCTATTCACCGGATGGAATTGTTGAAGCATTTGAATGGGGCGATGCTTCTTTGGGAGGGAAACCCTTTTTGTTGGCGGTGCAGTGGCATCCCGAACGCATGGATTGGAGTTCTCCGTTTTCACTGCCTATCGCAGAGCATTTTACGAACGAGGCACGTGCCTACCGAGCGCTATTCAGGTAGAAGATCTCTATCTGTACGCCTGTAGCCAGTTGAGATTTATTCCTTTCCGGCCGAACTTCCCACGCTGCGCTACTTAATGTAAGCCAGGGAAATACATTGTACCGTGCAGTAATCAATAATCTGGTTGCCTCTCCGATGCCCGTAACTGTACGGAGATAACCCGGGAGCGGATTTTCTACTGCATAGGCTGTACTTAGCAAGGAAGGAGAGCGGTAGGCGCACGTTCTGATGGAGAAGCGCAACCGTGAGTAAGGAGTGTACTGCACATCGGCATATGCCAGAATCCCAAACTCGTGGTCAGGGCGAAGCGAAAACCATACGGTTCTGGTATCAATGCGCGCGATGAGGCGGAGATGACGTAAAGGGAAGGCCTCCAATTGAGATCGAAATGTGCAGCGGTATCGTGTGTGTTGCAGCCACCGTGCCTCACCCTGCGGTCGCCAACCTTCGTCATCAGCCTCATAGCGAAGCCGCGACGAAATCACAAGCCCCTTGTGCAGACGGAGTTCGGTGTCGCAGAGAAGATCAACGCCATACGAGGGGAGCGGCCGCCCGAACGAACGACTTAATATGGAGTGAACATCGCATGTTACATCAAGTTTCCACGATTTTACTTCGCGAAAACGCACACCAAGTGCAATGCCGGCTTCGTTACCCAGCGCACTCATCGAACTTGTTGGAGCGGCATACGGATTTCGAATATCAGGGTGCGCCCATCGTGCACATGCATGAATTTGCAGTTTGGGCAGATATACGCTGGCAAGGCCAACAAAACAAACACGAGCACTGTTATCTGTGGCAAATTCAACTGCTGCATTCCAATCCTGAAACGAACGCTGAAGAACAGCAGACATGAGTAAACGCGAGGGTTCGCGGATCGTGCGCATTGATGTTGATAACGATGGTTCATCATAGAGAATATGCTGAATGTTAATACCACCCAGCCAGTCTTCAGAAGAAACGGTACACGAGCTGTGAGTAGAACGTTCGTGTCTATTGCCAACAATTTGTTCGGAACGAAATACCATAACGTGTGCCATGTGCTCATCAACCGGAATGCGGGCTACCAGTCCGGCGCCGAACAGCGACCCGTCGCGAATGGCACTCGTCCACGGACGTAAACGAGGATTACCATCTGCACTAGCTACGCGGGCCAGCGGTGTGCTTCCAAAGGTTGACCCTGAACCATGGACTACGCCTAGCCCCCCCCCGATGGCAACGTTCCCGAGTCCAATCGTCAACGGACCGGCATCGGCAACGAGCCAGCTACTGTAGTCGCCTCCGGTTGCATTGTTACGAAAAAGTCCGCCCACTCTTCCGACATCGGTTGCAATGTCCAGACGTGTGAGAACATCAAGAGAAGTGCTGCTTGATGCAACAACGCGGGTACTGGAACGCACAGCATTCACGAAGGAGTTACACGAACAATCGAATGTAGTGCACAAGAAGAGCAATGTTTGCTGGTCTAAAGTCAAGCAAGCACTGTCGGCTAGGTCAGCGTGGTTGGTCACTCCTCCACGCACAGCGCGAGTGATTCTGGATGAAGCCGTCCGTCCAATACCTGGAATAACTGTCAGGTCGGTCGCACTCACACACGGCAAGCACAGTGGTGCTTCGCGGAACCGTTCAACCGCATCGTATGCAGGCGCAGCCCAGGTTTCGCCGGCTAGATCTTCAATCTGAGCATATCCTTCAGGTTGACCAATCACGAGTAGTTCGATTGCAACCAAATATCTGACCAACCTTAGCACGACTACCACTCCATTGCCAGTGATGCCGATATGCCAACGTGAAGAATGTTGGAGAGTGATACCGTAACAGCAGGAAGGTCGGTAGTGCGAAGTTGGACTGCAATTTCAGTGCTCAAAGGTTCGGTGCGAAGCATAATTCGCGAGCTTACTTCATCGGTAAAATCGTACGCCGTTGCCAGTAGAACGGATGCCGATGTATTTGCAGCTATGGCTACGTCTGCTGAAACGGAACATGGACCATTCCACCCAAGAGCAAAACGCAGCTCGCGTGGAGGTGGTCGGGACAGGGTGGACGCGAAGAGCAGAGCGTTAACCCTGCATGCAAACGTCCATTCCTTTTCCATCTCCACTGTTGCTTGTACGTGGGCACTTGCTTCAGAGGTCGCCGGAAAACCACTGGCACCCGAATAATCGTATCGTACTGAAGCACCTGCTAAGAACGTGTTGGTGATTGCCAACTGGTTAATAACCTGAACACCCAAGTTTGTCCAGCCATTGCCCGAGCCCCCTTCCATTATCCAATTGCATCCAAGAACCGGCACAGCGCAACGGGCATTGCTGAGTGAAACTATTCCAAAGGGAGCTGGCCGAACTTCTACTCCCCATCGTCCGGTGTGAAGAGTTAAACAATGGAGAGCGTCGAAAACCGTAAGTGCAGTATAGTCAGTAATGCTAGAAGGCATCGGTGTGGATTGTGCACTGGCCCAGCCCATTTGTAGCACACTACACCAGAGTGCCATTGCAAGAGTGCGTAAGTTCGCACAGTATCCAACCGGAGAACGCAGTATGAGAACGCTTTTTCTTGCCATCTTTTGTACTGTGGCAACAGTATTTGCTCATGTGACACGGGCGCAGGAACTCGATGCGTCGGTTGTGGTGGATATGAGCCAGTTACAGATAGACGACAAGGTGGACGTGCGCACCATGGAAGCTGATGTTCGCACGTATCTCAATTCGCAGCGATATACGCGCGAAGACTGGGAAGGACCTCGCATTCCTGTGAGTGTAAACATCTTTCTGCTCGGACGCAGCAATAACGTGTACACGGCACGGCTTACGGTTGTGAGTCAGCGCCTGGTAGATTCCGAGCCCGGAACAGGAAAGCCAATGTTTCGGGCATACGACAGGGAATGGCAGTTCCAGTACTCCTTTAGCCCGTCGCTATCCTTTCAGTCCATGCGGTACGATGACTTTACCAGTCTGCTGGACTTCTACATGCTCATAGCGATTGGATTAGACATGGATACGTATTCTGACCTGGGTGGGGAACGAGTCTATGCAGATGCCAAGCAGATTGCTCAGCTTGGTAATGCTCGAGGAATCAGCCAGTTCTCCAGCAACTTTCAACCGGGTGAGTTCACACGGATGGCGCTGATAACAGAACTCACAGATCCACGGTATCAAGACTTTCGTAGGCTTATTTACGATTATCATGTAGCCACAGATGAGTTCGCATTCGATGCAGAAGCAGGAAGAAAGATGATGCTGAAGACAATTAAGGACATTGCGAACTTCAAGCGGAACAACATCTCGAATCGCTCGGTATTGTTGCAAGCCTTCTTCGATGCAAAATCTGGTGAGCTTGCCGAAATGTTTCGCGGAATCAAGACATCGCCGATATGGCAGGAGCTCAGTCAACTGGATCCGGGCAACACGCAGATGTATGAGGCTGCACGTCAAGGACGATAATAGATGTCCGAAGTACACCGCCAGCATGAGCGCTTTATGCGCGAGGCGCTGGATCTTGCTGCTGAAGCCGGCGAACACAACGAAGTACCCATTGGCTGTGTGATTGTGCGCCATGGCGAAGTCATTGGCCGTGGCAGAAACCGCGTTCAGGAGGATGCCGACCCCACACAACATGCCGAGATGGTCGCATTGCACCAGGCTTTCCGTACCGTTGGAGAGAAGGTGCTGGACGGTGCCCAGGTGTACGTTACAGTAGAACCATGCGCAATGTGTGCTGGTGCCTTGGTGTTGGCAAAGGTGGAGAGTGTTATCTACGGCACGGCTGAGCCCAAAACAGGAGCAGCACGAAGTGTTCATGAGCTGCTTGACCATCCCAGGTTAAATCATCGGTGTGTTGTACGCAGTGGTGTTCTCGAACATGAGGCGGCGCACTTACTACAAGAATTTTTTCAGCGCCGACGTGTTGTGCCTCCGGCGCAAGGAAGTGCTGACATAGAGTTTGCCAGCACTACCGCAATCGGGGAGAAAGCCAACCAGAAACATGCAGCAGGCTGCTTGTTTCTTGTACCAACACCAATAGGCAACGTTTCAGACATCACAAAACGTGCACTGGATACACTTGCGATGGCGGACGTGGTGGTGTGTGAAGACACGCGCCATACCGGCCAGCTTCTGCGACATTATGGGGTACGTGTGCAACATCTGGTGAGTAATCACGAGCATAACGAGAAGCAACGTGCCAACGAGATTGCGATGTGGGTTTCGGAAGGGAAGATCGTTGCACTGGTTACCGATGCAGGAACACCGGGCATGAGCGACCCCGGTTACCGGGCCGTACAAATGTGTGTGCAGCATAACCTACGCGTAACTGCGCTACCGGGAGCTTCCGCTGCGGTGACAGCATTGGTTGCTTCAGGACTGCCAACTGACAGTTGGTACTTTGCAGGATTTCCACCACAAAAAAAAGGACGCACATCATTTTTGCAGAAACTGGCGTTACGAACCGAAACGACTGTGATGTACGAAAGTCCGTATCGGGTAGTGAAATTGTTGCAGGAGTTACTTGCAGTAGCAGGCCCGGAAAGAAAGATTGTAGTGGCACGCGAGCTAACAAAAATTCACGAAGAGTATGTAAGAGGTACCCTGCAAAGTGTGGTACAGCATTTTGAACAGCGAGGTTCGGTGAAAGGCGAATGTGTGATAATACTAAACGGTTTTACAGAGAGTACCACCGATAACGAATAAGCAATGTTCATCTCTTTTGAAGGCATAGATGGCAGCGGAAAGAGTACACAGCTTGCTTTACTCCGCGAATGGTTCGAACAACGTGGTCACACCGTTGTGGCGCTGCGCGAGCCGGGGGCAACTGTACTATCGGAGGACATTCGCACCATCGTACTCAGCAATAAGCAGAACATAACGCCAATGGCAGAACTGTTGTTGTTTTCTGCAGCCCGGGTTCAGCTTGTTGAGAAGGTGATCCGTCCTGCACTGGAACAGCAGAGTGTAGTTCTTTGCGACCGGTATGTGGACTCTACGACGGCATACCAAGGTTCGGGACGCGAACTGAACATGGAATACGTTGCACTGTGTAACCGTCTTGCTACCGGCGGAGTCATGCCAGACGTAACGTTTTTCATTGATGTACCATATGAAGAGGCCCAGTTAAGAATGAACTTTCACTCCGCACATGCAGAGCCCGACAGGATGGAAAAGAGTGGGAGGGTGTTCTTTGAACGCGTCCGTTTAGGCTATTTAACTATTGCCCGGAGCGAACCACACCGCGTTGTTGTGCTCGACGGCATGCAAAGCCGTGAAATAATTCATGAGCATATCATATCGCATGTTAGGGGGCGACTATCAGCTCTCAATCGCTAACCGAGTTTCCTTCCGTAAATTTCCTGTTCTTATCTACAAATCGGACTGAATAATGACCCTTATCAGAATTGCACTCCTTTTGTTTACTGCCGCAGCTATTGCCAATGCAGGCACAGATAATATAGAGACCGTTGATCTTCGACAGATGATGACGGCTATAGCGCCCAAAACAGCAAACAGCCAAAACTCAGCGTTTATGGAGCCAATGCTGCTCAATCATTCAGCAGCACAGGCTGTTTTTGCCTCTGGTAAGCAGACGTTCAGGTTAACTAACGTTCCGCTACCAACCTATGGATCGGGTAACCTGCTTCTTGTCTTGTCTCGTCCCGTATTCGATGCTACGTCGGACATCCGGATCGGCACCAAGCGTGGACTCGTTCCGCTGAAGGTGCGTCCGGTGCATTCGTATAGCGGACAGATTGAAGGTGAAGCAGGCTCTAAAGTGTCGTTGCATTACTGTAATGGAGAGCTTACAGGCTTCATAACCCATGCCGATGGCAATCGCACCGTTGTTGGGAAAGCGCCAGAGTATCGAGGCATGGAAGGAGCTACGCCACATATGTTTCAATCTGAAGCTGTGGCCAACGAGAGCCCCGTACTCAATTCGTTTTTGTGTGGTGCAGACGAATTGCCGGTTGACGAAAAAGAAATTGTAACCAGCATGTCCATGGCTTCAAGCAACAAAGGAGCATCAGTTCAGAATCTCGCATTAAAAGAGTTGCGCATGGCAATAGTGCTTCGTGAAGACATAGACAGCTCGTTGAAGCGACAAGGGTTCAACGACGAGCAGGTGGCTCAGCACTTTGTTAAAATAGTTGCGGCTATGTCGCAAGTGTACGAAGAAGAGCTTGGCGCGCACATGTTTATAGGTAGGATGGACATTTTCACGCAGGATTTGCCCTCGGGATATTTCTACGATGGCGCTGATCCTGGCGAACTACTCAATGAATTCAGTCGGGATTGGTCGGGATCGTACAATAATGTAGATAGAGTTGTTGCACACCTGTACACAATTAAGCGCCCTGTTCAAGGTATGTATGTTGGCGGCATCGCTTACGGAGGTCAGGCAGGATCACGTTTGTGTGTTAAGGATCACCGTGGTGCCTATGGTGTGAGCACATTGGATCTTCGAGGTTCGGAACAAATACCGGGACCTGCAGCCGCACGGAATGCATTTGTTTGGGATGTTTTTGTTGCTGCACACGAAATCGGTCATAACATTGGCGCACCACACACACACAATTGTTTCTGGAGTCCGCCTGTTGATACGTGTCAGCTTCAACGGGACGGAACCGATGCTTGTTATGATGTAGTGTCGCTTCGCCGGCCACGGCCAGGAACGATAATGAGTTATTGCCATTTGGTTAATGGCTCGTCAACCCCGCTTACCTTTGGCACCCGTGTAGCCGAAAGAATGCGAACGTGGATAGATGCTTCATGCATGAAACCTGTTCCGAATGCTATGGTTCGCATTACAACACCTCGTGGACCCCAAACCTGGTCAGCAGGTGAGGAAATGATTATCAAGTGGGTGTCTGCATACGTAAATACCATAAATCTTGAATACAGACTTTCCGCTACATCACCATGGCTACCAATAGCATCAGGTCTGGATGCTATTGACGGACAGCACACGTGGAAACTACCTGCAATCGCATCAATGGACTTATGGATTCGGATTAGCGATGCTTCGAATCCATCAGTCAATAACGTGTCGCTTTCGAGCTACATCGTACAGGTTCCACTTTCCATTGCAAGCCCGGTGGGCGGAGAGCGTATTGCAAAGGAAACGGTATTCCCAATACGTTGGCAGAAAGATGCTACAGTGGGCAATGTAGCAGTACTCTATTCTACCAACAACGGTACATCGTGGATGGAAATAGTATCCGATCAGAGTGGGGTTTCGTACGACTGGACTGTACCGGATGTAGAAACTTCCGAGGCGCGCATCAAGGTGCAGTCCATGCAAAATGCTACCATAATGGCTGTTAGTGAAGCATTTGCCATTGGCACGGCACGATTCCAACTACTCTTGCCGAAAGAAGGCACAACCATTTGTAACAATTATGACAATCAATACAACTGGTCGGCCGACTTTATAGATCGCATTCGTATCCAGTATAGTACAGACAATGGTACAACCTGGCGTAATGCTTTACAGCCCCTTACAGTTCCGGCATCACAATGGCAGATTTTTTCGCGCAATAGTGGATTAGGTCAAATTCAAGACGGAACACCTATTACGCTTCGCGTGGTTGATGCCGGAAGCGATAAAGTGCTGGACACAAGATCGTCGCTCACTGTAGTGAGTTGCACTGGAGTAACGTCTGTGCATGAGCAGACAAATCCGGTGCTTAGTGTAGTTTCGGTTTCTCCAAACCCGGCAGCTACTTCTGTAAACGTTACTCTACGTCATTCGGTGCGTGGTGCTGTACAGATCAGAGCAATAGATGCTACCGGCATCGCTTTTGTTCTGCTTTCTGACTACGACGTTCGCGGAGTGGAAACTTCTGAAATCGCCGTTGGCTTAGACGCACTCACTTCGGGAGCATATCGTCTGGAAATTTCCTGCGGAGAGCACCGTGTTGATGTTCCGCTTCGTGTAGTTCGATAAAAACATTTCCGAAACACATATGGGAATGTTCAACAAACTGGTGGTTGCAGCACTGCCATTTGTACCAAAGGTTATCGTAAAGAAAGTGGCCCAGCGATATATCGCAGGGCCTTCTCTTATTG
>CAZGHI010000053.1:0-1624 GCA_964525565.1 uncultured Hyphomicrobiales bacterium
CACACACACACACACACACACACACACACACACAAGCGAAACTTTTCCACACTTGTGGGGAAGTTTTCCACAAATTTGCCTTGGTGCCGGGTGCCTATTACCTCCCGGCACCACTGTTCCATGATCCGGCGCCTACCGGTTCAGTTAATTCTACTTCCGGTATATCCACATGGCGTTCAACGGTCGTTTATGCAGCGCCTTGTGCACCTTACTATCCGCTGGGTGCGAAGTCAGATTGTGTTGGCCGATGATTGCTGGGTACCTCTACGCATCTGACTTGAATGAACTAACAGGTTGTTTAGTACTCCGGGCCCATGGAGACAGAAGTCGGCGCTGGAGTTGCACGGACTCATATAGATGGTTAAAAAAGTATCAACAAACGATGCCGTGTATCTTCAACAAGGACTTTGGCAATTACCCCATGCGTACATTCTAACAATTTCTACCGCACAATCTTTGTAACAACCTCACCTTGCTGCAGCAGATACAATCCGGCGTGAACATCCTGCAGTTCTGGTGAGCCGTGTCCGGAACGTACTCTGTTGCCAAGCAGGTCATACAATGTCCACCGGGATGC
The DNA here is from genome assembly GCA_964525565.1 of uncultured Hyphomicrobiales bacterium. GTDB lineage: Bacteria > Bacteroidota > Ignavibacteria > Kapaibacteriales > Kapaibacteriaceae > OLB6. The sequence goes on from CAZGHI010000053.1 coordinate 578, forward strand.
CTTGGAGTCGGTAGTGGCTTTCTCACGCCCGTACAGCGCCTGATCTATGTTCACAAATGCGCACCCGGTACTACCATTGTCACGTGGCCACCCTGAAACGTAGAGAGTGAGATTCTCGAGCGAACCTCCCACCACACGTTTGATTACAACGCTTAATGGTAAGACTGCTACCACCTGCCACGTATGAGTGTCTCCGTCGTAGGCACAACATTCTAGCACAGTATCTGATACACTACGCCTAAATCCGAGAACCGTGCCATCAGTTAAGACATACGCTGCATGTGTGGTTCCTTCGAACGGAGGTACACTCAGCCATGTACTTCCACCATCGGTGGTATAGAATGGTGCTCGCGTCGGCTGCCTAGTATTTCGCAGTACCACACCACTTGGGTTAAACCAATACACCCACTCTCCGCGATACTCACCAATCGTCACCATATCGTTCTCGCATCCTTCGCGAAGCCACACCATGCCCGTGAAATCAACGAGAAGAGATCGCATTCCTTTCCGTTCCAATACGAAATGCTGCCTTGTTGTTTTTACGAATCGCTTGTCCTCGAAGTGATACCAGCCGGTATCTCCATTAATTGCATCCGGTTCGTTGGAAAAGTGGTGTGTGCGAGGATTCACAACCAGTGCGCTATCTTCTCCACATAGATGCAGCAGTTCAGCATGATGAAGGCTCTCCTCGGTGTCGGCATCTGTTGCAAATCGGGCTGTGAGCGCTATCATCGGAATACAATTATAGTCACCAACCGTTACAAAAACGGTACCGTTAACGATGTCAATCGAACTAGCACCCGATCCTGTTTCGTATTTATTTACGTTTCTTGACCGATTGAATATTTGTTTAGTATAGCCATTCATGTTTACGCGATGTATCGTGGCCTCAGTTGCATCCCATGTATCATACATATCACCACTTTTGTATGACCGATTTGCTATATAGACATACTCATCCTGATGCGTTTGCACAAATCCATGTATCCCGCAGGGTACGTTAACTACCCGATGCTGGGCTATGACAACGGCATTATGGAGCATTGT
>CAZGHI010000053.1:1645-4007 GCA_964525565.1 uncultured Hyphomicrobiales bacterium
AAGTTGAAGCATGGTGCCACCGTAGTGCTGTGCAACATCGTATCGTTGATATGGGCACGGGACACAAGAATACATGTACGTACACGCATAGCAACCACGCGGTCAACTTAACTAATTGTCCATAGTCAGGCAATACCGTGCATACCATTTGGCTACCTGAGCCCCTTACCTGCACCCAGCATGTTTCCTTCCCTATGTTTGCAGCATGGAATCACGCTATAAATCATATACAACCATTGAACAACTTCCTGAGAAAATCGGCCAGACCGTAACCCTGCAAGGGTGGGTACAGGACAAAACGGGCAAAGGGAAGCTCACCTTTATCAGGCTGCGCGACGGTAGCGGCATGGTGCAATGCGTGGTGTTTGCTCCAAATTTAGAAGAGCGGGTGGTCAGCGATGCAAAATCTCTTACACAGGAGAGTTCTGTTGCCATCACCGGCACCGTACGTGCCGAAGAGCGCGCACCGGGAGGCGTAGAGATTGATGTTGCCGATGTAAAGATTTATCAGATTGCTACCGACTACCCGATTACACCAAAGGAACATGGCGTTGAATTCCTGATTCAGAAACGTCACCTGTGGCTGCGTTCCACACGCCAACATGCCATCATGCGCGTGCGCTCGGCAGTAGTGAAGGCCATACGCGACTTCTTTGACGGCAACGGATTCAGACTGATGGACAGCCCCATGCTCACACCGAATGCATGCGAGGGAACGTCCACGCTGTTCGAAACGGAGTACTTTGATCTCGGCAAGGCATTCCTAACACAAAGCGGACAGCTCTATGCCGAAGCCAGCGCCATGGCTCTGGGGCGCGTGTACACGTTTGGACCAACATTCCGTGCAGAAAAGAGCAAAACCCGGCGGCACCTTACCGAGTTTTGGATGGTTGAACCCGAGGCGGCATATTTCGACTTAAACGATGATATGGACCTGGCCGAAGACCTCGTGGAGTACATCGTTCAGCAGACATTAAAAATGTGTACAAAGGAGCTGGCAGCTCTGGATCGCGACACGTCGAAGTTAGAAGCCGTTCGCAGGCCGTTCCATCGGATGTCGTACACCGAGGCCGTGGACTGGCTCAACACCAACGGTGTGAAGCTCAACAAAAAGCAGCCCGATGGCACTGAGATACAAGTGGACTTCCCGTGGGGTGAGGACTTTGGCGCTCCGCAGGAAGAAGCGATAATGACACAATTCACTAAGCCATGTATCATTCACCGGTATCCAACCGAAGTGAAGGCATTTTACATGAAGCGTGACCCGGACAATCCAAAGGTTGTACTAGCAATGGATATGTTAGGTCCGGAGGGGGCTGGGGAAATCATCGGCGGATCACAGCGCGAGGACGATCACGATGCTCTGCTGGAGCGAATTAAACACGAGAACCTTAGTCCGGAAGAGTTTCAGTGGTATCTGGACTTGCGCAAGTACGGCTCGGTACCGCATAGCGGATTCGGATTAGGATTAGAACGCACCGTAAAGTGGATCACCGGTGCAGAACATATTCGCGAATGCATCCCTTTCCCACGGATGATCTATCGGATTTCGCCGTAACAGAAATCCTGCTTCAGATTTTTTCCTAGGCGTGTAACATCGGTCTTGCAGTCTCGTAACGGTTGCGGCATGTTTCCGTAATTTAGCCGCTTATAATCATTTATTTACGCTAGCGAGTAGCGTCTGCAACCGTATGGAAAGTACACATGAAACAATGACCGGAGCCGAGAACATCATATGGGACCTGAGCGATTTATACACTTCGGTGTCTGACCCAGCCTTTATCAATGACATGGACACCATTGCAGATCGGTGTCAACATTTTCAATCGTGCTGGAAAGGCAAACTGGCCAGTAGTTCGCCTTCTGCCTTTGCCGAGGCCCTGAGCGGTTACGAAGCGCTCATTGAAAACTTCGATAAAATGGGCTCATATGCTCAACTCATCTGGAGTACCGATACCGAAGATCCCAAGAACGGTCACCTCCTACAGATGGTACGTGAACGGCTAATGGCTGCAAATCGGTACCTGGTATTCTTCTCCCTTGAAACGGGTGCACTGCCCGAGCACGTTTTCGATAAACTACTGCATGCACCCGAGCTAGAGCACCGCAAACACTGGCTGGAGCTGGTTCGTACACACCGTAAGCACCAGCTTTCTGAAGAAGTAGAACAGGCATTGTCTCTTACAAGTCTTTCTTCTCGCATGGCTTGGGTGCGGTTACACGACGAGCTTTCGAATGCCCAGGTATTCAGACTTCATGGACAAGAGTACACCGAAGCACAGGTACTCAAACTTCTCCATGAAAGCAATCGCACCATCCGCAAAGAGGCAGCCGAATCAATTTCAGTCGGACTTAAAGAGAT
>CAZGHI010000053.1:4029-15305 GCA_964525565.1 uncultured Hyphomicrobiales bacterium
AAGCCTTCATCTTTAATACTGTTGTGTCAGATCAGGCCATTCAAGATTCGCTGCGCGGTTATCCTCGTTGGATCTCATCAAGAAACATGGCAAACGAAGCCACCGATGCCAGTGTAGATGCACTCATAGCGGCTGTTGTAGAGCGGTACCCATTGGTGCGCAGGTTTTATGCGCTCAAGAAACGCATTCTTGGGTTGGATACCTTTTATGACTACGATCGATATGCCCCTGTTGCTCAAGAATCTGACTTTTGGACGTGGGAGCAGGCCAAGGACATTGTTCTAACAGCATACAATCGGTTCGACACACGCATTGGAAATATCGCGGCAATGTTCTTTGAAAAGAACTGGATTCATGCTCCGGTGCGCAAAGGAAAGAATGGCGGCGCATACAGTGCAGGGACAACCGCATCGGTACATCCTTATGTGTTCATGAACTACACCGGCACTAACCGGGACGTTCAAACGCTTGCTCATGAGCTTGGCCATGGAGTTCACCAGTACCTGTCACGGTCACAAGGAAATTTATTAATGGATACTCCGCTCACCGTTGCAGAGACGGCATCGGTGTTCGGAGAGATCATAACGTTCAACAGTTTGTTTACCGAGGCACAATCGCAGCAGCAGAAACTGTCCATGCTCGTAAACAAGTTGGACGACATTATCAGCACGGTGTTCCGTCAGATTGCGCTGAACCGATTCGAGAATGCCATGCACGAAACACGTCGGTCCGAAGGCGAACTTTCGGTAGATCGTTTATGCGAACTGTGGCTGCAAACGCAGTCGGAGCAGTTTGGTGATGCCGTTGTGCTAACTGAAGGGTACAAGTACTGGTGGTCGTACATCTCGCACTTTATGCACGCTCCGGGTTACGTTTATGCCTATGCCTATGGCGAGCTGCTGGTGCTGGCGCTACACGAGATCTACAAACAAGATCCTGCATCGTTTCCGGAGAAGTATATCGCCATGCTCTCTAGTGGTGGCGCAAAATCGCCAACGGATCTCTTAGCCCCCTTTGGTATCAACGTGGAAGATCCGAACTTCTGGAACGTTGGCTTAGATGTGATAGAGCGTGTGCTCACCGATGCCGAAGAACTTCACGCTTCGATAACTACTTAAGCTTACGGGCAAGTGTAAACACAGCATTTACATACGCGTCGCTGTTATTGTAATGATGAACGGCGGCGCGTTGTTTTTTTCTTGTTACCCCCCACCCGTTCTTTTTAAGGTAGTTTCCGATGGAATGGGCGGCATCGGCAATGGAATAGAGGTCAATAACACCATCGCTGTTACCATCAACAGCCCAGGCGTTGTATGACGACGGTAAGAATTGGGGAAAACCAAATGCGCCGGCCCATGACCCCATAAGATCGGCCACATTCATCACCTTCCGTTTGTCTATTTCTTGCAATGCGCGCAGCTCCTTAAATGCCCATCCTGCCTTTCGTTCAGCACGCTTCTTCACCAAAGCGGTCACACTGTCAATCTTCGTAGAGTCCAGCTTCTGTTGTTGTACAACACGATCAACGCTGGATTGTACGTTGATTGAATCACTTGCAAGAAGCAAACTCAGGTACACACTGGGAACATGGTAAGTGCCCGTGATTTTTCCGCATCGTGATTCTATCCACAAGATGCTTGCAATCACTTCTTTTCGCACGCCGTACATCTTCTGGGCTTCTGTAAGTGTGGCAAGATGCTCTTTTATGAAGGCCTTTACGGTTTTAATGCTCGAATCATTCCAGCTCCACGAGTAATCCGGTGTAGATGAGAAGTTTGTAACGTTAATACGAACTGCTTTTGCCACAAAGCCTGCTGATGATGGTGCTGATATCCGATCCAGGAATATGCTGTCCAAACCATATTTTCTTGCAAGATGTAGTGCCTGTGCAAAGGCGGCGCTATCGGACTGCGCACTCCACAGTGGGATGCACAACAGGAATAAGTATCCAACGAGAGTAGCAATACGAATCTTTACAGTGGCATTCATCATGCGTTTTTTTGACATAGAACAAAAAGCTCGGTTCCGGTAATATTCTGATACATGCGCGCAAGTCGGTCGCGAACCGAAGGTCCAGGAATATTCATCGTTGCATGCATTACTGCATTCACCAACCGATACGAACGTCGGGTAAGTGCATTGTTTGGCCTTCTCTGCTCCAGAGTTAGGATGTGCAATCCAGCTCGTTCCAAAACAATGCGCAACGTACGTTCGTGAAAGTGATGAACATGCTGATCGCTTTGAAACCATATCCACCGATCGCGAAAGATGTGCGCCATGATGCTCCCTGCATTCGGCACTCGTATTGCAATAACACCATCAGACTCTAGCATATCCCGCAGCAGTATCAGCGTGCTGTACGGATCCGGAATATGTTCGAGTACATGCCAAAGCGTAATCGCGGAAAATCTTCCTGTAACGTGATCGAGACTCGGATACACTTCCAGTCCGATGCGTTGTGCGTATTCTCTGGCACGAACTGAGGGTTCTACGCCGGTGACCGCGTAGCCATATCTACGGGCATCGTCAAGAAAGAAACCATGGTCGCAGCCAACATCCAATACACGGGCAGGGGGCTTCACAATAGAAGCTATTCTGCCGACCAAATACTGATATTCAGGGTAACGGAAGTAACGATGAAGCTCCGGAGATGTCCGTACAGAAGCTGTGAGTGTGTATGTTTCTGCATAATGTTCGGATTGTACTCTGCGATGCCGGGGCGTTATCATAGCGCCACATGATGCGCAAGACAACATAGGGGTAGTCCCATACGTTATTGCACCGATTGATGTACTTCCGCATATTAAACACGACTCTTCAACCATACTTTACAAGATAGCGAAATTCAAGCCCGCAAGCCGAAGGTAATCACATGAAAAGACTCTCTGCTACCATTGCTCTGTTCCTCAGTCTCGCCAGCGCTCTCCTTGCACAACCCTCGATACAGGTACAGGACACTGTAAACTGGGGTAGAATTGTACCAAAGACTAAGGGCCAGCAACCCGCCGAGGTCTTCTCTGAAGTTATCATCCGTAATACCGGAAATGAAACTCTGGTGATCAACGATATTCGTACTAGCTGTGGATGTACAGATGCCCCTGTTGACGCAAAGGAGATCCCTCCGGGTGGTTCAACAACTATGCGTGTTGGATTTCGATTACCCGAAACAAGCGGACCCGTAAGCAAACACATTGATATCAGTAGTAACGATCCGCTTGTTCCCGAAAAGACTATTACACTGTATGCCGATGTCCAACATCCATTCCAGGTATCGTCCACCATTATCCCCTTTAACCGGGGCGCTGTTGGCGATACGATCCTTGGTGCCGTAACACTCACAACCCACGGCACTGATGCTATAAACGTAAAACTTCTTTCCTTTAACGAAAAGGTTATCCTCTACTCACCTTCTGAGTTTACTCTCAGCCCTGGTTCTCTGCATGAACTGCGTGTTGGATACATTGCGAATAAGCCTGGAGCGTTTTCAATCCAGCTCATGGTTACCACCGATCTGCCCGGTTACGAATCATTCAACCTGTCGGGTTACGGTTTTGCCGACGACCGTAAACAACCGTCCAACTAACAGATGCCTTCTTATTACGTGGTGCTAGTAATTCCATTGAACACCAATGGTAGCCAATGATTCCACGTAGTTACGTCCGCCAACATCATCGGTAGATGCATTTGTTACCTGATACCGCACAGTTCCTGTTAATGCCTTGCTTACACGCACTTGGCATCCTGCGCGTATCGTTAGCTGCATTTCCTCCGGAAGCTGTCCGAGAACATTCGTTCCAACAACCACGGCCGCTTCCGGTTGCAATAGGCCTTCCAAAAGACGGTAATTACCGGATAGTGTAACGCTTCGCGACGTTGTTCCGAATTGCTCAAGATTATTAGAAACATAGGCTACCATTACACGTGCTGACCACAGCGATCGCAGCGGAGATATTCCGTACGAGACATTCAGCATTGTTGTTGTGTTGTCTGCCGAAACTGCACTGCCATTAGTAACATCAGTAAATTGATCAATCGAGGCAACTGCCATTACGATATGCCGAAAGTCGCCTCCGGTAAACGAATACGTGGGCATAATGCCCAACGAGCGTGCCACCTGTTCGTATCGTAGCGTATCGAGAGCCGATGTTGTCCGAAAACCGAAGTTGCTAAACGTTCCCGTCACCGTGAATCCGTTGCTAATCATGCCGGTAATGTTCAGACTGGTTAACAACTGTGTTGAGCTGGCTTCCAGTGAATTCATCAGGTTTGTTGTTCGCCACCCAACTGTAGCCATGCCTGATAGCCAACCCTCAAGTACGCTGAATCGTGGACTTACGGTTATATCAACGCGATCAGGTTGCAAGAAGGGCTGCGTTACGCTCACAAACCCCGGTCCGATATACGTTATACCCCCTTCAACGCCCCATTCTTTTTCTGTAAATCCAGCAAACACCTTCCCGGCAACGTCAATTCGTGTCGAGGTTCTTGTTTTCATCAACATATCTATTACCGGTACCGATTCCGACAGTTCAGGTGCTGCTGTGTTTCGGGTAAAGCTGGTCCCTGCTATCTCTGCTCCGAGGTAGGTACCTGCAACAATTGGTACTCGCATGTCAAAACCAAACGATACTCCTTCCTGCGCTGTGGGCTGTAAGGGGCTTGGACTTGTAATTGCCAGCGACGAATCGCGGACTGTTACGCCGTCGGGATCTACGATGGGAATGGGTACAACAACGCTTTCTGTGATGAATGGAATCGAACTCTCGTCGTCGGACACACGAGCAAATGTGAAGCCAAATCGGGTTTCACTATTTGGTTCAGATCCTACACGAACGGCTGTAAGCATTCGGGCATACGACCCTATACGACCCAGTGTAGTGTCTGCTTGTACTCCCCGCTGTAATATTCCATAGGTTGCGCTAAGTTTCAGGTTGCCGGGCATCACGTCTATTCCAGCTCCAAACACCTGCACATTGTCCACAACAAGCGAACCATAACGCGGTGTAACGGAACCCAGATGAACCTGCACCGGACCGAACTTGGGCGATATGGTAAACCGGTTCATGGGATTTGTGAGGAACTCGCCAATGGTGGGTGACTCCAGCGAAGGTTGAATCACTGCCGCCTCGCGAAAGGTGAAGTTCATCTGCACGGGTATTACCAGCCAATCAGAAACATACAGTGTTGGATTGGCAAAGAACCGCAGCACGCTTGAAGGTCGGCGCGGCAGGGTGTTTGTACCACCAGTGCTGTTCATTGTGTACACATCGAACGTTGAACCAACAGAACCACTAACTCGAATAGCAGAACTGTCTTGTGCAATGCATGTGTTTGAAAGCATGACTGCTACAACAACGATTGCAACCTGGTTAGTGTTCACAGAAACTACTTGCGTGGTGAATACTCAACCATTCGTGGCGTACCGAGCTGCCAGTCTGCTGTTCGTGCACACACTTCATACCGCCACTTCTTCTCCACATCGGCATACCGGTCAGCCCACTGGAGAGTGTTAGCAGAGACCGCATCTGCAACCTCTCGTTCACCGTTCTGCACATCTATGCGTACTATTCGATAGCCCGCTGCACCTTCTACTGCACTCCAGCGGATACGTAAGGCAAACTCTTCTGCAGATACAGATACTTCTGCTGGCGCTGGCAATACGTTGTCAATAACAATTCCATAAAGTTGGCTTGGTTCACTAGCATTACCACTGGAGTCTCTTACGATTACCCGATACACATAACGTCCGGTTGCGGGAAGCCGGTCGGTAGCTGTTAGGAATGCAGATGTTGCTACCATGGTCCATCGTAACGTATCGGTACTTCGTTCAACTGTGTAAGAAGCTACATCGGCTGATGCCGACGGTGCGTACGTTATTTGCACATTGCTGTTTGTGCGTATTGCACTCAGTATCTGCGAAGGTGCCGGTGGTGTTACGTCAATCGGGCGCGCAATTACGGGTAATGTAGCCGGTGATGTGTTACCGGAATAGTCTTCTGCCTGCACGATGTAGCTGAATGGTCCTTCAGCGCTGCGCTGCATTGTATCAGTGAATGTAGTATCGGCAAGCAAAGCGGTGCGAAGTCGGAGGTAGTTCCGCAGCCTACTGTCGGAAGCACGCAGAATAATGTATCCGGCTACATCAGTATCGGGCGTAGGCGTCCACCGTAGATGTATCTTACCTGTGTCGGGTAGTGCACGTACACTTGCAGGTGCATGCGGCGCTACATCGTCCACCAGTGCAAATGATACCGTATCTGACGTAGAGGAATCAGTGTCCGAATACGTGGTAATCGTGTACACATAGGTGTTACCTAATTCCACGAGCGCATCGGTGTACATGGTGTCAGTTGCCGAAGCTTGAAATACCGTGCTGAATGCATCGCTACCATTCATCGCTCTCTGCAATCGGACAATACTCGGCACAGACCCTGACTCCGACAGTCTCCAGTGTAAACGAACTGCATGGCCAAACCGATCTGCTGTAAGTGCCATTGCTCTGGCCGGTTGTCCATGCTGACCAACAACCACCGTAACGACATCGCTACTGTTGCTGTACACGCCAGTTACATGAACATGACGCACTATGTAATGTACCGTTTCGCCATTCTCGACCAAATCATCTGACCACGTGAAAACCGATGTCTCATCAGGACCGGAGAACATCGGAATGCTCGTTTGTAATGTGGCCTCTTCAAACGGACCATTCTCAGAAGCCCCTTTCCAGACTTTGAATCCCACAACGTTCCCAGTGCGTGCATCATCATCATTGCGCGGCCAGCGAAGGATTACTGTTTCGTCAGCCGATGAACCTTCTACATCAGTAGGGGGGGGGACAACATCCGGTACAGATGCATCAATTGCACTACCGGTAATGGGAGTCCCTTCCTGCTCACCTCTTACTGGTATTACCTTGTATGTGACCTTTTGCTTCGGCGCTGACCTGTCCAAATAGTACTCACCGGCCAGGACAGCAATATCCGGTGCTGCAGCACGCAGGATAAGGTGAAAGTTTACATCGGCGGACTGGTAGGTTCGCATAATGTCTGCAGCGGTTAGGTTTCGCTCTTCGTTAACACCAAAGAGCATCATAAAAAACATGGCTCGGTATCGGCCAACCATGGCAACCTGCTGCTGAAACGATGTTATGAATGGAAGGGGCTGAGACGTTAGCCGCTGAAAAGGAGAACCATTGTCGGACCGTTCAAGGATCCACCCGGTAACTGATGGGTCGGTATTGCCAAACCATCGCACATGAACACCGGTGTCTGTGGTAAACGTGAATATCTGTACTTGCTGCGAAGAGGCAACGGAGATCATCGTAACCATAGCTACGAGTATGGCTGAACTCCGCATCACACTTCCACTCCCAAGTCGAACTCCGGACTGTACCCAATTCCTAATATGGTCACGTAAGCACTCGCCTTTCCTGTTAAACGCGTTTTACCGGCACTGTGAGTAACCGTACCTATACATGCGATTGCCGCACGGGCAAGGTCCCAGCTTGTTCCATACCCTTCAAAGCTGAGGTAGGCTTTTCCGGAGAACGATAGTGTGCCGGTGAACGACATAGTTGGTTCTGTTTGATATGTAAGCTCGCCATTGGTGGTTAACGATAGTCCACCATGAACAGTACCAACCAGAACCGGCACACTGCCGCTAAGTTCATACGAAATCTTTCCTTTTACAAAGCCACTCTGTTTTGTTACTCGGAATTGGGCGTTCGCATTCAAGATGCCAAGTAGCGTTGCATCCAGATACTCGCTTTCAATTTTGAATGTATTTGCATTGAATAAGAAATCCACCTTGCCACGCATAAGAAAAACACGCCCTTGCTCATCCGGTATGCCTACAAGTGTGCGAAGAAAGCCGGATACTGATGCACGTGGTGACCAGGCCAGGGTAAGTTGTCCCTCTCCCATGATGCTCCTACGCTGTCCCATAAGCCAAGCCGATCCGCCCAGGGTGATGGATCCGGGTGCGTACACCATTACAAACTCGCTGTTGAAGATATTCCCTGGTGGCAAAGGGGGCACATAGTTTCCAATGCCCACGCTTGCTCGTAGAGCAATGTCGTTAAAATTTTCGGGCGTAGGACGTTCCCTTCCAATCGGTGGTCTGCAGTTCCAGCCGATGCCCCCACCAATTGACGTTATCGCAAGTCCTGTCTGTCCCAACGGAATTGCAGTTCCTATGGTAAGGCCAACATACCAGAACGTGTAGGAGTCTTCGTCCGATGTAGGCTGAGTGCCAACATAGATAACACCTGTTAGCCCCTTATCAATCACATTCTTTATGCTCACCGACAGGTCGGCATAGAAGCTGTTGTCTTGCCACGAAAATTCACCATCTAATGTAAACGGCCCTTTTGCAATGCTGATCTTACCACCGGTAAGCTCTACATCAATCTCCGGACCCGGTTTCACGGTAAGGATGCCGGCAAGTTGATCAAGACCAATCCCGGGAATGCCAAAGTTGCCATGAACCTGCAGCTCAAAATCATCATTCGTTGCCGCTATTGTGACTTCGGTGATCTTTAAATCGAAGCCTTTGAGCACCTTTATGCTCACATCCTTTTTGACCCCGCCGGCAACTTGGAATGAGCCATCGGACGAATAGCTAAGTTTATTGATTTCTATTCTGCCTAGCTGATCGCTCTGGATTACAGCAACAAGCGTGAACGTTCCAATTCCGGTACTGTTGCTGTACTCCAGTGCAGTTCCCGGTAGTATAGCTGCCACTGCCTTCCATCGGGGAATGCTTATGGAGCTCTTAGTAGAAAATGCTGCTTTCCAACCATCTCCCCAGGATATCGTGGTGAGCAGTGTGCCGCTGAAAGGCTTTTCGAGCGAAAAAGCACCTTCGATTTCTCCGGCAGTAATCCTGCTTTGTTCAAAGGTGATGGCAACCTTACTTACGCTAACCGTAAACTTTGCAAAGCTCATCGCAAGAGGTCCGCCCGATATTGCAATGGTTCCGTTAATCCCACCTGACCATAGCCCAAAATCAGTTACACTAAGAACCGTTGGCAGTCCACCTTGTTTTGCAGTGAAGGATTCCGGAAACTCCAGTTCTGCTTGTCCAACCACAATACCTTTGAAGTCCGGCCCAAGCGGAGATTCGGGAGGTACTTTGCTATGAAAATCCAAAGCTATGGAAACACCCTGACGTAGTTTGAAACCTGCAAACTCCATGGTTGGCATATTTGATACTTCGCCATAGAACTCACCTTTTCCGCCTAATTCAGCAGTGAACTCAACGGGATTCTCCAGCTTCTCGTGCGATACTGAGCCAGTGATGCCGCAGCCTATCTGTGCTCGTATAAATATTGATTTAAGCACAAATGTAAAGGCTTCCCACTTTGCAGTCAGATTACTGTTTGTGTACTCTACTGTACCTTCCGTTGCAACGGTATCTGCATCGAGCATTACTCCGGATACAGTTACCGGCAGGTCAACAAGGCTGCGCATAAACATATTCGGACTATCAATCTTGATTTTGCCCGAGCCTTGAACGGCATCGTTCAAATCGAAAGACTCTTCCATCTCCACAAAGAACAGATCGTTTTTATCACCAATCTTAAAGCGTTTGCCACCTTGCGGATTGTACGACTTTTCGATCTCTTGCGGTCTTGTAACAGGCTTCAGTGTGTCGTCCGTCATCACCTTCATGGTGATGATTTTCTTTTCGATTGTGTCTTGAACCTGTGAACGGGCAATTCCGAATAGTGATGTCTGTTCTTTCTCCGGTTTTACGGTGAACCTGGGGCGTACTGGTTTAAAATTCACGTTCTGATCGTTCACAAATCCGCGATTCTCATTCATCAATCCGGCAATGGCATGAATCATCTTGCCATAGGGATCTTCGTCGTCGGTTACACTTGTCATTGACTTTAATGTTGCATCGACCCCAGCCCCTTCCCACACCTTAACTGCAGCATCCCAGGCTAGTGTTGGGGCAGCTTTACCGAATTTGTGGAATCGCAGGTGTAGTGGCGAGATTACCGGAACGGTAGCTTTTCGGCAGGTGTCAGTGCGTACCCAACGAACGTCAACGTCCCACGATGCGAAGCCTTTTCCAAAGTCAAACTCTGCTTTTGCATAGCCATCGCCATCGGTAACTACTTCAATGCGCGTTTGTGCTCCATCTAATTTCCACCCTTCTGATGATCCTTTCTTTAGTCGCGGGATCATGATAATGCGCTCACCTGACAGCCCCTTGTGGTCGCCGGTTACAATGCGGGCAACAACGGTGTCTTTATGCTGAGGCCAACCCACGAGACTGTCTGACACTTCTACCAGCACAGCAGGTTCCACGTCCGGTTTCGATTCTTTTTTTACTTTCGGATCGGCAGCAATCTCATTCGCGTAGTATTCTGCCTCTGTGAGTTGTTTTTCTCTGCACAGTGCTTTGGATACGTAGTCCGGCTCCCAGAGCACACGTGGCGACCGAGCAACCAGATGCTTAAACTTCCCTTTCCCGATCCAGTCTCGCGAAACAAGATCCACCACAGGTAGTTTCTCCGGTAGAGGCGGAACACAACCGGCTACTTTGGGAGCGCATGCATGTTCGAACTTATCAACGTCCGATGCCATTGCATTCAGAATAACCACATCTTTCGCAATCGGACCTGCATCGCTAAACACCGGCCACTCCTTCCAAAGTGGTTTGCCGTTCTTATAGATCAGGGCAATCGTACGAGGTTCCAGTTTATCAATCACGGGTACAGATCCAGCAATTCCGCCTTCGGGGAGTGCAACGATCTCTGGAATACACGGGCCATCAATCTTTTTAACCGGTGGTTTTACAGGATCAAATTTCTCACAGCCGAGTTTTGGTATCCGCGTACCGTTGTAGTTGATCGTGCATATAAAGCGCTTTTCTTCGTCGCGGGAACGGAATCCATCCACGACAGCATCTTTCACAACAAATTCCAAAGTGTCGGCGTGTTCCGGTTTGTTGAACTCAGCCCTTATGAAAGAGCGCAAATCTTCTTCTGCCTTCTTGAGTTTATCGCGAGCATCAGAGATTGCTTTGTCGGCTTCTGAAATCAGTGTATTCTTCTTTGAAACATCATTTGTAATTGATTTTTTTATGGTTTCGATTGCGGATTCGAACTTCTTTTTCGACTCTGAAAGCGACTTTGCCGCTTCTTCTTTCGACTGTACATCGGAGCTCTCGTCAACAACATCGTCTGGCTTCGGCATCTTTTCCTGTTCATGTCGCATTCGTTTTGCCAGAGCATCTGCTCTATCTCGTGTGCCGCGATGCTTCTC
>CAZGHI010000054.1:0-5515 GCA_964525565.1 uncultured Hyphomicrobiales bacterium
ACTTCGCCATCATAGAGGGTGCTTACCAGATTACCCATCATGTCGAATACTTCCAGTTTAACACTGCTACGGTTTGCAATGCGGAAGCGGAACGTTGTCTTATTGTTAACCGGATTCGGGTAGTTGTCTTCGAGAACAACACCAGACTCCGTTTTAACAACGCGTACAACATTAGAGTATGATGCGCGACCATCGAAATCGTGCTGACGCAGACGGTATTCGTATGTAACACCATTTTGAACCTTATCGTCGAAGAAACGGTAGTTTATGGTGCGTGTGCTGTTTCCTGCACCTGCAACAAAACCAATGTTCTCCCACGGGGCATCTGCTCTGGACGTGTTATCGACGCATGAAAGAGAGGTTGTGCCTGTTGTAAGGTTATTCACTTCCTTCATAGCACGACGTTCGATATCAAATCCCTGGTTGTTTTGTTCCGAGCCAGTTTCCCAGAACAAATCAATACCTGACTGACGTGCTTTACCTTCAAAGTATGTGAGTTCAACTGGAATAACACATTCTACGAACTTTGGAGGTGATGAGAACGACCGTTCGCCGAAGTATGGACGGAGCAGCGGAATCCACGAACCTTGTGTAAAGGTTGGGAAACCAAGGCTCATACCAAGTGCGTCGAGGTGAGCATAACCTGGGTTACCGATTGTTGGTGTGAACTGCACCCAATCACCGGAGAATCGTGTTAGCTCGTATGCAAAGCGGTTATCGTTAAGCACAGCTCCTGCACGGTTCCGGAAGCGGAAGTTCTTGTCAATCAGCAACGTACGGTTACCGACACCATATGTTGGGATGTCAGAGAACAGTGTTGTAACCATGCCCATACGCGAGGCTGAAGCTCCAAGTTCATAGCCTTCGGTACCAAGCTGAGCTACAGAAACCCAGTATTCACCTGGAGCAAGAACCACAGGTTTTTCAAGTAAGTATGTTACATACTTTCCAAATTGAGGCTCATTCCACTGCCCCGTTTCATCCTCGCCACGACGCTTCAGAATAGTAGAGTTCGGGATACGCGTGTCGCTAGGTACACCACCCTGGTCAGGATACAAGGAGAACGAGATATTCAGAACGTCTTGGTTTAGTTCGCCCCAGAAAGCCTGATATCCATTAACTGTATCTTGGGAATACAGGGTAAAACGTGCTGCAATCTGTCCAGACGCATTACCGGCATCTGCTCCGTACTTAGTACTTGGTGGCGGTGGCGTTGTATAGCCATACATGTAGCCGTTCTGGAATTGATTGCCCAGAGCGCCAGCGATGTAGAAGTACCCACCGGAGTACCAGTTGCCGCCTTGTCCACCATAGGAGTAACCTGTATGGTTCAAGCCTTTGCCTGTAACACCAGAGTATTGGAGCTTAGGAACATCGTTAACAGGGTTGAGTGGGGTCTCTTCGTAGGCAAACGACGGGCCGTACAATATTGTAAAGTCCGTTGTAGTAGAGTCGTTCAGCGTATCGAGGTCATTGCCGGGGAAGAAGATACGCCCAGTAACCTTATAACGTCCCGGAGTTGTATTACGGAAGTTCGCATCGGGGAATGGCAGTAATACTTCGCGGTTGCCTGCTAGCGTCGGAACGGTAATGGTCCGACAATAGATCTGCTGGCTTTCATTGCCAAACGGTTTGATCTGCAAACGAACTGAGAATGCAGGAGCAGCCAGGTCTGTGTTGTTTGCAAGTTTAACACGGATTGGCACGCGAGTAACCTGTGATGCCGGAGCCATGGTGTACGGCCAGATAAGTTGGATGTTCGAGAATTCAACATCGGTTACTTCATCTGGGAATAAAATCTTTACGTTGTCAATAAAGAAGTTATCCTCGTCATCTGCAGGCATTGGCGGCGCTGAATTATTCATTGCAGAAACCTGAAGACGGAAACGGAAGTTGCGTCCACCTTCATTCACCCACCGAAGTATGGAGTCCGGGATCGGGATTGTGATTTTGTAGTATTCAAAATCCTTACCGTCGTCAAAGAGGTCTTCGCGCAAGCCGCCTGTTGGCGGAGTATAGTTATTCTCGAGTTGCTGATTATATGCCTTGATGTCAAAACCACGACCATAACCACCACCACCCCAGATGGTAAATGGCTGTAGGTATGCACTACCCAACAGTGCAGGGTCGTATCGCCATGTTTGGATGTTGGTAATGTTATTCACACCATCGCTAGACGGAGTAGCAAACTCAAGAAGAAGTCGGTCCGGTTTGCGTTCTCCTGGAGGAGCCGGATAAATTGTGTTTACGTTGCGAAGGTTCACTCTATGTTCCGGGCCGATCAGACGGTTGTCTGCATATCCACGAGCAATGGAGGTAAGTTTACCAGCTCGCTGATATGAAATCGAAAGAACAGCTTTCTTCCTGTTGGAAACGTTAATTGGGAAGGAACGGAGTTGGTCACCACCATACTGCCCTGCATTTGGTATTTCCAGGTTTGACAGCGTTAGCCTGTTCATCCGAATAACTGGCGATTTCAATGAAAAGATCGTTGAGTTCACAGCATTGAACGTTCCTCTTGGTGGCGGTGGGTTATTCGTTACCTCTTCACCGTCAACTACGTCAGACTCAATGTTCACCCACTTCAGTACTGATGGCATTGCTGCCCCACCTACTAGGTGAAACTCAGTAACATCGTCGTTGAAACCGGACAAACGGCGCATTGCGAACAAACGAATGCCTGTCGTATCGTCAAATGGCCACTCATCACCAAGTGCGGTGTTATTTGAGTCGCGCGGCTCTGCAACTACACTGGTGAACAACCTACCGATTTGTGCATCAATGAATGGGTTTGGCTCAAATGGAGGGAAGGTTACTCGCACAAACTCGTAGGGTTTCATTTGATGCCCTGCGGTATAGGTTTGTGCTGCACCATTTATGTCGCAAAGTTGAATATTCGAAAGCGACGGATCTGCAAGTGCTCCGTTCGACACAGCCTTCGATGTGTTATAAACGATCTCGCCAGTAGCTTCATTGATAATCCGGAAGCGTACACGGAAGCTAATACCTTGCTTCACATAATTTACGCCCTGGGGTCCCTGAATATCGTTCGTGAGGTTTTGAACGATAGCTACAGGTTGAATAGAACCAAGCCTCGTTTCACCAGCCAAGATTTCGTAATTGTTTGCTTGGTTCGATGGAACAACCACTGAATAATCTAATGGAGCATTTGGATTCAGTGGGTGCACACGATAGTACACCTGAATTACACGTAGAACGTTTTTCCATTGCTTGAACTTTACCGCAAGGAAGTCCTTCGGAGTTGTCTGCATGTCGTTCTTCGTAGATGTAGCACGAATACCACATGTTGAGCAACCCGGGCGACGATCATCGAACCAGTACTCAGTGAATTGCGTGTACTTTGGAGCGTCATAGTTCAATGTTGTAACAGCCGGCATTGCTGCTGGGAATCCAGCCCAATTTAGCCGACGAGCCGGTCCTGTTACCCCAAATGTAGAGTTACAGCGTAGCCATACTGGAGCTGAGTATGGTTGCAAAGCTGTACGCGGTGCGATGCCAAAGAAGCGCTCGTACTGAACCCGAACGGAACTGTCGTTGCGATCCAGAGTGATTTGTACGTTAAAACTATAGTGCTCGCCTTGACCAGGACGGTTGTCAGCCGCAAAGTTCACTGTGTACACTGGTCCGCCACCTGACGTTGCCGTTTTGGAACGAATTGGAGTAAGGTTCACATAGTACACGATAAACTTATCATTGGACGGTGAGCGCTTGAAATAAACGCGTCCAAAGTCGTCAACAGCGCTAAGTTCACTGTTGTAAACCGAAACCTGCATGTCGTCCCAACAAGGAGCAATAAGGGCCGGTCGTACAAACTGACCACTTACAGTTGTCCACGCATTTGAATTCTGCAAGCTTACTTCGTCAAGTTGTGTATTCGTTCTTGTGCGAATACCACGCTGTGCGCCGGATGGAAGCCCACCGCATGCGATAAAGGTGTATCCAAAGTCGTCAGCGGTAGCATCACTTATTCCGTTCCCTGAGCGGGCACGGATATCGTCGGATGCTGGATCGTACGCAGTAAACGTTCCGGGTGAAGTCTCCAATGCTGTACGAGTGGTCGGGTATCCGTATTCATCGTATTCGTAAAAATACCGACGATTCGACAGTGCCAATAATCCATTTGTTGAAATATAAATGGAGTCGTACCGTACACCGTTAAAATAGAATGGGAACCCAATCGAAATCGGGCCAGCAAATGCATCATCCGTCGAGTCCTGCATTTGGCCCGGATTTCGGAAATATGCAAACCCACCAAACGTGTTCAGTGTTGGGTTGGTCCAGTACCCTGCGGGGAACTGGTTTGGCCCCGACACGATACGACGCCACGTGGCCGGCTCTGTTAACGTATCAACAAACTGCGTCGGGTCTGGACGCCAAAAATCGGGCGCCTCGTCATCCGAATCAACAAAATAATATCCTGTTGATATCGCAGGATTTGTGCGGGCATTAGCACCGCCTTTCGTAAACGGTAAGGGATACGAGTCCACAGGTGCATTGGGACCGCTCCTACGTTGTACGTCTTCTCCATCCTTCCCTCCGGCGGTAGCTGCACTATTAAAGCCCAGCAGTCCAACACAGAGAGCAAGAAGTAAAATTCGTCGGTTCATGAAGACCTCGGAATAAATCAGTGAAAAACGAATGTGTTGTTGAAGTTCTACGTATTTCTCTCACCTAAACTACGGCTTAGGTAATGATAACAGACAATTTGGCCAATTCAGAGCACAAAATCAACCTTTTTTATTCATCGTTGCATTTTCTACCCTAACGGCTTGTACTCATAACAAGTAAGTTGTAAAAAGGTTACCTGACTTTTACGGTACATAGTATTCAGTTTTCAACATGAATTCTGCGACGCGATGTACGGCACCCGGCAACCACTCTTTTTCGGCTTCACGCGTTGCCTGCTCAATCTCAAGAGCGGTGGAACGGTCCGGAATTGTTATACGCACCTGCTCGATGATGTCACCTTTGTCATACTCTGCTGTAACCCAGTGCAGAGTAACCCCTGTCTCCCTAACTCCTGATGCTGCAACGGCTTCGTGCACACGACGTCCGTACATTCCTTTACCGCCAAAGTGCGGCAACAATGCTGGATGCGTATTTATGATCTTTCCGTTCATTCCAACAATAATGTCAGCCGGGACCAGTTTCGTATAACCAGCCAGAATAACGAGCTGGACTGCATTCGACCGGAGTACATCCAACACTCGTTCGGGCGACTCAGAACCTGCAAAGTGAAAACATGGTAAGTTATTCTCCTCCCCAAGCTTACACAACCCAGACTCCGGTCTGTTAGTTATAAACAGAACAACACAATAGGCTGCAGCACATTTTTTTGTGTATTCAAGCAGCGCACGCGCCGTTGTACCTTGACCACTTCCAAAAACGGCCGTTCTAATCTGCGAGGCCGGAACTCCTTTCAAAATTTCAGTACGGAACTGTTTTTCTTGCACTGTTGTTTCTGCGAAACTAGTGCAACCGTTAACATCTTCAT
>CAZGHI010000054.1:5537-9552 GCA_964525565.1 uncultured Hyphomicrobiales bacterium
CCTTGCATGCTAACTACTTCGTACGGCTACATCCGTTACCTAATCAATGTTATCCTTTTCTTATTCCTCTCCATTCATGCCCTTGCCGTACAAACTGAACCAACAGGCGTTGTTTCAGGTAGGGTTCTAGATAAGTCCACGGAATTGGCAATTCAAGGCGCAACTGTACGCGTTGTTGGAACATCTATCGGAACCTACACTTCGTCGAAGGGATTGTTTACGCTGAAAAACGTGCCGGCAGGTATCCGCGAACTGAAAATTACGGCACTGGGCTTCGACTCTGCCGTCGTTGGCAATATTGTAGTTAGTACAGGCAAACCTGCCGAGGTCAGCATTCGTCTGCAACCAACTGCTGTTCTCTTAAACGAAGCCGTTGTTGTGGCCGATGCATTTCGGTCAGACGTCCAGCTCGTTACAAGCACCAATTCTCTCTCCAGCGAAGAGGTCCGCCGTGCCCCAGGCGTTCAAGAAGATGTTGTGCGAGCTATCGCTTTGTTGCCCGGCGTGGCCGTTACCGCAGCCGGTCGCAACGACCTTGCCGTCCGTGGTGGAGCCCCCTTCGAAAACCTCTTCCTTGTTGACAATATCGAGGTACCAAATATCAACCACTTCGGCTCGCAAGGCTCTACGGGCGGTCCGCTCTCGCTTATCAATATTGACTTGGTCGAAGACGTTTCTCTCTCGACAGGGGGCTTTGGTCCACGTTTTGGCGACAAACTATCGTCAGTCACCTCCCTGTCTCTCCGAAATGGAAACCGCGAACGCCTATCCGGCGAAGCTAACCTCAGCACTACGGGCTTCTCACTCATTGGCGAAGGTCCCATCGGCGAAAATGCCACCTTCTTGGTCGCAGCACGGCGGTCGTATCTCGACCTGATCTTCAATTTAGCCGGATTTGGCTTCATCCCTGAGTACTGGGACTTTGCCGGGAAACTGTCTATTGACCTAAACAGCTATAACAAGATTTCATTCCTAACAACTGGTGCATTAGACAATGTGCGTTTTAATAACACGGAAGACAACCTGTACTCCAATAGCAGAGTCATTGCACCATCGCAAAACCAATACTTTAGCGGCCTTACGTGGAAACATCTTTTTGAGACAGGATTTCTGACGGTGACCCTCGGACGTGCCTATACCGTGTACCGATCCATTCAACAAGACTCTCTTGGCTCTGTAGTTTTTAAGGCAAATACAGAAGAAGGCGACAACAGCCTACGTGCCGATCTTGTTCTGTTTCCGTCGGCCAATGTTGAGCTTACTACAGGGTTTATTGCACGCTATGCAAGTACCTTGGCCTACGATATTGCCCTTCCCGGATTTGCGCGGCTTGATTCTGTTGGAATTCCGAGTCCGCTCCTGACTGATACCACCTTCTCTGCTCTCCGGTATGGCGCTCATGCACAGGCGTCATGGCAGTTCACTGACCGCTGGAAGGTTTTTATGGGTGGGCGCGTGGACGTTTATGGATTTTTAAATAATGCCTTTCGATTCAGTCCCCGTGGCGGAATTTCATACTCTCCGGACCAGGTCCATACTCTATCGCTGTCCGCAGGTACGTACTTTCAGGCTCCCCAGTTCATTTGGCTGATTGGCGACCCTCTAAACTCAACAACTCTTCTTCCAATGAGAGCCGACATGGCCGTTGCAAGTTGGCAATGGATTGCCCGGGATGATATAAAATTTCAGGTTGAAGTATATGGTAAGCTTTACTCGAACTACCCGTTACGTCTCTTCCGTCCAACGGCTGTTCTTGCACCATCAGGATTCGACGATATTAACCAGGACATCCCATTCGGTCTCGAACCCTTGTCTAACAACGCAAGCGGTAGATCATACGGCGTTGAAGTTTTCATTCAAAAGAAGCTCACAGCGGACTCCCCGGTTTACGGTTTGTTGTCTGTAACCTTCAACCGAACAGAGTTCATCGCAGCAGATGGTGTGTACCGTGCGGGAAGATTCGATACTCCATTCATCGGAACTCTGGCACTTGGATGGCGCCCTAACGATTATTGGGAGATCAGTGGAAAAACCCGGACTTCTGTGGGACTCCCAATTACGCCGTTCATCACCACGGCGGAGCGTGCGGCAGAAACAGGCTTTCCTATAGGAACTCCAGACTTTGCCTTATACAACCAAGGCGGCCGATTTCCATTTTTCTATGCTATTGACCTGCGGGTAGATCGCCGATGGTTTTTTAGTGGTCTCCAACTTATTACCTACATTGATGTGCAGAATGTAACAGGTAACCAAGCCGTTAGTAACTATCAATACAACCCGCGTACTGGCAGGGTGGAAACGCAAACTAGCATTGGCGTACTTCCAAGCATCGGTATAAATGTTGAGTTTTGATTGGTTGAACAATGTGCCTGCTCTACCCCAGTACAGGAGCTAACCAACGACGAAGTTCTTCAACCGACATCTGCTTACGGTCTGCATAGTCTATAAGTTGATCTTCCCCGATTCTGCTGATACCAAAGTAGCGTGCCTCAGGAGCAGCAAAGTACCATCCACAAACGCTTGCCGCCGGAACCATGGCAAGCGATTCCGTTAGTTGTATTCCTGTTGCTTCAGTGGCGTTCAACAAATGGAAGAGTGTGCGTTTTTCCGTATGATCCGGACCAGCCGGATATCCGGGAGCGGGGCGTATCCCGATGTATTGTTCAGCAATCATAGAGTCTACGTTAAGTGGCTCTGAAGGTGCATACCCCCACAAATCCGTTCGTACTGTGTAATGCAACCATTCTGCTGTTGCTTCTGCCAAACGGTCAGCAACAGCCTTAGCCATAATAGAACGATAATCATCATGATCAGCTTCAAACGCAGCACAAATGCTATCCAATCCGTGTCCGGCAGTAACTGCAAAGGCACCCATGTAATCTTGTTCGGGTGATAAGAAGTCTGCCAGCGACAGATACGGTTGATTTGCCGCTTTCTGACTCTGCTGTCGTAGAAAATGGAAGGTTTGATCACCCACCGTAACGTCGTCTCCATGTCGTTCCACAGGAAATAAGCCGCACACGGCTTTGATTCCAAGCAACCCACGTTCGGCGATCTCGTCAATCATCCGGTTCGCGTCGGCAAACAAGGTAGAGGCTTCTGCCCCCTGTTGTCCGTCACTCAAAATGGCAGGATACTTTCCTTTTAACTCCCAGGCTTGAAAGAAAGGAGTCCAGTCTATAAACTTTCTTATTGTCGATATATCCACATTCGGGAAGGTCGTAATCCCTAATGTCCTGGGCGGCGGCGCTGGCTGGACAACAACCGGCGTCGCACTTCTGGCCACATCGATGCTCACCAAACTTCGTTCACCAGATCGCCGGGCATATTGCTTACGGACTTCCTCGTGGTCACGTAATAGGTTTTCAATAAAGCCGGACTTCTGATCTGCACTAAAAAGGGAACTAAGCACTGGAACGGCACGCGATGCATCGAGAACGTGTATTGTAGCACCATCATACTGTGGAGCAATCTTTACAGATGTATGTGTCCTCGATGTTGTTGCTCCTCCAATGAGTAAGGGCACGGAGAGCCTTCGTCGGTTCATCTCACTTGCTACATGCACCATCTCGTCTAACGATGGTGTAATTAGCCCTGACAATCCAATAGCATCGGCGTTTTCTGCAATCGCCGTCTCGATAATCTTCTCAGCAGATACCATTACGCCGAGATCTATTACCCGATAGCCATTACAACCCAATACAACGCCAACAATGTTCTTACCGATGTCGTGCACATCTCCCTTTACCGTAGCTAATACTATGGTTCCCGCTGACGATACGGAACCCCGCTCCTGTTGTTCGCTCTCGATAAATGGCGTCAGGTATGCAACGGCCTTTTTCATGACGCGCGCACTCTTCACCACCTGAGGTAAGAACATCTTGCCCGCACCAAACAGATCTCCGACGGTACTCATGCCGTCCATAAGTGGACCCTCAATCACCTGCAGTGTTGCTGGATACTGTTTTCGGGCTTCTTCTACTTTACCAAGTCTATACAAAGCGCAGCCCAGAGC
>CAZGHI010000054.1:9562-14172 GCA_964525565.1 uncultured Hyphomicrobiales bacterium
CATCTTCCTCTATGAAGTCAGCAATTCCTTTCACCAGTGCATGTGAGATTCGTTCATTAACAGGGGCTAACCTCCACTCAAGTGCCTGTGTACCAACATCCTTAATTTCTTTTTTGTTCTGATCTGCATATGCAAGCAGACGCTCCGTAGCGTCAGAGCGACGGTTGAGTACTAAGTCTTCGACAAGTGTGAGCAGATCCTGAGGTATCTCGTCATATACATCTATCTGACCGGCATTCACAATTCCCATGTCAAGTCCGGATTGGATTGCATGGTAAAGGAACACACTGTGGATTGCACGTCTGACCGGTTCATTACCACGGAATGCGAACGAAACATTACTTACGCCACCACTCACATATGCATGTGGTAAATGTTTTTTAATCCACTGTGTAGCGCGAAAAAAATCTACTGCATAATTGTCGTGATCTGCTATACCTGTTCCTATTGTAAGAATGTTCGGATCGATAATTACGTTGTACGGTGAAATACCAACCTTCTGTGTTAACAGTCTGTAACTTCGTTCAGCAATCTCAATTCTTCTCTCAAACGTGTCGGCCTGACCTTTTTCGTCAAAGCACATAACAATGATTGCAGCACCGAGATCGCGGCAAATACGTGCTCTCCGCAGGAACTCTTCTTCTCCGTCTTTTAACGACAGTGAGTTCACGATACATTTGCCTTGTAAACAGCCTAAACCGGTTTCGAGCACGTTCCACCGCGAAGAGTCAATCATGATCGGAACTCGCGCAACATCCGGTTCGGTTGCAATGAGAAGCAAGAAGCGTTTCATTGTCTGCTCGGCATCCAGCAGACCTTCGTCCATGTTTACATCAATGATTTGTGCACCATTTTCTACCTGCTGCCGAGCCACCTGAACTGCATCATCGAACTGGCTATTAAGGATAAGTTTAGCAAAGGCACGCGAACCAGCCACATTGGTTCGCTCGCCGATGTTAATGAAGTTACTTTCCGGCCGCACCACAAGTGGTTCTAAGCCTGAAAGCTCTAAGTACGGTCTGTTCTTCGGAACAGATCTTGGGGAAATTCCGGCTACGGCATCAGCCATAGCGTGTATATGTTCCGGTGTGGTGCCGCAACAACCGCCCACTATATTCACCAATCCATCTGCTGCGTATTCACGAGCCTGATAGGCCATAAAATCCGGTGTTTCGTCGTACCCACCCATTGCGTTCGGTAAACCAGCATTGGGATAGAGCGACGTAAACACGCTTGCCACCGTACTTAGCTCTTCGATGTAGGGCCTCATCATGGCGCTTCCTAAAGCGCAGTTAAGTCCAACACTCAACAGATTACGCGTATGGGCCACGCTAATCCAGAATGCCTCTGGCGTCTGTCCGGAAAGGGTGCGTCCGCTTCGGTCGGTTATTGTACCAGAAATCATGACCGGCACTTCTCCCCCCCCCCTATCAAACACACGAGCAATTGCTGCAATTGCTGCCTTCGCGTTGAGTGTATCATAAACCGTTTCTACGAGGAGGAGGTCCACACCACCTTCCAACAGTCCACGGACTTGTTCCGAATACGCGTCAACCAATTCGTTAAACGTCACTGATCGAGCACCGGGGTCATTTACGTCGGGTGAGATGGACAACATTCTGTTCGTTGGGCCAATCGCCCCTGCAACAAATCGCGGTTTATCCGGTGTTCTGGCCGTAACCTCCTGAGCAGCCTGACGGGCTAGGCGTGCAGCGGCAACGTTTACATCGTGCACTACATGCTGCAAGCCATATTCTGCTTGCGCAATTCTCGTTGCCGAAAACGTATTGGTTTCGATGATGTCTGCACCGGCATCAAGGTATGCCAAATGGATATTACGAACAGCATCCGGTTGAGTCAGGCTGAGAATGTCGTTATTACCCTGCAATGGCAGCGTATGTTCTTTGAACCTGCTCCCCCGGAAATCGTTTTCTGTTAATCTGAGTGGCTGAATCATTGTTCCCATTGCTCCGTCCAGCAATAGGATCTTTCGGCGCAGAAGGTCTGCTACCACGTCCACCCCACCGATAGGGACAGGAAAACGCCACCAAAGTTTGTTATCGGCATCTCTCTCATACTTTCTAGTCCGGGATCTCCAAAAGGAATTGTATAGTAACGTGCTGTAAAACCCACTACCGACCCCTCCGTTGGGTTACCAAATAGCGAACCCACACCAAACATTGCTCCCCAACGGAAATACGTTTCAGCATATCCAAACGATTGAAAGAACTCGTAAAAAACCCCATCGTGGATATATGGTGTTCGTACGATGATGGTGGGAGTAATGCCTGCGCATACAAACGGACGAAACGTTTCTTGCAGACTTTCCGAAAACAGCCGGTACTGATATCCAACGGTCATTGGAATCATAAACAGCCGGTTCACCTTCTCTGACACCACGGGTATTGCACCTAACCATGCATTCTCGAACTCGTCGCTATTCCTTCTTCCACTAAGTCCGAAATTCCCAAAAACCGACCCATCATCAGAAACTCTATAATGGTAGAAAGCTCCAATTCCCCAACCGGACTGTGAAAAAAGCAGGTCTATCCCTGCTGCCTGCCTGATGGCCGACCGTGCGGCTGCTTCGTCCGTTAGAAGAGGCAGAACAGGCTCAAAGATGATAACAGAGTCGTCCGGTACCGGTGGCTCCCCCGTAATCTGAGCATTTGCATGGACCACACACACCAAGGATATGCATGCAGCCACACAGCACAGCTTCATCAATGAAACTACTGCCCTAACTATGTACATCTTTGTTGGTGCTCTTCCACTACATTCAAAGTTACTGCAATTCGCTGTGGTTACTGACGCTCTTGCAATACCGACTGTTACACCTTTACCGTCTGCACACCTGTTCCGTACCTTTGCATTTCAATGCAATTGCATTCTTTCGTTCAGATCGTTCACCAACTTCTTCCGCCGCAGTCGGCGCTAGCCGGCGATGCGGTCGGACTACAGGTTGAAAGTAAACGCCAGACAGCAACCACTGTTTTGGTGGCACTCGAAGTTACTCCTCTTGTTGTGAACGAGGCGCGTGAACTTGGAGCAGATGTGCTGGTTGTGTTTCACCCGCTTATCTATCGTCCACTTCACGCTGTAACCCATACCGATCGTGTTGGTTATCTGGTAGCCGAACTCATCAGGTCCGACATTGCTTTATTATCTGTGCACACAACATTCGATGTTTTCCCACAGGGAACCAACCACGTGCTAGCACATCGCTTGAATCTGGTACCGGTGAAGCCGTTGGCCTCCCTGACATCATCATCTTCCATCGGTCTGGTAGCCGATCTTCCGACTGCATTGTCCGTTGGAGAGTTTTTGGACAGGTTGAGTGCAGTATGTGGCAGCCCGGTACGGTACACCAAGGGAGCATCAGACGTTGTGCGGCGCGTGGCCCTTGTAGGGGGCTCAGGCATGGAATGGTTTGCCCAAGCCGTTGAAAGCGAGGCCGATGTTTTCATTACGGCAGACATCAAATACCACGCATTTATAGCGGCACAAGGTGTAATTACCCTTGCAGATCCCGGTCACTACGAGATGGAACAGTTTGTTCCGGAAGCTCTGGCCGATACACTACGTTCAACATGTACAGATCTAAACATTATCACGTCGTCTGTAAACACGAATCCACTGCGATACCATAGCCCCTTATCAACAGCAATACATTCACCCGTTACAGGACAGTCATGAACGAACAGATAAAACTTCTGGCTCAGCTTGCCATCATTGATATGCACCTTGATGAGCTTCACGAAGAACTGGGAGATCTTCCCACACAAGTACAACAACTGGAAGAACGTGTTCGTGAAAAACTCCGCATTCTGGATGATACGCTGGCCAAGATTGCTGAATTGGAACATCTTCGCGGGAATGGCCATGTTTCCATTCAAGAAATGCACGATAAAGAAGTAAAGCTTGCTGAACAACAGTTTCAGGTGAAAAATAATCGTGAGTTCGATGCCATTACCAAAGAAATTGAACACCTGAAGTCGGAACGCGCATCAATCGAGGACCGGTTGCGCACAGCCACAGTAACCGAAGAGAACCTGTTGCAAACGCGTGACCAGCAGCAGGCCGAACTCAACGAAGCCCGACAACTTCTTGCTGATAAGCAAGGCGAATTGGCCGAACTCACTGGAGAAAATAACGTCGAGTTGAAAAAGTATATCGAGAAACGCCTGCAGGTAATCGCTGTATTGGACGACACCATCGAAGCCCAGTACGAGCGAATCCGCACCTTTCATCGGGAGGCAGTAGTAGCCATCCGCCGTGATTCGTGTAGCGGCTGCTACTCTGCAATTCCATCGCAGCGAATCATGGAAATGAAGTACAATCGTGAAAAACTCTACACATGTGAAAATTGTGGTCGTATTTTAATCACTGAAGATGTAGCTGACGAAGTGGAGGCTGCAGCAGAAGAAGGGAACATTTGATCGGTCTGACACGGGGGGACGACGGGCAGCCGCGTGATGGCATATCATGAGGAAAGTCCGAACTCCGCTGGACGACACGCTTCCTAACGGGAAGGCGGTAACGCTGGAAACAGTGAAGCCGACGGAAAGTGCAACAGAAAGACACCGCCCGAAAGGGTAAGGGTGAAATGG
>CAZGHI010000055.1:0-13014 GCA_964525565.1 uncultured Hyphomicrobiales bacterium
CCACATTTGGTGACAGGCTCTGGAGAACAACATACCAAGAAAAGGATGATGTGTGTTCTCTTGCTTACTGTAAACATTGTTTCGTTTACGTGGTTGTTTTGCGTTTGTCACATTTAGTATCCGTTTTCACACTCTTAGGGTATTTTAAACTGGCGGTGGCGATGTCACACAACATCGCCCCCGGGTGGGGATTGCGGGAGGTTTGCTGGGGGGGGGGTGCGGGTGGGTTTTTTTTGGTGGACTCGTTGCCACACCTACCGAATCTGACACACCTACAATTGCCTCGACCTGTTCATCAGATAAATACACTTTGGTTTCCGCCCTCCTCCGAGGATCAGGTGTCGCGTTTGGCAAGGTCCGTTTTGTTCACGTCTCTACAACAAACAGTATAGAAGCGATGGTAGATGCAGGCATGGAAAGGTCCGAATCGTTTGCATCTAAGCAACATCATGCCCATAGAAAACTCAATCAAGCGATTCCACGGCATTCAATTCACAGAACTTCGTGATGGAATCTAAATCCAGAGGTAGTATCTTACTACTGACATAAAAAAAGTCTATACAGTACACTCTGAAGCGTAATTCGATCTGGTAGTATAGAGTCAGGATGTGGATAAATATTATTGCGTACCTGTTGATATTCTTTACCTTTGTGGCAAAATTGTACTATGTTTGTACTGTAGTCGATGCCGGATCGGCGAAACTGCGTAGGCATGCAGCATAAGTGACTTCGGCACGCTTCGGGGAATCCACAGCCATGGCTGCAAAGAAAATCGCACGAGTATCACAGAGAATCCTAAAGAAAGACCGCCAAATTGTGGCGGCCGTTCTTGAATTAAAGGATTACAATCCTGCGAACAGCGATTTTACGGCAGAGCGGTTGGGGGAAGCGTTGCGAAGGATGGATGAAACCTTTAAAGCGGAGCAAGAGGCTGTTGAAGCCTTGGCACGAGCTCGAGAAGCGGCCATCAGGGAAGAAGCCTTCTTCCACGAACTTGTTCTGGGAGCCAAACGTCAGGTGATCGCTCAGTATGGAGATGATTCGGATGAGATTACTACGCTCGGGATGAAAAAGAAATCCGAGCGCCGTTACGGACGTCCTCGTAAGACCTCGTCGAAAGGGGATACCTAACACCTTCCCACTCAGCCAGGCATGCAGCATAAAGAGGTTCGTGGGATTGCATACAAGACGGCCTGCTCTACATGAGCAGGCCGTTACTTCTTTACATGTAGTTTCCTTCTTTTAAGTGCCCCACGCCAAGCTGACCGGCTATGCACCTGCCGCAGCAAAGATCTCGTCGTAATTCGGTTCTACGCCCGGGTTTTCTGTTACATTCACATATTCAATTACGCCGTCTGCATTAATAATAAACGTTGCTCGTGCGCTTCTGGTAAGACCTTCAATCCCTGCAAAATTTGGCCATTCAACATTGTAGGCTTTGATTGTACTCATCGTCCAATCACTTAGAATAGGAAATTCAAGGCCGTTAGCTGCAGCAAATCCACCATTAGCAAACGGAAGATCAGCAGAAATGGCTAGTACTTGGACTCCTGCAGAGTTTAGACGTTGAATTGCGTTTTGGAAAGAGCACATCTCGTTTGTGCACACACCCGTGAACGCGGCAGGGAAGAAGACGAGAATAACTTTTTTCCCTCTGAAACTGCTCAATGAAACCGGGGAATTTGATGTATCGAGAAGCGTAAAATCAGGCGCTTTTGTGCCTACTGATAGAGCCATGTTTTCCTCAGATAATGGTGAATTGGGTGGCAAAGATACACGTGATCAATCATGTTGCAGGTTAGGCTACGGATTCAATAAGACTATCTTTGCCGGCATCAAATTTTTTGGGGATAAGAAATGTTATTTACTCGGAAAGACGTCAAAGAGCTTCAGGCAGAAGCATCAGGAGAAACGTCGGGACTCCGGCGAACGCTTGGTGCGCTGAATCTAACATCGCTTGGTGTTGGCGCCATCATCGGTGCCGGCATTTTTTCGATTACCGGCGTTGCTGCTGCTGAGTATGCCGGTCCTGCTCTGGTAGTCTCCTTTTTAATATCGGCAGTAGCCTGCGCTTTTGCCGGTTTGTGTTATGCCGAGTTTGCTTCAATGCTTCCCATAGCGGGCAGTGCCTATACATACTCCTATGCCACCATCGGTGAGCTGTTTGCATGGATCATCGGATGGGACCTGATCATTGAGTACTTGTTTGCTTCTAGTACGGTAGCTGTTGCGTGGAGTGGTTATGTGGTGAGTTTCCTGGAGAAAAATCTGCACATTGCCATTCCGGATATGCTTCGATCAGCACCACTCGTATTCGACCACGAGACTGGTTTCCAGTCAACAAGTTCTCTTATCAATCTGCCGGCAGTGCTGATCATCCTGATTATAACGCTCTTGTTGATTCGAGGAATTAAGGAGAGTGCACTCTTTAACAACATCATCGTTATTGTAAAAATAGCTGTGATCTTGTTGTTCATCGGATTTGGATTTCAGTATGTGAATCCGGACAACTGGCAACCCTTTATTCCGGAGAATACCGGTGAATTCGGGAAATATGGGTGGAGTGGAATCTTTCGCGCCGCTGGTGTTATCTTCTTTGCATACATCGGCTTCGATGCTGTCTCCACAGCAGCGCAAGAGGCTCGCAATCCGCAGCGCGACATGCCAATCGGTATTCTGGCATCGCTGGCAATCTGTACCATACTGTACATTTTGGTGTCGCTCGTTCGCACTGGCGTTGTTCCTTTCACGCAACTGAATGTGCCTGACCCGATTGCCGTTGCTGTGGACGCAACCATGGGTGCTGATGGACAACCGGCATTGATGTGGCTATCTCCACTGGTGAAAGTGGGCGCCATTGCCGGACTCAGCTCGGTAATTCTAGTGATGCTGATGGGGCAGCCACGTATTTTCTTTACCATGTCGCGCGATGGTTTGTTGCCCTCCATCTTTAGCAAGGTGCATCCCACGTTTAAAACTCCTATTATTTCAACCATTGTAACAGGCGTTGCTGCGATGATTATCGCCGGCCTGTTCCCGATTAACGTACTCTCTGAGCTTGTCTCTATTGGTACACTCCTCGCCTTTGTTCTCGTGTGTACGGCCATTCTTGTGTTACGCAAAACACATCCCGATATTCATCGCCCCTTTAAAACCCCTCTTGTTCCTTTTGTTCCCATAGGTGGAATTACTGTTTGCCTGGCGCAAATGATACCGTTACCCTTGCCAACATGGGAGCGGTTAATTGCTTGGTTGGCAGTAGGAATGCTGATCTATTTCTTCTATGGCATCAACCATAGCAAGGTAAACAAGGGTACTACATGGAAACCGCTGGCAATGGCACGAATTATTTGTGCTGTGTTCAGTGTCGGATTTCTTTCGTACGTGATTTGGGCGCACTTTATTCGCTAAAAATGTTTATAAGAACACTTGGAACGCTGGATGCCACAATGGTGGTGGCAGGTTCGATGATCGGGTCGGGCATCTTTATCGTTAGCTCGGATATCGCCCGACAGGTGCAGCACCCATTGCTGCTCCTTCTTGTTTGGGCAATTACCGGCATTCTTACCCTTATTGCTGCGCTGAGTTATGGTGAACTGGCGGGAATGATGCCGCAGGCTGGTGGACAGTATGTGTACTTGCGCGAAGCATTTGGTCCGCTTGCCGGATTTCTCTACGGATGGACGCTGTTTACGGTTATTCAAACAGGTACCATTGCAGCAGTAGCCATGGCATTTGCTAAGTTCACTGGTGTTGTGTTCACAAGCGTTAGTGAAGAGAATATCTTGTTACAGGGACCTTCGGTAGGGGGCTTTGACATTCACATCAGTGCTGCACAAATGCTTGCCATCTGTTCCATCGTGTTTCTCACGTGGCTTAACACAAGAGGAGTACAACTCGGCAAGTTCGTTCAGAATGTTTTCACGTCAGCGAAGGTAGCGGCGGTTGTGCTTCTGGCGGCCTGCGGCCTGTTATATGGAACAATGTGGGACGCAAACATGGCGATGTCCATGCCGGAGTTGTCCATCACAACGGCAATGCCGCTTATCGGTGTTGCAATGGTTGGTTCTGTGTTCAGTAGTGATGCTTGGAACAACATCACATTCATTGCCGGCGAGGTGAAAAATCCGGAGCGTGTGATACCCCGTGGCCTACTTTTTGGTGTCGTGATCGTTACGCTATTGTATTTGGCCATGAACGTTGCCTACCTGAATGTTCTTCCATTTAGCTCGCACGTTGGTCTGGAGTCTGCGGTTACTATTCAACATGCCCCAAACGACCGTGTTGGAACAGCCACTGCCGAACATCTGCTTGGAGCTGCAGGAGCATGGAGCATGGCCGTGCTAATAATGGTTAGCACCTTTGGGTGTAATAACGGTCTCATTCTTGCCGGAGCACGTGCTTATTGGGCGATGGCTCGCGATGCACTGTTCTTTAAGCGTGCATCAGTGCTCAACAACCACGGCGTACCGGAACGAGGTCTATGGATTCAATGTCTGTGGGCATCTGCACTCTGTTTGTCGGGCAGTTATGCACAGTTGCTTGACTATGTAGTTTTTGCTGTGCTCGTATTCTACGCATTAACAATCGTGGGCATCTTCAGGCTCCGGAGAACACAACCGAATGCGGAGCGTCCGGTGAAGGCATTCGGATATCCGATACTGCCTGCAGTTTACGTGCTGAGTGCACTAGGAATCTGTGGAGCGCTACTTCAGTATAAGCCAGACTACACGTGGCCTGGTTTAGCAATTGTTGCTGCCGGGCTCCCAGTGTATGCAGTTTGGAAACGCTTTAACGCACAACGGTAAATCGAGTTGTAAGTGTTGCTGCACTCGACCGCAGGCTAATGAGGTAGCTTCCAGAACTGAAACGGTGAACGGGAACTGTTAATGAGTGTTGTCCAGCACCAAGATCACCGATTGCCTCTTCCCAGACAACACCTCCCGCCAAATCGTACACTGTTAGCGTTGTATTGTGCAAGTGCTCGGTTAGATCTAATCGAAGGCTGGCAATGTTGCTTGCCGGTTGCGGCCAAACATGCAGACCCTGTGATTCCGGAGCTGTACTGTTCTCTACGTGAGTAGTTACAACGGAAGTAAGACCCGGTCTTCCGATGTCGTACCACGTTCCACTGGCGGAGGAACGTAAAACACACGGGTATATCCGATACTGTATTGTTCCTTCGTATGAGAGAGAATCACGGTACTGCGTTAATGTAATTGGCTGCTGCGTACGCATCTGCCAACTAAGGTTACCGATTTTTCTTGCAACCATATACCCGTCTGCTCCCGGCACGTTTTGCCACGTAACATGAACGAGGTTTGGGAACTCGGTTGTAGATGTCACCGTGAGCACTGGAGGTACCGGTTCCATAAATGCACGAAGCGTGGGATCGCCTATGAGCGCGATGTGAACTGAACGCTCACCGATGGTAGCAATCGAAGCGCCCTGTCCGCTATATACCACATTCGGTGCATAGGTGCCAAGCTGACCGGCTACAATAGATGAATTATTCTGGCTGATGAGGAGACTATATCCAATTGTTTCGCCAAGTGCCATATGGTGCATGTACCACGCTGGACGTCCAACCCAGGCGCACGTAAGGGCACGTGGAGAGGTAGCGATAGCAGCTCGAAGCAGATTGTTGCGCGTGTCCCAATCGCCGAAGTAACTGCCAAACAACTGGGTGTGAATGGCATGCACGGGTTTGGTTGCAAGTTCTGCCGTAGTGCATACACCATTGCAACTGGTGTTCGTCCCGGCGCCGCAGCCGTATGCCCACAGGTACGTTGTTGGACCGCTCAGCGATTCGAACCAATCTGCTGCCTTTACTGCAGTATCGCCGCCAAAGAGAGGAAAATTCCGCCATGCCGACGACGCAAAACCTTCGCCATACGAGCCGAAATTGTCGTCAATGATTCCACCTGTCTGCACCTTGGTTATTCCGGCACGAAATTCATGGTTCTTTTTAAAGTATGCTTTCAGTAGTTCCAGCTCTGTTGCAGCAAACTCCGGAAGATTGAAAAAGTCCACCCTGCCAACAGCAATCTCCACCGGTGTAGGAAAGGTGCTCTGGTCAAACTTCCCATCGTTCGGTACGTTGTTTTGTGCCGGACGTTGTGTGTTAGGGAAGTTTGCTGTTTGATCGGTGTACGAGCTTCCTTCGTCGCCATAAATTCCGTCGGCAGGCCATGCACCACCGTGATCTTGGTGACCGTCGGGCGCGATAAGGCCCGAGTATGGAACCGGTACTCTGCCCACAAGAAGAATAGCCTTAATGTCTCTTCGATTGGCGGCTAACTCTTCGGATATTATCGTTCGAACTCTGCTAACAGCCTCTGCAGAAAATGCCTCGGCACGAGGTACCGTACGCAACGTAACCATCCAGCCTTCAGCAATAAGGTCAGCCTCATACTGTTGAAGCTCAGAACTGAGTGCAGCAACAAACGATGTGTCCACCAGAACAAGAACTCTTCCTCTCATCTCCGGTACAACCTTAATGCCACTGTTAATGTACCCAAACCCCCAGAACCTCCGATAGGTTGGCTGCCCCGAACCTGGGTCAGTGCCAGCCCGCTGGATGATATCCCGAATGAGTCTGTATTCGTACGACTGTCCAATCTGTACGCTCGTATCCGTCCAAGATGTTGTTATGCTGTCAAGCGTAACAATTGGATCTCCGGTGAACGACGACGCACTCTTCAACTTCCGATGGATGATTACCCCTTTTTGATCGGGGTGTGCATCCCATGTAAGCGTTATTTGTGGCTGCGGAACATCCCGAACCGTTGCAGTTACACGTACAGTAAACTCTTTGGGTGTTTGTGCTGTGGACTGAACGAAAACGGCGAAAACACAACTAAGTGCGATGGTGCACAACCGATACAATGACCCCATACTGGAAACTCCGAATAGGCAGGTTCGAAACTAACATCAATTAGCGAATGCACGTTTCGACGCATTAGATAACGTGTGTGGAAAGCATAGGTATCTACTATGCAACGTCAGGTGGCGTTTAGGAGCTATTTTGCTGGACATGTAACCCTGCTGACCCAAAATGGTTACTGTTTTTTTTATGCAGAACTTTGGAAGAGTAATGAACGCCAGACCTCGCGTTCTTCTTTTGTATGTACTGGCACTGTGCGGCTTTGCAAAAGTGCAAGCACAGTTTCCTGCTGCCTGCGACAGTCGAAAAAACTGCGTAGCGCGTGCAATTGAATTCACTGTTACTACTGGGAGAAATGCACAGTACATTGAGTTAGCAGGTGAAGTCACCCGTCCACGGCAACCGGAACTAACCGTTGAAATGTGGGTAAAGGTTACGCGCCAGGCAGGGTTTCGTGTTCCTCTTGGCGGATTGTGGGGACCAAACAAGGATTTTAACGATGTATGGGTACTATATATCAGTGAAAGCGATCAACTGTCGTTCGAGGTAAGTCCGGAAGCAACACGTCTTGGCGATAACGATAATACGGTTGTGCGCACGTCCTTTTTACCGTATTACGGAAAGTGGACACACGTAGCTGCAGTTTTTCAAGGCGCAGACGCAAGCGTTTCGCTGTATGTAAATGGCACTCTTGTGGCTGGTCCCGTTACCAATGCCGTGTATCCTACAACCTACCTAAAGCCCCTTGAGAACCCCGGCTTGCTTACACAATATGCTCGGTGCAATGCCATGGCAGATAACGAGGCATTGTACCGAACGATGTTGGGGCAGATGGACGAAATGCGAATCTGGCGGCGGGCCCTTACCTCACAGGAAATTCTTTGTCAGATGAATCGCTCGCTCGAAGGCAATGAAAATGGCCTCGAGGCATATCACCGTTGCAATGAACTTGTGAATAACCTTAACGACATTTGTGATGCAACAGGCAAAAATCACCATGGAGCGTTGCGCGCACAGGCAACAAACAAAAACAGCGATCGCGTAGTCCCAACAACGGTGATTGTTTCGCCGATGCAGGTTACGGAAGACATTCTTTGCGATAGCGTGAGAACGTGGACGTTCACAATAGTTGATACTTCTACCTGTGGTAGCACCGTTACCCTTCGTATGCGTGGTCCGGAGGCGTCGGCATTTACGGTTACACCAACACGAATAACGCTCGTGCAGGGCGTTCCGCAAACTGCAACTGTTACCTATCGTGGTACCCATGTAGGCGCTATGCTGGATACGCTGCAGGTTAGTGGTACAGACCGTTGCGGCAGTACGGCCTTTGTTCGGTTGAATCTGAACCGACTTACTGAACTCGGTGTTGACAGACGATCCATTGTGTTCGACACACTGCTTGTTGGGTGCAAGGAACGTAATTATATTGATAGTACGGTAACCATTTGCAATACGTCCGATAAGTTAGGATCGCCGCGCACGATTACCATTACGAGCATGAATGCAAGGGAACCATTAGGGTATCAGGCTATTGGTGTAACGTTTCCACTTACAATTCCTGCCGGTGCTTGTACAACTGTTACCATTCGTTGTTTCGTGCGTGATACCACTAACGACTACATCGATACCATCAGACTTATAAGCAACGACCGGTGCCAGAGTAAGCC
Organism: uncultured Hyphomicrobiales bacterium; assembly: GCA_964525565.1. GTDB lineage: Bacteria > Bacteroidota > Ignavibacteria > Kapaibacteriales > Kapaibacteriaceae > OLB6. Next base: position 8,557 of record CAZGHI010000055.1, read on the forward strand.
GGTGGAGATTGTCCTCATCGGGCGCACTCAGGAGGTAATCTCTATTCGTGATCCAAGCGGATCGCGCAGAATTGATCAAATATCGTTTCAACCAACATGCCCGGGACAACTTTCGAATCCCGCATACTATGTGTGGTCGAACCTGACCTTGTCTCCACTCACCATTGATACCATCATAGTTCCACCGGATTTCACACACTATCGCATCCGTTTGCCTTTTATCCTTCAGCCTGCTACGGGATATGACCCGATTGCCGTGCGGTTTCGGCCACGGTCTCCGGGGCAAATCCGCGACAGTATTGTTATTCGCACTAAGCTCCGCGATTGTACCATTGAGCGCGTAATTAAAGTGAATGGAAGGGGGCTGGATAATCGCGTTGAGTGGGCAGTGGACAGTACCGACTTTGGCGATGTTATTGTTGGACAGCAGCGCACGATAAATGTCCGGGCATTGAACAAATCGCCGGACGATGCCTTGAACGTTGCCTTGTACTTAGAACGCGGCGATGCTTTTGTGCTGCTGGCAGGAACAAGTAGGCGTATAAATCCAAACAGTTTTGTTGATATACCGGTAACATTCCGTCCAACAGATTCAATTCGATATACCGACAGAATATGTTTGTTCGAAACGCGATGTTACACCGTTGATTGCGCCACCATTACCGGTCGGGGAATTTTGGAACGTTTCCGATTCTCGCCGCTGGTGATGAATACAGAGAATGTTGTCGCCTGCGGGAGCCGACTAGATACGGTGTGTATTGTAAATATCAGCGGAAGGCAGCAGCAGATACGCAATGTTCTGTTCGACAATCCTACCGGAAAATTCCGGTTAATTAGTCCGCCCGTCTTGCCACCGAGCTACACAATTGCGAATGCAGACAGCATCTGTATCGTGGTTGAATACACACCTGCAGATTTAACGAACGACCGTGCGGACAGAGCATACGTTCGATTTACCGATGATGCCGACTCGAATTGGACCTTACAGATGATTGCTTCATCTGCAACTCCAAAGATTTTTGTTACACAGTTAACGGCATTTGGAACAGTTGAAGCCGGGGATACACGCGTTCAAACGCTGATTGTAGAAAACACATCGTCTATGCCGATTGAGCTTGATAGTCTTACCATCGGACCGGGGTTTGCCATCGTGTCAACAAGTCGGCCCTTGCCCCTTACTCTTGGACCGCGTGATTCCATTGCAGTAGAAGTTGAATTCCGTCCAACAGCAAGTGTTTCCTACAGCGCGAAGCTCACGGCATATTCGAGCAGTCCTTGCACTGTTAGCGGTGAAGGCACCGTTACCGGAAGGGGCATTATCATGGAGTTAGAGAGCGCATTAAGCCTGGTGAACTTCGGCTACGTGCGTCCGTGCGACTGTGTGCTTCGCACCATTGAACTGCTTAACGGTTCGCTAGTTTTTGATATGACCGTGGATTCTGTTTGGATTGACTCACTGGGAGTTCCCGGCGGCAGACCGCAGTTCTTCACATGGACATCCAAGTACTCACCAACGGGCACACTCCCATACACGATTCCTCCCGGAGAGCGTGATACCGTTACCATACGATTCTGTCCGAACGTCCCGGCTGACTCTACCAATCTTGATGTTCGCGCTCTGTTCCACATCAAAGCAAAAGGTTCGCAGTGGTCACGCGAACTGCAAACATTTTTAATAGGAAAACGTGCTCTAACCTTTGCTCCGTATCCCAAAGCCATCCAATTTCCGTCGGGAGTGATTGATGTGCTCAGTCCTGTAGCTCGCACTGTGCAGGTACGGGTTCCGGCATTCGATGTTAACCCTTCACAGGATACGGTTGTTATCGACTCAATTACGTTTGATCCCGAAGACAGAGTGTTCTTTGTTACTGCACCGGCCACATTCCCCGTTGTGCTTGTTCCCGGGCAGGTCTTAAACGTCCAGGTACGCCAGCGGCCACGTGCACCTCGCGTGTACACGGCACGAATGGTGATACATTACAGCAAACCTTGCAGAGGTATGGACACCACAGTGTTGGTACGGGGCGAAGGTTTCGCGCAGCCACGTGGAGTAACCTTCTCTTTCGATCCACCGAGAACTCTGCCGGACACGTTTACAATGGTAAGTTGCGATACACTGGTGATCCCCTTGTATTCATCCATTAACATTGATGCATCGGTTGTGGATGTGTTTATGAGAGTGGACTTCGATAGTAGTCAGCTTCGGCTTCTTGATGTTGTATCACCAATTCTTGGGAATACGTGTACAAGTAAAACAGGTGGTATCCAGTTTACTCCCGGAACCATCATTGAGCCATCGCCGTATGGAGGCAAGAAGGTAACGCTTAAGAATTTCTGCGGAATCGACTCTCTTTCGGCTTTCGCATATCTCCGCTTTGTTACTGTTGCAAACAACAGAGTGAATAGCCCCGTGAGTGTAGATAGCATTGATTTTGATACCGAAGATGTGATACTCTACAGACTTATCGCAGTGGGCGACAGAGGAACAATACTTGCGTTTATGTCTGAGATTGCCATTCCGGAGCCAACGGCATTCGACAGCGTGCGCATACTGGATTGTGCTGATCGAACAGTTGTGATTCACAACTCCGGCGACGTTCCAAACACGGTGGACCAGGTTCTACAACTTCCACTGTACACTACGGTGGTAGGAAGCGTTCCGCCGCTTGGATCGCAGATAGCACCGGGCGACTCTGCCATCATCACGCTGCGGTTTTGTCCGCAATCGGAACGATCCATCGACACAATGGTTGTTGGTGTAAGTACCACACCATGCGACACTAGAGATACCAACGCCGTTACGGGCTACGGTTATGCGCCAGAAATGGATGTGAGATTTGCCCCCACCACGGTTTTCTTTGAGCCCGATACCCTAGGAGGTACAATTGGCGATACAGTGGAAATTCCTATGCAGATGGATGTTGATCTGGCCGCAACGTACTGGGGCACAACATACTGGTTACAGGGTGTGAATGCCGAATTTGTTTTTACATACGATCCTCGATCGCTACGATACCTTGAGACTACATATCTTGCGAAACCGGATAATATGGTTGTGGATTATGTTAATCATGGAACCATCGTTGTTCGAGCATCGGGTATGGACTCACTTGCGAAAGGAGAAATTGCCCGCTTCCGTTTTTTGGTAACGGTTCCAGAACTGAGCGCCACCGTTGTTCATACCGAAGCTACCGGATTTGTAAGCGACTCCCTCCAATTTCTGGATATCATACCGCTACCGGGCGAAGCTCCGTTTGTTACCACCGGCAAATGCGACATTACTGTTGTTACGTTTAGCTCTGTCGGCCCCCCTTCGATTGACGTGTACCCCAACCCTGTACACGATGTTGCAACCATTGCATTCACCATGAGAGAAACGGTTCCGGTGTACCTGTCCGTTGTAGATATGAACGGCGTTACTGTGAGAACACTTCTGGACGGCAGTACAACCCTACCAGGCGGTACATATCATGTACGATTTAACAATCACGATCTTCCAAGTGGACTTTACGTAGTGCGTTTCAGTGCCGGAGTGATTCAGTCCACCACTCCGTTTACGATTGTTCGATGACGGACGTAGTTGTGATTGGAGCTGGTGCAGCCGGATTATTCTGTGCTGCAAGGCTCGGCGCTGCTGGTGTACAGGTTGTGGTCCTGGAGCATACAAATTCTCCGGGAAAGAAAATCCGTATTAGCGGCGGAGGGCGGTGTAACTTCACCAATCGGCAAGTATCGGCTGAAAATTTTCTCTCCGAGAATAATCATTTCTGTAAATCGGCGCTTGCTGGGTTTACGCCGAACGACTTTGTCGAGTTGGTGAATGAATACCGTATCCCGTGGCATGAGAAGACGCTCGGACAACTATTCTGCGATGGATCGGCGCAGAGTATTATTGACATGCTCATGACTGAGTGCTACCATGGAAACGTTTCAGTGCAACTGGGAGTTACGATATCTACAATTACAAAAGCAGATATTTTTACTGTTTATTCTTCAAACGGCGTGTATGAAACTCCAACGGTAGTGATTGCAACTGGTGGACTCTCTATTCCGAAAATTGGAGCAACAGATTTCGGCTACCGAACTGCACATTCGTTTGGCATCCCCGTTGTTGAAACCTATCCGGCATTGGTCCCGATAATTTGTGACCAACACTTTACAGAGCGGTTTAGCTCACTTGCCGGGGTTAGCCTACCGGTTAGAGCATTGGCAGGAAGTGCAGAGTTTCGCGAAAGGATGTTATTTACGCACCGAGGTCTCAGTGGTCCGGCTATCCTCCAGATATCTTCATACCTGCAGAAAACACATGAATGTGTTCTTGATGTTTTTCCCGATGGCATTCCTCAGTCATTAGAACATGCAGGGCAGTCAGTAAAAAGACAGGTAAGCACACTGCTCAGCGAGCATTTGCCGAACAGATTTGTTCAGTTGTGGCCACATCCAAACGTGCGCCAGCCT
>CAZGHI010000056.1:0-6199 GCA_964525565.1 uncultured Hyphomicrobiales bacterium
TGCAAGCCGGAGCTGTAGCCGGTTAGGCTCTTACCCCTCTCATCCGTGAGAGGGTCGCCGAAGGCGGCGGGGGTGAGATAGTTAGCCGCCTAAGGCGGCGGGGTGATAAACAACTGCTCAGCTCTGTTCCTCCCCCTCTCACCCGTAAGATAAGTGCCGCCGAAGGCGGCGGGGTGTACCTGCTCAGGTCCTGCTCGCTTCGCTCGCAGGATGACGGTGTCGTAAAATTTGGGCCCTCCTTGCGGCTTCGTTAATGGGTCCCTCCCCCGCCTCCACCACCAGCGATCAGCTCCTTCCACACATTCCTCCTCCCCGTCACGTTGGCAGCGCGTCGCAGGGCACAATCAGTAAGTCCGGAGCGATCACTACTTGTACGTATGTGCGATTGTTCGAAATGTGACGATACTGGCAACTGTACTTAACGAAGTTCCGTATTTCTGCTGGCCCTTCGGACGGTTGGTTTCACCCTTTTTCAACGCAATTTCGTGCAAATACCTTCGGGAGGTAGAGTGCCGATCTGTGTTATTGGGGACCGTTTTCATGGTGGAACATCTGCCGGCCATCTGCGTACACTGCTCCCTCTCCGAATAAACCCTCTTGAAATGTCCCTTTTTCAGCATGTTCATTACCCTATGACTTCATTGCGTCTGCTTCTCCTATGCTTTGCTAGTGCGATTTCATGTATGATGGTCACGGCAGGTGAACCTGGTTGGCGGTACCTTAGCCCCCTTCCTGAACCACGAGTTGGTCATGGGTCTGTGATGGTTCAAACAGGTGACGTTCTTGTGTTTGGTGGTATAAACGCTGCCGGTACTGTTCTTGGTACGTCCTATGTTCTAAATGGTGCAACCGGTGCTATGCAGCCGACGGCAACGATGGACGCTACGCCACGAACCAATAGTGCTGTTGTTGTGGTGCCTGCTCCGGCAGGACAGGTATTTGTGTACGTTATTGGAGGTTACACGGGTACTACCGGCAATTATGCCAGCAGCGCCGTTGTTTCGCGTTTGCGCTTCGATGCCGTTCAGGGTACATGGCAGTGGGAGCAGGTGGGTTTACTTCCGGTTGCTGTAGGCGACTGCAGAGCTGTGTACGATGGAATCGGCACCATTGTGGTTAGCGGTGGTTACTCTCAAACTACCGGCGCTCTGGGTTCTGGTAATCGCTCCGCTGCAAGTGCGGCAATTACTATTGCTTCTGGAACTATCCGCAGGTTGGCTGACCACACAACTGCCCGTGCCGAACATGGTCTTTATCGTTTTATTGATCAAACGAATGCTGCAGTCGTTATGGCGGCAGGGGGCGAAGCATCTGCGCCTACAAGCACTGAACTACTGGCAGGTACTACATGGGATCCGCGCGCAAACGCTCCGCTGGTTCTACGAAAAAACCATGTTCCTTTAAGCGATATAAGCGGCACGGCGCGCGCCTTAGGTGGTGAGTCGGGGGGGGTACCAGTCGCTACTTGCGAGTGGTACGACCCTAAAAGCGGTTGGCGAAATGCACCACGCATGAACGATGCACGCGCAGACTTCGATGCAACGCTGATTGCAGGTCCAACGGATACTGCACTGGCCTACTTAACGGTTGCAGGACGCGGCACTTCCGGCGTTTTGGCCTCGTGCGAGGTATTTCTACTTCCGGGAGCCACTGACCCTGCGGGGTCATGGACGTATTTCAATACTCTGAACTCTGCTGCCAGCGGACGTAAAACAGCTATGACATCAAGTAATCTGCCTGTCGTGGTAGCAGGAAACAATACTGCAACCGTTGAATGCTTCCAACCTCTTCGTGCTCCCGATGTGCAATTCCCGGCTACTGAAGTTGGTGCCCGCTCTGATAGCGTTCCCATAACTGTGATCAACACGTGGATGTTACCGATCGTTATCAAAAGCGTTACAATATTGGATGGAGCAGATTTCATCATTGCTGCAGATACTGCTACGCTCACGTTAGCCGGCGGGCAGACCCGTGTACTCCTCGGATGGTTCAGACCTTCACAACCCGGTCTGCGAAAGTCGCGCGTTGTGCTTAACATGGGGATCGTTAGTGATACTATTACACTCAGCGGCAATGGTCTCGCCTCGACTGTTTCAGTTGTAACCAGCGTTATGGATCATGGAGATGTTGCCGTAAAAACACAGAGTCGGATCTGCTTGCCGCTTCTGCGCAACAATGGCACGGATACAACGTGGATTGACTCAATTGTTGTTGATCCACCCGGTGCATACATCATTGAATCACCAAAAGGTAAGGCGGCGGTGGCGCCAGGCGAGGAGCTTGTTGTGTGCGTCATCTTTGCACCAGAACGGCGTGGACAAGTTTCCGGGACTGCAATGCTGCACATTGGCCCGCGTTCCTACCCTGTTGCTGTTCTCGGCAATGGTATTCGCACGGCAGCTGTCATACGGCCCGGTGTTTGCGATACAGTTTCTGCACAGCGCACTGATGTGGTGCGAGGTACTGCCATCCTTGAAAATATTGGTGATCGTGATGTAACGGTGACGGCGCTCGATGTTCTACCATCCGTTCCCGGTTCGGCTCAACTGGCTGATCCAACGATTGTTCCATTTACGCTGCGTCCTAATGAGCTACGTCCGATTGACATCGAACTGATTGTTCAACGTGAAGGTGAAGAACGAATTCAACTAGTTGCAACCTCGAACAGCGACACAACTATGCTTGGAACAGTGTGCATTGTTGTGCGTGCACGGAATATTGTTCCAAGCATATCCCAGATTAACGTTGGTGATATGTGTATTGGCGATACCGTGCGCACAACGGTAACGCTTACCAATGCGAGCGCCGTTGAAACGATTACCATTACTGATGTAATAGTGGAGAATACGTCGCAGGCCGTTGTGTCACCTACCGGCGCTGCTGTTATTCCACCACGTTCATCCTACTCGCTATCGGCAGTTGTTGGCGCTGCTCAGTCAGGATTAATCGGCGGTAGCATTGTTATCAATACCACCCGCGGCTCATCGGTGATACCTGTTGTAGGAAGGGTTCTCGATGCTGTTGTTATCACCATGCCTGATGCTGTTCTAGCTCCGGCCGAAGTTCGCAGATTACCTCTGGGCATCACACCATCCACCGCACCTTCGATTAGTCTCGAACTATTGCATTCACCCGATATCATTGCCATAACTGGCATAGAAACCAATGCCGGAGGCGCTAACGTGGATGGAACGTCATCCGTTCAACGCCATATCAACGGAACTCGAATCAATATTGTGTGGGCGGGAGCCCCCCCCACGATGCAAACAACCGTTGACCTTGTAATTGAAGCTCTTCGCGGTTCGGATGTTGTCACTGATATAACAGCAGTTCGTGCGGGCAGCAACGAAGCTTGTGTTGTCTCTGATACGGCTAGTCTGTATGTAGATCCAAACTGTGGACAAGAGCGTTCACTTGTTAAGGTTGGCAAAGGGGCTAATGTTAGCGTTTCACCAATGCCGACTTCGTCTGTAGCGCACATCACGGTTGCAGCAGTTGATCGCACCGGATTAGAAGTTTGCATTGTTGATTGCAACGGATCTCGGGTATATGGCGCTCCCGTGACTTCGGCATCGTTCATGCTTGATGTGTCTTCGTTGGCTACGGGCATGTATGCCGTTCACCTTTTATCAAGCAACGGACTGGAAGACAACTGTCTGTTAATTGTCCACCACTAACTCTGCAATCCATGATACTTTTTGTTTTCATTGCTCTCCTTGTTTCGTTACCCGCAAACGCTCAAACCAACGATCTCTTTCGTGTAGGTATAACGGGATCGGTTTCGATGAACATGCATCGCGGAACTCTAACCACAGCCGATGGTTTGCTGGAGTGCGGAACCTTCGAAGATGCCAATACATTATCGTGGATGGCGGGCAATGCATTGTGGCTTCCGGTTACGAACAACATTGCTTTTAATGCACGCCTTCAGTACTGGAAAGCCGATGGCACATTCTCCGCACCCAATGACGTTAGCCCGAATGTAGCGCTGCCCGATGGGTCGCTGGTCCGGATGTCCAGTGAGTATGAAGTGGTGACTACGTTGGACTACATCAATCTGGATCTACTGGCATTGTGGTACCCTATACACAACTTCTACGTTGGGTTGGGTCCGCAGCTTGGTTTCAACACACGCGCCAACTTCGAACAAAAAGAAACCATTCTCGAGCCGTCGTTCCTTGAGTTCACACAAGGTGGTCGCGAGCGTACCTTTCTTGCCTCCAGTTTTGAACAGAACGGCTCCACTGCCGTACTTCGTATTGCAGCACATGCCGTTGTTGGGTACGATTTCAGGGTGAATAACAACGTTGTTGTTTCGCCTGAACTTGGATATGCCTATGCTTTCACAAATGTGTTGAATACATCGGAATGGGCAGTTCATGCTGCACGTGCCGGAGTCACTGTTAGTTGGGCCTTCCTACCAACACCGGAGCCAGAGCCCCTTGTCATACAGCCTGAACAACGCATAGTTGAGGTTCCGAAACCAGTACGCTCGATGCGGATGGACGTGCAAAGCGTGATGAACGACGGTACACGTTTGGCAGGAGCAGACATACTTATAACCGAGCACCGTGCCAGTGATGTTGTTCCATTGCTACCATTTGTGTTCTTTGAAAGTGGCAGCTCTGCTATTCCCTCTCGCTATCATGCCTTCCACTCTACTGCTTTCGACGAAGCAAGCATTCAAGACAGTATTCTTGGCGTATATCATGAGTTGCTGAATATCATTGGATCACGCTTGAGAAAGTATCCGGGTGCAACAATCACGATTGCCGGATATCGCGAACCGGCAGATGGTGAAAGCGATGCGGCGTTATCGCAGAACAGAGCAACAACCGTTAAACAATACCTTGTGCAGAACTGGGGTATTGCTTCTGAACGCATCAACATCACTACCGGTACTCTACCACCTGTTGTGTCGAACAGAAACGTTGCCGATGGTAGAATCGAAAATCGCCGCGCAGAAATTTCGTCCGATGATCAGCGAATTCTTGCCCCGGTAACACTAACCAGCATCCGTAGGAATGCCGAACCAAAGAGCATACGTGTAGCGCCGGTTTTTACCACTCCTGATGATGTTGCATCGGCAACGGTAGAACTTCAGCTTGGCTCTACAGCGCTGGCAGGACCGCTTCATGCTGCGGCAAATGGAGCAGAGTGGAGGGTGGATGTTGATGCCGTAGCACGTGCCTTGGGGTTGCGGAATATGGGTACAGGTACGGTGCGAGCATCTGCTACGTATTCCGATGGTGAAACGACTTCACAGGATGGCTTGCTCAGCGCACGACGCATTGTGCAAAGTACACGGTTCTCCAACGAAGTTATTAACGATAGCACCATAGAGCGCTTCCGACTGATTTTCTTTGACTTCGACAAGCCAACAGTAAGCGACTTTAACAAACCCACGATTGATTTAATTCGTAGCAGAATTCGCACCAACTCATCAGTACGCGTAACAGGATTAACAGATCGAACCGGAAGCGTAGAGTACAACACCGACCTTTCCCGACGTCGTGCCGAAGCCATCGAGGCAACCATTAAACAACGCGTGGTGCCAAATAAATCAGTAGCCGTGGGAGGTGGACCGATGTTGATATACAACAACGACCTGCCGGAAGGACGTTGGTACAACAGAACAGTGCTCATTGAAGTAGCAACACCGGTGGAGGAGCAATGAACTACACGTTTGTTGTCACCCTCATGCTATGGGCGATGCTGTGCGGTACCATGGCCACTGCCCAAACATCACTGGAACTAACCGATAAGCTGCCACCTTATCTCCTTAGTGCTCGATTGCTGAACAACGGTCACTTCTCAATTACAACCCGATATACACAGGAAAGCAAAACGCTTATTTATCGGGAAGATGGAACAGGCAATCGCCCGGTTAACTATACATCGCATATTCATGTAAAAATTGATGATATCGTATATCAACTCCCGTTTGAAGTAGATCGGACTACCGACCTCCCGCCACCACCGAATCCACTAAAGGTGCTGCGATTGTTTGCCGATACTGTGAACGGACGGCCACGTATTAACGCATTGTTACTCGCCGTTACGCCAAGTGGCGACAGCGTACGCACCACCTTTACCATGGAGCCTGTGCAGCGCCCGTCCGGCGGCTTTATTCGGCTCTCTGCAGCCGTTGAGAATGCCGGTTTCAACGCGCATAATGTTGGCGTTCTGATGCTGATTG
>CAZGHI010000056.1:6209-12586 GCA_964525565.1 uncultured Hyphomicrobiales bacterium
TACCAAAATCGGCAATAATGACCGAGCATCTATTGGAACAGCCTTCGGATACTCCGGCGTGGAATCAGAGTTCAGAAAAACCACTGCACCTGGCATACCGGAGTTTTGGGTCGCCTTCGAAGGAACACCTCTTTCACCCGGACTAACAGCACGTGGCAATCTGCGAGAAAGCGAACTTATTGAACCAGACAGATTCCTTTTTGGCAACTGGGTTGATGACAATAGCACTGGTACGCCTGGCCTGTACAGGGTGATGTGGGACGAACGTGTACCTTCTGGTTTGAGTTTTACCGATAGTGCTATTCTGCTTCTCTGGGAACAACAGCAACTTGCACGCGCAACAAAGAAACTTTTAGCAGCTACGGAAATCGGCATCGTAGATTCTCTGATTGTTACCTTCGGTAGTGGAGGTGGAAGCGGTGGCGGTGGGGGGGGCGGTAGCATTGGCGTTGCTGGTCCAGGTGCATGTATAAAGGTGGCAACAGCAACAGAAGAGCCCTGTGGATTGGCAGGATATCAACCCTACGATCCGGATGTTGTTGCAAGCTTATTTCTCGTTACCAATACTGGAACAACAACCCTGAACGGAATGCAGGCTTTGTTGGGTGCTCTTCCTCCGGGAATTCGTGCTTCCACAATGGCGTATCCGGTTATCCCAGGAACGCTTACCCCAAATCAAACTGGTGTGTCAGTTGTTCCGGTTGTTGCTATTCCTCGATTGTATTCTACATCGTATCAGGTTCCTGTTGCCTTTGTAAATGGGCAACAGGACACTATCCACAAAACGCACGTGTGCATAGAGGTTCCGGGAATATTGGCCTCGATTGATGCAAAGAACACCCAAACCCTTCCCGTATGTCCCGGTGATAGAGATACGTTTGCCATTCCCATAGAGCTGAAAGGCATTCGCTGCTTACCGGTGTACCAGGCAACGATTGTTTCACCAGCAACGGCACCAGCCGCCATCGTTGGTGCATTGCCCTTGCTGCCTGCTGATGGTATCGGGTATCTTCAGGTAGAATCTGCACCTCTTTCGGAGCAAACCACTGATGTTCGCATACGCGTGGTCGTGCGGGATTGGGAGTCTCTTACTCCCGGCGACACAACATGGGTTGAAATCGTGGACACTGTAACGGTAACGATCATCGGTAAACACGCCGAAGTGCAGGCTCTTGTTGCCGGCGACACATTGGTTCTTCCGCGGATTTGCGTGCGCGATATCCGTAGGGATTCCATGCAGATTCAGAACATCGGTGGATGCAATGCTACCTTGGCAACGGTGCGGATGAGTAACGACGCGGGGGGGGTATTTAGCATTGGAACAGAAACAACCATACCACAAACCATTGCCCGCGGAGAGCGTGGGCAAGTGTATATAAGCGCTACGTCGGCAACAGCAGGAACATTCATTGGCGAGATTGAGATTACATCAGTTGCTAAACCCGGCACCATTCGCGTACCCGTAAAGATTGTCGTCGATCAGCCTTCGTATAGCATACCTTCCGATACGCTGTTTATTGATACTGTGTGTCCGAATGTTTCCAGCGCACGCACACTTCGGATTCTCAACAACACCGGTTGTGATGTACGTATAGATTCCGTTCGCAGCATCGGCGTTCAGAGTCTTGGTGTTAGTCCTGCCGGCGGATTTCTGGTCGGAGCGCGCTCAAATGTTAGTGTTGCTCTCTCGGCATCACCCACATTCGAAGGACCTTTTGAAACGGTGGTTCGTGTGTACAGCCAAGAGTCAGGCGATCGGGATGTGGTTGTTATTGGCTACTCGGCCAATCGGTCATTGGATGTAACTGCTTCCATAGATGCCGGACGCTGCCGTGTAAACAGGCAGACTGCACTCACCGGTGGACCCATTACGGTAACCAATCTCGGCAGTGCACCCATTACGATCACAGCGATACGTATTTCTGGTCAGCATCCACAAGAGTTCACTGTATCGCCATCATCTGGTCAGCCCCTTCCAATAACCATTCCGGCAAACGGAACGCTGCTATTCGACGTTGGTGCACTGCCCACTGCGATCGGCAATCGCACCGCCATCGTGTTGTTTGAAACGGAACAGCCATTGTGTAACCCCATGCCAACCGTAACACTCGTCATGTACGGCGTGCAACCACTGGTTGACGTTGAGAAACACGACGTGCAGCGAGGCAACGTGTGCTTGGGAGGAACAGCCGATACTGTAGTTGTTCTTCGCAATCTGGGCAACGAGCCATACAACGTGGAGAGCATACAATGCATAGGTTCAACCGCATTCGTGCTCACTAAGCCTGCTCCATTTACTGTTGATAGCGGAGAGTCAGTTGCACTTACGTTTCAATTCACGCCATCGCGTATCGGACAGGAAACATGCGAGTGTTTCTTTGAAACTGATGGGGACTGGTTTACACCAACCGACACCACTCTTCGATTGGGTGTTACAGGTATTGTTTGTGGGACACTGTGGGCAGATACAGTTACAGGATACGTAGGAACATTAGCTCCAGTGCAGATACACTTTTTGCCGGACGAACGTACACAGCTTACGCAAGCGCAACTCATGCAAGCAATCGCTGATCATGGCGCGCCTATCGAGCTGTCCGTGTCCATATCTCCGGACCTGGCCCGTATATCAGAGCAAGTTGGGGGGGGTATGCAAGGAGCTGTGGTTACGCAGCGTGCCAACGGTATTTCGATGCGTGTGCCTACACTACCAAACAACGGAGCTGCTCTGTTTGCTGATTTGCAAGCAGATGTGCTCTTGGGATCTCTTAATCGTAGTGTGATTCGTGTAGAGCTGCTATCAATGGCAAACGGAATGCACGATGTTCAGGTCCACGACGGACTTATCCGGTCAGAATACTGTGCCTTCGATCAGCGACGTGTTAACGTTGTGCAAAATGGTGTTGGCATTGTTCACGATGGCAACGGCGTACGAATCCTTGGATTCGAGAATACATTCGTTACAGTTCAGTGGTTCACTGTTCATGGCAGCATGATTTCGGAATATACAGCAGGCATTGATCAAGGATCTAGCATCGATGCACACGTTCCGGAGAAGAGTGTTGGCGTGCTACTCCTTGTTGTAACAACATCGAAAGGAGTGCAAACAGCTCGAATTCTGGCCAGATAGAATCTATGCTGTGGACCGCGAGGATTTTTTTGGATGCTCCTGTAGCTCAAGCATAGGAGGAGCTTTACCTTCTACTACTTCACGCGTGATAACGCACCGGCGTACGCTGTCGTTATCGGGTAATGTGTACATGATTGGATTCATCACATCTTCCATCACACCACGCAGACCACGTGCACCTGTTCTACGTGCCTTTGCTCTCGCAACAATGCTCTGCAATGCTTCCTGTTCAAAGTCTAGTTGTATGCCCTCAAGAAGCATCAATTTTTGATACTGCTTAACGAGTGCATTTTTAGGATTGGTAAGGATATCCAGCATTGCCTGGTCGCTTAACGGATCGAGCGCTGTTACAACAGGCAGCCGTCCGATAAACTCCGGTATAAAGCCAAAACGCATGAGGTCTTCCGGTTCTACGTTTCTGAGCAGTTCCGTACTTTCTTCAATGCTTGGGTTAACACCTGCAGTAAAGCCAATGGTAGAAGGGCGTACTCTCCGGGCGATGATCTTTTCCAAGCCTTCGAAGGCCCCTCCACAGATGAACAGAATGTTACGTGTGTTTATGTACATCAGTGGTTGTTCAGGATGTTTGCGGCCTCCCTTTGGAGGAATGCCGGCTACTGTTCCCTCAAGTATCTTGAGCAAGCCTTGTTGAACACCTTCTCCCGACACATCGCGGGTGATGGAAGCAGAGTCGCTTTTCCGTGTGATTTTATCAATCTCGTCAACATACACAATACCACGCTCGGCACGCTCAACGTTGTAGTCCGCATTTTGCAACAGATTTACGATAATGCTTTCAACATCATCGCCTACGTATCCGGCTTCGGTAAGTGTGGTAGCATCGGCTATGGCAAAAGGTACGTCTAGGATACGTGCTAGGGTTTGTGCCAGAAGCGTTTTGCCTGTACCTGTGGGACCCAACAGCAAGATGTTGCTCTTTTCAATCTCTACGTCATCAAACGGACTTACGAGGTCTTCTGCCTGGATGCGCTTGTAGTGATTGTACACTGCAACTGAAAGCACTTCCTTTGCAGCATCCTGTCCGATAACATAGGTATCGAGGCGCGTTTTGATTTCCGAGGGTTTAGGAAGCGTAGTCAGGTCGGACCGTAACGATGGTTGCGGCTGATTCTTGCGTAAGATCTCAACTGAGTTCTGCACACAGATGTCGCACATGTAAGCCCCTTTACCGGCGATTAAGCTGGTAACCTCACGCGAGCTGCGACCACAAAACGAACAGTGCAGCTCTTCGGGATGTCCGGTATCTGTTGTTGACATTGCTGTCCCCCCCCTACAATACTTTCAAAAGATCAGGCAACCGTTTGTGTTCCTGGTGTACGTTCCAGGACTTTGTCTATGAGACCGTATTCAAGTGCCTCCTGCGACGTCATCCAGTTATCGCGATCAGCATCCTTTTTTATGGTTTCAAAGTCCTTGCCTGTATGCTGCGAAATGATATTGTACAGCATGTCGCGGGTACGAATCATTTCTCTGGTATAAATTTCAATGTCCGAAGCCTGACCCTGCGAGCCACCATGTGGTTGGTGCATCATGATGCGAGAGTGAGGTAACGAATATCGCTTTCCTTTTGCACCCGCGCACAACAGCACCTGTGCCATCGAGGCTGCCATACCAACGCAGATTGTGGATACATCCGGCTTTACAAACTGCATTGTATCGTATATGGCCATCCCTGCCGACACGCTGCCGCCCGGTGAGTTAATGTAAATCGAGATGTCCTTATTCGGGTCTTCGCTTTGCAAAAACAGCAACTGGGCGATTGTTAGGCTTGCTACGTAGTCATCAATCGGTGTGCCAATGAAAACAATGCGTTCTTTGAGCAGCCGAGAGTAGATGTCGTAAGCGCGCTCGCCGCGGCTTGTCTGCTCCACCACCATGGGAACCAGTTGTGCATTCATTCCGGTAAGTCCTTGCATTTATTAGATCTTGCAACAATGAGCAGGCTTTGCATCCACCTGCCGTTTACGATTGAGGCACTACAACGTCGTTCACGATTGCATATTCTAAAAGTGTATCCATTGCCTTTTCGGCAAGGAGCTGATCGGCCACATTTCGATTCTGGCGCATGAGCATGCGAAGCTGACTGTCTTCGATGCCAATGCGCTGTGCTGCCTGTTCGATATCGGCATCCTCGACAGAGAGGTTCTCTGCAGCAATAATCTGCTGTCGAATAAGTTCCCACTTGGCAATCCGTTCAGCAGCCGGACGGAACTCGCCTTCCAGGTCATGGGCAGTTAACTTCTCTAAACCAGGAGCCCCTTCGTTACGCTTCTTAAAGTCGTCAAATAATTGATGAACAACAGCATGGATTAACGACTCTGGTACAGGAAACTCGTGTGTTTGAACCAGTTGATTAACAATCTGATTCTCCATGTTTTCGCGGCTGGTACGTTCAAAGTAGGCCGTAATTTGTCTTCGAATATCATCGGCCAGCTCTTCTGTAGTGTGCATGCGCCCCTCGGTAAGTTTTTCAACAAACTCGTTAGTAAAGGGAGCCGGAACAACTTTCTGAATATCGTTTACGGTAACACGATACGAAGGGGGCTGAGCATTCGGATCTTCCGTTTCGGCAACGTAGGTAAACGTAGAGCCAACGGTAGCTGAACTGAGCGAATTGCGCAGGTGCATGTCCACGGAATCATCATCGAGATATACACGTTCTTCCTTTGCCTCGGCACCAATAATGGGCATGGACGACTCTTTGTCGAGCTGATGCAGTGTTATGCTAACAATGTACTGCGTGTCTGTAACCTGTTCTGCAGGCTCGAACGATGAAGCGCGCAGACAAATGCGCTCAATTTCCTGCTGTACATCTTCGTCGGTTACTTCGCGGATGTGTCGGTCAATAACAAGCCCGCGATAGTCCTTGAGTTCAACTTCCGGCAGCACTTCGTACTCGATAACAAAGCCCACACCATCGGCTGACTTCTGGATGTCCGTGAGCGCAGGATGTCCAACAACACGAATGTTTTCTTGTTGTGCAAACGTTCTGAACTCTGCATCTGCGATGGTTTCAAGCGCTTCCGCCTCTACTTCTCGGCCCATTCGTTGCTTGATAACAGCAATGGGCACCTTTCCTTTCCGGAATCCGGGGAGTGCAAGGTGGGCTTGTGCTCGTTGGTAGGCTTCGTTGTAGTGAGGTTTGAGGTCGTCGGCATTAAGCTGGATGCGCACTTCGCGCTTACATCCATCAAGGAGAGAGATCGTGCGTTCCAAAAAGGCGCTCCGT
>CAZGHI010000057.1:0-2733 GCA_964525565.1 uncultured Hyphomicrobiales bacterium
GCCGCCTTAGGCGGCTAACTATCTCCCCCCCGCCGCCGTCGGCGCCCCTCTCACGGATGAGAGGGGTAAGAGCCTAACCGGCTACAGCTCCGGCTTGCAGTTTCGTAGCGATGGCGCTGTACGTATTGGGTTAGGGGGCTCAGGCAGCGCCGATGGTGCTGTTGACTTTACCGAGCCATCAGGAGGGTACAACGGCCTGAGCATGGCCTATGACGGCGATGGCAATGGCATCTACGCATTTGGCATGTTGCCGGTGATTGGTACACGGCTGGCGGTGCGGACGCAGGGCTTTGACAATACTACGAGTGCTTTAAAAATTGTTGATGGCAATGGAGATCAGTTGCTGCGTGTACGAGACGACGGAACAGTGATCATCGGTCCCAGAGTTAACAACGTATCGCTCACGGGATTTAATGCGAGTCTTCAGGTTGACGGGATTATAGTCACACAAGAGGTTGCAGTTAGGGACGCTGTGTGGTCAGACTACGTTTTTGAACAAGACTACGATCTAATGTCAATTGAAGATGTACAAGCATACATTGAAGCACATCACCATCTGCCGAATATTCCTACGGCGGAGGATGTTCAAAGAAGTGGAATCTCCATCGGCAGGTTTCAGGGTCAGATCCTGGCAAAGGTCGAAGAATTGTTCCTGTACGTAATTCAACTGTCCGAGCAGAATGCCAATTTGAAGAAGCAACTCGAACAGATACAGGAGAATTTACAATGAAGAAACGAATTGTAATGAATGTGTTCGTCATTCACGTTGCATTGCTTGGACCCATGGCCTCATTGTGTCCGACACCAACGTGGGCACAGATAAGCAGAGGAGTTTAAGAAATCGCCACAATCGTTCACCCAAATGGGTGGGTACGGTTCAAAGACCACATCAATATTCCAGCAGCTCGTTTGTTTGCAGACTATGGACACTTGTTTGGTTTGAGTACTTTGGACGAAATGAAGTTAGTCCGGCGTACGAAAGACCGATTCGGATACACACACTACCGATATCAGCAATATCATGGTGGCGTGATCATTCAGGATGCGTTGTTCACGGTTCATGAGCATGGCGGAAGGGCGGTAAAGGCTAACGGCAGAATCGTAGCAAATTTCTATCGTGATTCTAGACCAACAATCTCAAAGCAACAGGCACTCGAGCTGGGGATTCGGGCCTTGCCAATGGGTACGCCGGCATTTCAGGACGATGCATCCGAGATGTTTCTGCGGTGGGTTCGAGAAGACACATCAGCAACCCATTTTCCCAATCCGAGTTTAATGTTCACACGAATTGATGATGATGCAGATGTGACGGCCGAGAATCTAACATTGGCCTATCAGATATCAATACCGGCGGTCCAACCATTGGGGCACTTTACGCAGTACATAGACGCTCGAACGGGACACCTCGTTAAGTCGGTTCGCTTAAGTACCGGTTGCTTTGATGCTACAGCCAACACCGTGTACAACGGCGAACAAACCATCCGTGTAAGTGAAAGAGGCGGTGACTATGTTTTGGAAGGAATACATAATGACTGTGATGGAACGCGTATTCGAACCAGCGGCATTAGTGCAGGTGATTGGGCAACTAAAGATCCACCTCCAACACAACATGACTTTACGCACGGCGATCTTGACTGGTCAGATGACGATGAGCTGGATCCCTTTGCCCAAGCACATTGGTCTGCATTGAAGACGTATGAGTACTTCGAAACAAAATTTAACTACCACGGATATGACAACGAGGGTGCGACGATGCTGCAGCTAATTGGAGGCCTTGGTAATCTCAATTGGAAGCAAAGTCACCTTCTAGTAGCTATTCCTAATCCTGATAACTACCCAGATCAATTTCAAGAGGGAAAATGGGGAGTGTCTCTTGATGTTGTTGGACACGAATGGACACATGCAATCACGCATGTGGTGACAGGCTTGGGTGATGCACTTCCGACAGGAGAGTTTGGTGCTCTCTACGAGTCTTTTGGAGATATCTTTGGCAGTATGGTTGAGTGTTACGCCAAAGGTCTCTACGATCAGAACAACCAGCACGACTGCGAAGAATTTATTATGGGTGAAGAGTACCTATTAGAGTCAGTCCAAAGAAGCATGATAGACCCTCATTCAAAGAATCACCCAGACACGTAGTGTGGAACGTATTGGACTTCTGAGGGTGGGGGTAACCCCGGCTATCACGTCCGTGCAGGGGTTCAAAACCGTTGGTTTACGTTGCTTGCTAATACCGGGACCACGGGGGGCACGAACAATCACTGCTGCAGTACGGCAGCGTATTCAGTCACAGGTATTGGCAAAGAAAAGGCAGCCGCAATTGCTTGGCGCAATCTTGAAAACTACATTGGTTCCTATTCCAATCACGTGGACGCAATGCTCGGTAGTATGGAAGCATGCGATGATCTGATTGCATCACAGGAGATCACCTCCGGCGACAAAACACAGGTAGTCGAAGCCTGGAAAGCCGTTGGCGTGTATGCTAACAAAGTTGGCTACGACTTTGTGCGCTGTACCACATATACGAGCCAATCAACAGAGACACTGCTGGAAGCCATCAACACGATCCGTGCAGGTGAGGTTTGCGGCCTAGGGTCAGCGAACATCGTTGAATCTGGAGCAACACTGCACTACAAAGCTGGTGTCGAGATTCGTCTGAAGAACAACTTTAGCGCGCGGCAAGGCAGTTCTTTCCGAGCCTCGATAGAGGAGCCGTGCACCTCATTCTTCCCT
>CAZGHI010000057.1:2757-3489 GCA_964525565.1 uncultured Hyphomicrobiales bacterium
CTCAGCCAGAGTCGGCTCTCACACAGGCAATCGGCATGCTGCTGAGGCCGTTCTTGCACCCGTTGTATGGGTTGCTCCAAACCCTACAGAAAGTGTTGCTACCGTTTGGATATCCCTAGGGTATTCCTCTACGGTTTCGGTTGAGTTTGTAGATCTTCTGGGACAACGATGGAATGCATTGGTTGATGTCCGGGAGGCGCAGGTTGGTACACATCAGTTACACGTACCGCTGCTTGGGTTGCCACCGGGAATGTACCAGTGCAAGTTGACTACGAGCCGCCATACTACGACAACAATGGTACAGGTGCTACGATGAAGAGGACTCTGATGTTGGCAGTTGTTCTATTGTGTACGACGGCTTCAGCAGCCCACACACAAACCGACGTTTGGGTAAAACGAAGTTACACGGGTAGTGGTGCTGATGTGTTGGGTGTGGATCTTGTAAACGCAGATACCGGCTTTGCAGTTGTTGGTTCGTATGTGATCCGAACAACTGACGCAGGCGTAACGTGGCAGGTATTCAGACCAGATGCTGACGTAGGTTCATGGGGCGCAGTAAGCTTTCCAACTGGTCAGATAGGGTATATAGCTGGAACACACGTTTACAAAACCACCAACGGTGGAGTCACATGGGACAGCTTGTATCGAGTTTCCTACCCTGATGGCCAGCCAACCTACTTTGTAGCTATGGACTTTGTAGATGAAGAGTTTGGAGCAGGTGCCATTGCAAAC
>CAZGHI010000057.1:3543-8745 GCA_964525565.1 uncultured Hyphomicrobiales bacterium
CCTTGCGAGTCAGTGAAAGCTCTTGATCGGGATGCCGTGTACTTCGGAGGATGGCTTACCAGTCATATTGGAATATTTGGAACAATAACGATCTCAAACGACGAGGGGAGACGGCTTTCGAGTTTTAATAATTATATAATACCAGGGGGAAATCTCCAACAGTTCGCCTTAGAAGTCTACAACAAAACACATATCTGGACAGGAGGATCTCGTTGGCCGAGATCCTCATTTACCAACTACCTCGTCTTCACTCACGACTCCGGTGCAACGTGGCATGAGCCGGAAGTACAGTTTCCCAGCACGATCACAGCAATTGCTTTTGCCGATGCACAGCATGGATTAGTTGGCGATGTTAAAGGTGACATCTACATCACTCACGATGGTGGATATACATGGACACTCGATTACAAAGCTACAGAACCACTAAAAATTAATGATATTGACATTTACGGCAACACAATTATCGCTGGAACTGATCGAAGCCAGATTCTTAGGCGCACGGTTCCCGTTTCCGTTCACTACCCATCGCCCCCAACGACCCTATCAACCTACTCAGTTTATCCCAACCCATCCACCGGAACTGTGCATATATCATTAGACGCGGATTTTTCAAACATCAGCGTGTTTGACATCCTGGGGAATGTGGTGCTGAACGTAAGCAGTGGTTCATTAACAAGTAATCCTGTAACTCTCGACCTAAGCCGCTTTCCTTCTGGCATGTACCGGGTAGTGGTGCGTAGTGATTATGGAATGCAGTCGGAGTCGGTGGTGAAGCTGTGAGCGCTTCGTTGGGGCACTGCGCAGTTCTGGTTGGTTTGTCCACAGAAAAGTGGTTTGCTGAATTACAGATTAGTGGGAAAATGGTTTAATGTCGGTTAAATCCTCCTTGCGGCTTCGTTACTGGGTCCCTCCCCCGCCTCCACCACCGGTGATCATCTCCATCCACACATTCCTCCTCCCCGACACGTTGGCAGCGCGTCGCAGGGCACGATCCGAAAGTCCGGAGTGATCACTACATACATGTATGAGGATTCCCACGTAATGTGACACTGCTGTACATAGCCTCTCCACACAGTGCCCCCCACGTAGTGCCCCCACGTAGTGCTCCCTACGACGTGCTCTCCACACAGTGCCCCCTACGACGTGCTCTCCACGTAGTGCTCTCCACACAGTGCCCCCCACGTAGTGCCCTCAACGAAGTTCTCTCAACGAAGTTCTCTGTGTCTTCCGCACAAGACTGTCCACCAGCCGCTCAATCTCGGCTTTATGGTGAATCACATCAGTAATCGTAGCATGCACAACGCGCACAGACGATAGCTGAACAAACGTGAGTCGCCGCTTGATTATGCTGTGCAACAGAACAAGCTCAAGCCAGTTTAATAAAAAAACAAATGTTTCAACCGGATTCATCTTGCGTGATGTAAACCCAAATCGCTTTAATGTTTCTGCCCGAAAGTAGTACACGGTTCCACGGAGCTTCATGGTTTGCGGAACGAGTCCGTTGTTTGCTGCTTCAATCAGTCCAAGCAGACCCTTTGCCAAATGCAATATCATCTGCTGCTCGGTGAGATTCGTCTGACGGAAAAAATCCCATGTTGTTCCTACATGCAACTCCAATGTTCGCAGTCCAAATGGTACCGTGAACATAATCGGTGAGTAGTAGAGATACACGCCCAACTTTCGAAAAAGCGGCGTCGTAATCCAACGGAACAGTCTGTACACCAGAATACCGACCAGGATCCATAACACAACGTTCAGAAGGGTGTCCATGGGTGTGCAACCTGCCAAAGGTTTATATGCGCACCAAGTACAATGTGTGTTAGCATTTGTTTACACGATGCCAAGCCCCCTTCAATCATAGTTTGCATTCATGCTGTTCATTGTGCTCCGCAACCTGCTTACGCCCTTTAACCTGATTAATGCCGGTATCATTGGTGGACTCTTCTGGTTGTACTATTCCTATCAGGATGAACGATTGCTGCTTGACTCCGTGGGTGTGGGCCTGGTGGTTTCTATTAACACGTTGATTTCCATTGTCCAGGAATGGAGAGCAAAACGTACTCTCGAACGCGTGGCTCTGGAGCAGCATAAAACGGCCCGCGTTATTCGGCAGGGGGCTGAGGTAGATGTTGAACGGGATGATATTGCGGTGGATGATGTGCTGGTTCTGCGAAGAGGATCGGCCGTTGTAGTGGATGGCGTGATTACTCGGGCCGAACATCTGGAAATAGAAAAAAGCCTTATCAACGGCGAGTCAACTCCCGAGCTGGTGGAAGTGGGTGAAGAAATACTCAGCGGAAGCGTCTGCGTTGCTGGATATGGCGAGTTTCGCGCTACACGCGTTGGAAACGACCACACGGTTGCCGGTATTACCCGTTTGGCCCGTTCGTATGTGATGAACACATCACCACTGCAACGGTCCATTAATCGCATCTTCGAGGTGTCGTTCGCTGCGGCCATCGTTCTGGCGGCGGCCGATGTCGCACTCAATGTTGCTGTTGTTCCGGATGTTGACCTCGTACGAAGGGTTGCTACCCTGTTGCTGGGCTTGATACCCGAAGGTCTGGTGTTCTTTACTACGGTTACGCTGATTCTGGGTGTGTACCGAATAAGCAAACAAGGTGTATTTGTACAAAAATTGAATGCTGTAGAGTCGTTCTCAACCGTTGATACAGTGTGCATGGATAAAACGGGAACGATTACGGAGAATAAATTGTCGGTGCATTCTGTTCATCCACTCCATGCTGATGCAACGGACTGGACTGGTCTGCTAAAGACATATGCACTCACGTCAGTAGAAACCGATCAAACAACCCGCGCGTTGGCACATCTCCATGGAGAACCGGCATCTGTTCGGTTTGCCGAGTTCATACCATTTTCGTCTGCACGGAAATGGAGCGCCCGCCGCATCACGGGTGGACCGTGGATGATTGTTGGTGCGCCGGAACTTCTTAGCGCACACCACGAAGCTTCCGTTCAGTCACTAATCGCTGAACACCACCTCCAACATTTTCGGTTGCTCGTTGCCGGCTATGCAGAATCAGCCCATGCTTCGTCAGTTCCAACCATACAACCAGGGTGTGTTATTGCTCTGCACGACGCAGTAAGAGAAGAAAGTATCCGCACGTTTGGTTTATTCAAAGAAGCAGGAGTTGACGTTCGTATTCTCACCGGCGATGCGCAAGGTCCAACACTTGCAGCTCTTTCTGCAGCAGGTATCAACGTTGAACAATCACTGGTGATCCGTGGATCGGATCTGGATGCGTGGTATGGAACGGCGCGCGAGCAGGCTATTCTTGATCATCACATCTTCGTTCGGCTTCGGCCGGAACACAAACGCGAAATTGTTTCGGTTCTTCAGCGCCATCGTAAACATGTTGCTATGGTTGGCGATGGTGTGAACGATCTGCCCGCCATCAAAGAAGCTCACGTGGGCATTGCTGTTTCAGGCAGCGCAGAAGCAACGAAAGAAGTCGCCGATATTGTGTTGGAGAATCAAACGGTCGATGTATTTCCCGATATCATAGCGGAAGGACGCTCAACGTTACGCACAGTACTTCACGTTGGTCAGCTCTATATAGGAAAGAACCTGGTGCTACTGGCCATGAGTTTATTGGCAACACTAACTCCTGTTTCCTATCCGCTTACACCCCGGCGTGGTGCATTGCTTTCCGTGGTTGGCGTTGGAATTCCGGCAATGGTTCTGGCTGCTACGTCGGGCATGACCGGACGTGTACGGAGATTTATCCGAACAATGATGCTCACGGCAGGAGTAACAACGGCTGTCTGCACAGCAGCAACAGTGGTAACATGGTTTGTGGTTCAACAAGCACTCCAATGGACGGAGCAGGACGTGCACACTTGTATGATGGCAGCACTGATTGGCGCGATTCTGGGAACAGTACCCGCTATTGATCGGTTCCAGGAGAGTGTGCAGCGAACGCTATATGTTACAACACTACTCGTTGGTGTGCTGCTCACTCTGCTTACGGCCATCAGCAACCTGCCGAAGCCCCTTTCCTTGCTTGCTACATTCTACGAAATCAACGCAACATCTGGCGGCACACTGCCTGCAGTTCTCACCATTGCAGTCGCGAGTTATTGTTTTGCTCACATTACACATCGGTTACTCCGGATCAATGTATCATAAAATTCTGTAAGTTCCTGCACCGGAGATTCAGGGGGGAACCACGAATAAGGAGGCTGCCTATGCGGAATCTGCACATCCTGCTGGTTGGCCTGATACTATGTTCGGCTGCCCTGTCGCAGCCACTGCAGCTCCAGTTGCAGTTGAATCCTAATCCATCGCCATATCTGAGCGACTGGCAAACGCGTACCGAAACCATCTTCTTGTCCGTCAACAACCCAACAACGAACACTTTTCAAGTGAAAGTTGATGGGCGGGTCTTTAAAGGCGGACCAACCGGCGAACTGCAGGCCCAAAGCAAGATTCCGGAGATGCCTCCCATAACAATACCGCCGGGACCAACGATTCTGAATGCAGAGAGTGTATTTCCGTATGACTTGGTAAAGTTTTACGGACATGTGGAGCAGGTTGCAACGCGCGCTGGCAGAATCCCCGCTGGACAGTACACCCTTTGTGTGGCCCTTGTGAACGCAGAGAACCCTGATCAAATGCTCAGTCAGCCGCGATGTAGTGGTTTTATCATTAGGCACTACTTGCCACCACAACTCATTCTTCCCGCGAACAACAGTGTTATCGGCGCTGACCTCTTAAGAAGTACGGTGTTTCGGTGGAACAGAGAAACACCTATGCTGCCTGAAGCATCAGCGGAGTTTGTTGTTGTAGAGCACCGCGACGGCCAACCCTTGTGGCAGGCGCTTGCTGCGAATCCGCCGGTGTATCATGGTGAGGTAGCACCCGGCCTATCGCAACAGCAGTGGCCGCCCGATGTTGTCCTTCCGGATAACCGACAGTATGTGTGGAGTGTTCGCATGCTGGACGAGCAAGGGCGCCCGTTTACTGAACCGGAGTGGGCAGAACCATTTTTGTTTAGCATATCACCTGGTGAAGGGGCTTTTGAATCGTGCGATTGCGCAGGATTGACGATTACACCCTTAATGGGTCAGCGTACCGTCGGGTCAGCGGATACGGACGGAACGTCTTCCAGTCAGCTAGGTACACGTGTGGGCGAACGGTCGGATCGAGATGGGCCCTCCTTAGATCTCGTTGCTGAGCTC
>CAZGHI010000057.1:8760-12440 GCA_964525565.1 uncultured Hyphomicrobiales bacterium
CAGAGTTTAGCATTTAAAGCGCAGTCGAATTGCCCCGTTGAATGCATCCGGCAGATATCGTGGACGGTTCACCGGCTTGATTCCGGTGGAGAAAAGATCAAGGTGTATTCATCGGAGTATGCAGAGCCCTTTCAATCCATATCGCCAAAGGATGTTCTAGAGTTTCCGGTCTCAGAAGCTGGTGTGTATGAGATTGCCTGCAGAATAACCATACAACCGTCCGATCCCACTCTTTGGGCACGATATCCGCAACGTGTAATCCAGACAACGACTGCTGTGAAGGCTGTTACCGGCCAAACAGTAGCCCCTCCACCACCAACGAAACCTACGTGCGAGCTCACGCTGCAAACCCCAAACTCACCATGCACTGGCTCAGTAACGGACTATCACACAACACCAACAATTGATCTGAACTTTACCGTTAATGGCACGTTCCGCGACTTGTTCGTGGTTGTATTGGATAATCCTTGTGGAACATGGATACCTCCCGACGGTCCGGTGGACCGTACGCCAACAACCGAATCACCTTCCGACGGATACCGCGAAATTACTCGCCTGCCTCTACCAACAACATCGGGAACGGGAACTGCTTCAGTGCGTATTGGAGACGTTGTCCAACCCGGCGCAGCATACATTCTGCGACTAACTGGTGTATGTCTGACTGAAAACCCCGATGGCACCTCTACTTCAACAACAACACACGCACCTGATGTCTGTGGCCGATATCGTCCACTTGTTGACAAAACAACTTCACCAGATCATTCAAAGTCGCCGGACGGAACAACGTCGCCTCGCCCCTCAGGTGAAACGGTACCTGAACCTACACCGGAGGTACCGAGAATACCGGCAGAGCCGATACCTTGCCACCCTCCGCGAATAACAGTTTGTGGGCCCTCGAGAACAACCGACCCGGCTACCCCCATCCAGGCAACAGCCGAACTCGATAATCCATCTGACTATCCATATCCGCGAGCAGCTCCGATACGGGTGAATACGCTGGATTGGGACTACGCAATCTTTCATTGCTCAGGCTGCCCGGATGGAACAGCTTCGGAATACCGTCCGGTACGCGACTCCATTGCCTCCATCACATGGAAGCTTCGAGGCAAAGGGTCGTTGAACGTTCCGATTGATGGTAATTACATCAGAGCACTCGACGATCTGCTAGCATCACAGCTGAAACGTCTGAGCGAGATCAAGGACAGCCTGGCACTGCTGGAAGATGAAAAGAAAAAGGCAATTGACGACTTTAGGTTACAAAAGGCAGATGCTGTTAAACAAATTGCTGATAGAAAAAAGGATCAGAGTTCGCTGCAGGATTCGCTTCAAACTATTATTAAAGATCTTTCCAAACAGCGGTCACGCATGGACTCGTTGCGTCAGGCTCTGGACTCTATCGGTATTGCATTCGCTTCTCTCGGGAAGGCGATTGCTGAGCGCCAGGATTCGGTAGCCCGCCTCGATTCACTTCTTACAAACCCTCCCTCCGCAGCAGAACTTGCGCGACTGGCAGAAGTTGAAACTACGCGACAAGCATTGGAATCAGCGCAGACAACGTTGCAGTCACTACAAACAACTATTGCAACAACTTCTGCTTCGTTACAGGATGCTATTAAGTCTGCCGATGCTGCATTAAATGCCGCCCACAAGGCATACTCTAACGCACAAAACAATGCCGGAAAAAATACTCGATCGGTGGCAGAACTCCAGGCCTCGCAGTACAAAACACCGGAGCTGAAAGCCTATCTGACAGCACGCAGAAATCTGCAGAGATCAACCACAGGTTCTCCTCTGATGTATATGGAAATTGGCGGCGCAAGTGTGCAGGCACTGATTTCAGACATCACTGTGCTATTGGACCTTGCTCATTCTGCGCTAGAATCCACCAGCCCAACTGTGCGCGCTCATGCAAAGAAGTCTGTTGACTCGATCATCGCAAAGGATAAAGCGCTACTCACCTCATGGTGCTCCTCTGTTGCCGATGCCGCAACAAAGGCAACATGCAGCACAGCAGCAGCCGATCTCTCGCTACGATACTCTGAGTTTGGCTCTGCATTTGGATGGTGTATAACAACCGGCCAGAAACTCACCCCGGGTATCGAAGCAAAAATTACTGCTCAACGAACGGCACTTGCATCGAAAGAAGCAGCACTTGCCGCGGCCGCTTCAGCGGTAGAAGCAGCAGCAAAGACACATCGAGAGGCACTAAAAGCATACGAAACGTCCATTGCTGCATTGGACGCATCACGGAAATCAACCCTTGAAGATATCGAGACTAAAAAAACGGCTCACACTGATGCTCAACGCAAATATCAAACGGAGAGTGACAAGCGTGATTCCATTTTTACGGTACTACAACCGGTGTTTGCAGA
This sequence comes from uncultured Hyphomicrobiales bacterium, assembly GCA_964525565.1. Classification (GTDB taxonomy): domain Bacteria; phylum Bacteroidota; class Ignavibacteria; order Kapaibacteriales; family Kapaibacteriaceae; genus OLB6. The sequence continues at coordinate 11,133 of CAZGHI010000057.1, forward strand.
AAAACGCTCACAGTTTGCCGCAGAGCGCGATAGCATGCGAAGGATTATTGACTCTTTAACAACCGTAGTTGAACAGCTTCGAACAGATACAACAACAGTGCGACGTAGTGTTGCAGAACTCTATGCCGACTCTACGGAGTGCGAAGATTCTCTTAACGTACTTGCAACTGAAATTGCTCGATTGTCCATAATTATAGCAAAGACAGAGGCAGACATCGAAAAACCCTTTAACGATGCTATTGTCCGATTGAAATCGGATAGTTCAGATATCGAGCGAAAAATTGAACAGACAAAGAAGGATAAAGAAACGGCTACGCAAGGCAAGAAAGATGCAACAGGGGAATTTGCCTACTACATACCGCCTCCGCTGGAGGAAATACTTTCTGAATCTGCAAAGCAACAATTCGAATCTCTCAAAGACAGTGTACGTCGCGCCGAAGCAGACGTCGAAGTTGCATTGTCAGAGAAAGAAACCTTGCAGGCAACATTGGCTCGGTTGTTGGAAGGCGTGGCAAACGGACTCGCTGAAATAAAGCAACTGGAAAAGGGGCTGCAAGATGTGGATGATGAACTGAAAGCGGTGAACGGAGATCTTGCTGACCTGAAGAATGAACTCGCAAAGGAATTCCGTGTCACCACAGATTCATTGAATGCTGTTGAACAACGCTCCGCTGCTGAAGCAAAGAATGCAGATGACTTGTACGTAAAGGCTGTGGCCGAAGCGAAGGCAAGAATTACAGAGCTGGAATCGAAAGAATCAGCACTCAACGCGGCAGCTCTCTCGCTGGAATCCTCACGGAGAGAGGTAAACGCGGCAGTCGAGGCAGCAGCATCAAAGAGGGCAGCAGTACAAAGTTCAGTGAACAACCTTACGTTGGCAGCGAACGAACAAAATCAAAGCAGAAAAGAGCTGCGCAACAATAACAGAAGCGTAAAGCGCGCAACCGATAATACACGACGCGCAATCGCTCAAGAGAATACAGCAGCCGAAGCTGCCGGAAAAGCAGCAGAAGGCGTAGCCCGTGGCAAGGTTACTGCAAAACAAGCAGAGATAAACGCAAGGAATGCCACTATTGCAACGTTTGGTGCTACTGTAGCAGCAGAAATTACCGCTTTGGTGAAGCTGGACGACGATGTGGCGAAAGCATATGCTAACTGGGCAAAGGCGTATGACGATCACAAGCAGGCGAAGCTTGCTCATCACATTGCATACTCCCGTTATTCAGCAGCATTACAAGTAGCAGACCGATTTCATCTGGTGCAAAACTTGACTGAAACCTTGGAAAAGGTGTTTAGCAGCTATGGGGT
>CAZGHI010000058.1:0-4916 GCA_964525565.1 uncultured Hyphomicrobiales bacterium
AGAGCTCCTTAAAAATCAATTGCACATCCCAAATACTGGCGAAGGAGATTCTTAAGTAGCGTTGGCAAAACGTCCCTCGCAAAGGGGTACGTTTATACGCTCCGCAGCATTAGTGTAAACTCGAAGCAATCTTTCCACATGATTAATGATACAGGAATCGAAGAGATTACGGACATTTGACCCACATGCACAAAGGCTTCATCTCTTCCTAATTTACTGTTCACTCATCAACTATAACGACCTTGTGCACCACAGGTGTGGTGAGTTTGTGGACACCAACTACCCTCGCTGTGGTCATCAAACGAAGGAGAACATTCAGATACAGTGCTTAATGGGCCGATAGCATTCCTGCACGGCGCTTTGGTTTCGTGTTGAGCACTAAAACACCTATTGCGTCAGGTTAAAGATTCGTTGTATGAATGCTCCGATAATGGGCGAATCCGGAGATCATTTGCCTGTACAACTGTGCTCAAATAACCAACCACACGTATTGTAGCCGACGTGTTGGACTAACATCGTTTGTATGCAACGACGCAAGGTAGGCTGGCCATATCATCAGATCGTGATAGAACATAGCTCGATAAACCTGGGACCAAAGAACTTAATGTGATTGGTACCCCCCCCATAAAACTGTCGAATGCAAATTCTTTGCTCGTTTGGGTAATCAGAATGCACAAAAAGATCCGATAGGGGGCTTTGCTGTGTGGCCATGAATGCAATAAACCCCACTAGACTCTATTCAATCGTGACTGATGGTATTCCGTTTGTTTGTTGTAATCAGTCCGGAATCTTTGCAAGCATTTATGCAGGAACTATATGGACATGCTTGAATCGAAACATTGCCTATCTCAAAGTACTTTACATGTCGCCGATTCTCAATATCAGTTGGTTTGTTCAGAGGTTCAACGATGTTAGAGTAACAACTAGCAGCAGTAGTTAATGGTCTTTGATCAAAACTGTGACGTATAATCTGCCATCAGGTGGACGTATCCATGCATTCAACGTAAACAGTTGGGATCCTTAACGGATCGTCGGCGGCACGAATACAGATATTCATTTTTTCAACAAAAAGTTAATATCCAGGTTAGGAGCCGCGCCATCTCAAAACGAACCAGTTTTTGTTATATCTATTCACCCAACAATTCCATTTTGGCGTAGGCTGTGGTGAACTATACAATCTTCAACACAATACTAATAGAAGAGAAATGATGAAGAGCGACCAAACGCATACCCATCGCTCAATTGTTGATGTAGTACTAAGCCCCTTTATATCATCACATTTTGTTGTTTGCAGCAAAAGAAAAACTTGTCAACAGAAGCATTGATAACTGTAACACACGTACTAGATAACAGGCACGATAAGTCAAGGCAAGGCATATTGTCGCTGATACCGCGAACTGTTTAACATCCTATGTTCACCGTTGTGCCGGAGTATTCATGAGCAGAAACAACGGTACAAGCAAAACAATGATGGCGAGAATTCCGTTTGGTATTCAAGCACTGGTACGAGACCCATAACTCAGCGACATAGATTTAATCACACCCTCCAATGGTCGATGCGACCTGTTTTGCTTTTTGCGTTAGAGTGGAAAGTATGATGCAATATGTCGACCAAACCTATATCAAGGCATTTTTAACGTCAACAAACTGATAAATACAGGAATTACTGTCGTAGGAGCGGCGCATTTGCATCGTGTTTGGTTTGAGCACAGTTTGATAGTTGTTGGCGAGTTTTCGTGTTGTTAGAAGAAGGTGTGCTTGGGTATCCCAATACAGGATGTGAGCAGCAAACGATTACAGGCCTGGTATCAGAAGCCAACCCAATGCATGTGTATGCTTACACCATTGAAGTAACCACTGTAGCCTCGTAGTATGTTGAACCTGATTCCGCCTTGGCTTCCATCGTCCTACACAACTATTCGCATAAACAACGTATCATTTGCAGTCCTGTCAGAATTGAACCATTTACCGCAAGCGCTATTCATTTACCATAGTCACCCCAGCAGATAATCGAAACAACCTGGCTTTAGTAGTGGAGTAGTGCCTACTACACACACGATCAAGAAAACAGATGTGGAAATATTGTATGTTGCAACAAAATGTGTTGCAACGCGTATAGTGCCCTGCAACATTTTTCAACACTTACTTAAGGGGATTATAGAATGACTTCAAAACCAATTGTTGCGGTAATGGGTGCTACTGGAGCACAGGGCGGTAGCTTAATACGCGCCATGCAGGCCGATGATGGCTGTCCATTTGCCATCCGTGCAATAACGCGGAATCCTGACTCAGAGAAAGCTAAGGCGTTAGCAATTCAGGGAATTGAGGTTGTGTTTGCAGATGCCGATGACGAAGCAAGCCTAACCAATGCATTTCAGGGAGCTTATGGCGTGTTTGCGCTTACCAGCTTCTGGGACCACTTTACTGGAGATCGGGAAAAACAGCAGGCAATTAACATTGCCAAGGCTTCGAAGAATGCAGCAATTGAACATGTTGTGTGGTCAACACTAGAGGATACCCGTAAATGGTTACCAATAACAGATGAACGGATGCCGGTTTTGCAAGAGAAGTATAATGTTCCGCACTTTGATGCAAAGGGTGAAGCCGATGCCACGTTTCGTGAACTCGGTGTACCAACAACGTTCCTCATCACCTCGTTTTATTGGGAAAACTTCATTTTCTTTGGTCAGGGTCCGCAGCGGATGCCAGATGGTAGCCTTGCTTTGGTAATGTGTATGGGCGATGCAAAACTACCGGGTATCGGTGTTGAAGACATTGGTAAAACAGCATATGCGTTGTTATTGGATAAAAACCAATATGTTGGCAAGACAATTGGAATTGCCGGTGGACATCTTACCGGACACGAAATGGCTGCAGCCTTAAGTAAGGCAACGGGCAAGACAATTAATTACATCGCGGTTAGTGCCGACGCATATCGAGATTTTGGTTACCCAGGTGCGGAGGAGATGGGGAACATGTACCAGTTTAAGCGTGACTTTAATGATATCTATTGTGGAAATCGAGACCTTAGTCAAGCGCGAATGATTAACCCCGATTTGCAATCCTTTGAAGAGTGGCTTGAGCGCAAAGCTCAGATGATTCCAATTCCAGAGTAACGGAAGTTCTTTCATCGTTGAGCAGCCGGAAATGTTAAGCTATGGTTGCACATTGCGCCGATGTTTAACATACATCGTACAAAATCTCGGCAACATTGAACGATTGTGGAACTGATTGTGGATAGTCTCTTGCTCAGGGGGTATCTACGTTGTGCGTTGATTGTTTTGTGGTGGCGTGAAATCAATTTGATTTGCGCCACTACGATTGTTGGCATTTCGTATGGTATCACGTGCGTAGGTCACGTTATTGCTGTTTGACTCTATTGGAATTGCTCGCATCAAGCGTTGCCTTTCCACCGCTCCAAACACGATTCCCAGTTGTTCGGCTTGGCTCTTCTACGGGTCTGGTGTGTTCCTTGATTGCAACGGCCTCCGTCATTATTATATCGTCTGACGGCTGAAAGTGATTTCAGACGAGGAACGTGCTTCTAGAGCTACTGATGCAGATGGTATGAAATGAACGATCAATGCCTATTCAAGAGATCCATACCAGAAGGCAATTTCGATCTCGAAGTGCGTTCGCTTAAAACAACATTAATGTTGATGTCGTGATAATCCGGAAAGGATTGGTAGGGGGCTCATGCTTCTTTCAATTACTTCAATTGGTAGTATAACCGTAGTGATTGTCATAACTATTGGCGTGATTAAAAACATCAGCGCGGCTGGTTTTGTGACGGGACCAAAATCGCTGAATACCTTGATCACCTTCAGCCAGTATGTACGGCTCTCAACAATCGTGTTACCGCTGGTGTTTTCTGGGAATTTTGTGCTGTCGAGGTTGATCAAGTTGGTTCATGGAGCGTATGCAAGCTAAAGGGTGCCTGCGGCTCTGGTTAATGGAATCTTCGACCTAACTATAAATCTCTCTGTCACATCTCGCCGAGAAGTATGTACTTCATCGTAAACACAATGGAGTGCAATTATGGCAATAGCAAAAGCACGGAGGCGTAGAAACACAACAAGGTTGCGCGGCTATGATTATGCCGGAGAAGGGATCTACTTCGTTACAATCGTAACACATCGTCGGTCTCGGATCTTTGGATCGATTAGCAAAGGTCATATGCAGTTAAGCAGGATAGGCATTGTCGCGCAACAGTGTTGGTATGAGTTACCACAACACTTCCCGTTTGTTGAGCTCGATGAATTCATATTTATGCCCGATCATATGCATGGGTTGTTGCGGATACTTCATAAAAATCCTAACTATAATGGTGATGTATCGGACACGGACCAAATCGCACAATCAATTAACGCAAGCACGCGGCTTCAGAACGTAAATGTACACGCCTGTGGTCCGAAATCAGGTGCGCTAGGAGCGATCGTTGGATCCTTCAAATCCGCAGTATCACGAAAAATCAATACTTGGCGCCAAACGTCCGGATCAACAATATGGCAGCGCAATTACTACGAGCACATCGTCCGCTCTGACCGAGAGTTGCAGCGAATTCGCTTTTATATAAGGTCAAATCCCAAAAATTGGAATCGGTAACTCTTTATTTGCGGTTTCGTTGGGGCGATACCGTTGGGGCGATATCGTTGGGGCGACGCCTGCGTCGCCCTTCTACGCGATACGATATCGTTTGGACGATACCGTTGGGGCGATACCGTTGGGGCGACGCCTGCGTCGCCCTCTACGCCTGCGTCGCCCTCTACGCGCGATACGATACCGTTTGGGCGATACCGTTTGGGCGATACCGTTTGGGCGATATCGTTGGGGCGACGCCTGCGTCGCCCTCTACGCCTGCGTCGCCCTCTACGCGAGATACGATACCGTTTGGGCGATACCGTTTGGGCGATATC
>CAZGHI010000058.1:4932-11985 GCA_964525565.1 uncultured Hyphomicrobiales bacterium
GTGCTGGGATCGGGTGGCAGGGAACACGCTCTTGCGAAATCACTTCGGAACTCAGCTTCGTGCGGGCAATTGTGGTGTGCACCAGGTAATCCAGGAATTGCAGCCGAAGCAGAACTAGTATCACTGAACATCACAGATCCAGCGCAAGTGGTGGATTGGTGCAATATTCATAAGCCAACGCTGATTGTTGTTGGTCCAGAGCAACCATTAGTAGCAGGTGTCACGAATGCATTACGTGCATCGGGGTTTAGTGTGTTTGGTCCCTCTCAAGAAGCTGCGCAGTTAGAGAGCAGTAAGGGATTTGCAAAAGATTTTATGCAGCGGTACGGAATTCCGACGGCATCATATCAACGATGTACTAATCTTCAGATGGCGCTTGAATATTTATCTGCTCAGCCCCTTCCGGTGGTTGTTAAATATGATGGACTCGCTGCAGGAAAAGGTGTCGTAGTAGCTACATCAATGGAAGAAGCAGAAAGGGCTGTGCGCGATATGTTCAATGGTACATACGGAAATCATGGCGTCGTGATTGAATCGTTTCTGGAAGGTGTTGAGGCTAGCATTTTTGCAGTGACGGATGGAAGTAACTATGTGACGTTAGCTCCTTCGCACGACTATAAGCGTATCGGTGATCACGATACCGGTAAGAACACTGGTGGCATGGGAGCCGTAGCACCGTCGCCACGCGTGACGCCTTCCATTCTATCAGCGGTGGAAAATCTTATTATTTCGCCCACGCTTCAGGCCATGAAGGCTGTAGGGATGCCATTTGTTGGGTGTTTATACTGTGGTGTAATGATTGATTCGCATGGTAATCCATCGGTGGTTGAATTCAACGCTCGATTTGGTGATCCTGAAACACAGGCAGTTCTGTCTGTTCTTGATGCTGATGTTGCGGCACTTTTTGCCTCTGCTGCGCGTGGGAACCTTAATCCAGAAGCTATTTCATCTACCTCAACAACCAGTGCCGTGTGCGTTGTTCTTGCATCGGGCGGCTATCCTGATCAGTATACTGTAGGGTACCCAATTCTCGGTTTAGATCAGACAGATTCCATGGACAACATCGAAGTCTTTCATGCAGGCACAATAAATACAGATGGGCTTCGCACAAGTGGTGGACGAGTACTTGGCGTAACAGCACTAGCGCCAACTATAGCTGATGCATGCGATGCAGCCTACCAGGCATGTTCACATATCCATTTTACGGATATGTATTTCAGAACGGACATTGGAAGTTGACCATGAAGGTGCTTGTTACCGGTGGCGCTGGTTTTATCGGCTCACACATTGTTGACGCCTGCATCGAACGCGGAGATGATGTTGTGGTTTTCGACAATCTCCTAACAGGGAAGCGGGAGAATGTCCATCCGTCTGCACTCTTAATAGAAGGCGATATTGCATCGCCTGAATTCTACACGTTCGTCATTGAACAGAAGTTCGATATCATCTTTCACTTTGCGGCCCACATGGAGTTGCGAGTAAGTGTAGACAAACCAGTGTTCGATGCGCACAATAACGTTATTGGTAGTGTCAATGTACTACAAGCTGCTCATATTTCGGGAGTGCAACATGTTGTTCTTGCCTCAACAATTGCAACGCTGGGAGAATTCCGATACTTTCCTGCCGACGATGCTCATCCGACCGAACCAATATCGCCATATGGTGTAAGTAAACTATGCATGGAACAATATGCAAGCTACTATCACCGCGTACTAGGGCTGCCGGTTTGTTGTCTTAGATTTACAACAGTATATGGACCACGCCAAAATCCAAATGGCGAGAGTGGTGTCATTGCCATTTTTTTACAAAAGTTTATTAAAGGGGCTGTGGCAACAGTCCACGGCGATGGTGAGCAAACACGAGACTACTTACATGTGCAAGACGTGGTGCACGCCTGTTTGCTGGCATCAGAGAAACGAATCAATGGTTCTCATCTTGTTGCATCGGGGACTGAAAATTCTGTCAACACACTGATACAACTACTGCGTGGCTATGGACATGAAAATGCCGCTGTAGAGTATGGTCCACGAAAACTGGGAGATCCTATGCGGATGGTTTGCACAGCTCATTCGTTTTATCATGCTACTGGCTGGAAACCCACAATTTCCTTCGAAGAAGGTGTACAACAAACAACGCTGTGGTTCCGTGAGAACACAAGTGCATAGTCGCATTTCAAGGTACTTTCCATTCAAAATCTGCTCACAATGTCGTCACCGTTGTATTTTCGGGTACATTTTAGCATAGATCGAGACTTCTGAACCAACCGAGAAACGTTCAATGCACGTAGTTACGCGCTCCTTGATCCGCACCCTTGGGTTTTCCGCGATTGCTGTTGTACTAGTGTCTTGCAACATCCAGGGCTTTTTTACCAAGTACGAAGACGACCCTGTGTGGTCTGATCCTAACGCTGCTGTCGCTGATGCCGGGAGTTCGGCTGATGCTGGTGGTCCGGGAAAAGCAGTGTACGGTCGCATATGTGCAGCTTGCCACCTTGGCAATGGCAACGGTGTACCCGCAAATAATATTCCACCATTAGCAGGGTCGGCCTTGGTTGTGGGTGATGCAAGAATCCCCATTCAAATCGTGTTGCATGGTTTCAAAGGTCCTATTCAGCGCAACGGTGTGAATATCAACGGTCAGATGGCCGCATGGAAGGATCAGTTGAGCGACAAGGAAATTGCTGATGTGCTCACCTATGTTAGGAGCGCATTTGGTAATTCAGCAGGAGCAGTTACTGCTGATGAAGTTGCGGCTGTTCGCGAAGCAACATCCAAGAGACTATCTCCATATACTGAAGCTGAACTTTAAGGAAACACTGTATGCTTGAAATTGAGCGATTGGTTGATGCCCTGCTTTCATCACTAGATATGTTGGCGTGGTTTCCGGAGAACACCAGCACCTTTGGTGCCGAACTTGATGCCATGTTTGCCATTATCTACTGGATAAGCGTTGGAATCTTTTTTCTCACCTTTGGGATTATGGCTTGGTTTCTCATTGCATACCGCCATCGCGAAGGTCATAAAGGGTACAACTATCATGGCAACAACATTGTCGAAATCACATGGACGATTCTTCCAACCATACTGTTTTTTGGAATCGGTTTGTATTCCGATGATATCTGGCGCACAACCAAATACAGCTCCCAGGTACCCAATCCGGATGTTGAAATACTGTGTTTAGGTAAGCAGTTTGGATGGTACTTTATGTATCCAGGCGCGGACGGTGTGTTCGGCCGAAATGCTTATAATGATGAAAAGGCCAGAGCCCTGATGACGGCAACGAACCCGTTTGGTCAGGACAGTACAGACCCGCGTGGTTTTGATGATTTTATCACTGAAAATCAATTCCGTGTTCCCGTAAATGCTAATGTAGTTGTTCGAGGCTCCGCAATTGATGTTTTGCATTCGTTCTTTTTACCGCACGCACGAGTTAAACAAGACGTAATTCCCGGAACATGGATGAGTATTTGGTTTAACATCTTTCGAACCGGAGAATATGAGCTAGCGTGTGCTGAACTATGTGGGGGTGGTCACTACGCTATGCGCGCCGTTTACAAAGTCCAGTCGCGGGCAGATTACGATGCCTGGCTCAATCAAAAACGTGAAGAAAATCTAGCTAGCCGTGGACTACTAGTTACCGAGGAATCAACAGGAGAGATTCAATAATGAGCACTTCAACCGTGGTAGCCGCACAAACTCAGCATCATGATCACCATCATCACCACGATAATGGACATGGACATGATCACCACGAATTACCGTGGTACCGGAAGTACGTGTTTTCAACCGACCACAAGGTAATCTCTAAACAGTTCATGATTTCATCGCTCTTCTTCCTATTTGTAGGTGGAGCGTTTGCACTTTTTATTCGGTGGCAGCTTGCCTATCCTGGTAAGCCTATTCCAATCATTGGCAGCATACTACCGGATTCGTGGGTGATGGAGCCCGGCAATGGGGTGATTACCCCGGAATTCTATGCCCAACTCCTAACAATGCACGGCTCTATCATGATCTTCCTTGTGATCATACCGTTTGCCGCAGGCATGTTTGGAAACTTCTGCATACCACTAATGATCGGCACCGACGACATGGCCTTGCCACGTTTGAATATGTGGAGTTTTTGGCTTGTGCCACCGGCAGGCCTGATTATGATGGCAGGGTTCTTTACACAAACTGGATATGCAGGAGCAGGTTGGACAAGTTACCCTCCACTCAGTGCACTTACCCAGTTCGAGGCATTTACAATGACCGGTCAAACACTTTGGCTAATCTCAGTGTTCCTCATTGGCTTCTCATCTATCATGGGTGCTGTTAACTACGTAACCACGATTCTGAACAAACGTGCCAAAGGAATGAAGCTCTTCGACATGCCGCTTACGGTGTGGGCACTTTTTATAACGGCTATCATCATCACTCTGGGCACACCTGTTCTTGCTTCAGGTTTAGCCATGCTCTTTTTCGACAATTTTTTACATACCAGCTTCTTCCTGCCGGACCACTTGGTAACCACATCAGGTCATGGGTTTGAAGTTGGAACGGGACAGCCGATTTTATTCCAGCACGTCTTTTGGTTCTATTCTCACCCGGCTGTGTACATCATGATTCTTCCGCTAATGGGCGTTGTAAGTGATGTACTTGCAACATTCTCACGTAAACCGATTTATGGATACAAGGCAATGGTGTTTGCGATTGCCGGTATTGCTTTCCTTGGCTTCATCGTGTGGGGACATCACATGTTCCAGTCCGGTATGAACCCGCTTTTAGGCACAACATTCATGCTTTCCACGATCGTAATTGCTGTACCTTCATCCATTAAGGTATTCAACTGGCTAGGCACGCTGTGGAGGGGAGATATCCGATTTACATCACCGATGTTAAATGCGCTGGCATTTGTAAGTATGTTTATCATCGGTGGTCTGTCTGGTGTCTTCATGGCATCTGCTCCTGTGGACATTTACATTCACGACACCTACTTTATTGTTGCCCATATCCACTACGTTCTCTTTGGTGGATCGTTATTTGGAATTTTCGCTGGTATCTACTACTGGTTTCCCAAAATGTTTGGCAAAATGTATAGCGAAACGTGGGGCCGTCGCCATACGTTCTGGTCGTTTGTGTTTTTCAACCTAACATTCTTTCCAATGCATGTGTTGGGCACTGGTGGTCACATGCGCAGGATATACGATCCCAATGTGTACGACTTTCTCAAAGGGCTTGGCAGTATCAATGAATTGGTAACCATCGGTGCCATTGGTCTTGGCTTTACACAACTTATGCTGGTTGGCAACATTCTCTATAGTCTTAAGTGGGGAAAGAAGGCCTCGAGGAATCCATGGAACAGCAACACCCTAGAGTGGGCAGCACCACCGCACCCGGGACACGGCAACTTTGATACAGACATCACTGTTTACCGTGGACCATACGAGTACAACGTGCAGGGAAGATCACTTGACTACTGGCCGCAGTGGGAACCAGGCAAATCTGTTCAAGTTCACCACCATACGGTTGCTGTTGACGCATGACCGTTCGGACCATTAGTCTGATTCTTTGCGTTTTAACCTTTGCGCTGATTGTGTGGGGGGGGCACGTGAATACTACGCGCAGTGGTATGGCCTTCCCAGATTGGCCAACATCCAATGCCAACCCGATGCTAACCTACGCACCGAGTAAGTGGCTTATGGAAGGTGATAAGTTTTGGGAACACGGTCACCGCCTGTTTGCAAGTTTGGTAGGGTTAGTTACGGTACTTCTTGCCGTGGTGGCATGGAGGAATACGCCACACGCGTCACGTCCGCATACGGTGATTGCTGGATTCTTGTTGGTTGTCCTAGGCACCGTGGCATCGGCCGTTATTGGTTTGCAAGGGATGCCTGGTGGATTTATGGAAGTGTTCATGGTGGCCATGGCCCTTATGCTGGTATCATTCCTTGTAGTCGCTTTTCGTTCGTCACATGAACGAAAAATCTTATGGTTGTCACTTGCTGCCTTTGCCGGTGTTTGTTTACAGGGTGCCTTTGGTGGGTACACCGTTCGGAACAACCTTCCCACATGGACGAGCACAACACATGGTTTGTTAGCCGAAGTCTTCTTTGTGATTGTGTTGGCGATATACTATTTGTCCTCGTCATCCTTGTCACACAAGGCACTTCCAACTGCGCCACAATCATCGAATCGTTGGCTTTCCACAATCGTAATCGGGACGTGGATCACTATTGGTATTCAGTTCCTTTTTGGGGCACTAACACGTCATACCGGAGCATGGGGAGCAAGCACAATGTGGCCTGAATGGTCGGCTGACGGATTGTTTCCATCAGCTCTTGAGTTTGCCCACTCTTCTGTCGTGATTCACTTTTTACATCGAACTTTTGCATACGTGGTTGCGCTGTGTGTACTATGGCAGGTTTGGGCAGCGTGGAGAACACAGTTGCGCACGTACAGTCTAGTGTTATTACTGCTGGTTGTTGTTCAAATTGTTCTTGGAGTGCACATACTCTTTACGTTCAGGAGTGAGCTCGTAACAACAGCTCATGTAATGGTAGGCGCTGCAATGTTTGCGATATCGGCGTTTACGAGCTTTCCATTCGTTTTCAGACCAATACCATCAATGTCCAGAGTAATTATTCAGCAACCGATGGCGGGAGCACATCTATGAGCGACTTCCATTCCGCTCCGGTTGCAGTTACCGCAGAATCGAGTGCCAAAGCGCCTTCTATTCTTCGGGAGTATTACGAGCTGACGAAGCCAGGTATTACGCAAATGGTGGCGCTTACCACGCTCACCGGATACTATCTGGCTATTCCAACCAATGTTGTCGAATACTCTTCTTTACCATCGAATCTTCTGCATTTTGCTGCAACCATAACAGGTACGGTGCTGATAAGCAGTGGCAGTTGTGTAGCTAATCATATCCTAGAGCGTGATGCCGATGCTCGAATGAAGCGTACGGCGTCCCGACCACTACCAGCAGGCACAATTTCAGTGCGGTCGGCGACTTGGTTTGCGGCAATACTCTCTCTGGGGGGGGGGGGGGTATTGGGCGCGCCGGACTTGCCCC
>CAZGHI010000059.1:0-5428 GCA_964525565.1 uncultured Hyphomicrobiales bacterium
GAATTGCCTACACCGATGAATATGGAATCGACCTGAACGGCAACGACATTCCGAACGACCCCCTCGGCGCCGACCTCGAAGGAATTGCCGTTGATGCTTCCGGTACGTGGTGGATGGTAGATGAGTACCGTCCGGCTATCTACAACTTTAACAGCAACGGAACCCTTATTGCACGGTACGTACCGGCTGGTACCGCTGCATCTGTTGGTGCTGCTGCGGGTACTTTTGGTGTTGAAAATCTGCCGGCAGTGTACTCTTCTCGCAGGGCGAACCGTGGCTTTGAAGCGGTAGCGATTGATGGCGACATCCTGTATGCATTTATGCAGAGTCCGCTCGACAATCCCGACGTTGCAAACGACCTGAGTTCACGTACATCACCCTGGGTGCGTATTCTCGCCATGAATATCGTAACCAAACAGGTTGTTGGTGAGTATCTATACCCAATGCACGAACGGTGGGGTGGTTGTGATAAAATCGGCGATGCAGTCTCAATGGGTGATGGAAAGTTCATGGTTATCGAGCGTGATGATGCCACTGGGCTCCGTGCACGTAAGTACCTCTTTGAAATCAACCTGAAAGGGGCAACGAATATTTTTACCAACCCACCCTCGTTAGGAGTTGGTGAATCACTGGAACATCTCACATTCAAACAGATGTACCAACGCGGTGTTCGACCAGTGCACAAGCGTAAAGTTTTGCATCTGCCAGCCGTAGGGTATGGAGGTGTTGATAAGCCAGAGGGACTAGCACGCATCAACGCACACACCTATGCTGTGATCAACGACAATGACTTTGGCGTGGGGGGGGCAGTGCTGCCAAATCCACCGAATGGAACGATTACAGTTACACCGGATGCACATCCGGTGCTCGGCATCATCACTTTTAACGGTCCCAATGGCTTGGATGCAAGCGACCAGGATAACGCAAACAATATCGCACAGTGGCCCGTGTTTGGAATGTATCAGCCGGATGCAATCAATGCCGTTGACATTAACGGTCAAGTGTATTTGGTAACTGCTAACGAAGGGGATGCGCGTGGGTGGACAGCATTTTCTGAAGAACGTCGGGTAAATGAGTTGGTGCTTGATCCCTCGATTACTGCGGGATGGACGAACCTTCAGTCAAACGCTCATCTTGGTAGGTTAACCGTTACCGATCAACATGGCGACCTTGATGGAGATGGCGACTTCGATGAATTGTACACCTTGGGCGCTCGCAGTTTCTCCGTTTGGAATGCCGATGGAAACCTTATTTGGGATAGCGGCAGCGAAATGGAAGTCAAAACGGCAGAATTCTTTCCAAACAACTTTAACACCGGCCATACTACGAACAGCCGCGATAATCGGTCCGATAATAAGGGGCCGGAGCCTGAAGCTATTGCTGTTGGCAAGATTAACGACAGCACATACGTTTTTGTTGGTTGCGAACGCATCGGTCATACATTTATGTACAACATCAGCAATGTTGTTGCACCGAAATACATTGACTACGTCAACAGTCGAAACTTCTCTGTAAGCCCAAATAATACCAACGTTCAGAACGGAACCGTAGGCGATCTCGGATGTGAAGTCATTCAGTTCATTGATGCTAGTGAAAGTCCTAACGGAACAGATCTGATCATTGCCGGCAACGAAATCAGTGGAACACTCAGCATTTACTCTGTTCGCATACCACGCATCGTGTCGGCACCGGCAACACAAATGGCGCTGTGTATTGGCGATGTTCTCACACTTACGGTAAATGCAACCGGTCCGGGTCTCACGTATCAGTGGTTTAAAGGTAGCAACCCGATAACCGGCGCAACCACAAAAACCTACAGCATTCCCGTCACTGACTTTTCGGTTGCCGGTACATATTCCTGTCGGGTAACGGCTGATGCGGGAATGACGGTAACTCCGCCAGCTACCGCTGTAACAGTCTTCAAGCGCACGTCCATCACAACGCAGCCGAAGCGTCTTACACAAGTTGACAACGATGTAACGGTTACTCTTACGTGTATTGCAACAAACGAAAGTGGAGAAACCTACCAGTGGTATAAAGCTGGCGTTGCTCTTTCAGATAATAACAAGTATGCGGGCACAAAAACCCAAACACTGACCATCCGATATCTCCAGTTTGCGGATACATCTTCGTTTTACTACTGTGTGGTAAAAGGAGGGTGCAATACTGTGCAATCACGAAATGCATCAGTCCAGATTCCACGCATTCTAATCACCCTCCAGCCGCAACCTGTGGTCGTGTGTCCAGGTACGGATGTGACATTTTCGACGATGGCGAGTCCGTCTGGTGGTGATGCCGGGCTTCGATACCAGTGGAAAATTTATGGCGGAGCATTCTTGAAAGACGGCGGAAGAATCAGTGGTGCTGAAAGTCCAACGCTTCGCATTACCAATGTTCAGTCAGAAGATGATAACATCTACGTATGCCTGATTACTGGTATCCCGTCCATGGAGCCGTTACACACCGACCACGTTCAACTTGATGTAACCGACGCACCGGAGATATCGGTTCAGCCAAATACAACTGGCAAAACAATCACACTTTGTGAAGGGCAAGTGGCATCATTGAGCGTTGTTGCTTCCGGATTAAATCTCCGTTACCAGTGGCTCAAAGATGGTCTTGTTATTCCGGGCGCAACAGATCCGTTCGTTTCCGTTTCACAACCTGGAACATACAGGGTACAGATTAGCGGCGATTGCTCAACAGCATCTACACTCAGCAATCCTGTTGTGGTAGCTTCACAAAAACGGCCAACCCTTGGGCAAGGAATACCGAACGCAGTAAATGTGCGACTCGGTGGCACATTCACGCTAACGGTTAACGTAACCGGAGGAACCCAGCCCATAACGTATCAATGGTATCGTAATGGTGTGGCCATCAATGGGGCAACAGCCGAAAGCTACTTGGTCTCTACTGCTCAACTGGACGATGCAGGAGTGTATTACTGCTGGGTTCGCAATTCCTGCGGCGGCGTAGAAACAAATCGTTGTGTGGCTACCGTTCAGGAAGTTATCTCTTCGATTGAAGAAGCTGAAGTTGGTGTGCACACCGCTTCTGTTGATCCACTCCCAATGCGTAGTGGCGGCACATTGCGATATCGGCTACCATCGAGCGGAATCATACGCATTCATATAACCAATATGCAAGGTCAGATGGTTGCTGAATTATTCTCTGGATGGCAATCTGCGGGAAGTCATCACTTGGAACTCAACCGCTCTGCATTTGGTGCAGACGGTGCGTATGGAATTGTACTGGAGTACGCAGGCGGCATCACCACCGTGCCTGTGATCGTAGCTAATTAGGCTACACCGGTTTGCGATTGGCGACGCTTCCCGTTTGTGGGAGCGTCGCCATTGTATTTTTACGGTCATGCTCATTACCGATTCTAATCAACTCGCTCGACGCATTGCAAATGTTAGTCTGCTTCATGGAGAATTCCTGTTACGTAGCGGACAAACCAGTTCAGTGTACTTCGACAAATACCAATTTGAAAGCGATCCCACCCTGTTGGCTTCGATTGCACGCTTAGCAAAGCCCCTTGTGCCCTCCGACACACAGGTGCTGGCAGGCCTCGAGCTGGGAGGCGTTGCACTTGCCGTTGCACTTGGCCTTGAAACCGGATTGCCAATAGCTTTTGTTCGAAAGAAAGCAAAAGATTACGGCACGCGAAGACTGTGTGAGGGGGCTGACGTTCACGGTAAAAAGGTGCTCATCGTAGAAGATGTTGTTACCTCGGGTGGACAGGTGCTTCTCAGTGGTGCAGACCTTCGATTGCTGGGTGCTACCGTTACGCATGTTCTTTGCGCTATCAACCGAGAACAGGGGGGTAGCGAGGCCCTTAATGCTGATGGTTACAGTCTTATATCGTTATTTACGAAATCACAACTTGAGCAACCATAACGGAATCTCGACCTCGAATGAAAATCGTTAGTTGGAATATCAACGGCATAAAGGCGGCCATTAATAAAGGATTTCTTCACTGGCTTGCAGCAGAAAAACCTGATGTAGTGTGTTTGCAGGAAACGAAAGCAGCGCCGGAAAATATCCCGGCCGAAGCGCGGAATATCCCTGGTTACGAAACTTTCTGGCATCCGTGCGAACGAAAAAAAGGATACAGCGGTGTAGCTGTGCTCACGCGAGTAAAACCCGATAATGTGAATATGAAGATTGGTGTGGAGGATATCGACAACGAAGGAAGAATTCTAGAAGTGGACTATGGCGCATTCATCTTATATGGGGTGTACTTCCCAAACGGCGGCAAGGATCATGTGCGTGTTCCCTACAAACTAGGTTTCTATGATGCACTCTTTGCCCGGTGTAAGCAGCAACGCGCGCAAGCCAAACGCATCGTAGTGTGCGGAGACTACAACACCGCTCATAAGCCCATTGATCTTGCGCGACCGAAAGAAAACGAGAATACAACCGGCTTCCTTCCAGAAGAAAGGGCAAAACTCGATGAGCTGGTGGCAGATGGCTGGCTAGACACCTTTCGTGAATTCCATCCCGACGAACCGAATCAATACTCGTACTGGGATCAGATTACTCGTGCACGTGAACGCAACGTGGGATGGCGGATTGACTACCACTGGATTACATCCGATCTTCGGCCAGCGCTGAAAAATGCATATATCTCGCAGGAGGTAATGGGGAGTGATCATTGTCCGGTGGGGATCATTCTAAATCCCTGATACGGGACAGTTTGGTTTTAGTTTGAGTTTGAGTTGAAAACTGTGTTCGGGATGTTGATATTGATTTTGTAGTTGCTGTACCGTATCTCCACAATTGCCTTCACAGGTTTGCCATTACTGTTGGTTGGCTGTTTGTCGAAGTCACCGGTCATGGTCTTGGGAAGGTCCATTGCAGGGACATCAAAAATGAGTTTTGCGTACGAGGGCAGGGCAAACGCAGCAGCATGAGTATTGGCATAATCGAGTTCGATAACGATTGTACCGCCATTGCGCGTTACAATGGATGCTTTCAGGGGGAGCAGCCGAACGGTGTCAATGAAAAAAGTGGCCAGCGCAATTCTTGAGTCATCGTCTGTGGGAAGAATCTTCACCTTGCGCGTAGTGACACCACGGAATTGTTCCTGTCCTGCGTCCACCGTAGCGTGTGGTTGCAACAGAATACGTAATACGTTCAAATCTGCGCCTTGCTTGGGCAGCATGGCAAAGCCTTCTGCTTCAAGGTGTATAAGATTGGGCGCCTTGTAATACAACTTTGCCTTCGATGGGGGTGCGTCAATAAACGGTATGTCCACGGCAAGTTGTAAGTCAACGCTATACGAATGTGCAGATCGAAGTTTCTTTTTAACGTGATGCAGGAGGTTCTCTGCTGACTGCTGAGCACTCATTGGCATCGTTAACGTCGCAAAGACAACCAAGAATATAGTGGTGCCAACACTGTGGATTGTATGGGTCATGGTTTG
>CAZGHI010000059.1:5446-6411 GCA_964525565.1 uncultured Hyphomicrobiales bacterium
AACTGAGAATATCTTTTCTCTGCACAACGATTCGAGCGCCCACGAAGCACACAATGCAGTGTGCTAATAGAATGGACGCGCTGTACAGAATGTGTTGCCAGTCAACTACACGATCGAACAAATACCGCCACGAAGACATGTGTGATGTAAACAGCCACGGTCGTACAACATCCATCCACGGCGCGCTGATTGCTGACACAATCAGAAAGACAATGATAATAGCCATGGTGGTCATGATTGGCCCAATTGCATTCTCAACAAGCGATGAAAGGAGAAATGCAACACTCGAAACAGTAGTCATGGACAGTGCAGCAAACCCATAGGCACGTAGGAATCTCCACAAGGCATCATCTTGGGCGAGAATGGTAATTCTGCTTCGAAGAACAACAACCTCACCGCTTCCGAGAATAAGTGTTCCCAATCCTAAACTTAGAAGTGCCAAAACAAAGATTAAGAGGTTTGTGCTGATGAGTACGGCAATGTATTTACTGGTTACCATCGTGGCCCGCGTGATCGGTCGCGTTAATAAGAGGCGGTATGTACCACCGGTAGCCTCGCCGGCCAGTATATCACCTGCAACAAGGGTAACCAGGAACGGAATGTGTACATACAGCATACCAAGAACGATGTATGAAGCTGTATAACCGTTCATCAGATTACCGTTGAAGAGGAACGACTGTTGTATGCCTTGCGTTGCAAACGAAAAGTACCGCATTCCTTCGATGCCCATGCTTACGATTACAATCGGAATTACAAAGGCAAGAGCAATGAAACCAATGTAGGTTCTCCACTTGGAAAACACTTTTCTCAGCTCTACTCGTAATGCGGTAACGATCATTCTGTAACAGAAAAGTTCGACATTCCGGCATCTCGTGTGATGCTCATAAAGTATTCTTCTAACCCGCCACCGCCAACCACATCGGCTACCGTTCCTTCCATGACAGCCATACCTTTATTTACAATGA
>CAZGHI010000059.1:6448-10348 GCA_964525565.1 uncultured Hyphomicrobiales bacterium
GGGAGAATGTGCGACGATAGCACAACGGTTTTGCCGTGGTCTCGAGCCAAACTTGTAATGATATTGCGAACATCCACCATGCCGTGGGGGTCCAGTCCGTTTGTCGGTTCATCCAATACCACTACGTCAGGGTTGTGGAGTAGTGCCTGTGCTATGCCCAAACGCTGTTTCATGCCATGAGAAAAGGTCTTTACCTTACTTTGCGCGCGTGAGCCAAGCCCAACGAGGTCCAGCATACGTATTATGTTGCGTTTGCTCACGTCGGCACCGCTGAGTCTTCCCAACAATTCCATGTTTGTGAAGGCTGATAGATAATTATAAAAATCTGGTCGCTCCACAATACTTCCAATGCGGGCTAGAATCTCCGTACGATGAGAGGTAAGGGGCTTACCAAAAATCGTTATGGTTCCGGACGTTGGTTTAATCAATGAGAGCATCATGCGTATGGTTGTACTCTTTCCAGCCCCGTTCGGACCAAGAAAACCATACACGTCGCCCTTATACACCGTGAGATTAAGGTTGTTTACCGCAGTAAACTGCCCGTAGTCTTTCCGCAAATTCCGCAGCTCAATAATGGGTTCGCTCACGGGACCTGCTAACGCAATTCACAAGAAGATAGTTTCAGCTAGAGGGAAAGAACGGCTTCTTTGAACACTGTCCCGCGTTCTTCGAAAGAACTGAACATGTCGAAACTCTTGCACGCCGGCGACAATAAAACGATGTCATGTGGCTCGGCAAGCTCGGCTGCCGCCTGGACAGCTTCGAGCATGGTATGCACTTTAACACAACGGTGTGAGGTGCACCATCTGTTGAAGATCAGATTGGCTTGTTCTCCTATACACACGATGGAATGCACATTGGTTGCTACCAACTCATCTAAGAGGGAATAATCGTTGTTTTCTGCTCTACCTCCGGCAATCCACACAATGGGATGGTCGAAGCTGGCCAGGGCAAACCATGCTGCATTAACATTGGTTGCCTTGCTATCGTTTATCCATGTGATGTTCTTATGCGTACGAACACGTTCCAACCTATGTTCAACGCCAGAAAAGGACTGCAATGACTCTCTGATACTGGCATCACTCACTTCAAAAGCACGCGCTGCTAATGTTGATGCCATCGAGTTGTACGTATTGTGCAACCC
This sequence comes from uncultured Hyphomicrobiales bacterium, assembly GCA_964525565.1. Taxonomy (GTDB): domain Bacteria; phylum Bacteroidota; class Ignavibacteria; order Kapaibacteriales; family Kapaibacteriaceae; genus OLB6. Next base: position 7,593 of record CAZGHI010000059.1, read on the forward strand.
TGGAAGACCCAGTTGACGAACGGGCATAAGGAACTCCTCTTTATTGCTGCTGTCCCGAAGTATCACGTCGCCCCCCCGGACGAATGCTCCCTCTACCTCCTTGCGAGCGCTAAAGAAAGCTGTGCTACAACGGACTGCCGATGTTGCCGCAATCACGGCATCATCATCGGCATTCAAAATTACAAGGTTCCGATCCACTTGTCGAGCAAAGATTTTCCACTTGGACTGTTGATATGTGTAAAAATCTCCATGATATGCTAAATGATCAGGGGTAATATTCAAGATCACGCTTACATCGGGTTGAAAGGTAATCGTTGTATCTAGTTGATAAGAACTGGCTTCCACAACTACTACGCGTGAAGGTTCTAAGGTTGGTACAAGTGCTGAGAGGGGGGTGCCAATGTTTCCACATGCAACGGCTGAAACGCTCCCGTTATTGAGAATGTGCGTAATAAGAGCAGTTGTTGTGGTTTTTCCATTTGTTCCTGTTACTGCAATTATCTTGTTTGGAATGTGTTGAAATGCGAATTCCAGCTCACCAATTACAGGTATCCCGGCCTTCGATGCAGCCTGTCGAACGGGATGGTGGGGGGGGATTCCCGGACTCACAATCAGGATATCGGCGTCGAGAGTTGCGTCCGTATGTCCGCCAAACTCACAGCGTATCGAATGCTGCTCTAGCGCATGGGCTGCATCGGTGCAATCACTTCGTTGGCGTGACTCGGATACGAGTACGCTTGCTCCATTGTTCGCTGCCAATATCGCTGCGGCAACACCGCTTTTACCAGCTCCCAGAACCGTGACCCGTTGATGTAAACTCACGTTAACCTGCCCATGAGAAGTCGTGCTAATTCTTTCAAATTGTACCGTGCATCGTTATTAGGCAAGAGATCAAGATGTACAAAGGCGTCATCTGTCAGTGAACGAACGATCGATCGCGCTTCGTGCAGTACCCCCATGGATTCAAGACATTGCTTCATTGCCGGTACACGCTCTGCATGCAAACCATTGTTCGCGAAAAACTCGTTCAACACTGGTTCGCAATCAGGAAACTGCGAACAGAGATCACGCGCACGGAGTACCAACCATGTTCGTTTTCCTTCAATGATATCACCGCCCTGCGTTTTTCCAAATTCATCGCTGCCATCAAGATCCAAAAGGTCGTCCTGCATCTGAAAGGCAACGCCGATGTTACGTGCAAAGGTGCGAAGGGCTTCGATTTGCTGCTCAGAACCGTTCCCAATCATCGCGCCGATGCAAACGCACATCTCCAACAAACGAGCGGTTTTCTGCTCTATCATGTGAAAGTATTCATCGGTTTGAACATCTAAGCGCTTGGTGAAGGCCATGTCTAATGCTTGCCCTTGGCATACGTCTATAAATCCCTTTGCAAACACGTCATGCACGGCAACAGGATTTTTAGCATGGTTGGCAGATAGTGCAGCAAGGCGCATTGCCATGCCCATCATTACATCTCCGCTGAGAATTGCTGCATTCTCACCGAAGTGCGTATGCACGGTGGCACGTCCACGACGTAAGGCTGACCTGTCCATGATGTCGTCATGAACCAAGGTGAAGTTATGCAAGAGTTCAGTGGCTAGAGCAGCATGGATTGCATGCTTACGCTCGCCACCAACCACTTCCGCAGCCAAGAGAACAAGGATCGGCCGAATTCGCTTGCCCTTTGCCTCGAGTACGTATCGCACGGGTGCATAGAGTTCAGGAGGCGTTGTGTATTCCTCCAACGTTGATGCTAGTGCCTTATCGATTTCGTTGCGGTAATCGTTCAGCACCTTCATGATGGTTCTTCCAGACATGTCTGTAGATCGTGCAGCGTTGAACATCCACTAAGAAACATCCAGCGGATGGTATCGCGTTCCCATAAACCGATGGTTTTTTTCAGTTCGCTGGTGCCGCCACGTTCCAATGCCTGCAATAATGGACGAGCACTGGCACAGAGGTTTGCCCCCAGCGCAATGGCCTTGGCAACATGGGAGCCGTTCTGAATACCGCCACTTGCGATAACTGTGGGGAAAGTGATCCCCGACGCTGCCGTGGGTTCCTGATATGCCTTTCTCAAGGCTGCAATTGCCTTTAGGCAATCGGACGTTCGGATACCAACGTCCCAAAACTGTTCCATGCTGTCTGTCTGGTCATGTCTGAGAATCTCCACACCGGCCCAGCTTGTTCCCCCTGCTCCAGCAACATCAATGGCATGTACGCCTGCCCCAATAAGCCGGTGTGCAACGGCTGCAGATATACCAGCGCCTACTTCCTTTACTAAGACGGGCACCGGCGAACACGTTACCGTTGCTTGAATAGCCTCGAGTACTCCCCGAAACTCGGGCTGACCTTCTGGTTGCAAAACTTCTTGCAACGGATTCAGGTGGATGCCAAAAACCGATGCTCCGACCATCTCAACAATGGTATGAACAATTTCAGTAAGTGCACCATGCCGATACCACTGTGCGAGTTGAACACCGCCAATGTTTGAAATAATGGGAACGTGGTTGGAATACTGGCGCACTACTGTGAAGGTAGATCTCTGCGACGGGTCTTCGACTGCAGCACGCATAGACCCAACGCCCATGCCAAGACCGAGATCGGCTGCTGTTTCAGCCAGCGCCCCATTGATATACTCGGCGTTGGGATATCCACCGGTCATACCACTTATGAGTAATGGGTACGATAGTGTTCTGGTAAAAAAGCGTATCTGTGTGCGAATGTCCGTTAGGTTGGTCTCGGGCAGTGCATGG
>CAZGHI010000059.1:10358-11438 GCA_964525565.1 uncultured Hyphomicrobiales bacterium
TAGTTCAACGTCGTCAAGACCAGTGGTTTTCGACCGAAATCCTACATCAGCTTCCAATGCAAGGCGCACGTGTTCTTCTTTTCTAGACGAGATCATCACCGCGAAGATAGGGTGCTCTGGCTAGCCATCCGAAACAACATAACGTGCTCCCGGAAGCTGCCGTATCATTCCTTCCATCTCTAACTCGACAAGTTGAACCATAGCCTCCTGCGTGCTGCAATGCCACGCTGCGGCAATGGCATCAATACCAACAGGGTCACCGCCTAAGAGATCGATGATCTTAGAGGGTGTTTGATTTCTCGACGGAGGTTCGGAGAGAAGAAATAGGCTATTGCAGTCTGTTCCCATGCCCGTAAGAACATCGTCTGCAGAAACCAAAATCGAAGCCTGCCCGCTTTGGATGAGTTGATTGCACCCTTGACTGCGAGTACTGTTTATCGGACCCGGTACAGCCCATACAGGCTTGCCTTGTTTTCGAGCAAACGCTGCAGTGATTAGCGCGCCACCAGTAACCTTACTCTCAACAACAACAATTGCATTACTCATGCCGGCTATGATTCTGTTGCGTGCAGGAAAGAATGGTGGTAATGCCGCAACGCGCAACGGATGCTCGCTCACTACAGCACCACCATGCGCAACAATTCGTTCAGTAAGATTGCGGGCTGCCAGTGGAGTAATTCTTCCGATGCCACTGGCAACCACAGCAATGGTGCACCCTTGATTTCGTAAACATGACTCGTGTGCAAGCGTGTCAATTCCATTAGCTAGTCCACTAACGATCACGCATCCTGCGCGAACCCACCGCTTTACCAGTACTTCTGTTGTTGGCTTACCGTACCCAACAGTGCATGCGCGTGTTCCAACAACAGCAATCACGGCATTATGGCTATTCGGAAATGATCCCAGCACATGCAATAGAAATGGTGGCGTATCTATTTGCCGAAGTGCCGCAGGATAGTCGTTGTCCCAAAACGAAACGATACGAACACCACGTTGTTCCGATTCTGTTATGATGGACGTTGCTTCTTCACGAACGTTCATCTCGATAACGCCAAGCTGATGAAGAACCTCATCGAGACT
>CAZGHI010000060.1:0-3802 GCA_964525565.1 uncultured Hyphomicrobiales bacterium
TCTTGAAAACCGCCGGGCGCAAGCCTGTGGGGGTTCGAGTCCCTCGCCCTCCGCTCCACGATTGATTCTATTTCTACAGTACGCCATTGCCAATTGGAGTCAAACATGATTAAGGTTCTACTATCAACTGCTGTAGCGCTCGCTGTGCTATCCGGTTGTACTTCCGATTCAAACAATCCCTCAACAATCGTTGCCTTCGTCTCATCAAAAGTTGGCACATATATTCTCAGCTCAAATACGGTGCTGGAGAAAAGCTCCACCGGCGCTGACTCCGCAACAGTAACGTTTACAGATTCAACTACATTCCGTGGCTCTGCTACTGTTGAAGATTCTAAGGGCATATCGAAGTCGTCCGGCCAGTATGTGTCTATGCAGTCCGGTGTAGCATACGACACATTGTATCTGAGTGAAGATGGAGCAAAACTCTACCGGCTGTTTGACATTGGATTCAATATCCCGGGATTAGGTAATGTGGAATTGGGTACACGGTGGATTCAAATTGCCGACCAACAACAATCGAGTTGGACAGGTCTCCAGGATACCATCCGTGGCATTAATATTTCATATAGTGGCTTACCTCTCACCATTGATGCAGTCTTTACCGTAAAAGGGTCGCGTGGTGGTTCTGATAATCTTTCAATCAATGGCTCCACGGTTTCGGCAAACCGATTTTCTCTTGACTATCAAATCGCATTGGAGATTAGCAATCCTATCCTAGGTTCAATCCCTGTGGACCCGATTAAACTTCCAATGGATATTTGGCTGGTTAAGGGTGTAGGTCTCGTAAAGGTTTACCAAAAGCCTTCAACTGTCAAAATCGGTCCTCCGGCAAATCAGGAAATCAATATCCCCGGCTTTCTCATGGAAGCCACGCAGTATGTGATCGCGCCATAAGAACTCTACATAGAGTATGTTACGGGTTTCCAGCAACTACGCTGGAAACCCTTTTTTTTATCCGAACGCTTACTTCGCTTATGTATCGTGAATTGTATTCGAGTGCATAACAACATTGTAACCAGTTGCATAAGCCATGACTCCGATGCAAGAGAATTCAACGCCACACTATGCAAAGTCATAATCAGACAGAACGCGAACAACGTTTCTTCGTCCTGCTACGGCCGGTACACACAAAAGCGGAACGGTTTGCTCTTTCAATTACCGGAAGTCGCGACGATGCACGAGACCTTCTCCAGGACGCAATTGTGATTCTCTGGCAACGCTTCGATACTCTTCGCAACCCGGCTGCATTCAAAACCTACCTCTTTACCGTTCTTGTTAATCTCCATAGACGAAATCATCGCAAGCACCGATTAGAGCAACGATTCGAAGAAGGGGCTGAAGAGTTCATTGATGGCCTCGCACAACCTGCCGATCGTCTGACAGATGCTCTCATCGTCCGCCAGGCCATTGACTCGCTACCCGAAAAGTCACGCATGGCAATCCTGTTGTATGAGGTACACGATCTACCTGTTTCCGAGATCGCAGCCATCCAACAGTCGTCGGTAAGCGCTGTAAAAATCCGATTGATGAGAGCTAGACAAAAACTTGCTCGAATGCTTGGTGTAGAGTACGATAATCAAACCGAGCGCATACAGTCCCATTCTCCCAACGAAGTCTATTAAAGTGTACGGTATGAACAAAAAACCTACCCTCAAAGATTTGCTGAACACGCAGCGAATTAACACTCCAGACCCTCCGCTGTTGTCTGAAAACAACATCGTGGATATCCTTCGCTCCGCACCGGCTACCAATATGTCCAACACTCGTTTCCCAGCGACCACACTAAGGTCGCGGCCCTCACTTGGCACTCGGATAGCCCTTGGCGGTATTGTAGTGGCATGCTGCACGGTTATATATGTTTTGTCCACGAACGTACCAACTGCCATAGAGTCCGATTTGGGGGTACGTAATGCCACTATACCGGAACAGGCTGCTAGTACGGAAGTACACATGGACCGCGCCAAAGAAATCTACGACGCGCCTCCGGCTGCACCTTCAACTGCATCAGCACATGTACCTGATACCATTGTGTTCCTCGACGCATCAAAACCAGAGCTGGAAAACCTGAGGCTCACGGTATCGGAAAAGGCAATTGTGTACAACGAAAATGGTTATCGCATTACAATTACTACCTCAGGTATTCGCACGCGAGGTTCGCGTACACCCACGACTACTATCACACCACGTCACATAAGCGTGTATCACAACGAAAGTGTCTTTGCAACGTGGTTTCAACCTGACGATTCGGATGTTCAGCGCCTTGTTCCGGTACGCATTTACTTAACGGATCAGTCCAATCACATGTTCCCTACGGCAACTGTTGTGTTGTGGTACGATCCTTCCCCGTCTTTTTATGATGCACTTTCAGGTCAACATCGCATGATAATAACACAGTCCTATAACCAAACAAAGGATGTTCAACCTTTGTTACCGAACCAAACCAAATCGAAAGTGCTGAGCCTTGCTGGCACCGTTTATCCAAATCCGCTCAGAGGTGCCACTGTTACCGTGTCAATTGAAAGTTCGGCCGTCTGCGAAACAAGTGCCCACCTTCGAGATATCAACGGACGTGAAATACTAACGCTGTGGTCAAATGAAACCACGCATGCCGGTAAACATGAAAGAACATTCTCACCCCCTTCCGAACTCTCCAACGGCATGTACCTATTAACGGTGGTTGCCCACAACAATCAAGCCGCCTTTACTCAACGTTTGCTCATCGAACGCTAACCCGGAGGATTGTAATGCACTTCATGTATAGTCTGTTTGTTGTAGTTGGCCTGAGTGCACTTTTCTCTACGACGCCCACAACGACACCGTCGCCTCATGCTGCAACAATAACACACACCGCACAACAACCCCCGCTTCAACGTATGCCCGGTGTTTTTGTTCTGGACTCTACTGGCCAACCGGTTGCGTTATCCATAAGCAAACTCAACGTTCATGTAACCATTGTTGGAACCATTGCGACAACCACGCTGGACATGACCGTTTTCAACCCGCACAACCGCGTGCTTGAAGGTGAATTTAGTTTCCCGATTGCTGACGGTCAGGTGGTAAGTGGATTTGCCCTCGACATCAACGGTAAACTCCGGGACGCTGTAGTTGTTGACAAAACAAAAGGCCGGTCCACCTTTGAAGAAGTTATTCGAACAAAGGTTGATCCTGCACTCATGGAGTGGACACGCGACAACGCATTTCGCACACGGATCTACCCCATTCCAGCTCGCGGCACTCGACGCATTGTGATCTCGTACGAGCAACCATTAGATAGTCAGGCTGATGGTTTTAGCTATACCCTTCCCTTGGCATACCAACAACCAATACCCGAATGTTCACTCACTGCTGATGTAGCCGGTTTTGGTGTTACACCTTCGCTAACCGGAGCAGGATCGGATACGATAACGTTCTCACCGAAGAATAGAGCCTACCACGTACAGATCAATAAAAAGAACATTCTCCTCAATCATCCATTGCACATTTCCGTACCCGTTGCGCTCGATCACCATCGAGTTGTAGTTCAGGAACACAAAGGTTCAGACTATGTTGGTGTCTTTCTCAACAGTGAACCAGACCGCCGTCCACGGATACAACCGCGCACAGTCACAGTACTCTGGGATGCTTCGATTTCCGGTATGCATCGCAATGTTGAAAAGGAGATTGCTTTTCTTCAGCATTTTCTTTCGGTTGCCACACCGGCAAGAATTGACCTTACTGTATTTGCACATTCTATCCTCCATAAAGAATCGTACACATCACCAGAGCCCCTTATCAATAGGATTCGAACCCTTCCAATGGATGG
>CAZGHI010000060.1:3822-7090 GCA_964525565.1 uncultured Hyphomicrobiales bacterium
CACAACTAGGTATTGTTCCTCTTTCGGGTTTACAAACCGACATGGCAATTCTCTTTTCTGATGGTATATCAACGTTCGGCAAGCACCGCCCAACAATTGGCAACACACCAATATGCACAATCACCAGCGGTGGAGCTGCAGACTTTGCTGTTCTTCAGGACATTGCCCGAAAGTCGGGAGGTCAGTTTATAAACATATCAACAAAAGAAACAGAAGATGCTGTTCTTGACATACTAACGGAACGAAAGTCCGTACGATCAGTGCGAGTGGTTCGAGGACGCATAGCTGCAATGAAGCCCGATGGCATCGTGCCATTGGAACTGATAACAGTGTTTAGTGGTAAACTACTCAGCAAAGAGGCTGAGCTGGAGTTCGAAGTTGGATACAACTCAGGCGAACTCACAAAGCATACAATAACAGTATCGAGCGTGGAACATAGGCAGGCAGGACGAAGCATACCACGTTTATGGGCTACACAAGAGGTGAACAGGCTCAGAACAGATAGCGACCAAAACGATTCACTCATTACTGAAATCGGGCAACACTTCGATATTGTAACACCCGGGACATCGCTCATTGTTCTAGAGAATATCGAAGATTACGTGCGGTTTAATATTGAGCCGCCCGCTACGGAACCGGAACTGCGAAGAATGTTTTTACAACGTAAAAGAACGGAACAAACACATCTGCTCATGCAAAAACAAAGGCAGAAGATGAAAGTACTTGAGATCTTAAAGAATCCTAAGGGAGTAGGTGGCAATATCATACAGAACAAGGGACAGCAGTTCTGGATGTGGCCATCAACCTCTACCGCGCCACTTGAATTTCCAACTGAGCAACTAGGATCAATCGAAGGTGTTGTGCTCCAAGGTGAAAACATGCCGTTATCAAATACAACGGTAACGATTACGAACACGCCACTTTCTACAACCACCGACGTTAATGGTGTATTCCAATTCGCAGAAGTTCCTGCCGGAAACCATACACTTCAGGTTCTGCATTCGTCGGACAGGCCAGTTACATCAACTGCTACTGTTCAGCCTTCGTCAACGACAAATGCAACAATTCTCCTGCCACGACGCACGGCACAAATCAAAGAGTACAGCATAGAACAACCAGGGCTGAGTCTGGGCAACGGGGCAACAACAGTACAGCCGCGAGTGGGACGGAACAACCTACACCTTGACACTGTTTATAGTGAAGATATGCAGGACGCGGCCGATCGGGGTTACATGTTTCGTCAGGACGTTCGTATGGTACCACGGTCAAATTCATCGTATCCTATTCAATTGTATCGGTCCGGCGCAGATGATTCGGAATTGGCTCCGGAACCCAGTACCATAATTGAGAACAGCAATCCGGGTTGGTTCGGCAACGACACTGAGGTATGGTCAGCAATGATCGAAGAGCAGCACCGTGCCGACAGCACACATCGAGAAATGTGGGCACAGGCCCTTGAGAAGACAACGGCATCTTCATTGTATGCAGATTACCTAAGGCTACGAGAGTCTTATGGCAACCAAACCGGATTCTATCTTGACATAGCTGATAAATTTATTGAGTATGGTTTAAACGATCAGGCTCTGCGTGTACTCTCGTCGCTATCAGAACTTCAAGGAGAGGATGCCCGTACACTTCGCATCCTTGCACACAGATTGCTACAAATTGGCCATGTTGACCTTGCGATTCATGTGTTCAAAGATGTTCTTTCTGTACGTAACGAAGAACCGCAGAGCTACCGCGACTTAGGTTTGGCTCTGGCAGCAGCAGGAAGGTATTCCGAAGCGGTTCAACATTTGTTGTATGTTCTCGAGCATCCGTGGCACAATCGTTTTCCTGAGATTGAGCGAATCGTTGCAAGAGAACTATCGCGCATTGCGGCACTCCCAGCAGCAAAAGGCATCTCCATTCCTAAAGAGTATCTCATCCCGTTTCAGAACGACGTTCGCGTTGTGCTTACATGGGATGCCGATAATTGCGACATGGACCTTTGGGTAACCGATCCTGACGGTGAGCTCTGCATGTATAGTAACAGATTTACCAAAATCGGCGGGTGTTTATCAAGAGATTTAACAGGGGGCTATGGTCCGGAAGAATTTGTGCTCCCAACTGCAAAAAAAGGAGCGTACAAGGTTGAAGTTCACTATTATGGAAGCAGGCAGCAAACCGTGACAAGGCCAACTACAGTACAAGTTGATATGTTCACGAAATACGGCTCGACATCCGAAAAGCACCATGCTGTTACAATGCGTTTAGACGGAGTGTCTCGCCTACTTGACATTGGCACCATCCTTGTAGAATAGGCATCACCTCTTTCTCTTTGCCATCCATACATCTAGCTTACCCATACCGCCCGGTCTGTCGGAGGCAAATACAATTGTTCCATCAGGCAGCACGGCAGGGTCGGTCTCGTTAAACTCAGTATTAAGCACATCCAGTGGCTCGGGTTCCTGCCAGATGCCGTTGCGAAACACCGATAGGAACAAGTCGAAGCCACCCTTGCCGCCGTATCCGTTCGACGCATAGATCAAACTGTCGTTCGATGCAAAAAACGGTGTAATCTCGTCTCCTTCGCTGTTGATGGTTCGGCTAAGCAGAACAGGGGTATCCCATTCGCGGTCCGACCTCCGTTCGCAAACCCACAAATCTAGACCACCAGCCCCCCCCTCCCTATCCGATACATACACTAGGCGTGTTCCATCTGGCGATAGTGCCGGCTGTGAATCAAATCCGTCTCGAACTATGGCTTGGATTTCATGTCCAAGATTCAATGCTGTGTTGTCGGTTGGTACCGATACGATAGTTGGCCATGCCTGCCTTCCTCTAAGCACAAAGGCTACACCAACACCTTCGCCACTATAACCAAAGCTTACATACGAGCGGCTTCTCCCCGGTTCATTAAATGTTCCTTCAACCGGCATCGGGTGAGCAGGCATTTCTCCTCCAGAACCTTGTTCATACGGAACCTGCCAAATTGCCGGCCATCCGCTGCGATCAGTGGTTACCAGCAGCCGTTCATACTCCTTCTGCCAAACCGGACCGTATTCATTTTCGACAGAGTTTACCCCAACCATCGGAATGGGACCTTCGTAACTATCTGCAAAACCTACTATGCCAGACATCGCCTGGGCTGTAAGAACTGCTGGTGCAGCAATCGTAAAGATCACTGCTATGCTAAGGATGGTAATTACATGGTTCTTTTTCTGTACCGGCATCGTTTCTCCCAAATGAACACACGGGTTTTAGTTCTTCCACAAACCCGACCCAA
>CAZGHI010000060.1:7125-11387 GCA_964525565.1 uncultured Hyphomicrobiales bacterium
CACTCCACGTGTCTCCGGACTCCACACATGCTTATGAAGCTGAATCTGAAAACGAACCGGCAGAGCATCCTCAAGAATCCAGTTCACAAGCGTTACATATTCCAGAATCGCAAATGCCGGGGAAAACAAAACACTATGCACCCGTGAAGTAAGGTCATACGTTCGTACTATGTTACGCGCCCACTCATAGTCACCCCGCGAGGAAATAACAAATTTTACTTCGTCGCGCATGCCAACAATACGGAGATTGTCCATGTTGTTTAGCGAGACCATCCGTGAGTCCGGACACTTCACATCAACAATCCTGATCACCCGACTGTCCACACATGAAATATCAACGTGTCCTCCTGTTTCGACGGCAACAGTGTATCCTAAGTCGCATAGTCTCGACATCAAGGGTAACACACTGGGCTGCTCCAGTGGCTCTCCACCGGTAAACTCTACAAAAGAGCAGGAATAAGCCTGAACAGCCTGCACAATCTGATCTTCGCTTAGCAGATGTTCCGTTTGGCGACGATCCAATGCATACGGTGTATCACACCACACACATCGCAGTTTACAGCCTTGCAATCGCACAAATACGCATGGCAAGCCGGCGCGTGTGCCTTCACCTTGAATGGAAAAGAAAATCTCCGAAATGTTAAGCATAATGGCAAAAGGGGCTAGGCTACATTCTGAAATACACCTTGTACTGATAGGCTATCAAGATGTTGACGTACAAACGTATGATGAGGAAACGTAATCTGCGGATCTGTTTCGATTAGCTCAAATGCGTCGGCACGAGCGTCTGCTAGGATGTCTGCATCGGTAACAATGTTTGCATAGGTAAATTCCGGCAGGCCGCTTTGACGGGTACCGAGAACATCGCCCGGCCCTCTCAATTGAAGATCAACTTCTGCTATGCGAAATCCGTTGGTGGTTTCTTCCATTGTTCGCAAACGCACAGCCGACTTTGCTCTTTCAGTTGCCGAGTCCATACCTTTAAGATGATATTGAAAATGATCCTTTGTGGCCAGCAAACAATAGCTCTGATGATGGCCTCGTCCTACGCGACCTCGCAACTGATGTAACTGTGCAAGCCCAAACCTTTCGGCATTTTCAATGAGCATTACGGTAGCATTGCTTACATCTACGCCAACTTCCACCACTGTTGTGGCTACTACGATGTCAAGGTTGCCGCGCTCGAATTCGCGCATCACGTCATCCTTTTCCTGTGGTAACATCTGTCCGTGAAGGAGTCCCAGTCGCAATGAAGGGAACACCTGTGTTTTCAGCATTTCGAAGTGTTCCACGGCACTTTTGAGTTGAAGCTTCTCGCTTTTCTCAACAAGTGGATAAACGATGTATGCTTGTCTGCCTTCTTGTACTTGTGAATGGAGAAAAAGGTATGCCTGCTGTAGTTCGGATTCAAAAACCACCTTCGTAACAATAGGTTTTCGTTGGGAAGGAAGCTGATCGATCACAGAAACATCAAGGTCGCCATACACGCTCATTGCTAGTGTCCGCGGTATAGGAGTGGCACTCATCACAAGTACATGTGGAACTATGTTCCCGCCTTCATGAGATCTCCGTGCGAGATGCTGTAGTTGCGCACGCTGAGCAACACCAAACCGGTGCTGCTCATCAATAACAATGAGTCCCAACCTTTGATATTCAACTGCGGCTTCGAACAAGGCATGTGTGCCTACTATAATATTCACACTACCTTCGGCAATTCTCTCAAGCACATCCCTGCGTGTGCGTTTGTTTTGTGCACCCACAAGTTGCTCAACCACAACATTCGCATCCGTTAACAGACGAGTAATATTGCGGTAGTGCTGATCTGCCAGCAATTCTGTCGGAGCCATGATCACCGTCTGATATCCGTTGTCCACTACGCTCAACATGCAGAGCAAGGCAACAATTGTTTTTCCACTACCAACATCACCTTGCAGCAAACGATGCATCGGCGTTCCGTGTTCCATATCGGCCATGATTTCGTGGATAACTCTTCGTTGTGCCGGTGTAAGGCTGTATGGTAACTTTTTCAACAAAGTCCGAGCACGTTCGCTTTTGGGACGAATCGTGATCCCTTTTTCAGGAATGCGCAATCGTGTTCGTCTTTGTGCAAGTGAAAGTTGAAAGTAGAACAGCTCCTCATAAGTGAGTCGCCTGCGGGCTTCTTCTGCTTCGGCCAATGACGTTGGTTGATGAAGCAATTTCACAGCTTCGGCTTTGGGCAGAAGTTTCCTCTTTGCCAATAAAGCATCCGGAAGAACTTCAGGTATGTCGTGCAATGTTTCGCGAAGAACGTGATCTACGACACTCCGCAACAAGCGCATGGAAATGCCTGATGCACGAAGTTTTTGAGATAGCGGATAGCGTGCAAGCACTGCTCCTTGCGCAATGTTATCCGCATCGTCTGCATCAAGTTTTTCTAAGTCGGGATGCGTGAAGGTAAGCGTATTCCATCGTTGGTCGTATTCCGGTGTTCCACTCACCATGTACGAAGCGCCCACGGCGAGCACTGAAGAAAAGTACCCTATTGCATTCCAAAAGATTAGACGGGCTGTAGCACCGGAACGGTCAGTAATGCGAGCCACCAACATGCGTCTGTTCCGCCCGATACGCTTTTCCTCAATCGCACTTATCGTAACTACCACAGATACTTCTTGCGTAACGTCGGCCAATTCTTCTGCATTGCCCTGCAACAATACATTGTGGCTACGTATGCGCTGCTGTAGCTGTGCAAGTGAGCCCACTGCCGTTCTGTCGATGTACCCGCGTGGAACAAGCGCCAGCACATCTGCCGGTGTTCGAATGCCCTCGCTAGCAAGTGCTGCGGCCCGCTTCGGGCCAACTCCTTTAAGGTATTGGAGAGGGAACCTCTCGTTTCCGGTGGTGAGTTGGTCCGATAGGGGCATTACTCAACGGCCTTCAATCACTTATCGCCACTGTATGCACGAGCGCGCAGAAGTTCCTCGCCATTGGCATTCATCAGCATGAGTACATCGTCTTTAACGCTCATCTTGCTGGTACGCTTGAGTACGTCTAGAAACTGCGATTCAATGGCACTTCGTTCTCCGTCACATGCCATCTTCGTAACAGCCATGTTACCAAAAGAGAGCGCTGTAATGTCGTTGTCATACGAACCCGAGTACCGATTACACCCTGTTGTGCCTGCTACCATATGTTTTGCCGGATCGAATGAGAGAGTCGGCAAAGAAGAAGGATCTACTTTTTCCAAATTTGTTTTGCCCATTTGAAAAACCCGCCACGCCGTACCCGTTGGGTCGTTCTTGATGGTTGACGAGGAAGAGCATGATGTGCTCAGGAGCCCAACAACAGCAATTGCTATAAAGAGGTAGTACATGGTTAGCCCTTAAAGTGAATGTTCTCGAACGAAGACAATGTAATCAGTCTTGGGGGGGGGGTATCCGAGCGTGCGCATTGTACGAATAACTTCACCAAGGTGGTGAGTGTTGTGGTTAACAATTTGCGTAATCATCCTGCGTACTTCGGTAGTAAATGCAACACCCTCAAGATTGGTATAGGTTACTGACAGAGTTAATCGTGCTTCCCCACCTTCACGAAGCCATGTACTCCAGCCTTCGGTTGTTGTTCGGGATACAGCAACAAGGTCTTCCAGGTTGTGCTCCATGGCAATTGATCGGGATGCGGTTCCGGTACGGGCACGTTCCAGCCAGATTTGCCGTGCATTCACAACATGATTTAACAACCAGCGCACACGCTCATTCTTATCCAGCTCATACTGCTGCACTGCATGAACAATGTTCTCCAACTGCCAGTCGCCATACGACAGTAACTCTTCGAACCACGAAATGGTATTCATAGCCCCTTCACTCCTCATCACGTATTTCAACATTCGTCATCCACGAGAACGGATCGGGTGCTACACCAAACTTGATGTTGTTCAGTGCATTTCGTAGCTGTTCAGCAATACCACCACGTTGAACAGGCAACTCCAGATCGGTTCCACCAATGTGTATTGTGCCAATAGTGGCTACGGAGGCAGCAGTCCCTATCCCCATTGCTTCGGTAACGGCGCCGGAAGCAATCCCCTCCGTTAGTTCCTGAACGCTAACCGGCCTTTCCTGTACTTCAATATTCAGACTTCGTGCAAGAGTAATGAGACTATCTCGGGTTACTCCGTCCAGAATGGTATCACTCAATGGCGGAGTTACGAAAGCACCATCAATAACGAATGCAACGTTAGTGGCACCGCTTTCCTCCACCCGGCTGTGCGTTAATGCATCCGTCCA
>CAZGHI010000061.1:0-11299 GCA_964525565.1 uncultured Hyphomicrobiales bacterium
CGCCAAGTTCGAAGAACTCCACGACCCCACCCACCCCCTCCGCCAGGCCCTCGACCAGCTCTCTACACTCGAAACCGTCCGCATTATCGAAGGCAAGGCATGATCCGACGCATAGACCATCTCCGCAGCTTCGGCATCTACCGCGATTTTCGGTGGAACGGGCAGCCTGACTTTGCGAAACGAAACCTGCTCTACGGCTGGAACTATTCCGGCAAGACCACGCTATCACGCCTGTTTCAGATTCTCGAAAAGCCAGATCGGTTAGCAGCGTGGCAAGGTGCCGAGTTCACCATAGCCTGCGACAATACGGGGCCAGTTACCCATCGCTCGCTGGCGTCGGCCCCGAAGGTTCGCGTGTTCAATCGTGATTTTGTCAAAGACAGTTTTCTGGAAGAACACACCGCTCCCGCTGTGTTCATTCTCGGCCCAGAAAACGTCGCACTGCGCAAGCGCCAGGATATTTTGAACGCCCGCCGAGAACGGGTGAGGCAATACGAGGACAGACAGAGGGAAGAGGCTCGTCAGGTTCAACGCAGCATCGAGCAACTGGCGACAGCTAAAGCTCGTGAAATCCGCGACTGGTTGGGAATGCCGAAATTTGAACGCCCTGAGTTGATGGACGTTGTTCGGCACATCCGTGGGAATGTTGATCAACACCTGCTCTCCCAAGAAGTGGTGGCCACAAACCTTGAAACCTTTAGGAACACGAGCGGCTGGAACAACCTCACACCCATTCAGCCTGAACTGCCGGACCTCGTAGTATTATCTGAGCGCGTGCAGGCCGCTCTCTCGGAAACAGCCTCCAATCGCGCCATCGAACGGCTGAAAGCCGATCGAAATCTGGAAAGCTGGGTTCGCTCAGGCATGGCGCTCCATCCAAACGGTGGAGAGTGTGCCTTCTGTGGCTCCGCGATCCCTGCCGAGCGCCTGGAGCAACTTCGCGCGCACTTTTCCGAGGCCTATGAAGCCTTGGTTCGCCAAATCACGACGTTGTTGCAGGAGTGCCAGAGCGCACGGTTCGAACTACCCGCCCAAGATAAACGCGATTTCGCACCAACTCTCTGGGCTGACTTCAACCGTCAACGGGATGATTTTCAGAGTTGGGCCACCTGGGCAGACGCCTTGCGAACACAGATGGTCGCAGCTTTGACCCAAAAGCAGACCGCCCTTGAGAGCCAGATGACGTGGCAACCGGATCTGACCCGCGCAGCCGAGGGGCAGGAGATTGTCAGCCGCATCAACGCGCTGATCCAGCAGCACAACACCTTGGCTGCCGAACACCAACAGACACGCCAACAGGCCAAAGAAGCACTCGAGCGTCATCACGCCGCGCTGTTCTTCCGCGACAACAACATCGCAACCATGGAAACGGAGCGCGTGCGCCATGAAACCCGTGAAGAAAAGGCCCGACAGACCGGCACTCGGATTGACGCGCAGGTGGCCGAAGTGAACCTACAACACCAAGCGCAATCCATCGGTGCCGTCCGCTTGAACGAAGTGCTTCGATTCCTGCTTCGGGACAGCAACATCGAGGCAGCCGATCTTGGTAACGGCCGATTTGAGTTCCGGCGAGACGGTCATGCCGCGAGCAACATGAGCGAGGGCGAAAAGACCGCGCTCACCTTCGCTTACTTCCTCACCAGCCTCGAAGCGAGCGGCGCTGTGCTAACCGACACCATTGTCTTCATCGACGACCCCATTTCCAGCCTCGATTCAAATCACATCTACGCGGTTTACGCTCTCATCGTCGAGCGACTGAAAGACTGTCGCCAGCTTTTCGTATCCACACACAACTCGGAGCTGCTTGGGCTGCTGAAGGGCGAGTGGTTCGAGGTCCGCCAGCAATTCCGAAACACCGCCGAATCCTGCGCCTACTATGTCCGCCGTGAGTTTGGAGCGAATTCACAGTGGACGTCTGTGATCGAAGACCTTCCACCCCTTCTGCGAAAGTATAAATCGGAATACCAATTCGTATTCTCGCAGTTGCACGCCTTTGCCAACCATCCTGCTCCATTCACACACGAAGCCTATACCGCCCCCAACCTCGTGCGAAAGTTTCTGGAGGCCTATCTAGGTTTCCGTAAACCCAGCGTCTCCAAATGGTCGGACAAGCTCGACCTGCTTTTCGACACTCCCGAAGAGCGGTGCGAGATCCAGAAATTCGCCGACGACGCCTCCCATCTCCAGAGCCTGACCAGAGCGTTGGAACAGCCCGATTTCGTGCCCAGCGCACAGAGCTGCGTGCGTTCCGTTCTCAATGCCCTGCAAACTAAAGACCTAGAGCACTACACATCGCTGTGCGAGTTGGCCGGGACACCGTCACCAACGACAACGTAGGCGAAACAGTTTACTGCATTCCGATCTCGGATTTGTCACGTGCCCCCGTTGATGAAATGAACTAAGCGATATACTGTTTGTGTATTGTACAATAAACATTGGAATGTCAATTACATTAGTAAAACAGTTCTGGCGTTGCTGTGTGCACGATCTTTGCTACAGTTGTAGGCTGAGTTGGTTCTCGATTTGTTCCTTTCCCACTCAGAGTTTTGGCCGTGTGGGCCTTGAAATCAATTTCAACCATTCGAATTCTTAGTGCGGTGTATGAGTATTCTTACAGGCTGGATAATTGGCATGGTCGCACTTGCTCACTTTGCAACTGGAGCAACAGATTCAAGCACGGCACTCCAACACGTGCTACTATATTTTGACACCACTGAGAAAGTTGAGACACGCTTCCAATTGCCCCTTACATCAGTAAGCACCGACATTGTGACAATCGCGCAATATGAAGAGGGAATGGAAACACCAATCATCCGTGTTACGAATAACTCTGGAAAAGCGGTGTTTGAAGCATTCGGATATCTTGACTCCGCCTGGCAAGATTTATTGGGCAACCTCACGATTCGTTTGCTAGCGCGTGAATGTTGTGCGGGAACGGCAAGCTACGTTGAAGAATACTCGTATGATAAAAGACGCAACGAATTTGTGTGTGCGAAAAGAACACTATTTATGTACGCGCTGCTGCGTCCGGATGTCGTATTCCAGGATGCTGAACCGATCAGTGTAACGAACCAGCGATTGTATCTCAATCCAACCAACTATCCGGACGAAGAACAGGCGTGGGGGAGTTCCAACGTGGTGTGGCGGGCAGGCATACTACTTAAAAAAGGAACTCCTGCATGGGTAGTGGGAAGCCATCTACACAACGGAAAGTTGTACCACCTTGTTGTTGGTAGGCCGGAAATCAACACGTATGTGACGCAGGAATTTGTTAGCGACAATACACTTACCCAGGGAAGTGTTTGCGGGTGGCTGGTTGAACCCGACTCGTTTCAGTCAGCATTGGAGCAATTCGTTGCTGAACAGCCTGCGCACATTGCTGTTTCGGTTGACGTTTTGGACTATTATGGGGAAACGGTATCTCATTATGGTGTAAATGAGCTGGACAGCATGATTGCCATGAGTGTTTTAAAGCTCCCCATTGCAGTAGTTGCTTTTAAACACATTGACGACCGCATACTGAGCATGGACAAACAGCTAAGAGTAGATAGCACAGATTTTTTACGAAAAACGTACAGTCCCCTACGCGACAGCGCCAAAGCCCCCTTTTCAACAACTTTTCGGGCGGCTATGTGGTATGCACTAAACAAAAGCGATAACATCGGCGCAGACCTTGTGATTGATGCATTAAATGGTGTTCAACGGGTGAACGAAACGTTACATCGTATGGGGTTTATAACGATGGGTGTGGGTAGTGCCTACAGAGACCTTACAACAACATCGCTCATGAAAAATTGGAGCACATCCGGTGGTATGAATCAATTACTTCGGCGTGTATTTGCGGAAGGCATGATCAGTGACAGTGCCATGAGGTTTGTAAGCAATGCGATGGAGTCAACAAAAACAGGGAAGAATCGCATTCGTGGGCTGCTGCCTCAGGAAATCAGAGTTGCGAATAAGACGGGAACATATAGCAAGGACTCAACACCTGGAGACTGCACAGCAGTTAACGATGTCGGCATTATTGAGTTGCCGAACGGAGGAGCAGTAGTGATTTCGGTATTCGTGAACAATGCAATGCTTACGCTAACTGGGTGTGAGAGGGTTATTGCCCAGATTGCCCGGATGGTTTATGATAGAGCTGCAGAAAGTGGTGGGGTTATGAACAAAAATTAATGCAGCCGGGAGCTAATATGATCCCGGCACAATGAATATTTATTCATTCTAACCAACAGGTGTTCATTTGCCCATTGCCTTTGATGTCTATTGTGCCGCGTGGTGTGCACGTACATGCAACACTATCGCCTGAAATGGTTGGCGAGGTAAACGGCGGCCCTAGGGCAAACGTTTCACTCGCCTGAATGCGCCCTGTCTGGCCTGGTGCTCTATACGCCGATGGATAGGTTTATGGTGTAGTCTCACACACGTATTTCAAACATCCGGTACTGATCATGCCTTTTGTCATGAACAAAAATCGAATCGTGCTGAGATGTTAATATCGTGATTCGATAATATTGTCCACGAAGTATTCACATTTTTGTGTACTTAAACAAGCACACGAACTAAATACGCTTTCGTATCGTCAACGCACGTTGTGAAAATCATTACTGCTATTCTTTTGTGCTGCTTTAGCATGGTTTCATTGTTACAGACTCCGGCGGATGGACGTCTGTCGAAACCGAAATCCGAACTGACGGCAAAACAGATACCGTCGGTGGCTACCCTTGCCATTGCAGACATTGAAGATGCACCTGAATCCGATGAGATTGGCAATTCTGTTGCCGAACGTTACCGATATACCTGCGTTGACGCTTCTGTTCTAAACGTCGCAAAGTACTACGGTCCACCATCCCGGGTTTCGTTATCCGGCACCCCCACATACGTACGCGTATGTAGCATCCGCATTTAGGCCGGATAGCTGTAAGCACGTTTACAGCCCCCCCCGTCTCCGTTCAATACCCTTTTCTTGTTTCGTTTTGTTCCTTGTTGGTGACGACAACCAATTAAGGAAAACGATGTATTAACCATATTTATAACGTTCGTATCGAAACGAACCACCTATTCACGTACCCAAATCACAGTACTATGATCGCTAGATTATGTATTCTCTCCGTTGCCGTTGCTCTCGCTGGTTGCAGTTTCAACAATGAACATGAAGAAGAAGAGCATGAAGATGAAACGTTTCTTGTTACGAATGTGATACGCACAGACACAGTTCTAACTCATGAGTACGTATGCCAGATTCGGGCACATCAGCATATTGATGTACGAGCATTGGAAAGGGGCTATCTCGAGCGTATCCTGGTAAACGAGGGACAGCGAGTGAAAAAAGGGCAACTGATGTTCCAGATCATGCCGGTGCTGTACCAGGCAGAGTATGCAAAAGTTGCTGCAGAACTGCGTATGGCTGAGATTGAGTATCAGAATAGTAAGTCGCTGGCTGACAGCAATGTGGTTTCGAAAAACGAGCTTGCCATTGCTAAAGCTAGGCTGGACAGAGTAAGAGCAGAACTTGCACTCGCACAAACCCATGTGGAGTTTACAAAAATCAAAGCCCCCTTCGATGGAATTGTCGATAGACTTCTCGTACGCCAAGGAAGTCTGCTTGAAGAAGGCGATGTACTGACTGCGTTGTCCGACAACAGCGAAATGTGGGTGTACTTTAATGTTGCCGAAGCGCAATACCTGAACTATAGTATAAGTCGGCGTCACGACAGTGTGTGGAATGTGCGACTTCGAATGGCGAACCAGGACCTTTTTCCTTATGAAGGTCGTGTCACGACAATTGAAGGCGACTTTAACAGCGAGACGGGCAACATTGCCTACCGCGCCACCTTTCCTAATCCGGATGGATTGCTACGGCATGGGGAAACGGGAAATATCATCGCTACTGAACCTGTAAAGAATGTACTGCTTGTACCACAGAAGGCAACATTCGAAGTGCTCGATAAGAAGCTGGTGTACGTTGTTGATACTAAAGGCGTTGTGCATTCACGTGTAATAACCGTTATCGGAGAGTTACCTCATTTGTACGTTGTTGGCGGGGGTGTAAACGAAGGAGACCTCGTGCTGCTGGAGGGTTTACGAAAGGTTGAGGAAGGACAAGCAGTATCGTATCGAAAGATACCTTTCGATTCTGTGCAGCATTCTCTCCAACTCCATGCAGAGTAGTTCGCGATTATCGTTCTTCCTAACAACAACTTAAAGACAACTAAACATGTTCAGTAATATCCTTTACCGTCCAGTGCTTGCCATAGTACTCTCCATTGTGGTGTTGTTCCTTGGTACGATGGCTCTCATCCAACTACCAACATCTCAGTTTCCGGAGATCGCACCAACAACGGTGAACGTTTCTATAGCGTATCCTGGTGCAAGCGCAGATGTACTTGTAAAGTCAACAATTATACCTTTAGAACAAGCCATCAACGGTGTACAGGGAATGCGGTACATAGCATCGGATGCAACCAGCGCTGGCGAAGCAACGGTACGTGTGATTTTCGACCCTGGTACAGATCCGAATCAAGCTGTAGTAAACGTGAAAACGCGGGTGGATCAAGTGATGCCCTTACTTCCCGTTCTCGTTCAGCGGGAGGGAGTTGTTATTACACCGATTCAACCAAGCATGTTAATGTACGTGAATCTCTTCAGCGACGATTCTACTGTTGATGAAAAGTTTCTCTACAACTATGCGAATGTTAAGATCATACCTGAAATCAAGCGCATCAAGGGTGTCGCTGCTGCGCAAAATCTCGGTAATCGGCAGTACGCTATGCGTATTTGGTTAAAGCCTGATAGAATGCGTGCATATGGGATATCAGCCGAAGAAGTAATGGAGGCAATGCAGGAGCAAAGCATTATTGCTCGACCCGGCCGTCTTGGACAGGCAACGGGAAAACAAGCACAGTCGTTGGAATATGTTCTTGTGTCCCAGGGAAGGTACAACCTGCCAGCGCAGTGTGAGAACATTATTCTCCGTGCTAACGGCAATGCAGAGTTGATACGATTAAAGGATGTTGCCACTGTAGAGTTTGGGTCGGAGTTCTTCGATATCTACTCCAATCTGGATGGACGCCCGTCAGCGGCAATCGTTTTAAAACAAACGTACGGCAGCAATGCGCTGCAGGTAATTAACCGGGTAAAGGACAAACTCAAGGAAATGGAGAAAGACTTTCTTCCGGGCATGCACTATAAAACCAGTTACGATGTGTCGCAGTTCCTGGATGCATCTGTGGAGCAGGTATCACACACACTGCGTGATGCATTTATCCTTGTTGCGCTCGTTGTGTTTCTGTTTCTTGGTGACTGGCGATCGACGCTGATTCCAACGCTTGCTGTACCGGTATCTCTCGTAGGCGCCTTCTTTGTGCTGCAGCTTTTTGGATTGTCCATTAACCTCATTACTCTTTTTGCCGTCGTATTGGCGATTGGCGTTGTTGTGGATGATGCCATTGTGGTCGTCGAAGCTGTACACGCTAAAATGTCGGATGGTGCATTGACTCCGTATCAGGCAGTAAAAGGAGTGATGGGCGAAATCAGTGGTGCCATCATCGCCATTACCTTAGTGATGGTTTCTGTGTTTGTGCCTGTGGCATTCCTACCCGGGCCAGTGGGAACATTTTACCGACAGTTCTCGATTACGATGTCCAGCTCAATTCTTCTATCAGCACTTGTAGCGCTAACGTTAACGCCGGTGTTGTGTGCTATGATCTTAAAGAACCTGCATGGAGCAGAGCACAAACCGGGTATCGTTGGACGTTTTTCGTTGGCATTGGACCGGTACTTCGAAAAGTTGTATCGTGCCTACGAGTGGTTGCTGCGCATCACAGTGCATAGACGATGGCTAACCTTTGCACTGCTTGGTGTTCTCGTTGCCGGCATTGTTATACTTAATACAAGCTTGCCTTCAGGTTTCATTCCGGGTGAAGATCAGGGCACCATTTACGCGATTGTTCAAACGCCGCCTGGGAGCACCCTTGAGCTAACTAATCATGTTTCTCTGGAGCTCCAAGCAATCTGCGCTTCCATTCCGGACATTGAGTCGGTGTCCGCATTAGCAGGATACGAAATCATGACTGAAGGAAGGGGCTCTAATGCTGGGACCTGTCTGATAAACCTCAAAAGTTGGTCGGAGCGAAAGAAATCGGTAGTAGAAATTATGGAGGAACTTGAGCACAAGACAAAAAATTTAGGAGCAATTGTAGAATTCTTTGAACCACCACCGGTTCCAGGCTTTGGGTCGTCCGGAGGGTTTTCTCTGCGACTGCTCGATAAGACGGGAGAGGCAAACTATCAGGAGTTTGACAAGGTAAATAAGCACTTTATGGAGGAGTTGTCCGAGAGAAAAGAGCTTACCGGTTTATTCACCTTTTTCGCAGCAAATTATCCGCAGTACGAGCTTGTGATTGATAATCAGGCTGCTATGCAGAAAGGGGTAACCATCGGCAAAGCCATGGAGAACTTGAATATTCTTATTGGCAGCACATATGAGCAGGGCTTCATTCGTTTTGACCGTTTCTTTAAAGTCTATGTGCAGGCGGAAGCCTCGGCCCGTAGATTTCCATCTGACCTAGAATACCTGTATGTAAAGAACGATCAGGGAGAAATGGTTCCCTATTCCTCGTTCATGACGTTGAAGAAAACGCAAGGACCGAATGAAATCACACGATACAATCTGTATAACTCTGCTGCAATACGGGGGCTGCCTGCTGAAGGGTACACAACGGGCGATGCAGTACAGGCAATACGAGAGGTAGCCAAGGACCTTCCGCGAGGGTATGATATCGCATGGGAAGGCTTGTCGTACGACGAAGCACAGCGCGGCAGCGAAGCGCTATACATATTCATCATTGTATTGATCTTCGTGTACCTGGTGCTGGCCGCCCAGTACGAGAGTTTCGTGCTTCCGCTGGCTGTTATTCTATCGTTACCTGTTGGTGTATTCGGATCGTTTCTAGTTCTCAAGCTAATGGGATTAGCCAACGACGTGTATGCTCAGATAGGGTTAATCATGCTTGTTGGTCTATTGGGTAAGAATGCTGTACTTATCGTAGAGTACGCAGTCCAACGGAGACGGTCCGGCGTTTCCCTACGCGATGCAGCCATTGAAGGGGCAATAGCCAGACTTCGACCAATTCTCATGACGTCGTTTGCCTTCATTGCAGGACTTGTCCCATTGGTTATTGCAACGGGACCGGGTGCAATTGGAAACCGCACCATTGGAGGATCATCGTTGGGCGGGATGCTGCTTGGAACCGTTGGTGGATTAGTGCTTATACCCGGCCTATACTACGTTTTTGCCGGTCTTGTGAAAAATCACAAACTCATTGCCGATGAGCACGACGAACCGTTATCTGAGGAGTATGTTCATGCGCGGAAATAACGGCACCCTGATTGGTTACAGCACAGGTATTCTGGCAATGATGGTGCTACAAGCTTGTGTTCCAGACATTGCACAGAGACATGCACATGTGCAATTGCCACAATCATATACAATTGCTTTTGATACTACCGGAATTAACCGGGATTCTGTTGTACCGGAGGTCCAGCAATCGGTCCCAGCCGACAGTACAAACATGGCAATGATGTCATGGCATTCCTTCTATGCCGACCCTTATCTAGAACGCCTTCTCGATTCGGTGGTTGCCAACAATCAGGAACTAAACATCGTTTTGCAGGAAATCGAAATAGCTAAGAACGATGTTCTGCGACGTCAGGGAGAGTTCTTGCCAGACGTAGAATTGGGAGCAGGTGCCGGAGCAGAAAAGGTTGGAGCATACTCGCGCAATGGGGCAGTAGAAGAAAGCTTAACTATGAGGGGGGGGCACACATTTCCAAGCCCCCTACCCGACTATACAGTTGGTGCTACGATTTCCTGGGAAGTGGATGTATGGAAGAAGCTCAGGAACAGCACGGAATCTGCACGTAAACGTTATCTAGCAAGTTCCAGCGGAGCACATTTTGTAGTTACAAGCATTGTTGCGGAGGCTGCCAGAGATTACTATGAGTTGATGGCACTTGATAACATCCTAGAGGCCTTCAACACCATGATAGATATCCAGGAGAAAGCACTACGTATTGTGAGGCAAGAAAAGGAGTCGGCACGAACTACGGAGTTAGCTGTCCGACGTTTTGAAGCGGAGGTGATGATGAATAAGAGCAGACGATATTCTATCCTGCAGCGCATTACGGAAACTGAGAATCGCTTAAACCTACTAGCTGGACGTTATCCTCAACATATTGATCGCAATTCAAGAGACTTTCTGCAGCAGGTATTCGATAGTATCCTAGTCGGTAAGCCAGATCACTTGCTCTCCAATCGTCCAGATGTTCGTGCAGCCGAAATGGAACTGCAGGCATGTTCGCTTGATGTAGAGGTAGCACGTGCACAGTTTTTCCCTACGCTTCGTTTAAACGCGAATGCTGGCTACCAGAGTTCTAGTGCGCAATTTCTCTTTACGTCGCCGGAATCTATGATTTATAGTATCCTAGGAGATCTGGTTTTGCCTGTGATTAACCGCAATGTTCTGCAGGCCAATTACTATAGTGCGAATGCTCGACAATTGCAGGCTGTATATCAGTACGAAAGAACAGTTCTTCGCGCATACATTGAATCCGTTAACCAGCAGGTTAAAATCAGAAACATGCAGCGAGCTCTTGACTACAAGCAACAACAAGTGAAAGCGTTGATGCAGTCTGCCGACATTGCGATGAACTTATTCGCTAACGCGAGAGCCGATTACATGGAGGTGTTGTTAACGCAACGCGATGCTCTCGAGGCAAAGGTTGATTTAATCGAAACAAAAATCGAGCAATTGCGAGCCAAGGTGGATTTGTACAAGGCTCTGGGCGGAGGGTGGAGGTAGCACCAATTTCAATACATAATAATCAAAGTTATGATCCTGCCAAGTCAGAGGCGAGACTATGGAGGTACTTATGATGTAAGGGGGCGGTAGGAGGATTGTGCACCAACAAGCATTATGAACAAGAATACGATTGCCCCTTTAAAGAAAACTGTTTTGAATAAACATGATACTTCTTTGTGTGCCTTACCGCTGTTATGCTGGACCGGGCTCCCAATTCATGTATGGGTTAGACCGGCAGTTAAGGTACAGTAGATTTAAGTTTATTGACGTTGGGGATTGGTGGAATCACGAGTTCTGGTGCGGGTAAGGCCGGCTCAAAAATGAACAAAAATTAATGCAGCCGGGAGCTAATATGATCCCGGCATGATGAACATTTGTTCATTCCAACCAATAGGTGTTCATCTGTCCCTTGCCTTTGATGTCTATTGTGCCACGGG
>CAZGHI010000062.1:0-4779 GCA_964525565.1 uncultured Hyphomicrobiales bacterium
AACTGTCAATGCACCACAAAAGTTGATGCGAGGTAGAATGTTCATTTAACCACGTCAGCGCCAATTGCGGCAAAGGGCTGTTGTGCGTAGTATTTCTCATTCCGTCAATATTTTAGAAGTGTACTCAGTTACAAAACTTCGTAAAAATGAGTCAATA
The DNA here is from genome assembly GCA_964525565.1 of uncultured Hyphomicrobiales bacterium. Classification (GTDB taxonomy): domain Bacteria; phylum Bacteroidota; class Ignavibacteria; order Kapaibacteriales; family Kapaibacteriaceae; genus OLB6. Next base: position 158 of record CAZGHI010000062.1, read on the forward strand.
AATTCGTCCGTGCTTCCGTCTTTTTGCAAGTCTGCCTTTATCTTTTTGTATTCATCTGTCTGCTTGAAAACTTGAAACTGTCTTTCTTTAAACCTTTCGTACTCTTTGTATTTAAAATGCTTTTCCTTTTTTAAGTCCCCTTTGTCAATTTCTAATAAAATGTAGTTTTCGTAAGTAGAGCCATAACCCATATGAACATAATCAACAAGTTCTCCGTGTGGTATTACCAGTAGTCCCGTCAGCCAATCTATTTTTATCTTTTTCTTGTCAGGAAACACTTCATTAATAACACTACGCCATTTATATGTATAAGATTCTTTTGATGTAGTATCGCGGTATTCAATTTCAATGTCTTTTAAAAACAGTTGGTTGTCCTTTACTTCAAAGGTCGCAACATAACCACGCCATAATGCTGTTGACATAATTCCGCCTTTTGGTCTTTTGTCGGGATTCTTTTTAAAGTAAGTTTCTAACGGATTGCTATGTAATTTTAATACTTTTCCATTGTAGATTATTTTGTCAGGATATTGAGCTGTCGCAAAAACTTCTACCCCTAAAAATAATGTTAAAAATATTGTCAAAATTGCTTTCATAGTTTCGTCTGTGTTAGGTCTGTCAATATTACATACAACTCCTCACTAACCGCTACTACTTGGCTCTAATACAACCACCATAGCTGTACTAGCGCTACCAGGTTGAACTTCCTTTGGCAAATGCTGTGAATGTTTGGTCCATGATATAGATGAGCGTGAATCTTTGGTAGTACAATTTATATAATCGAGTGCAGATGTTCCACCGGTTTACATGATCTACCACTACCCGAGTTCAAGTGTTGTAATGCCATAAACTTTATGAAGAGGTAACGGCGGCGCACTGCCATAATACATACGCGCACATTCAAAGACGGGAACTGCTGCATATTCTTCAACCAACGCTTTGGCCTGATGATTCGTTAGCGGCACGTCCATGGTTACGTTCTCTCCAATGGCAGCATGTAAACATGCTGCGTAAAGTGCACCGGCTATGGCCATGGAGTCCGCAAATAGCGGACCCACCTTATATCCAACTACGGCCTTTCGCATGACGGCTAAACCAACAACTTCGCCTGCTTTTCTGTACTGTAATGTTAGCGCTTCCGGCTGCGTTAACCATTGCTGCATGAACGCTCTCCGGTCGAAACCAAAACAGTACCGGTCGTATGCCAATACCTGTGAATGGTGCTCCGGCTTTATCGCCGTTACATTGGCATCTACGTCACATGCCCTGCCCAACACCTGATATCGCTGTTCCCGAAACGCTTCCCTGAACCCACCCTTCTCGTAGAAGGACTTCATGTTTATTACGCCGTCCATGCCAATGGCTGCACCACGATCTAGTCGCGATAGCAACAGATTGCGACGTTGAAACCATAGCCCCCTACCAATGCCATTTCGTCTGTACTCAGGCCTTACAATAAATAGTCCCATAAACCCGAACTGTTTTCCATACGCTACAACCGATCCTCCGGCTACCAGTTCACCGTCTGCATAACAACCGTAAAATCCATCCGGGTCAGTAGCATAGAATACATCGGCATCGTGTTCACCAGGGTTCCAACCCTCGGCTTGCGCCCACGATACCAGCGTTCGAACTCCCTCCGCATTCAGCTTTTCGAATGTCACATCCCCTCCACCTCCTGCTGTGTGGTTTCTTGTGATCGTTGTGTTATTCTGTTCAACATGACGGATGGAGGGGTCTTGGGTATGCTACGCCGCAGCATGGCAACAGAACACATAATGGGTGTTGGCCTGTAACAACTGAACGTGGTGGTGGCAATTACAGACATCTCTACTCCGTAACCACTTTTAACCCAATCACGGAAATTAATAGTGTTGTTAAAAACACCATGCGCAGTATAGTAGCCGGCTCGTTAAAGAATACAATACCCACAATCACCGTCCCCGCTGCCCCAATTCCCGTCCACACAGCATAGGCTGTGCCCAATGGCAGTGATCGTGTTGCTATCACCAGCAACGTCATACTCAGCGCCAAGGAAACGGCAAACCCGCTGTACCAGCCCACCATGGCAGCGCCAGTGCTTTCGCGTGCCTTACCCAGACAGTATGCAAAAAGGACTTCGAACAATCCTGCCGCAACCAAGGCAATCCAACTCATTTATGCTCCCTGCAATGCTTCCGGCTGTTGGTTCCTACCATCCACAAGTATCGTACCTGCATCCCATTTCCACAACCCTTTCCGCTCTCTCGCCAAGCCGTTCAAACCACTTGCGCCGTTCGCCGTTCGGTTTTGGGTATTTTTGTGGTTTGTTCCCCAGTCCGTAGCCCCTTACCCTACCTTCATGCAGCACTTTCGAAACTTTTGCATTATCGCTCACATTGACCACGGAAAGAGCACCCTGGCCGACCGATTGCTGGAGCGCACCGGACGCGTTACTCAACGTGAAATGGTCTATAACCAGATATTGGACGATAACCCACTGGAACAGGAACGGGGCATTACCATTAAACTGCACGCCATTCAAATGGATTACCCGGCGCAGGATGGTACAACCTATAAGCTGAATCTTATTGACACTCCGGGTCACGTGGACTTCTCGTACGAGGTGTCCAGGTCTCTTAGTGCCTGCGAAGGGGCTTTACTTGTTGTGGATGCCACACAAGGTGTGGAGGCGCAGACCATCTCCAACTTGTTCATGGCAATCGAACAGGGTCTGGAGATTATCCCCGTGATCAACAAAATAGATCTTCCTGCGGCTGCCACTACCCTGGAAACGGTTAAGCAGCAGGTTATGGACCTTATCGGCTGCAAGGAAGAAGATTTAATACTGGCCTCGGCAAAAGCCGGTATCGGCATTGATGAAATCCTGGAAGCGGTAATCCATCGCATCCCCCCCCCTACCGGCGACCCCGACAAACCGCTTCGCGCACTTATCTACGACTCCATATTCGACCCCTACCGCGGCGTGATTGTTAACGTGCGCGTGTTCGACGGTGTTATGCGCGAGAAAGATAAAATCCGGTTCATGAATACCGGCCAGGAGTATGAGCTGGACGAGGTTGGCGTTCTGTTTATGACGCGTCAGCGTACCAAGGTACTCGAAGCAGGCAACGTGGGATACTTTACTGCAGCCATACGCAAACTGCAAGACACAAAGGTGGGCGATACCGTAACATTGGCATCGAATCCCTGCGAAAAGGCTATCGAAGGTTTTCGAGAGGTAAAGCCGATGGTATTCAGCGGCATCTACCCGGCTGATTCGGATGACTTCGAAGATCTGCGCGAAGCATTGGGTAAGCTTACTCTGAACGACGCTGCCATCACCTACGAACCTGAAACTTCGACGGCTCTTGGTTTTGGTTTCCGCTGTGGCTTCCTTGGCTTGCTCCACATGGAAATTGTTCAGGAACGATTGGAGCGCGAGTTCAACCAAACAATCGTGACTACGGTACCGAACGTACGGTATCGCGTAATCACCACCAAACACGAAGAGCTATGGGTTGATAACCCATCACAATTACCAAACCCATCGCTCATTGCCGATATCCAGGAACCATACATTCGTGCACAGATTATCTCGCCAACGGAGTTCGTTGGCGCAATTATGAAACTCTGCATAGACAGGCGGGGAACCATGATTGGCCAATCGTATCTAAGTGCCGATCGTGTGGATATGACCTTCGAGCTTCCGCTGGCCGAAGTTGTTTTCGACTTCTACGACAAACTCAAGAGCAATACAAGGGGCTATGCCTCGCTGGACTACGACTACAGCGACTATAAAACCGGGGAGTTGGTGCGTATGGACATCCTGCTCAACGGCGAACCTGTAGATGCCCTCTCCAGTATCGTTCACCGCCAAAAGGCATACGACTGGGGCAAGAAACTCTGCTCAAAACTCAAAGAGCTGATACCACGTCAGATGTTCGAAGTTGCCATTCAGGCTGCCATCGGCAGCAAGATCATCGCCCGCGAGAGCATCAGCGCTATGCGCAAGAACGTGCTTGCAAAATGCTACGGTGGCGATATCTCCCGAAAACGTAAGCTTATTGAGAAACAGAAAGAAGGCAAGAAACGCATGAAGCAGGTGGGACGTGTGGAAATTCCACAGGAGGCCTTCCTGGCTGTTCTCTCGATTGACTAATTGTTATCACGAATCGAAACCACTCTATGGATCTTATTGCTTGGTATAAACAGCGTAAAGAGCGGAAGGCAAATGCGAAGAAGCCCGAAACCGTAATGGAACATTTGGTGTCGTGGGTAAAAACAATCGTGTGGGCGCTGTCCGTTGTTACCATCGTCAACGGACTGGCCTTAGCGTCGTTCACCGTCCCCACCGGCAGTATGGAGAATACGGTGTTAGCCGGCGATTATGTGTTTGTAAATAAAGCCATCTACGGACCGAGCACTCCGCAGATTATACCGTTTTTTAATATTCCACTCCCATACTTCAAGCTGCCACCTATCGTGGCCCCCAAGCAGGGCGATGTTATCGTTTTCGTTTTCCCGGGAAACCGTGATCAGGTTAAAGCCGACAACTTTGAATACTACCTAAAGCGCTGCATTGCCGTAGCCGGCGACACGCTGCACATCGTGAACAGACAGGTATTTGTAAACGGCAAGGAATA
>CAZGHI010000062.1:4789-9282 GCA_964525565.1 uncultured Hyphomicrobiales bacterium
CATGCACAGGTCAAGAACCTCACTCCTGAGCAACGCGCAATGGAAGTGGAAGAAACACGCTACCATACCTTTCCTCCGGGCCGTCAGTACACGCGCGACAACTGGGGTCCGATGCGCATCCCCAAGGAGGGCGATGTTATTCAGCTCACCCGCGAAAACATCCATGAGTGGAGCACCTTTATTCGCAGGGAAGGCCATAATGTGGACGTTGGCAGATTTCTCATTGATGGACAGCCGGCAACCTCATACACCGTTGAGCAAGACTATGTTTTTGGTATGGGCGACAATCGCGACAACTCTTTGGACTCCCGTTTTTGGGGTTTCATCCCCATGAAGGATGTTGTTGGTACACCAATGATTGTGTACTGGTCGTGGCCCGTAGAAAGCAATAAAACTGTTACTGTTCGCCGTCCTGACGGTATGTACGAAATCCGATCGGTACCCACTACCATTGGTGAGAAGCTGGCCGGTCTTCGATGGAACAGACTCTTTACCATTATCCGTTAAGTGATTTATGGATGGTAAGGGGCTTGCTGCCATCCGTTTGCGCGATCTGGTGGTAACCACCCTTGCAGCAATTGTTGTTGCTGTGCTGGTAAAAACGTTTGTGCTGGGAACGTTTACTATTCCGTCGCACAGTATGGAGCATACTCTGCTCCCGGGCGACAACATCTTGGTAAGCAAATTGCCCGCATTATTTGGCGGCATTGAACGCGGAGATGTTATCGTGTTCTCTTTACCCGACACTATACAATCTGCACACCAACAATTGGCCTACATAAAACGGGTTATTGGTCTTGCCGGAGATACGTTGATGATAACCCCAGATGGCATCTCCGTAAACAACAGACTCATTCCAAACCCACCGGAAAGTGCACATGCGCAGCCAACCAATGGTGCTATTCTTCAGCTTGTTGTGCCCGATAGTTCTGTGTACGTCGTCGGCGATAACCGCGCAAATAGCTGGGATTCGCGCTATTGGGGTCCGTTACCTACCAGCCACATCATTGGCAAGCCACTGCTTATCTATTGGTCGCGTGGAGCCACCACCACCGATACAGTTGAACGCGTTCGGTGGAATAGATTTTTCCGATCGGTTCAATGATTCCGTCGCCTCTTGATGCCGTGTACATACACGTGCCCTTCTGTGAAAAGAAGTGCACCTATTGCGACTTCTATAGTATCGAGGCAACACATCACATAGATGAATATGTGCGTACGCTTTTGCGTGAAATAGAGCTACGGCATAACGACTACGGCACTTCGTATCAGCCAAGAACCATCTTCTTCGGCGGCGGAACCCCTTCGCTGCTTACGCCCGAACACATCAATGCCATCCTTGCGGCCTTCCCCCCCCCTGCACCGGATGCCGAAATAACCATGGAAGCAAATCCCGGAACGGTAACCTGTGAAAAGCTCGCTGCCTTCCGACGGTGTGGCGTTAACAGGTTAAGTATTGGCGTGCAATCGTTTCAGCCCGAGGAGCTGGCATTTCTTACCCGCATTCATACGCCCGAACAAGCAGAGCAGGCTGTGTACATGGCCCGTGAGGCCGGATTTGCCAATGTAAATGTCGATCTCATGTTTTCGTTGCCCGGGCAAACACAAGCCTCGCTAGCCAACACTTTGCACAGAACCCTTGCTTTGGCGCCAAACCATATAAGCGCATATTCACTGGTGTATGAACGTGGAACACCACTCTACACCCAGATGCAGAAAGGCACCGTTACGCCTGTTCCTGCAGATGCCGATGCCGACCTTTACTACATGGTGAGCACAACCCTGCATGCTGCAGGCTATGAGCAGTACGAGGTAAGCAACTACGCACAGCCTGGATTACGCTGCCAACATAACCTGGCTTATTGGCACGGCAAGCAACACCTTAGCGTCGGACCCTCTGCACACGGTTTGCTGCGCGGCGTACGCTACTGGAATCACCGTAGCCTAACATCGTGGATGCAACTTGTGCAGCGCAACACCTTGCCGGAAGCCAACACCGAGACTCTCACTCCTGAACAACAACTCAGCGAGTTTGTATTCCTCACCCTCCGTGCCGATGGTTTGCCGGTGAAGCAATTACTCTCTGATCATAACATTGATGTGCGTTCAAAGCTTGGTACACTTTTAGAAGACCTTTTGCATAGTGAGCTTATTCGCGACACCGGCACGCACATACAACTCACGGCAAAGGGCTATGCCCTTTGCGATGAGATAACAGTACGCATTCTGGAGCCCCTTACTCAACCCTAACAGCATCGGCGATGCGCGTTTGCGCGGCGCGATGTGCAGGGTATAGTGCAGCAACGGCAGCCAGCACAAAGCCAACAACAGCCACAGCGATAACGTCGGTAAGGGCAACTTCCACCGGCAGAGCAGGAACGAGAAAACCTTCTGCCATATTGAACTGAACCCACTGGAATGTAATCTGTCCCCAGCATACACCTAAACCTATAAGCAGCCCTAGCGCAACACTCACCCCCCCCAGGAGCATGCCTTGAATCATGTATAGCCGCTTAACATCAGCACTTGTAAAACCTATAGTGAGCAGTACGGCAATATCGCGTTGTTTCTTAATCACGCCCAATGTGAGTGAAACCAATACATTAAACGAGGCAACAAGAACAATGAGCGCTATCACAATAAACGATCCCAGACGCTCCAACTGCATGGTATCAACAAGACCACGATTGGCGTCTTCCCAGGTACGAAGTTGCAGGGCCTGTTTGCCGTAACTGTTCAGCGCTGATTGCAGAAGCGTGTGTTTCTGAATCAGCACATTTGGGTTGGCAACAACGGCATGCAGAGCAGAAGGTTCGGTAGCTCTGGTAATGGAGTGGACAACACGGTAAGGGAGATATACACGACCCTGGTCGGCATCACGCGCTATGCTCGACTGAAAGATGCCTGTTACAATGCAGCGTTTAGCTGACGGGCGAGTAAGAGTATGCAGCGCCTGCTCAATCATTTGCGGAGAGAACACATCTACATAATCACCGGGCCGGATATTCAGGCGCTCGGCAATTCCAATCGAGACCACAATACCGGGTACTTCACTGCCGTGCGTTTCGAATGAACCAACAACCACGGAAGAGCGCACACCCTGAAGCACATCGTGCCGATCGTTTTCGATACCAATTCCTGTGGCAACGCTAGTTCTGTTACCAGAAACCAGAACCAGCTTGCTCTCAGCAACCGGCATCACGGCTCCCGTACCACACTCTGTGCGAAGGAGATGTTCTAGTCGGTTTGCCAGGGCTGATGCATGGCGAAGCGTGGTTCCGCTAACGGGTACCAGCTCTGCATGTGGACCAAAGCCAATCATGAGGTTGTGCGCCACGCTGCGAAATCCGTTAAATAACGACATCACAATAACCAACGCTGCAGTACCAATGATAATTCCCAGAACGCTGATCATTCCGATAGCGCTCATTGCCGAGAATCGCCTCGGCTTCAGGTAGCGCAGCGCGATAAATGTTGTTGGCATCATCCCGTACAATCTTACGGATCGGCACTGAGAGACTATGTTTTCCGAGCCTGCCGCAGCAATGCCATCTGAACGCGAAAGGCATCTTCCCGACGATATTCCTTCGGCCGTATGTACGATCCGTCTGGTTGCAGTAGTCGGGCACGCGAAACCGCTGCCAGGTATAAATCCAGTATCTCGCGCAACCTCCTTCGTATCTTCTCGTCGAGAACGGGGAACAACAACTCCACTCGCCGATCTAAATTCCTGCTCATCCAGTCGGCGCTGCTGATAAACACTTCCGGCGAGCCCCCGTTCCCAAACCAGTAGATGCGGCTATGCTCCAGGAAACGGTCAAGAATGCTGCGGACGGAGATCGTTTCGCTCACACCCGGCACACCCGGGCGCAATGCGCATACGCCGCGAACAACAAGGTCAATCGTTACTCCGGCCATACTTGCACGATAAAGAGCGCGAATAATCTCCGGATCGATCAATGCATTCATCTTCGCAATGATGCGCGCATCTCCCCCCCCCCCGGCACTGTGCTGCTCCCGCTGAATTAGTTGCAGAAAGCGATCCCGCAAATTCACCGGTGCAACACCCAGGTACTGCCAATTCGTGTGCTTACTGTATCCGGTAAGCATGTTAAACAAGTGAACGAAATCACGTTCCAGCTCCTGGCGTCCGGTAAAGATCCCGATATCGGTGTATATGCGCGATGTTGCAAGGTTGTAGTTACCCGTCCCAACATGTGCATAGGTAAGCACCTTTGTTCCTTCTTTTCGAATAACAAGGCAAATCTTGCAGTGAACTTTTAGGCCTTGCACGCCATACACAACGTGTACCCCACTATTCTCAAGTTCTCGTGCCCAGTTGATGTTTGTTTCTTCGTCGAACCGAGCCTTAAGCTCGACAAATGCTGTTACGTTTTTGCCGTTAGTTGCCGCACGTTTCAGTGCATCTATTACAGGCGATTTCCCGCCGGCGCGGTACAGGGTGATTTTAATTGCCAGCACTTGCGGATCGG
>CAZGHI010000062.1:9331-11272 GCA_964525565.1 uncultured Hyphomicrobiales bacterium
TCGAATGGGTGGTGCACCATCACATCCTCGTGTTTGAGCGTTTCAAAGATGGGTACGCTATCGGTGTGGAATTCGGGCACAACTCTGCTGGTGAATGGTGCATCTTTCAGTCTCCGTTTCTCCAGCTTCATCAGTTCCAGATAATCCTGCAGATTCAGAGGCAAATCCAAGTGGTACACATCGGTTGGGGCAAGGTCTAACGACTCGAGCAGCACCTTTAAAAGAAATGGTGGCATATCGGTACCCACTTCCAGCCGAACGGCATCGGTTCCCCACCGACGCTGGCGTATTCCTTCTGCAACTGCCGTTATCAGGTCGTTTGCTTCATCTTCGGCAATGTCAACATCGGCATCACGAGTTACGCGAAACGTATGGCTTTCACGCAGTCGCAGCCCTGGAAACAGGCTGTGCGCTTGTGCGCGGATGATTTCTTCCAGTGGAACAAAGTATGCTCCGCTAGGTCGCTGCACACGAACCAGACGGGGTAGCGACGAAGGAAGCTGGAGAACGGCAATCTTCATTTCGCCATCTCCGCTAACATCGTCGAACAACACAAATGCAATGTTGAGTGAGCGGTTCAGCAGCCGTGGAAAGGGGTGTCCGGTGTCCAGAGCAAGTGGCGTGAGCACAGGCATCACATTGTCCAGGAAGTCGGCTTCAAACATCCGCTGTTCTTCGGACGTTAACTCGTCGAAGCTCAGGATGAAAATTCCCTCCTTCGCAAGCGACGGCATTATGTGATTGTGATAGATATCTGCCTGCCACCGGTACAGTGGTATCAGCCGTGCCCGAATCTCGCGCAGTTGTTCTGCTGGCGTCATTCCATCCGGCGACAGCTCCGTAACCCCAAGCTCTTGCTGCTCCATGAGTCCGGCTACGCGGATCATGAAAAACTCATCCAGATTTGTAGAAAAGATGCTCAGGAATTTGAGTCGCTCCAGCAGCGGATGGCTCACATCGTTAGCTTCTTCAAGTACGCGACGGTTGAACTCAAGCCAACTTAACTCGCGATTCAGGTACAAACTCTCGTCCGTCAGGTCAACCTCTTTGTCGGTAAGGGGCTTTGCCCTCGGTGTTCTTGTTGCAGAACGTTTCGCAACTGTGGTTGAACTTCCGTTATCCTTCTGTTTTAACTCAGTTTTACTCTTTGCCATATTACCGTAAGCTAGTCAGAACCAACGTGCCAACAAAGTAATGGTTTGCTTAAACCTTATTCACCAACCACAACCACACCAACATTGCGGTGTGTTCGCGATGACGAAGCGTCAACGGCATCGAGTACAAGAAGGTACGGACCGGGTACAACCCTACCACCCTGCGCAGAACATCCATCCCATGCCACAGCCCCTTCACTGCCGGAGAAGTGAGCATTCAACAATTGTTTTACCAGGAAGCCTTCAGTTGTACGAACGCAGAGGCTAACGTATGCATGGCGGAAGGGTTGCACGTAGGAGATCACAGACGGATGTTTTGTGGACATTCTGTTAGACGAAAAGGGCGACGGCGAGGCTGTTAGTGAGCCTACGGCATCGGCAGACATGGCAACCGAGTTCGCAGAGCCCGGTGTGCCTCCGCGTAACGCACCACTGGACGTCCACGATGCAGGGTGGGCCGATATAAGAGAAGGATTCATTTTTTCCAGGCTGATACCCTTGGTTGATTCCAGTGTTGGATGATGCCACGTTGAACTGTACCGAAGGAAATCCACCAAGAATCCGTCTTCTGTTCTCAGGATTACGGAATCCGTAGTTAGGTTCAGGTCCATGGAAGGAGTGCATTGTGCAAGCAGGCCAGACACCATAAATCGGAGCAGGTCAGCAGAGGATGAGATCACCGCATGCTCTCCTGCGCCGAGTATGGTAGGAAGGTTAATGAATAAAGTTAATATTTCTTAAAGATTACAAATGAAAATGGTAAGAAGTTTAATTATTTCAATTTATT
>CAZGHI010000063.1:0-5734 GCA_964525565.1 uncultured Hyphomicrobiales bacterium
TTTACAAGTCCTTCGTAAGGAGCAACCTTTGTTGCGTAAGGGTATGGCATTAGATTGTCTCCAGTTCGCTCGACAATGTAATATGTGGATTTCGCTCGCCAGCCCAAGCAGTGATGGTAATATCTACAATATCTGCTCCGATGCGATTGAGCATGTACTTTCCAACGATTGGAATACTGATAATGAGATCGTGGATCAGGATGAGTGCAGCTTGCAGAACAAGCAACACTCGGTTTGAATTTGAGGGAGGAATGTTTGCGAGCTGCACGGCAGTAACAGCTTCTTTGTCCATAAGCTTGCGCATCAACAATTCGGGAAGGTGACTGCTTTGAAACGTTGAGAACACCTTTTGCTGCAAAAACGAAACCATGGCACTGGTGAGTACATGTCCCTGTGGTGAAGCTCGAAACTCATCGCGAACGACTCGGTCCCACAAGTCTTCTGGCGAAACGATGAATTCGCGCAACAGGGATTGGTCAATGCCCAGGTGATGGCCAATTCTTGCCCAATGCACAAGAATGGCATGCCGTTCATGAGCACTGATGCGGACGCCAAGTTTAGCTGCCCCTCGCATGGACTGTAAAGCAAATGCAAGATTTGTTGCCAGCATATCCTGCTGGTTGATGGGGATGCCAAGTTGTTCCGTGTTCCACTGAGCAATACCGTCGCGTGAATGTTGTTCGATCATCATGCGAACACCGCAGTGGAAGAGTCGAACCTTGTGAATTGTTCTCAATGCAATCGGATCTGTGCCTTCCCACATTTCGCGACGGTGAACATTTCGAACGAATACTGCCGTTTCCACAACACGCCGGATCATGGTGTTCTGAGTGTGTGGATTGGAGTAATTGGGTTCGCCTAGGGCACCCGTGTATGCCAGAACCTTTGCACCGTTTGCTCCAGCATAACATTCAGGCAGTGACTTGCATAGTAGTGCGAGCACAAACCCCACAATATCTTGATGGAATACATTGCAAGCCGTGGTTTGGAGTTGTTCAACATGTCCAAATTCGGTCAGCCACTGCGGTATAGCCGTATCCATGAACAGTTCACGAACAGCGAAAGGTAGGTCAACAGGTAGCGGTTTTGCGACTCCGTCGTCCAGCGCATCTATTTCATGGAGCAAGTGAATGCGGTTTTGTTGGCCGTTTTGAGTGCACATGGTAGCAAATGCCGTCATCCCAGACGGGTCGTCCCGAAATCGCAGCTCCCTCCATTCTGCGTCCGTCATTTGCGCCTCCAATGTGAACCTGCAAATATTGCACAGGATACCGTTCCGAGCAACGCAGGCATAGCCACTATTTTCGTTTATGAAACAGTTTGTTCCAAAGAACCCGGATTTTCGAGAAACCATTATAAACCATCTTTCCCGGCAGGAGTTTATGCATCATATTGGATGTAAGCTTACCGTGATTGAGCCGGGATATGTAGAGGCCACAATGGAATTGCAGACCATTCACCAACAGCAGATTGGCTTGGTACATGGTGGTGTAACGGCAACCATTGCCGACGTTGCCGCTGGTTTTGCCGGTTTTACCCTCGTTGCTAAGAATCAGCATACGGTTACAGCCGAGATCAAGGTGTCGTACTTTGTAAAGGCGCGTGGTGTGCGACTACGTGCCGTTGGTACTGTGGTAAAAGCCGGAACCTCCATGCACTTCTGTGAAGCCAATGTGTATTGTCAAGGGGCTGATGGCGAGGAAGTACTCATTGCTCGTGCAACAACAACCATGGCAATTATCACCGTTGCGGACAGTCGTGAACAATTGGCGGGTAGTGATTAACGTTAACACAGGCTGTTTCCTCCAACATTTCGAGATATTATGAATCGCATACTCTGGGTGGACGACGAGATTGAACTCCTAAAACCCCATCTTATTCTCCTCGAGCAACGAGGATACCAGGTTCAAACGGCTACTAATGGCGAAGATGCCATAGAGTTAGCACAAGGGCAGCGTTTTGATCTGATTTTTCTCGACGAAATGATGGTTGGAATGTCTGGTTTGGAGACACTCTCGGTTATCAAAGACATCGATGCTTCGGTACCGGTTGTGATGGTGACCAAGAATGAGCAGGAGTCGCTGATGGAAGAAGCTATTGGGCGAAAAATTGATGATTATCTCACCAAGCCAGTAAACCCCACGCAAATACTTGCTGCCTGTAAAAAATTCCTTGAAGGCCGAAGAATTACGGAATCGAGACTTACGCAGGATTTCCACCAGGAATACAGCACAATCTCTCGCCGACTTCTTGAGTCTATGGGTTGGTCTGAGTGGTTGGACGTTTACCTAAAAATGGTGCAACGAAGCATTGATTTAGATCAGCATCCTGACACAGGTCTGGCTCAGTCGTTGCGAGACCAATGGAAGGAGTGCAATGCGGAGTTCTCCAAGTTTGTAGAGAGCGAATACACGTCGTGGCTATCTGAAAGAGAGTCACGACAAGAAGGTGTTCCATTGTTATCTCCGCAGGTGTTAGACCGATGGCTTGTGCCTAAGCTATCCTCTGGGAATCCGGTATTCTTTATTGTGGTGGATTGCATGCGCCTGGATCAGTGGCTTGTTATGGAGGAGCTCCTTCGCCCCCTATACATAATTGAAAAGGATTACTACTGTGGAATCCTACCGACATCTACGCCATATGCAAGAAATGCAATTTTTGCGGGACTGTTTCCCACAGACATCAACAAGCACTATCCACAGTTCACGATTGACGAGCGCGGAGCTGATGAACATACATTGAACAAGAACGAAAAAGAGCTACTACAGTTCTTTTTACAGCGAAAGCGAATTCAACTAAAGAACGATGTGCAGTATATCAAGATCATTGATACTGAGTTTGGGAAGAAAATTGAAGCCGATATTCTGCGATATGCTAAAAACCATCTCACAGCAATCGTTATCAACGCTGTGGATATGATTGCGCATTCCCGTTCAGACTACCCCATTCTCAAAGAAATTGCACCTGACGAGAGTGCATATCGTACGCTAACGAAGAGCTGGTTTACGCACAGCTCTTTTTACGGCATACTAAAAAATCTGGTTAACGTACCGAACGTACAGATTGTTATCACCACTGATCACGGTAGTGTTCGGTGTCTCCGTGGCACCAAGGTTTTTGGAGACCGGGAAACAACTACAAATCTGCGCTACAAGATTGGCCGGAACGTAAAGGCCGACGAAAAGGATGCGCTTGTGATTCGTGATGCCAATGCATGGAAGATACCGGCCTCAGGCGTTGCAACAACGTGCGTTATAGCAAAGGAGGATCGTTACTTTGTTTATCCAACCGATTACAATCATTACCTTCAGAAGTATCGCGATTCGTTTCAACATGGCGGCATATCCCTTGAAGAAATGGTGTTGCCAGTTATAACGCTCACTCCGCGTAGATCCTGACCACGATGACCGTGCACTACCTGAGGTGTGTGTAAATGCAAAATTCCTTATGGTTGTGCTGTTGATTTGTTGTTTACAGGAGGTATCGTGGAAGAGGGATCGTTCCGCACAACAAGTGAAACTGAAACGATATTGTTGGGAGAACAATTTGCGGCACGGCTGAGCAAAGGTGATGTTGTTGTTTGTAGTGGGGAACTCGGTGCCGGAAAAACGGAGTTTGTTAAAGGTGTTTGCCGCTTCTTTGCAGTAGAAGACTTGGTTACAAGTCCAACATTCTCAATTATCAATCAATACAAGGGCGAGCTTCCCTCCGGAGATCCAGTTACTGTGTACCATGTGGATCTCTACAGAATTGAACATACCGAAGAACTGGAAAAGATTGGATTCGACGATATGATTTTTGCTCACGACGCAATAAAGTTGATTGAATGGCCCGAGCATGCCGGTTCCTTGTTGCCAACAACGTACTGGAGGGTTAGCATTGAATCTGATGAGAGCGATGAAGAAGCTCGCATCGTCACCATTTCGAAAGTCGGGGTCGAAGTGGCGTAATTTCGCCGCCATTATTCAATCTTTCGCTATACCATGAACATTGCAAACCGTATGTCGCGTCTCGGTACCGAGACAGCATTTGTTGTACTCCAACGCGCGAAGGCATTGGAGGCTCAAGGAAAAAGTATCATCCACCTGGAAATTGGTGAACCAGATTTTGACACACCATCTAACATTGTTGAAGCTGCAAAAAAGGCATTGGATGCGGGGTACACGCACTACGGTCCAAGTGCAGGCCTTCCGGAGGCTCGACTAGCCATTGCCGAATACATGAACAAAACCCGAGGGTATTCACTGTGGGAACCAGACAATGTAGTGATTACTCCCGGAGCAAAACCCATTATGTTCTTTGGTATGATGGCAGTAGTAAACGAAGGCGACGAGGTGATCTACCCGAATCCGGGATTCCCGATTTATGAATCTGTGATCAATTTTCTTGGCGCAAAACCTGTGCCTTTACCGCTGAGGGAAGAGCGCGAGTTCCGATTAGACGTAGCTGACCTTGAGGCACGTATTACGCCAAAAACTCGCATGATTATCATCAATACACCACAGAATCCTACCGGTGGCATTCTTACTCGAGAAGATTTAGAACAGATAGCCGAATTGGCTATTCGCAACAACTTGATAGTTCTTAGCGATGAAATTTACTCGCAAGTAACGTATGGTACGTTTCACCACACATCCATTACGGAATTTGAAGGCATGGCAGAGCGCACGATGGTGCTGGATGGATTCTCAAAGACTTTTGCCATGACCGGATGGAGGCTTGGCTATGGCTTATTTCCCAAAGACATTGCAGCACTTGTTGCTAAGCTGCAAACCAACTGTACATCGTGCACGGCAAGCTTCTCACAGATTGCCGGCATAGAGGCGTTAAGTGATAGAACGCTTGAACGAGTACAGTTTTTTCTGGAGCAATTCCGTGAGCGCAGAGATCTGATAGTAGAACGCCTGAACCAGATACCCGGCGTTCGATGCCATAAACCCCATGGTGCATTTTATGTTTTTCCCAACATATCCTCCACAGGCCTCTCGAGCTCAGAGATGGAATCCTATCTCCTGAACGAAGCTGGCGTTGCATGCTTGTCTGGTACGGCCTTCGGTTCGTACGGCGAAGGTTTCATTCGATTTTCGTACGCTAACAGTTTGGATAACATTAGCGAAGCCATGAACAGAGTCCATGCAGCAATCGAGCGAAGAATGGGATAACATCATTCACAGCTTGCATGCGGAGTTTCAGAAACATGCACATGCAGAGGCGGCTGCAGGAATGCAGAAGTACATGAAAGGGAAATTCGTTTTTTACGGCATTCCCTCTCCATTACGCAGGCAACTCCAACGCCCCTTTGTTCAATCCATTTGCTCTCTGCATGAAGCGTTTCAACTGGCTTCTGCATTGTGGAGGAAAGAGGAGAGAGAGTTTCAGTATGTGGCTTGCGACGTGCTGAAGAAGGCTGTAAAACGGGACTCGGCAACGATTACTGAGGCACGAGACCATCTGCGCTCGGTGGAAGTGTTGATCTCTACGAAGAGCTGGTGGGATACAGTTGATGTGCTTGCTAGCACCATTGCAGGTTCCATTGTTCTCTGTCAGGACCATGCTTTTCGAAACTCAATTGCACGGAATTGGATTGAGCAACCCGATATGTGGCTGCAGCGTTCTGCCTTGCTTCTGCAACTCAAATACGGTAAGCAAACTGATGAATCCTTGCTGTTTGAACTGGTTCTCCACCTTGCTGACAGTAAGGAGTTCTTCCTTCGGAAGGGCGCCGGTTGGGCGC
>CAZGHI010000063.1:5875-8294 GCA_964525565.1 uncultured Hyphomicrobiales bacterium
TGCGCACAAGCAAAGTGCCCTTTCGGACATCGAACCTTGCCATGAATTCCACATGGTCTGCATGAGAGGTGCTCTCTGGTTTGTACAATCGTACTTTGGTCGCTTAACGGTCCAAAACCAAATTCGGGTACAGTGCTGCAAAAAACGGCAGTTACTGGTGCATTGACGGCAGAAGCCATATGGAGTGCTGCACTGTCGTTAACATAGTTCATCCTTGCATTGGCGATTAGTGCAACCGACTCTAGTAACGACAAACGTCCTGCAACACTGGTCACTCTATTGCCACAGCTATTTGCCAGAGTGGCACATGTCGTAGCATCGGCTTTCCCACCAAGAACGTACACGCGACTGTTGATACCGTTGATCACGCTCTCCCAATATTTCAGGGGGTATTGTTTTGTGAACCATACCGATGTTGGAGCTACACATACATACGGTTCTTGCATTAAAGCAACTACTCTCTCGATGTGCGACATATGCGGGTACAATCGCGGCCGGCGTAATTCAAGGTGCATCAGTGACTTTGCTACCCGAAGGTTGCGCTCAATCTCATGTTCATGGATGCCAATGTTGTATGGAACTGCATGCCGAAGCCGCTTGCTCAACACGGTGGAAGCAAAACCTGCAGTACTGTCTGCTCCGGAAAAAATGGTAAGCAACATCGAGGAGTAATGTCGCTGTAGGTTAATCACAGCATGGTATCGTTCGCTGCGGACTTCATTCGTAAGCTTCAGAAGACTTCTGTATTTACCCTGTTGCTTATTCCAAACATGAACCTTGCCGACAAAAGGATGATGCTCGAACAGCGATTCGTTGCCACGCCGCACGAGAACGTCGATTGTTTCAGCGCCGGCTGCGTGGATGGATTCCAGGAGCCCCGTAGCCAGAATCACGTCGCCAAGAAATGCGGTTTGAGCAATGAGGACCTTCAAGGGTGACCACTTGGATGCGTAAGGGGTTCAAGATGGGAAATCACATCAACAGTTGGGAGTGCAATTGCTTGACGAACGGAATCCTCGGCTTCTGTTGCCAGTTGATGAGCGTCTTTAATTGAGGTTGTGTCAGGGAACTGCAAATGAAAATCCACACTGGCTTCCGAGCCGGTACTTCGTATGCGAACTTGGTGGAAGGAAAGTCCATGTTTCTGAACAAATGAGGTTAGGGCAGAATGAACGGCTGTTTCTAACTCTGGGTCGGATCTATCCATTAAACCTCCAAACGAGGTACTAACGAGCTTGGTTCCTTCACGAAGAATATTTGCTGCAAAGACAATGGCGAGCAGTGGATCAAGGATAAGAACGTTGGTCAACCAAGCTAAGAAGAGCCCAACAACGGCGCCGGCACTGGTCCACGCATCTGTGAGCACATGCCTACCATTAGCCTCTACAGTTATAGATTTGGAGCGTTTACCAACCTTGATTAAGTATAATCCTAGGAATGCATTCACGGTACCCGCTCCGGCGGTGATTGCAATGCCAACATCCAATTGTTGAACTTCAATTCCGGAAATCATTTTCTCGACTGCGCTTACGATGATCACAATTGCGGCAATGCAAATCAAAGCGCCTTCAACCGCTGCACTAATCAAACCAATCTTACCATGGCCATAGTGGTGGTGTGAGTCGGGAGGTTGTTGCGAAACACGCAGAGCATACCATGCAAACCATACTGCGATAATGTGAACCACAGACTCCGCTGCATCGCTGAAAATCACACTCGAACCTGTGATCAGCCACGCCCACCATTTACACACGAGCATCGAAACACCCGCGATAAGCGACAGGTTCATAGCGCGTGTGAGTGAGCCGTTGTTCTGTGTATTCACTGTTTCACACGTAATTCGTTCAGTGGTGTTTTTTATACCAAAATACGGGTGCTAATTCGTTGCGCTTATCTGCGCCACGAAAAGCAGTAAAGACAGACTATGGCAGGTCAGGTGGTTGCATGTGATCCATACCGCTGTATGGCATGCAGTATGGTCAGAAAACGAATTATGGATAAAAACGAATTCCTACTCCAACATCAACTGCTGCCCCAAAACCCGGTGCGATTCCAATGTTGGGTCCCAACTCTGCAAAAATCTCTAGAGGAGTATTCCTAGGGATGATATTGAGGCCAACCATGCAGCGTACAGCGATTCCCGCATTCGAATCGCGGTAGTACCAATGTTTACGATCGTCTCTATACCATATTCCGGATCCTTTGCCAACTCCCAGGCCAAGTCCGGGCCCAGCATATAGCTTCACAATCTGAGACTTAAACACATCCATGTGCCAGAGATAGTCAACTTGGATGCGTGGTGATCCAAAGTACGAAGCACCGATATCTGCTACGAGTGCATTCTCGCGATTTAGCCACAACTTCGCCGTTAGCCCAAGGGGATCACCGAGAATGATTCCAAAACCGAAATCCTTATTTC
>CAZGHI010000063.1:8307-11029 GCA_964525565.1 uncultured Hyphomicrobiales bacterium
TGGACCTCGGGATGATGCGGCTATGGAGCCAAACACAAAGCACACTGTAATAATCCACACCAAGCGATTAGTTGAAGAATTCATACGTGCACCTCCTCCGAAACGGTATGTAGTGGGCTTTAAGAATTGAATGTCTTTAGAAAGTCACTATTACTTTTTGTAGCACGCATTCGTTCCAGAAGCGTTTCCATTGCCTCAACTGGAGGGTCGTCACCGAGTACTTTTCTTAAAATCCAAACCTTATTCAACTCCTCCTGGGAAAACAGCAGTTCCTCGCGTCGGGTTCCTGATCTGTTCACGTCAATAGCCGGGTAGATACGTCGGTCGGCAATCTTCCTGTCGAGAACAAGTTCCATGTTGCCTGTACCCTTAAACTCTTCGAAGATCACCTCGTCCATACGAGAATTTGTTTCCACCAGTGCAGTTGCGATGATGGTAAGTGATCCTCCTTCTTCAACGTTTCGGGCTGCCCCAAAGAATCGTTTCGGTCTATGCAGTGCATTGGCATCAACACCACCGGAGAGCAACTTACCGCTTTGCGGTACAACGGTATTGTGAGCCCGTGCCAGACGTGTTATGGAATCGAGAAGGATAACAACGTCTTGCTTTGCTTCCACCAGTCGCTTTGCCTTTTCCAGAACCATATCGGCTACCTGAACGTGGCGCTCGGGTGGTTCGTCGAAGGTTGAAGCAACAACTTCAGCATGGACGGAGCGCTGCATGTCGGTAACTTCTTCCGGACGCTCATCGATAAGGAGCACAATAAGCTTCACCTCGGGGTGATTTCGCGCAATAGCATTGGCAATCTTCTGAAGAAGTATCGTTTTGCCAGCCTTGGGAGGGGAAACAATTAAGCCACGCTGACCTTTTCCAATGGGACTAACTAAGTCAATTACTCTTGTGCTGAATTCGTTGTGCGTGGTTTCAAGATGAAGTCGGGTTTGTGGATAGAGGGGAGTGAGGTTCTCAAAGAGTACGCGTTCGCGGTGTTCCACAAACGTTTCATAGTTGATAGAGTCAACTCGCACCAGAGAGAAAAACCGTTCACCATCACGCGGCTGTCGAACGAACCCCTTTACAGTGTCGCCAGTTCGAAGACCATAACGGCGTACCTGTGATGGACTCACATACACATCATCCGGCGAGGGTAGGTAGTTATAGTCCGGCGAGCGCATAAAACCATATCCATCAGGAAGTACTTCGATAACACCTGTGGTTACAGTAGTAGAATCCCGATGCGTTTCTTTGAGCTGTCTTGCATTCTCGGCCTCAACAATTTTTACGATCAATTCCTGCTTTCGCAAGTCGCCGCTCTGTTCAATGCCAAGCTGCGTAGCAATCTCTATGAGTTCGGCGATTTTTTTCGATTTCAGAGCAGGGATGTCAATAACGATGGCAGGGGTATCAGGTTGTTCCTGCTCCGGCACATCTGGTGGAAAATCTCGTTGGTCTCTCGAATCACGATACGGCCGTTGATCTCGATGACCGCGATGACCGCGATTGTTGCGGTGCGGGTATTGGCGTTGTGCCATGCGTACTCAACGCGTTACTGGATAAAAAGGGTAATCGGCAGTGGAATAAGGGAGGCACCTGCTGCTGGTGCGTCTCCGTGAAGGCGAACTGGCTCTCCACTCAATGGAGTACTGCGAAATTGCTACGGAATCGACGTCATTTCAAAACAAAAAAATCAGGTGTCACATTCACGGCCTGTACGTCCACTAAAAGAACATGTTGATGATACTATTGTGGCTATGTTTTCTTGTACTACTACCATGCTATTCCCACTGTCAGGTTGGCTTGGCAGCCACGCTATGCAGTACATGCGGTACCAGCCAATCAAAAACTAACTATGCTATCGTTGGCGGACTGAAACCTAAACGATCTGCCATGCCCGGGATGGTGGATCAGTTAGCTATTCCGAGGGGTGGTGCATTGCCTGTACGCTGGCTCGACTCCTTAAGTGCGGGATGGTCAGAATGGGTGATTCATGATGGTAGAGGAAAACTGGTTCTGTCCGGACATCGCAAGGCAGGCTCAGTAATTCCAACCATTGTAATGGGATCTGAGCATGAAATTGGATTGTACTCTTTGACGATTTTTTGTGGTTTACGTACATGTTGGCGATGCATCATCCTTCTCATAGAGTAGTGGGTGTTAATCGCCAAAACGGTAATTTGCATTCTATGAAATCATTATGTTTTTACTTCTTTGTCCTCTCCGTGGTCGCTTCTGCTCAACCACGCTTTGAAAAGCCGGAGAACGCCCGTGTTAAGCAAAACCCCGGCATTCCTTCGCAAGCGGGCACCAACGCAATGGTACACAAGGAAGCGGTTACACGGATTGATCTGTCCGGCAAGAACGATGTTTCTGAACTGTCTGCCCTGAGCAGTTTACCCAACCTCCGAGAGCTACGACTCAACGGTTGTAATCTTGAGTCGCTACCGTCGGTGATTGCCTCCTTTTCCAAATTGGAGATTCTGGACATCTCCTTCAACAAAATTGCATCATTTCCCGACTGGCTTGCCTCTCTTCCGAATCTGCGCGAACTGTATGTTAGCGGCAACCCATTATCGTCAGCCAGTTCACTTCCTGCGCTCAAAAGACTACAGGTACTTGCTTTGGACGACTGCGGCCTTACAACGATTCCTCCTGGTGTTGAAAACTGCGACTCGTTGCGCGAATTGTATGCATCGCGGAATGCCATTGAGTAGATACCGGAAAA
>CAZGHI010000064.1:0-10221 GCA_964525565.1 uncultured Hyphomicrobiales bacterium
TATCTCATTATACCGTTTCTGAAGTTCAGCCTCCCGAATTAGCAAGGGCTTCAGATCCGACGAAAACACGCGAAGCGTGTCCTCTAGTCTGCGTAAAAACAAAGCCCCAAACTCGCGCTCAATATCTGCTCGAAACGGCGATTGAACGATTTCACGTATAACTTTATGCTGAGCTTCTGTAACTGTTGGTAACGCTCTATCAAAGAATTCTTTCTCAGCAACCGACGATGGATCAGCAACGTTCTGCGTAAAGCGAACCTCCGCCAAATTCTGCATCGTAATAAAGTTGTTTCTCAGGCTGTTCCACTCGTTGACAAGTTCCAACACTTGTGTGGAATGAGAAGCACCGGCAATGTTGTCTGCAAGCTGATGCGATTGCTGAAGCACATCGTCCACGATTGGACGTTCGTAGGGAAGTGATGTATTCGTAGTTGTCATAGATGAAATGGAATTGTGAATATCATGCATCTCCGCGAAGCTTTCGAATCCGTTCCCGGGCTTGCGGGACAAGGATGCTTCGCGGGTATTGAACAAGAATTGTCGTTAAAACTGCCTGCGCATTTGTGGTTTCTCCTGTTGCTTCCAAAATATCAGCCATGATAAACAGTGCCTGATCACCAACGGTTGATTCGGGTACGCTCTGTACGATGCGTTCCAGCACAGCTAGTGCACTGGCCGTGTCAGCATTGTCTAACAAACATCTTACTTCCTCGATTCTACAACGATCGGCAATGTCAGGTTCCCGAGATCCTGAACCTGCCTCTCGGAAGGCTGTTGCTGCATCCGCATGCTTTCGTAAAAGCTTTAACTCCATGCCACGTATAAACCGCGAAATGGTAACACTATCGTCTTTGGCATAAAGGAGTAATATCAAACGCGAAATCGCATCGTTGCTTGCAACAGACTGTGTGCGCTTTGCCAAGTCTCGATAAATATTCTGCGCTTCAGTCCATGCACCCTGAAAAAGCAGAATGTCGGCTCGGCGAAGAGCGGCTGCATCCGACGTTTGAACGTTTAGTTGCTCAACAGATGTAAGAACGTCAATCGCCTGGTTTGCATGACCCATTCCATAGTAAATATCCGACAGAAGTAGCGCTCCTTTACCGGATGCCTCCGTTCCCCTCCATCGGTTGATGAGTGTAACCAACACATCCCTAGCTGTCTGATCATCGTTAAAGACGTTGCGCTCCAATTCTGCTACTCTAAGCAATGCATCGGCGCTTACCGGGTGATCGGAATGCCGCTGCACCAACGATTGATATCGTCGAATAAGGTCACGCGCATCGCTCTTCGAGAGTACCTTACTGCGTTGTGCTCGTTGATCTAAGGTTTGCACAAAGCCAAAGGCTGCGGAAAGCGCTACAGAGCCGATTGTGGACTGTAGATTGTCGTAAGCCTCTAAGGCCACATCGAAAGCTCCACTTCTGCGCGCCGACTCTGCAAACTGTAAAATGAGGTTTCCTCGCCTATTTTCGGCAGCATCTAACCGTTTTACCAAATGATAGGCTTCGTTCCACTGGCCTGTGTGCTGAAGAAGCCAAACTTTAAGGCGCTGCATGTCTGTATCACGGTCTGTGAGAGAAGTGATACCTTTTTTCACTGCAGCCGAACCATCTTCTGATGTCATCAACGCGGCAAGACGTCCCTGGGCTGCAGACAGATCGCCGGTAACTCGCACAATGCGCACTACCTCGTCAACAGCTTTTTCGTACTCTCCTAACGCTGAATACATCTGGTAGAGCTGTTCGGCGTAATCATTGTTGTCACCACTCAGCTCCCGCGCCTTGTTGTACGATGTTGCTGCTAACCGAAATAAAAAAAGCGATGCCTGCATTCGCCCCATGTCTGCAAACCGTTCTGCACTTGATCCGGCAAGTTTCTCTGCCTGCTTGAAATAGACCTCTGCAGGCTTGTTGCTTTTAGTTGCAGCCATCGCGGCAATGAGGGCAGCATCAAAATCCGGCGTCCGACGCAGAAACTCTTCAGAAACCGATAGTAAGCTGGGATACTCTCCAAGCTCAGAAAGTGAACGCACGACGCCATCGTAATATTTTTTACTTGTTGGCGATTCCCGCAACAACTCTAAGTAGATTCTCGCCGCACTGCGAAAGTCACCTCCGGACTCAAATGTGCGGGCCATACGCTCTTGCTCCACTTGCTGAGCAAGTACCAACGACGAACACAACCAAAGAGCAGCAACAACAGCAATACCTTTCACTCTGTCCAGCGCTCCGACAACAGTGGTAAGATGCGGGTCTGCATAGGCGCTGCAGGAACGGAAACACGACCTTTCCTGTCGATGATAACACCAATTTCGGAACGTAATCCAAGTGCACCTTCGATGTAAACGCCAGGTTCGATGGAGAAACTGGTGCCTGGCAGAAGTTGTCGGTTATCACATGTTTCGTAATTATCCATGTTTACTCCCGGACCATGCAATTCTGTGGTAATGCTGTGTCCGGTTCGATGAATAAATGCCGACCCCATTCCTGCCTCAACGATCACCTTTCTGCATACATCGTCAACCTCACTCCCACGAACGGGCTGCTCATGCTCACATCTTTCTGTTATCAAGTTCAATGCTTCATCACGCGCTCGAACAAGAACATTAAATGTTCTTGCAACATCCTGAGGCACATCTGCACCGGTGTATCCAATCCATGTTTGATCAGACCAGACGGATCCGGCAGAACGTGCTTTTGCCCAACAATCAATGAGCACTACCATGTCCTGACCAATTGTACTGCTTGAAAGCAGGGAAGGAACATAGTGTGGATTCGCTGCGTTGGGTCCAATAGCAACAATTGGCCCACTGTCCGTTACAAGGTCCCTGCGTTGAAGTGCACTGATAATATGCTGCTGTACATTGTATTCCGATATCCGCGTTCCATTCAACATACTGTCGCGTATAAACTCAAATCCTTCGAATATGGCGTCCCTCAGCAGCCCTGCTGTTACAGCGGCTCCGGCAAGTTGGTCTTCCGATAAGACGGCGCTGAAAACTTGTGCAATGTCTGCAGAACTGATAACAGTGTGGCCAAGCCCCTTCAAAAAGTCCACAGTACCCGCATCCACCTTGCTAACATTCGGAAGTTCTCCGTTTGGTGAATACTCAATTGCAAGGGTAGGGTAGGGGGCTAAAGCCGTCTGTACTGCTTGTTGCCACTGTTGCCGTGAATCATAAACAACGGTTTCTATTGAAAGATGTGAAAGCGGCTCCTGCTCCATCCTGTGAACAATCTTCAACGCTCTTCCGTGTGCAGGGATCACAACTAACCAGCGGCGCGTACAGTGTGCCTGGGCATCTATTCCTAGTACCGTCCACGCTATGGAATTCGAACCCCTAAAGTCATACATAACCCATGCATCTGCACCGGAGCTGCGTACAACTGCCTGAATCTTAGCAATGTCTATTCTCATGATTGCTTAAACCGAATTGTGTATTCAAAAGAGGTAACGTACTGATCACTCGCCTTCATTGGATGCACCAATCCACGAAGAACCTGATTTCTGGCCTGCTCAAGATGTTCTGTTGCCTGTGCTGATGATAGGAAAATATTGGTAAGTGCAGTATGAATGAGATCGTCGAACCACAAAACGTGCTGACGTTTACGGTTCTCTTCTATGATATTGCAACGTTCTTGCTGAAAAAACCGATCGATGGCGCTCGTGAGTTGTTCCAGTCCATTATCACGGACTGCGCTCGTTTGCACAACTACAGGTTTCCAGTTGGTTTTCCATGGTTGCAATAGATGCAGTGCGCTGGTGAAGAGAGAGGCACTTCTGGATGCCGCTGCTTCGTCTATATCCGACTTCGTAATTGCAACAATATCGGCAACCTCCATAATACCGCGTTTTATTCCCTGTATGTCGTCGCCGGCATTCGGTAGCGATAACACGATAAACAAATCAGTTATATCTGCTGCTGCCGTTTCCGTTTGCCCAACACCAACTGTTTCCACAAACACAATGTCGAATCCTGCTGCTTCACAAACGGCAATACTATTTCGCATGGAATTGGTGGTACCACCAACAGCAAGTTTACTCGGCGATGAGCGAACGAATGCATTGGGATGAACTCCAAGCTTCGGCATCCGCACTTTATCACCCAGGATACTACCACCTGTTTTTTTACTGCTTGGATCTACCGTTAACACGGCCACACGGTTGCCTTTACCAATGTAGTGCAACCCCAGCTTTTCGAGCAATGAGCTTTTTCCTACTCCAGGGGCACCACTAATGGCTATCCGCATGGTTTGCCGATTATGAAATGGCTGTCTATCAGCAATGGTAACGATTAGTTGTCGGGTAAGCTCGACATCAGAGGCCAGTGTACTTTCCACTAATGATAGCACATGCGAAAGCGTCCTACGATGTCCACGCGAGAGCAACTGGAACAATTGGTCGGCAGTGGACGTGTTGCTCATACCTATTCTACCGTTACACTCTTTGCAAGATTGCGCGGCATATCAACATTACATCCACGTTCAACAGCGATATAGTAGGCCAAAAGCTGTAGTGGTATTACCGACAATATGGGTGTGAGTAGAGGGTGTGTTTCCGGTATCGTAATTACGTGATCGGCAACGGCAGCAATTGATGTGTCGCCTTCCGTGGCTATGGCAATAACCCGACCCCGACGAGCGCGTACTTCGCTAATCCCAGACATAACCTTGTCGTAAATTTCATCCTTTGTGGCGATGAACACCACAGGCATATTCTCGTCGATTAGTGCAATCGGACCGTGCTTCATTTCTGCTGCAGGATACCCTTCAGCATGTACATACGATATTTCTTTAAGCTTCAGGGCACCCTCGAGAGCAACGGGAAAATTAACTCCTCTGCCGAGGTATAAAACGTTGCTGGTTCCCGAATACTGCGTAGCGATTTCGCTTATGGTATCTGCCTGATCCAAGATGTTCTGAATCAGAGATGGAATGCGCTCCAGTTCTGTGGCAGTACTGGTCACTGTTTCAGCGCTCAATACCCTCATCCTTCCCATGTACAGAGCAAAAAGATTAAGAATACAGAGCTGTGAGGTAAATGCCTTTGTGCTAGCCACACCAATTTCCGGGCCTGCATGCAAGTAAACTCCCGCATCTGTTTCCCTGGCTATGCTCGAACCGACAACGTTAACCATCCCCAGAACCAATGCACCTTTGTTCTTGGCCTCTCGGAGGGCTGCTAAGGTGTCGGCAGTTTCGCCAGACTGTGAAATCGCAATCACAACGTCGTCGGGTTCAATAATTGGATTACGGTATCGAAACTCGCTGGCATACTCAACTTCCACGGGAATACGTGCAAGTGTTTCAATGAGATACTCGCCAACCAGGGCTGCATGCCAGCTTGTACCGCAGGCTGTGATGATAATGCGCTTAGCATGTTGCAGTCTATCGTGAACGCGGGCAAGACCACCTAGGCGCACCTTGCCTTGTTCCGTGAGCAGTCGTCCGCGAAGTCCGTCGCGGAACGTCATTGGCTGCTCGTATATCTCTTTGAGCATGAAATGTGGAAAACCGCCGCGTTCGATTTGATTTAGTTCAAATGCAATTTCTTCGACAACGCTATGCGTTACTTCATTTGCGATTGTTTTGGTTGTATAACCAGTTGATCGCACAACTGCCATCTCGTTTTCTTGCAGATAGATCACCTGGCGCGTAAGTGAAACGATGGCTGCTGCATCCGACGCAACGATGTATTCATTTTGTCCGACGCCAAGTATCATGGGACTTCCTCTACGCGCAGCAATTAAGAGATCCGGTTCAACGGTGCTCACCACAACCAGACCGAACGTTCCTTCTACTTCTTGGAGTGCCGTCTGTACTGCCAACTCCAGATTGCCTAAACGGGAATACAACATCCCGATGAATACTGCTAATACTTCAGAGTCTGTCTCGCTGGTAAACGACAGACCCGCATTTTCAAGCTGCCGGCGAATTGTTAGGTAGTTCTCTATGATGCCATTATGAACCAACGCAATGCGTCCCGTTGAATCGGTGTGGGGGTGAGCGTTTACATCATTCGGCTCTCCATGTGTTGCCCAGCGGGTATGGCCAATCCCCAACATGCCACTGATGGTTGCAGGTTCGGCAACTGTTTCCATTTCATGTACACGTCCGGCTTTCTTCACTATCGTTAGTGTGTCCTGATCCACGATACAGATACCGGCACTATCGTACCCGCGGTACTCCATTCGATGCAGACCCGACACCAAGATGGGGGCAGCCTGCTGCGGACCTATATAGCCTACGATTCCACACATGTATGTTTAACTCTCTGTAATCTGGTAAAAATAAGGATGGACATGGGTTAGGGGTTCGGTTGAGGGTGATGCTCGACCACTGTGCGCACGACCCTTGTTAGCGGTAGAGCGGGGTACTTTGTTTGGGAATTACCAAACCCTGCAACTGAGGTGCCGAAGCTGAAAAGCGTAAAAATCCTTGGTTGATTCCAATAGGTACCCAGTTTAAGGTTAGATTCCAACAATGGATTTTTTTAGTAATGTCAATAATTGGACTATTCAAAGTGGCTGTAATCATATCGAAGCTGCCAACTGCCGAAATCGTCAAGCTAGATGTAATGTTCATATGTCCACTGAAAGACAGCAGCAAGGTCTCAATACGCATGTCGGGATTCGGAACTGTCAGGTTATACGATAGAGATAAACTCAGATCCCATGGTACAGATAGTGGTTGCCACCCATTACTTTGGTCAGCAAACAGGTCGGGTGTTTCGTCCCGATAATTCAGTCTTCGGTCAAATCGTGATCTCAAATCTTCCTCGGGAAGAGTGGTATCGGCAGTATCCTGCACGATGGTTCGTGGCTGAAAACTTATCCCATCAGAGTTGAACCGTGTACCAAGTTGCAGGGACAACTGTGTTAATCGCGCAATGCCACCCCCACCGCTCAACATTAAGGTATTTATGTCGCGCCACACTTGTCTTCCGGTTCCGGGATCTGCAACGAGTGCCTGCCGATACACAGAAAATGCTCCCGAACAAGCAAACTCTACCGCCTCCAACATTGGGGATCGCACATTAAATGTTATTGGACGCAAGGGGAGTGAGTCGGCCACAACATTGTACGAGGTGCTAAGATTCAGAACCAGAACGTCAACTGGTCGCGGAGCAACTGAATCCGCCTCTCTCTCCAATGGCTTCACACTAAACTTATTGAGCAGGCTAATGCCAATGTTAGTTTGCTGTTCCGCCGAAGCTAATGAGCCTGCAGGAGAGAATCTTCGGTATAAGACTTCCTGGCCGGTAATCGGGCTCGTGTACTTCCCGAAAAATCCCAGCGATGTATCCGATTGATCGGGGATGAAATTCACACTTAGAACGGGCTGAAGGGTATGTCGAAATGCACTGATACCTAAAAAGCGCGGATATGCCATACCGTAAAGGAAAGTGCTTGCCGAGACTCCAAAGCCATACGTGTACTCGCGAAAGAAGCCTGTGCGCCGAGATGTTCTAACTGTAGAATCAAGATTGTCCACAGATTGCACATATTCCTGTCCATACCAGTTTTCGCTATAGACAACACTCGGTTGAATGGTAACGTTACCAAGTTTTGGAGTAATTGTAATTGAAGGACGATGCTCCACCAAGGTGTACTCTGTTGTTGTAAACGGCTGGCTGATATCTAAACGCTGTGCACTGCGGTAATATCGTCCGATAGCACGATACTGAAAGGTTAGGTCGCGTATCCAATGGTTTCCGCTCACGCTGCTTCGCAACGGGAACCATTGCGGAATACCGTAGCTAATGGACGGATTCTCCGTCACGGATCCGTTAACCATGTTCTGATCTCGTACATAGTTAAGGTTTAGTGTTGTTCCGTCGAAAAATGTCCGTTGATACGATGCTGTAGAACGTGCATTCTGCCGGACCCGGTCAATGGGATTTAGCGATGTATTCTGATAAAGTTGCTGTGTGGTAAACAAGAGATTGAGAGCAATATTTTCTTGTGGACGGAGCTGCTGCTGATGGTTGATTGTAACTCCGATATTCATTGCATACGGATCGTCCACGTTAAAGCGGGTATAACCAAAAACCAACTCTGAGTTTCCACTAAAGTGGTCTCGCAATGCCCATCGTGAACGGTTGAATAAGGTAAACCCACCTTTTGTGGTAACATCGGCGGCGATCTCTGTATCGAAGTAGTCCGATGCAGCTATGTAGTATCCAAGGTTGCGTATCACAATACCGCGGTCGCTTGTAATCAGCGGTGTAGGCATAATAAGTCCGGAACGGCGTCCGCGTTCCGTGCTGAAAAACACCCCAAACGGTAGCGCAAAAACCGGAACATCCTCAACATACCATATAACGGGATTTAGGTATATCTTGTCGTCCATTACTACCTTCATTTTGGGAGAGTTGAAGTAAAAATGTGGTTCCGGTGCATCGCAGGTTGTAAAACAACCATCCTGAACGTACACCGTACGATCACCAACGCGTTTTATTCGCTCGCCATAGTAAAAGCCCCCTTCAACATTTGTCTCTCCAAAACGAACACGGCCGCGCTTCGTTCGAAAATTATAGGTCATAGACTCACCGGCGAATTCTTCGCCGTTATCGGTAAACACAGGAAACCCGCGTGACCGACCCGAAGAATCAACGTAGCCGTCTGCTTGCATCGTACTTGACGAAAAATCCATTGTAATCCGTGCTGCCTCCAACTTCTGTTGCTGATACGTTACAACGGCTTTCCCAAGAAGAGTCATCCTCTTCTTTCGCACAGAAAAATGAACGGTATCACGAGCAGAGATAAAAATCGTTGTATCGATATCTCCCCGCCGAACGGAGTCCGAACGCGGAATGTTTGCATTGTTCTGTGATGCTTCGTCCACGGTTTGCTGTGCAACCGTGTGTGCCGCTGACAGAAGAGCAAGAATCACAATGAACGATGTCATTAGCGGAAATGCCGACGTCCGAAAGTCGGAGGTGCAACAATGGCAAGGGGCTTCGGTAAACGTCCGTTTACCACAACGTCGCGAATTGTAACGCGGACTTCCTGCTTCTTACCCTGTGTTGTAATCAGAATGGTGTGTGGAAGGGGTATTCCATCCACAATGTGAACATCCTGGAATGCTACATCTACAAGCAGACTGCCAAGGGTATCCTTACGCTGATACTGACGAAGAATGTTACGAACACTGTCCACAAGGACGTACTCAACCCCCACGGTATCCCTGTGCTTAAAAAGAATTCCTCCTGACGGGGTGGACAGGCGTTGAAATCTGCACGGATCACCGGGAACACGACCACGAATGAGGTACAGGAAATCCACAGCCTCTATTGGCAGGTGGGTTGCCGCCTTGAGCTCTTTAGCAGAAGGGTCGCCGTGCCACACCTCTTGCTGCAGATAGTTCACCATCACAAAGGTGTCGGCCGAAGCATACATTTTTGCAGCAGTGATTCCAAACGGACCTCCCATCGTGAGCAAGTATGCACCTGAACTATCCATATCCACTTGGAAGGGAAGCCCGCTCATCGTTTGTTGCCCTGTTGTTGCAAGCAATCCGTCAACTTGCAATGTCATAACATTGCAACCGAGCTTCAGCAGTAAGCTGTCGCAATCCCTGTTTGCACATGCATCGGATGCCGAAAACAGGAGAACAAAAAGAAACGTGATTACCATCGTAGTTTGGCGTAAGTCTGCAAATATCCTACTTCAAGTGAGCAAATCATGGTATTCGTAACACGAAAAGCAACCTTCTCTGCTGCACATCGACTCTATAATCCTACGTTCACGGACGAACAAAACGACCTGGTGTTTGATAAGTGCAACAACCCCCGTGGTCACGGTCACAACTACACACTCGAGGTTACAATTCGAGGGGTCCCAGCACCGGAAACCGGATACGTGATTGATTTGAAGGTGCTAAAGCACATCATGGACACGTACATCATTGATTTGGTTGATCATAAACACCTGAATTATGATGTTGACTTCCTGCGTGGTATCATCCCAACGGTAGAAAATCTGTGCCTTGCATTTTGGAAACAACTGGAAAACAAGCTGCCAAGTGGCGAGCTGCACCGTATCCGCGTTTACGAGAGTGAAGCAAACGTGGCAGACTACTACGGTGAACCTGTGGAACTTTGGCATTGGAACGATAGTTCTGAAGCCGAACAATCATTGCACCATGGAGCCTGACAATGTCATCACAAGGAAACACACCTCGATCGTTGGTTGGTCTGGACGACGAAGAACTGCGC
>CAZGHI010000065.1:0-7228 GCA_964525565.1 uncultured Hyphomicrobiales bacterium
CAATGTCGAAACAATCGCGGGAACTAGGATTATCCTTGTTGACGACGTGTTTACCACCGGCGCCACTCTCAATAACGCTGCTATGGAGCTGCTTGAGGCGGGAGCACGAAGAGTTGATTGTGCAGTGCTGTGTGCAACAGTTTAAACTCTGTCTGATGCATCGAAACTATCTAGCCACAACTCCGTAAGTATTGCTGCTATGCCAACTGGAACAAAACTTCGTGTCGTTATCGTGGGTGGTGGATTTGGCGGACTTGCCGCAGCCCAAAATCTGAATAGTCCGCGGATATCAGTAACACTGATTGACCGAACAAACCACCACCTCTTTCAGCCACTCTTGTATCAGGTTGCAACTGCTGCACTTTCTCCAGGCGACATTGCTCAGCCACTGCGTGCCATCCTTCGCGGACGTAACAATGTTCAGGTAGTGATGGACACAGTTACATCTGTAGATCTTGTGCAGAATCTTGTTGTGGGAGTACATGGTTCCTACCCCTTCGACCGTTTGATTCTGGCTCCCGGTGCACGTCATTCATATTTCGGAAACAGCACTTGGGAAGAGTTTGCACCCGGACTTAAAACGTTGGAAGATGCTCTTGACATTCGAAACCGCATACTAACCGCCTTCGAACGGGCCGATGAATGTTCCGATGTTAATGCGCTACGCAAGCATCTGCGTTTTGTTGTTGTTGGTGGCGGTCCCACCGGAGTTGAAATGGCTGGTGCCATTGCTGAGATTGCTCTGAAAACGATGTTGCCGGATTTCCCCCGCATCACACGGTCCGATGTAACCGTGCTTCTGGTGGAAGCTTCTCATCGCCTGCTCACATCGTTCCATACAACGTTATCTAAAAGCGCGGAACAGCAACTCAGTGCCTTGGGTGTTCGCGTGTTGCTTGGAACAAGGGTTGCAGAAATCACACCCGATCGCGTTGTCCTGAAGTCATCAAACAACGACTTCGATATCGAAACAAATTGCGTGATTTGGGCTGCTGGCAATCAGGCGTCGCCACTCGTATCCATGCTCCCAACACCTACCGACAAACAAGGTCGAGCAATTGTACAGCCTAACTGTTCCTTGCCAGACTACCCTCACGTTTTTGTGATTGGCGATGCAGCCCGATTCGAACAAGCCGATGGGACGCCGCTTCCGGGTGTTGCTCAGACAGCCATGCAAATGGGGGTGTACGTTGCTAAGCACATAGTATCTGACGTGAGCACGTTGCATCCTGCCCCAGCCCCTTTCCGGTACAAAGATCTTGGCTCTATGGCCACGATCGGGCGCGCCAAGGCAATCATGGAAATTGGAAGAATTCGTGCTTCTGGCTTTGTAGCCTGGGCCTCGTGGGCAGTGCTGCACATTTTTAAGCTGATATCATTCCGGAACCGGTTAAAGGTTCTTATCGAATGGATGTGGTACTATGTGAGCTATCAACCGGGTGCTCGTATCCTATACCGTGCTAATTTACCGGATGCATCCACGCACCAACAGAACCTCACAACCGATCTGCATGAGCCGTAGTCTGTTAGACATAACGCTAGGCATCGTTCTCCTTGGCGCATTCGCGATTGGGAATGTTCATGCGCAGCAGTTTCCTTATACAGTTCATGAAACCGATGGCATACCAGCGCACGTTTATGCCGAACGACGTGCACGACTGCTTGATAGCCTGCCACCACGAAGTATCGCAATTGTTCTCAGCGCCGATATTCGCAACCGGCAGAACGACGTGGACTACGAGTACCGGCAGAACAGCGACCTGCTCTACCTTACTGGTTTTCCGTATCCACACTGCGTCCTTGTTTTGTGTAAAGAACCAGTGGTAGTAAGGGGCGTAGAAACCCGCGAACTGTTCTTCGTGCGCAAAAGAAATGCTGAACGCGAACTGTGGCAAGGTGTGGTGGCGGGACCAACCGAGGCAGAACAGGTTTATGGCCTTGTTCCATCACTCCCCATGGACCAGCTTACCGAAGTGTTGGATGGAATCATGGGTGCCGACAATGCCAGTCGAGGTAAACACACTGAGCAGCCCGGCCTGGAACCATCACTACCAAGCCAGATACTTGGCGGACCGGTTGATACGGTATTCATTGCCGGCTGGGCTACAAAGAGCGTTCCTATGCCTATTCTGGGACGCAATCTGTATGTTGACTCCGCAATTAAGAAAGCCTTAGCTGATAAGTATAAAAATGTAGTAACCGTTGCCATGATTCCCGGACTCGTGTCTATGCGCGAGGTGAAAGACAGTCACGAACTGCGGTTAATACAAAAGGCGGTTGACATAACCGTTCAAGGACATCGCGCTGCACTCCGCGCCGTCCGGCCAGGCATGCGCGAATACGAAATCGAGGCTGAAATTGAATACGTTTTTAAAAAACTTGGAGCAGAAGATGTTGGGTATCCAAGTATCGTTGGGAGTCACTACAATGCCTGCATCCTGCATTACACCAGCAATCGCCGAGCAACGCACATCGGCGACCTTGTGTTGGCAGATTGTGGAGCCGAATATCATGGTTACACTGCAGACGTAACCAGGACATTCCCGGTGAACGGACGATTCACACCAGACCAGCGTACCATTTATAACATTGTGCTCGAGGCTCAAGACAGCGGTATTGCAGCGTGCACTGTTGGTGCAGACTTTAAAGATCCCCATAACGCTGCAATGTCTGTAATCGGCAGACGACTACAAGAACTCAACATCATAGACCAGCCTGCGAAGGCAAAAACGTATTTCATGCATGGAACATCCCATTACCTTGGGTTAGATGTGCATGACCCGGGTACGAGGGGACCACTAAAACCGAATACTGTTCTCACGGTTGAACCCGGCATTTACATTGCAGAAGGATCGGATTGTGATCCTCGCTGGTGGAATATCGGCATCCGTATTGAAGACGACATTCTTGTTACACAACAAGGTCCCGTAAACATGTCGGCAAGTCTGGCGCGAACGCCTGAAGACGTCGAAGCTGAGATCGCAGGAGGCAGGTAATCCGGCAATACATGGCCTACCTGAAAACATGCTGTGATATCGCATCATCCTAGTTTTGCCTATGCCTATTCTACGATCTGTTTCCGGCTTGCGGGCCACCCTTGGCTCGGATCTTACCCCATCACTCATTGCACAACATGTTGCAGCAGCGTCGTCTTTGTTGCCCGACGGACCCATTGCTGTTGGAACTGACGGCAGGCCAAGTGGTAAGTGGATAGAAGATATCGTTGTTGGTACACTCCGAGCTTGTGGACGCACTGTTCGCATTCTTGGCATGGTACCAACTCCAACTGTTCAACTTCTCGTAGAACACAGCGATGCAGCCGGAGGAATAGTGATTACTGCTTCGCACAACCCAGCAGAGTGGAATGGACTAAAGTTTGTTGGTCAGGATGGAATTTTTGTTTCTCCCGAACTGTCGTTGCAGATCTATGAAAAGGCAGCATCACGGGAAACCGGTTTACAAGCACAACAGCAAGCCGGCAACGTAGTTCGTGACACTACAGCCATAAGCGAACACCTGCACCGCATTCGAAAGCTGGATGTAGCGCAAGGGTTACAGCTACACACTTCTGATGTTGTAGTGGTAGATGCTGTGAATGGGTCAGGCTCGTTCATTGTTCCTAAGCTCCTTCAGCAGCTCGGGTACAACGTAATCAGCATCAATTGTGATGGTTCGGGAAACTTCACCCATCCACCTGAACCAATACCGGAAAACCTTACCGAGCTTGGAAACAGTGTTTTAGCATACAATGCCGCTTTTGGTGTGGCTGTTGACCCTGATGCCGACCGTCTTGTTCTTGTTGGCGCCGATGGCAATCCCATCGGCGAGGAGTACACCATAACTCTTGCCACGCTGGCGGCGCTCACACACCACAGGCAAGTAGCCTCAACCCCGGCTCATGTTGTTGTTAACTACAGTACAACGCGCATGGTGGACGATGTTGCCTCACGGTTCGGCGCAACAGTGCATCGTTCAGCCGTTGGTGAAATCAACGTTGTACGAAAGATGCAGAACGTAAAGGCAATTATCGGCGGAGAAGGTAGCGGTGGTGTAATCTATCCGTCGTGCCATAGCGGACGCGACGCCATGGTTGGCTTAGCGCTAATTGCGAGCCACCTCAGAAAACATAACGTCTCGTTGCAGGAAGCATGCCGTGATATTCCACGATTTGCAATGGTGAAAACAAAAAAAACTGTTAGTGCAGATGTGCATCTCAAGACAGTGCTGGACAGGTGCGCAGCAGCATTTCCCGAGGCAACATCTTCGTGGGAAGACGGACTTCATTTAGCATGGGATAACCGCTGGGCGCATATCCGTGCATCCAATACCGAACCTGTTGTTCGCATCATTGCTGAAGCCCCCTCCGCCCACGAAGCGGATCAGCTCATACATCATCTGATGGCACAACTTGCACCATAATGGAACAGGACTTCCAGATACTCGCATCATGTGTACAGGATGCTGCCGACAGGGCAATGATCGAAGCCACTGTTGTTCCGCATACAACGATTGACGGGCAATACTTGCTCGTTCAGGATGCATCAATGCATCCACTAGCTCTTGTTGTTCCGTTACACCCGATGCAACGTCCTTTTTCAACGGCTATCCGGGAGCGCGCCTTTGCTGCTGCCAATCGTGCGCAGGCGCCATTAGTCATTATTTCGACATTGCGCACAGTGGTTGCATATGCTGTTTCTCCTCAACAGCGCAGAATGCCCTTGCAGAAGGGCTTACAAGGAATATGGCAAGGGGCTTTGGTCACCTCTGCCTCTGAGCTGTCAGCCTCTCAGCGCGTAGTCTTAACAGAGGCACTGCGGCAGGCATTGGTGCAGTCCGCAACATCATCAATTCGGTGGACTCAGAATGTGTTGGATGAGCTACAGCGGTGTACAGGTAGTTCCAATGCGGAAAGCATAGTGCAACTACTGAATATTTCTACAATACCAGTTACTATTCCACCTGAGCCAGCTTCGCTTGAACTCGTTACCGATATTGTTAATGCATACATCGCTGAATCCCGACGCTTAGGCCTCTCGCAGTTACATCCATTGCCGCAGTTTGCCGTGCGCGACTCCCTGCGGATGCTTTACTGTGAACTGCTGCGTGAAATCGCATCATTGAACGGCTTGCTCAATGCTGAAACGCACGAAGAGGCCGCAATGTGGCTGGCTCGGCAATCGGGAACACCTATTCCAACCATTGATGCCATAGACTTTGCCCTTGTAGCAGCCGGTATCCACGAAACGTCAGAGAGAACAGAATCAGTGCGATCACAACCTATTCGGGTTGTGGAGAGTGGCAGTTCGGTCGGTCGGCTTGCCCGGCGCCTGCACCTGTTGCAGCCCGGCGCCCTCATCGAGATTGTACCGCAGCTTGGCGCCGATGCATCGGCAATGGCAGAAGCTCTGGAGAACCTTTCGATTGGTCCGAACTCATCGCTTATCCTGTTTGTTCCGTTAAAGGTGCTGCGTAACACCGAATACGGAATGGTGCGTCGAACACTAGCGGAGAAGTTTCATGTTGAGTGGGTGGTTTTAGACGATGCGGAGCCGTTTACCGAACCTGATACCAGCACATGCTGCATTATAGCACAGTCGGTGCATAGTGCCACTCCACAATCGGTAACCACCTTTGCCTGTTTACGAATGCCTCGAAGCACCATCGTACCGGCAGCGCAATCAACAGCCTTTCCCGAAGATCGGATCGAGGCATTAGCTCAGTTTGTTCGATATCTGCGCCGAGGAAGCCGAAACAGAGTCAACGCAGAAGTCAATACGCGGCATGTTGACCGAAGTACCCTCCTGTCGCTTGTCTTAACACATGCCTCGGCATGGGACGACCTCATCATTCCTGCAGATGTTATCTCAGGCATTCTCAGAAAAATCTCACCGTCTCTGCGTCCCATTACCGATGTTGCCACGATTGCTAACGGACTACGCACCGGAGCTAACGATGTACTCATCCCAACCTTAGCGGAATTGGATGCCGAGAACATCGAGGAACAGTACTGGCATACATCATTTGCCGACGGCGAGCGCTCGGAAACAACAACCATTTGTCAAACGGACGATGTTGAGTCCATTGCCGGTCTCACCGTAACTGAAAGGCGGCTGTTACTACTTCCTCAGGAGCGAACGGATTTTGCCGGAACGGCTGCTGATGCCCGCATCAGCAAGGCTGAGCTCGAAGGCGTCCACCTGCGCCCTAGCCTACGGAATCGTACACCGTGGTGGATGCTCGACGTGCCCCCCCCGCCGACGCTGATCATACCTAAAAGTCAGGCCGAGCGTTGGCTTGTTTCGCTCAACCCGAGTAAAGCGTATGTAACCGATATTGCTGTGTGTATCACACTCAGCAACCAACAGCATGCAGAAGCTATAGCCTTGTGGTTGAACAGTACGCCGGGGCTGTTCTACCATTTGTTGCGACGGCGCGACGGACATGATGCCGATGTGACCGTTCGGGACGCACGTGAACTTCTAATCCCTGTTGATGACATCCTTGCACGCATTGAAGCTCACCGTCACCGTGACTTTCTGTACCGTCCGATACAACATCTCGAAGCAGAGTATGGTACAGCGGACGCCGATGTTGTGCATCCTGACAGGATACGCAAAGACCGCCGACGGCTGGATCGTTGGCTGATGGAGCACATCTTTGGGTTAACATCGGAGGAGCAACGATGGTTATATCGGCTTACTTTGGCCTGGCGAACGAGCAGCACCAACTTGCGTCACCTTGGCACTGCATTGGCATTGCAGATTACGGCAACAAAAGGCATACGCAGGATGAGCGAGTGGTATGATGTTCGCATTGAACAACTGCCCACGGGCACCACTCGAACCATCGTTATTCCACCGGAGATCACCCATGTATCCTACGAACTGGGTATGTTCCATTGGCAGCTAACGTTGTGGAAGGGTGCAAAAGCTGATGATGCCATCGAATGCAGCAGTGAGTCGGAGGCAGAGCTGTTGTCATTGCTCGTCCAGCTCGGACGCCGTACGGTGGAAATCCCTTCTGATGCTCTACTCGTAAACGAAGTTCTCCCACTGGTTCGATCCTTTAAATCCGATGTGGAAAGCGCTATCAACGATATAAAAGCAACGTTGCCCGAAGACGTGCGCGACGATGTAGCTGACTTTGTGATGCGCGGTCTTATGTAAAAATCGGCTTCCATTGTTATTGATTGTCACAGGTTAGATGCCAATCTGCACTCACGTACATG
>CAZGHI010000066.1:0-5356 GCA_964525565.1 uncultured Hyphomicrobiales bacterium
AAATGCCGGCACATTGGGCCAATGCAGAAATGTTAACCGCTTCGGGAACGAGAAATGTGTCGTATAGATGAGGTGAGTGAAATTGTAGTGAATCCGGTGGAAAATCGTAATTGTCCGGATTCATGGTAACAAGAGTGGTTGCAATGTAAAGGGGAACATAGTTCCGTGTTTCGCGAGGCAGATGATTCCTAATATCCCAGTAGTTACCATCTGGCATCCCTGCTCTCCGTTTGGCCCTGCGAACTCCTCCCGGACCACAATTGTATGCTGCAAGGGCCAAATGCCAATCGCCGAGGTCGTTGTACAGATCTTTTAAAAATCGCATTGCGGCTCGTGTGGCCTTCTCCGGATCGCGTCGTTCATCAACCCAAGGAGTAATCTTCAAGTCGTACATTTCTCCGGTACTGGCAATAAACTGCCACATTCCCACAGCTTTAGCCCACGACTGTGCGTTTGGGTTGAGTCCGCTCTCCATCATAGCCAGATAGATTATTTCTTCCGGCATTTCTTCTTCCCGAGCAATTCGGCGAAGTGTGGGGAACCACCGTCCTGATCTTTCGAGCCACCGTTTCATGAATGGCCGCCCCTTTGCAACGGTCAGGAACTCGATGCTTTTTTCTACATCCTCATTTACTGGAAGCGCAATTGTTGTTTGGGTGCTTTGCTTAACAGGGGGCTTAGGTTTAACACCTGCAACGGGTTCTACTGGCGCTTTTTGGTCATGGTCGGCTAAGAGACGCTCACGAAGGATGCTTATGGAGGCATCGGTATCTAAGGATCCGATACTTCTTATGGATCGTTCGTAATCGTAGATTACACTGTTAATCAGCCGTGAGTAGTCCGTCAGTCGCTGGATACCGGGTTCGTTGGCAACATCGTGAAGAATTCGGATGGATCTCTCGAATTGTTTAACGGCGCAAGAGGTATCTGCTTGCTCCAGGCACGACAGTGCAAGAAAATAGGCAGAGCGTGCCTTCGATACTTTGTTGGTTACCGTAGTTGATAGATCAGATATCGAACGGACCGTACCACCATTATCTAAGTCGTGAAACTCGTCTGGATAGATGGCAGCATTTGAGTCGGGAAGCGCAGGTGTGGGTGCTAAAGAATGCCCAGTCGCCTCAAAGCCGGTAAAAATGGCGCTGATGATAATGCCGATAAACAGGTACGTCTTCAGAGCCCCCTCCTCCTTCTAACAAAACATCTGTGGTAATATAACTGCGTAAGTATCATGACACCAAACTAATTGCGAAACTTTTCAATGAACGGAAGTTCATGAAAAGTTTAGATTTAAGTGCTCGTCCTTAACACTTGAACACGGTTGTAGCATGGATGGAACATGGTCTGCCGTACAGCTCGTAAAGCTGACGTATTCGAGCGCTTGGAACATTAACAGCATGAGCACCTCTGAACGATGATCGCCGTGGAAAATTTCCTTTCTTACTGCTCACGAGGTGGTCTTGTTTCCACCTGGACGAACGGTGGGCCTTACGCGGTTTATGCTAACGAGGTCTGCCTATCGTTGCTGGACGGTTCCACCTCCGAACCGGTGCTAAGGAATGTACGCCATGGTTTACGGTGAATTCGCTCTAAAAGCCATGAGCGAAATTCAATGGTGGAAGTAATGGTTGCTTGTGAGGCCGCCTGTAGAGAAAGTAGTTCTTCTAGCGACCGAATGTAGAGGTTACGCAATGGGCGGCCTGGTTTCGTAGTAAAGGTTCGTATTGCCACGCTTAAAAAGAGTTCTACATCTTTGGGGATAGGCTGATCACGATACCTTCGTCGCTCTGACCGTACCAGACTGGTAACAACGGACTCGTTGCTCAAGTTGATGTGACAGAGGATAAGCAGCAAGCGTTTGGCGGTGTGAAGTTCAGGTCGAACATCTTCGGGGTATCCGTCGATCAGGAATAGTCGCTGAATGCACTCACCATACTTTTCAAGTCCAAATAGGCAGATAGCAATATTCAATTGGCAGGCAATTCCGGTTTCTGACGGCCCCAATTCTTCGGTTTCAGCAAGTACAGCATCTACGTGTGCAAGATTGTTGTAGAGTTGCTCAAAGTTGAACGACTGCAAGGCAATCTGAATCTCGATGTTAATG
Source organism: uncultured Hyphomicrobiales bacterium (assembly GCA_964525565.1). GTDB lineage: Bacteria > Bacteroidota > Ignavibacteria > Kapaibacteriales > Kapaibacteriaceae > OLB6. Next base: position 2,105 of record CAZGHI010000066.1, read on the forward strand.
TATTGTGCCCCTATGGAGCGACGATTGTGCGGAGTTAGCCCGTGTCTTCGGGTGTTCCAGAAATCAAAGAGATCATTGCGGAGTGGAATGGCCGCCTGAACGTTGCCAACGATAAGCAGACGAAGTGCAACGCTATGCACAAGATTTACCCACATATGCATGTTGGCGGCCTTATACTCCGGATTGTTTTCAAGTACATCAAGGCGTGATCGGTCGTACCGAAGTGCCAAAGCGTGGTCGTTGTCGATAAACAAAGCTTTCTGACTCAACAGCCGTAGCCATTCGTTTTTTGCCGACGCAGAGTGCAGAGGGAAACGTTGTTCACCTAGCTTAACCAGGTCGGATGCTAAAACTTTTGCGGCAGGAGTAGGTGACTGACCGAACATCGAAACAAGACCCTCCATACGTGCGGACAGCCCGCCGATATACGAGCTTTCTTCTAGGTTGCGAGCCGTGGCAACCAAATCATCCTGGGCAGGGTCCGTATGCGGGGCAGGCCAGTTGCCACGAATGTGGTTAAGGTCGTTCAGAGTACTATAGGCAAGTGCTGCAATCACCTCATTGTCGGACAGCTTGGCGTTGTACAGCGCCTCCTGCAGCTTTTTCTCAGCCAACCGAAACAAACCGCGCAGACGCAGGAATTCGGCGTCGAGAATGGCAGAGATCGCTCTGCGCGAAGAGTTTTTGCGGTAGTGATAGGACCGCATAGCTCGCAGTATTACGTGCATCAGCTCCCGTTTTGCTTCCGGAAGACGGCGTGTAAAACCTCGATCAGCATAATCAATTCGAATTTTCTCTTCATCATAGGTCTCCTGTGCTGCTACGGCATCGAACAGCAACGCTGATTGACTGACCTCCCCAATTACATGTTTTTGCAATTCCTGTTTGACATAGCGTTTTTCACTCCTTGTAAGCGCTTTTATAAGGGTAAAAAGCTCATCTGATGGTTCTTTTGACATCGGACAAATATGAGAAATTTTGTCCAACTGCCTCTTTGAATGCTCGTAGGTTGCATCGAACAAAAAGGGCATTAATTCTTCACAACTATGAAGACGGCTATGAACATCTTTTTTCGTTACTGGCCCACTGCCGTACTGGCAGCGCTGGCATTAATTCTGATTGGTACCGTTGATGATTTAACGGCAGACAATAAAGCCACGGCTGCGCGCACATCGCAACAGCAAAAGCGTATTGAGCGCGGCAAGTATTTGGTAGCCATTGCAGCGTGTAATGATTGCCATACACCTGGCTGGGAAACAACACCCAATGGTGTACCGGTTTCTGAGTGGTTAACAGGGAGTTCCATGGGTTTTTCGGGTCCGTGGGGGGTCTCGTACCCGTGGAATCTTCGTACAATGGTGCATCGAATGTCCGAAAAAGACTGGGTTCAGTTTGTGCGGACGTATCAGGCTGCTCCTCCAATGCCGTACTGGTCGTTGCATAACATGACGGAGAGTGATCTTGGCGCCATTTACGCTTTCATAAAGAGTTTAGGTCCGAAGGGCGAAGAAGCACCTGCCAACATTCCACCGGGAGGCGAGGTAACAACTCCATACATAAACTTCAGCCCAGTATTTCCAAGGTAGCGTACGTACCTACGTACGTATGTTTAAGTAAACGGTTCGCTAAGGTCGGGAACAGCCTTATGCGAATCGTTACTTTTGTTTTTGGAGGGTATGGAACTTATCCGGACTTTTGGGGTCTGTTATAGGTTTGGCGGAAGGTATTTTCTGCCCAAGATGTAACGTGATTTCATTTTTGGCGTTAGATGTAGCACATGCAACAAGATGCCGGGACGCCTCAGGCCTCCTTGAACGAACATCTGGTATCGTTGTTCGCCGAGGTTCAGGCTGGCAACAAGCAGGCATTTGATGAGTTGTATGAAGCAATTCGGCGTAAGGTGATGGCATATTGTCTTGCCGTTGCACCGTCGGAAGATGATGCTAAGGATCTTTTCAGCCTTATCATCGTCAGAATGTATGAGTCGCGAAGGTTATTCCGTGGGGGTAACTTTGAAGCATGGTTGTTTACGATTGCCCGGAATCTCGTAAAGTCGTTCTACCGGAATCGGGCTCGGAAAAACTTGGTTGAGTTACCGGAAGATGTTGTTGATGATTCGAAACCCCAGTTTGAAGTAGAGGCGGAAGTACAGCATGTGAAGGCAGCAATTGAGAGATTACCGGAAGAATACAAACGTGTGATTATGCTCAAGTACTTTGCCGACATGGGAGTAAACGAAATAGCGGATGTAGAGGAGATTTCGGTAGAGCTTGTGAAGACAAGGCTTTTTAGGGCCAGGAACAAACTGGCAACATATTTGCGATATTTGGTCGAAGAGGGAATATGAAGAACATAGACCAACTGATAACTGAGTATACCGAAAAAACGGCTGCGGCTGTAGAACCGGTGTACGAACAAACACGTGCAGAAATACATTCCAGGATGAGCGGTAGTGCAGTGAGTACCACAGTGGTCACGTCGGCAGTAATTGGGCTTGTTCTTGTTTTGAGTTTGTTCATTGCTTTTAATCCTTCTCAGCAGCCGGTAACCGTTATTCCCACTACTGTTGATGATAGGGAAGGGGCTCAAGTCGCTAACCACGTGGAACGTGTTCCGGATCAGCCACAGGTGCAGGAGCGCAAGAAAGTACAGCGTACCTTAGGGCATGACGAGCCTGTCTTATTTAAAGTAGATCCGAACAACGCTGGCGTTGAAAAACTGATCGCAGACCATGATGCGCTGGCGAATGCTGCAGTATTGAGAAACGACTTTGAGTCTGCAGCCAGAGTCTATTTTAACCTTGCTCGTACCCTTGAGTTGCACGACAAATCAGAGCAGGTGGTGGATGCGTTCAACAAAGCAATTCAATATGCAGCACAAGCGGACGCAAACGAACTTGTTCAGGAAATTCAAAAGTACCGTGAACTGATCGGTAAGTAGCTGTCAGTAATCGCAGTTTCAACTAACGTTCGATAATAACTACAACGGCATCATCTTCGGATGATGTCGTTGTTTCGTTTGGCATTTCAACCTTCACATTTCCTGTTGGAGCCAGTTCCCTAAGCACGCGCATACAGCGTGCTGGTGAACCGCGGAATCGGATAACCCGTGCCTCGCGGGCGTGATCTGTGAGTGCAGCTACAAGCCCCCTACCAGCTTTTGATAAGTCATCCGAACCAGCCAGAAATGTTCGTGGTGTGAAATCAGCGGTCACAAGATCAGGTACCAGTGCAGAGCGCTTACTTGGGCGGC
>CAZGHI010000066.1:5459-6943 GCA_964525565.1 uncultured Hyphomicrobiales bacterium
CGCCTGCAAGAGCAGTTACCGGCAGTTCCCGTAGTGGCCATGCAAAAACGGTATCTGTGCTGGAGGACCAGTGATTTTCGAACGCTAATGCACCCCCACTCATGGCGCGCACAACTCCACTTTGAACGCCTCCCTCTGCAGTTGATCGTACTCGAATCAATGCAGTAGGTGGCGTTGCGTCGAGGATGGAGTCTTTATGGATCAGTTCGAACTTCGTTGCATCCCATATTGTTGATGAAGCATCAACATGTTCATCAATCAATCGAAGTCGCAAGCAATTCAACACCCGAACGACAACGTCTGCTTTTGATTTCGGCTGGTGTTCAAGGTCGGTTAGCTGAACCTGTACTGCAGTTGCCAGATATGGCCGGCGAATCATGGAGATTTCTGGAAGAGGTGTGTCGAACTTTCTCTCCTGATTTGCCAGCATTTCCGGTGTTAACCGCGGGGCTGTTAAGATAACAGGCTCAACAACCGGCGCACTAAAGAAGGTTGTTGCAAGCCGGAACTGCGCGCCAATGCTAACTGACGCAGTGGTAAGGTCAACTTGTGAAGCGAATGAATACGGGATCGCTCTAAACTCGGCAAAGGGTACAATATCCAAATGTGTGGTAAGAGGAAGACGGTAAGCAATGCGTCCATCGAACGTTACTGTAGGCCTTGTTACCAGTGCTCCGGAAAATCGTAAACGCTGGCGAGTTCGTTCGTCGTAGGTGGCGTCTGGTGGATCAATGACGTATTCCTCTGCGCGAGCAGACACAGACCCGGGAAGCACAGCTCCTGCGCCGACGCTTACTTCAAGAGCATTTCCAATGCGGTACTGAAGACTAGCACGCATAAGTAGTTCGTACCACTGAAGCTCCAGATTTTCCCGAAAGGTTACCGGGATTGGCTCCCCTTTCGGATACACAAATCCGGGTGTCGTTGTTGTCATCGAAACATGGGAAAGACCAAAACCCAAAGCGGTATTCAAGCCAAGCGATTTGGTAATCGGTATGTATGACCCGGCTTCTACGCTTCCGGTTGGACCAAAGGAGACGGGAAAGTTAACAGGCGGATCTGTTAACCCCGCCGGTCCTGCTGTAATCGGTCCCAGAACACTTCGCTTCCAGCCTGCCGATACTCCACAGAACGTAGAGACGCTCTCTTCCTCATCGGTTTGTGCTAAACAGTTGGCGCAGCACAACACTAAGGTACAGAGGGCGACCAGTCTATGTATGTTGAACCACGTGCTTCGGGGATACATTTGTGTGTGATAAAGCAATGCAGTCATTAGGCAACGAAGTTATGCATGGATTGTTGCTATCGAAAGGTGTTTCGCGTGATACTTTTGGATACTGAATCTTCATACATGGGGATGTTGTAATGGAAATTATTGTTCTTCGGATTCTGCACATAGGTCTCGGTGTTATCTGGGCCGGATGGGCGCTGTCGTTAGCATTCTTTGTTGAGCCTGCTGTGCGGTCGTTAGGACCCCAGGGGGG
>CAZGHI010000067.1:0-216 GCA_964525565.1 uncultured Hyphomicrobiales bacterium
CAACTGTAGTGTATGTGCTACTGGCAATCGTCAGTCTGGGATTTTCATGGATGGTCTATTCCCGTACAACACCGGAACTGACACTGCCTTGGAAGCTAGGACTAGCTGCATTGCGGGCAGCAGGTATTCTCTCTTTGCTGATTGCCTTGTTCGAACCAGTTTTACGCTTCACGAACTCAAAGCAGGAACAGTCACCGGTTGTTATCGCAGTTGACG
>CAZGHI010000067.1:227-6915 GCA_964525565.1 uncultured Hyphomicrobiales bacterium
AATGAACATCTCAGAAAATGGTACACGTAGGTCAGATAGGGCGCTATCAGTACTTCGTACCGTACAACGTGTACTGCCCGAAGCGGAGGTTGTTGCCTTTGGTTCTTCAACGTATCCAGTTGACAACGCCGATACCATGGTGTTTCGGCACCCCAGAACAGATATAAGCCAGGTGGTTCATTCCGTGAGCAACAGAAGTGGTCGTCGTCGGCCGGGAGTTGCCTTGCTTATCACGGACGGACAGTACAACAGCGGTGAGTCGCCTTTAAATGTTGTCCGTGCCTCGAAACAAGGTTGGTATGCAATCGGTATTGGTGATACCGCTTATAAACAAGATGTTGCATTGTCGGCAATTCAAGCCAACGACGTCGTTGAGGTTGGACGCAAAACACATCTATCAGCAACAGTTACAGCAAACGGATTCCGAGGTAGGACGTTGACTGTACTGCTGGAAGAAGAAGGTCGGGTAGTTGGAACCGACAGCGTCACCTTTACGCGAGACAGAGAGCAGCGCATCGTGCATTGCGGGTGGACGCCTCAAACAGAAGGCATGCGAAAGGTAACCCTCAGGATAATGCCTCTCGAACAAGAAGCATTTCTGAATAACCATGCCGTTACTGAGTTGGTAGATGTTCGGTCTGACCGTAGGACGATTGTTGTGTTTGCCGGTGCACCAAGTCCTGACTTGTCATTTATCAAAACTGATTTAGAGCGCTCAACGAAAACCAAGGTTAAGGTGTACGTCGAAAAACAGGGATCGGAGTACTACGGAAGTGCCCCGACGGCTGCCGATCTTGCAGATGCAGATGCTTGTGTGCTGATCGGATATCCGATTGCAACGTCTCCACAGTCAACACTTCGGTTAGTAGCTTCAGCATGCCAGAATGGACTGGGACTGTTATTTGTGGCCAGCAAAGATGTTGACTATGACAAACTGAAAATGTTAGAACCCTATCTGCCGTTTTCAGTGGTTAGTTCACGCCCGAATGAATACATGGTTACGCCTGACGTGCCACTATCCGGTGTTACGGATCCGCTTATGAAAATTAGTGGACGTGATTCTGACGCAGACCTTTGGAATGCACTACCTCCCGTGTATAGAACGGAGACCTATGTAAGCGTGAATCCGGGGACGGAAGTACTTGCTACGGTAAAGGTAAACAACGTTCCATTGCCAGAAGCAATGATTCTGCGAAGAAACAACGTGCGCCAAAAGAGTGCCGCAATCCTTGCGTATGGTATTCACCGATGGCGACTCTTAGGAACTGCCATTTCAACAATGAGAAGTGGTAAAGAAGAACCTGATGTGCTAACCTCCCTCCTTGAAAATGTTTCGGCTTGGTTAACAGTTGACGAGAGTACACAAAGGATCCGCGTTAGACCTACACGTACCATGTACGATGCAAGCGAATCGGTTGCATTCGTGGGTAACGTTCTGGATGAACGGTTCTTACCGGTTTCCAATGCCGAGATAACAGTAAAGGTTAACGGAGGTGGTCGTAGTTTAACAACGCGGCTTTCAAGCGTAGGAGCAGGGCGTTACACGGGAACAATTGGAGTACTAGCTGCCGGCGATTACACATACGCAGCTACAGTTTTTCAAGCGGATCGGAAGCTGCATGAAGATCGGGGACGGTTTACGGTTAATGCACTATCGTTGGAAGAGACAGCAGTAGTACAGAATACGGAGCTGCTCAAGACGATAGCCTTGCAATCTGATGCCATGTATGGTAACGAAACCGAAGCCATGACGATAGCAGAAAAAATCGCCTCAGATCAAAGACTACAGCCTCGGGCGATTACAGAAAAAAAGGAGATAGTATTGTGGCATACAGTGTGGCCGTTGATTGCTTGTATCCTGTTTTTTGGTACTGAATGGGGGATGCGCAAGAAGTTCGGAATGTTGTAGTGGGCGAGGCTAATGTTCTACCAGAGGTCCACAGGGATAGTATCGAAGAAATTAACAAGCTGTGGCATAAACACGGTAAGCAGATTCAGCAGCGCTTGGAGGAGTTTCGCCTACTGCCCGAGCACGAATGGTTCTACGAGCTCTGCTTCTGTATTCTAACGCCGCAGTCGAAAGCTCTGCATGCAGAGCTTGTGGTAAACGAGTTGAAAACACGAGACTTTCTGGTAATAGGTGGTAACCCGACAGAGGCGTTACGACAAAAGAACTCATATATCCGCTTTCATAACGTAAAGTCGGCCCGATTAATAAGACTCCGCGAAAATTGGCCGTCGGTTTCGGCTTTGTTATTGCATGCTCGGCAGAATAACCTCAATGCCATGGTTTTACGGGAACAACTCTGCAATGAAGTACAAGGCATAGGAATGAAGGAGGCATCACACTTTTTGCGGAATATTGGTTATCAAGGCCTGGCAATTGTGGACAGACATATAGTACGCTCGCTATTTGAATGGAATCTACTTAATAAAATACCAGGACACATTTCAAAAACTACTTACGTAAAGATTGAGCAAGTTGTTCACAAACTAGCGCACATGTCCGGAAGGACTGTAGATGAGTTAGACTTGATAATGTGGATGAGGCATACAGGATTTATCTTAAAATAATATTGCTGACTTTTCACAACGACCGGCACTAACATATTGAAATAAAAGCATGTACTGCTATGACTTAAAGTGGTCGGCAAATTTTTTTTTTCTGCCAACTTCAATTTTTTTCAGGGATACTCTTGACAACGTAGAAATACGTGCGTATGTTGCGGACGTAGTGGTAATTACGTAAGTCAACGTACTGGAGGCCGTATGCAGCTTGGTGTTCATCGTTCGTCGATTTTTGTGCTTGGAGTTTTGTTGTTTGGCAGCGCAGTATTAAGCGCAGGGAATTATCTAGGAACCGTGCCTTCAATAGTTCCTGTTAGGGAATTGGTAGAAAGCAAACAGGCGCGATTTAGTATCGTATCCCGTGAAGTTCGAGGGGAGCGCACAGACATTCAGCTTGTACTGGTTGATCAGGAGAATAAGAGCGTTGGAGGTTATGCACCTCCATATTTAGCCACACAGGCGGAAGCGCGTGAGTTGTGGAAGGATTTTGTGACGGCAAACCTTTCATTGCCAGCTCAACCGGAAGCGATGACGATAACGGAAACGCGCGCCTCGGAAAATGAATCATTTGCTGTTGGTTTTGCTCTAGATCATAGCCAATCAATGACCATGCCCCGCGCTGTAAGAATGCAGCGTGCAATTCAAGCAGCTCTTCAGGGATTCGATCCAAACGACTACGTTTCTATCGTGAAGTTCACAGGGTCTCCTAAAGTTGAGGTTCCACTATCGAACGATAAAGAGTTCTTCCGCTCAAAGTTCAAAGTAGATGGTTTATCATCGCGCGGTAACGGCAGTGCGATTTACGATGCGGCGTTAGTGACAATAGAACAGTTGGCAAAAGCCCCTTCTGCAAGCCACCGAATTATGATTTTGTTTACTGACGGTGAAGATGTAGGGTCGTCGAGTAACTATACCGATGTCATCGAATTTGCACAACGTCACAACGTTGTTATCCACGCAGTTACGTTCGGTGTTTCCAATGAATCGGCATTGCTCCGCATTGCCGAATCAACAAGCGGCCGTCTGCATAGGCTATCGGATATCTATGATTTTGACAGAGTGTTCCTTGGTATCTATAACTCACTGCGCCACTCATATTCAATCGTGGTTAAACTAAACAGTACAGTACTTGCTGACGCCTCACAAGGCGCTACGATGACCGCTGCAGTTGCAAATGGTAAGGTGAAAACAAGTGATGTACTTGCAATGATGCCAAACTCAAGCGTTCACATTGCAAATAACACAGACGATAATACGCTAATTGTGAACCTCGATCTGAAGTTCATGGACCAAAGCCATATCATTAGCCCGTCAGATGTTCCGGTGCTTGACTCTATCGCAACCATCCTAATTCAGCGTAAAGATCTTGCGTTGGAGATTCTGAATAATACTGAGAATGGCGAAAACCTGGGTCAGCTTCACCGTAGGTCGAATGCTGTACGTGATATGCTCATCAGAAGAGGAGTACCTCCATCGCGTATCCAGAGCTATTCCGGCAAAACCAGTGCAGCCAATCCTGTATTCCGTTATGCAGACCCGAAAAAGACGACGTTCGTTTTCTCGAAACTTTGACCTCTATTGACAGCACTACAACCTCCTGTACAGAATACGTGCATCTAGCGGACAGCGGCGCGTATTCGTGACGATAAGACCTCAGTTCGCATGACCACTTGGTCTTGAATACCCTCTGCCAGGAGGGTATTCGTTTTTGTTGCAGTCACCGTGAACGTGCATCGAATCCGATTGCCTTGGATGTGTACAACCTCTGCTGTAACATCTACCTCACAACCGGGTGCGGCCATGGCTTTATGCTGTAGCTCAATTCCTGCCCCAACAGCGTTTTCGTTGTCGTCAAAAAATGGTTCAATAGCCCTTCGTGCTGCAACCTCGGCGTAATAGACCAACCAGTACGTAGAGCAAACGGGATGGATGAGCTTACCATCGAGCTCGGCAACCATGTTGTCTTGTACGATAAAACGTACATGGCCACGCCCCTTGTTACAGCCCTCCTTCATTCTACCCTCACTAGATTTGTGTACCACTATGTCAAAACGTGTAGCATTTTATACTCTCGGATGTAAACTTAACCAAGCAGAAACCTCTGCGTTGCGTGCAGACTTTGTAAGAAAGGGATATCAGGTTGTGCCGTTTGGTGGCGAAACTGATCTCGTTGTTGTAAATACGTGTACGGTTACGGAGACGGCAGATGCCGAATGCAGACAAGTCATAAGAAGGGGGCTAAGCAAGGCACCGAATGCGGCAGTTGCTGTGACCGGCTGTTATGCCCAGCTTAAACCTGAAGAAATTGCATCAATCAAGGGTGTTAAAGGTGTGTTTGGGACGGCAGAGAAGATGACGATTGCAAACATCGCCGAGGAAATGCTTCGATGGGAGACCCCGAAAATATTTGTACAAGAGTTTAGCGCGGCAGAGCCAACATTTGTCCACGCACAAACATCCTTGCCAGGTGAACGCTCCAGAGCGTATCTGAAACTTCAGGACGGGTGTGACTATTCATGTACGTTTTGCACGATTCCTATTGCTCGGGGCCCTGCACGTGCAATGCACAGCAATGATGTTGAGCATCACCTTCGTGAACTTGTTAATCTGGGGTATGCAGAGGTGATACTAACCGGTATAAACCTTGGCGAGTATCGGTCAGCGGATGGTAAAAGATTTATGGATATCCTTCAGTTAATTGAGGCGGTTGCACCACCATTTCGTGTTCGCATTTCAAGCATTGAACCCAACACCGTTTCGAAGGAAATGATAGACCTTATTGCCTCATCCAAAACATTCGTGCATCACCTTCACATACCCTTGCAGAGTGGAAGCGCACAGATCCTACGAGCGATGAGGCGTAGGTATAATCCGGAAATGTATAGGAACGTCATTGATTATGCACGTGAGCGTATGCCGGATGCAGCCATTGGAGTAGATGTTATTGTTGGCTTTCCCGGTGAAACAGACAAGCACTTCGATGAAACGTATGAATTCCTTGAGTCGTTACCGTTCACATACTTGCATGTATTCAGCTATAGTGAACGAGCAAACACACCAGCAACAACCCTAGGCGATAAGGTTCTTAGTTCCGTTGTTACAGAACGGTCTCGATTGCTACGTGAGTTATCCGTGCGCAGAGAACGCATGTTTTGGTCGGAGAATTGCGGAAAGGTATTTACAGTAATCTCAGACGTCTTCGACTCCGACGCAGGAACTCACCGAGGCGTTACCGAAAACTATATTCCGACTTCCTTCACAGGTCCGAAAGAACTGTTCCGTAAACCTGTGCGTGTGCGTCTTGACGCCGTGTTGGCAAAATCGGTTGCGTCCACATGTTTGTCGGCTGAGTCCTAGAATCAGAGTTCCATACAATAGGATACACAGGACTATGAAGATTTTCATTGTTGCTGATATGGAAGGAGCTACAGGTGTTGTTCATCGTGACCAGCTCATGCCAGAAGGCAGGGGTTACCAATCTGCGCAGCGCTACCTTACTGGCGATGTCAACGCCGTTATCGAAGGGTGTTTAGAGGCATTGCCAAAGGGAAGTCATGTTTTCCGGGTAGCAGATGGTCATGGAATAATGCGAAACATAGTGCTCGAGGAACTACACGAGGCTGCTGAGCTTGTTGTTGGACCAGCAGTACCCGAAAACCGTCCACTATGCCAATGTGAAGGCATTGACGAGTCATTCGACGTAGCTGTTTTTGTAGGTTTTCACAGCAAGGCTCGAACTCCGTTTGGATTGCTTTCCCATACCTACGTGGGGAGTGCGATAGCCGATGTTCGTGTCAATGGTAAGTCAGTTGGTGAAGCAGAACTCAATGCAGTAGTGCTGGGCTCTCTCGGTGTACCGGTAGGGCTGGTTATCGGTAATAGTGATCTTGAACATGAGGTGCGATCGTGGAGCAATAGAGTGGGGTTCGTAGCTACAAAACAAACGTTGGGACCAAGCGCTGCAATATGTTTGCCACCGAAGAAAACACGAGAGTTGATTCGGCAAGCAAGTGCTCAAATGATTACCGAACATGCACACACACCGTTCCCAGCCTATCAGCAAAACGAAACACATCTACTTGAGGTGGAGATGTATCGAGCGGAAACAGCTTTGCGTGCT
>CAZGHI010000068.1:0-553 GCA_964525565.1 uncultured Hyphomicrobiales bacterium
GTGGAGGGCGCCCATGGGGAAGGCGCCGGAGCCGCAGGCGGGGTCGAGGATTTTCACGCTGCCGATGGCGGCGATGAGGGCGTCGCGTAGGTCCGTTCGAATCTCAGTTACGAAGGATTCGTTCGAGAACAAATCGTCCAGCAACGCTTGCGAATCTGGAACATGGGTTGCAAGGTAGGACTTTAGGGCTTCGTCCACCATGTAGCTCACAATCTCGCGCGGAGTGTAAAAGGCGCCGAGGGCTTTGCGGGCTGTGGTACGGGTGTCTTCGTTGTAAGAGGCGAGGAGGTTCTCGAACACCTGGCCTAACAGTTCCGGATCTAATGCAACAGCCTGGTCGAATGGGGTGCTTTCTTCGATGGTAAAGTTGTAGTGGGATAGGATATGGATGAGGCCACGAACCTTGGACTGTTTTGCACGCGCCGGTTTCTTCGCCTCTTCCCCATACTGCGCAGTGAGATCAACTGATCTCTCAGGTCCGAAAAAAAGGTCGTTCGGAATCTTACTGGAATAACGTTCATTGTCAGAAAATCCGTCGAGAATGATGTTGGTG
>CAZGHI010000068.1:568-1845 GCA_964525565.1 uncultured Hyphomicrobiales bacterium
TTTTATCATCGAGGCAATCAAAAAGTCCGCCGTTTAGAAAGGGAACCGTAGCCGTCATGTGCTGCCAGGCTGAAGCGTTTTTGAACGCATCTTCGTAGCGCCACAGCGAGGTAACTCCAAAGTTTGCGTCGTACCGTTGGCCTTCAGTTTTTTTCTTTCGAAAACTGCGTTGCTCTTGCGGTACGTTGAGCGTACCGAAGAACAGATTCTGTAGTATAGCATTGTAGTACGTAGAAGACGTATCCGGAGTGGCGGCATCGGAAGTAGTGGCAAATGTTTGAAGTAGTTCACCCAGACTTTCTTGCCGGAACAATGCAATCGGAATCAGCCGTTTTTGCACCAGAAACCAACAGAAGATTACGCGCGTGAGCAAACGGATAAGGAAGAGCGACTTCGCTTGCTCGGTTGTGCAGTCCTTTGGAAGAATCAGCTTCCCTTCGGCTACATGCTGGTGTGCCCAGAAATACCAGTTGGCTAATTCCTGATAGAATGCGCGGCTAACCGATTCAACCTCGAAGGCCGTATTCAATTTTGCCGTTACACTGGTTATTGGCGGCCGGGCATTTGGATGCTGTTCGAGTTCAGCAAGCGGAAAGTCAAGCAGACGAAGGCGTTCCAGGGTAGTACGTGCAAGCGACCCAACTTCGTACGGCAACGTTCGCAAAACCGTCCGGTCGCCAACATTGTGCGCCCAGGTAAACGAAACATGCATCTTATCCGAAGAAACGTAAATAAGAAGATGTTCGGCATGTTTGGGTGCAAGTGCTCGGTGCACTGCCCGCCGCGCAGTGATGCCCGGAAGGCTTTCGGATGGCCACTGAATACAGAAAACCGGCAGCTCGCTCAACTGCGCTATCGGAATGAGATTCACCTGAAACCAGAATGGTGCAGCAAGCTCCAATTGCAACTGTTTCATGCCCGTGACACTCCATCCGAGCTCTTCAACGAAGAGTTTCGTGAAGTTCAGCGTTCTGAGGTACTGCTCTATGTTGGCGTAATTGTCAGGCATAGCGATATTGGAAACTCAAACTCGATCGTATAGAAATGTCTTGTTTTGTTCATCAATGTGCAAGTAGCACACGTTGCTGCAAATGCGTGGACAAGGCAAGGCTTGTGATTTCACATAAGAAAAGATGAACACGACCATAACCCTTAGATTGATGGAGTGCACAATCATGTCCTGAATTCGCTGTTCGCAGCGAGACCGAGTGAGCAAACAATCTGTGGTTCCCGCCGTTGCTGAACATCACGCACAACACACAAGCGATCGCCTTCGT
>CAZGHI010000068.1:1873-3419 GCA_964525565.1 uncultured Hyphomicrobiales bacterium
GTCGGTAACGCTCATGCGGAGCTGACGGTTGAGGATATTGGTAGCTGATTGGCGAAGTGGATAGCGATAGATTTCGTCAATTACCTTAACAATCTGTGAGACATCAACATTGGATAATTTCAATTGCTCTGCGTAGTGTTTCAGTCGATGGTAGGTTTTAACTCGTGCACTGGAAGGCCTGCCGAGATGTCCTCCTGACGACACTTCGTCGGACACAATACGCTGCGCAGCCTTTAGAACCAACTCATGGTGATCGGACCTTCGAGGCAGTGGCGGAGTCGTGGGAGTGCACTTTGCGGCGTTCAGGATGTCGAAGTAGGACTGAGTAACCGTGTTGCCGTCTTTGTCCAACCAAGCCAAGGCATCATTGCCATCCGTTGTGCGCACATAAACAAGCACGCCCGGAGGTCTGTTGGCATCCGATGTGTGTACTTTGGTTGAGTACACAACGTCCGGGAGCGACTCAACGACACCTTTAAGCGACGGATCGTTTTCGGTAGCATTTTTCCAGATTTGGTATGCATAAGAGGCCAGGTCAACCTCGCCCTCCGCTTCCCCATCAAGGATGCCCGACTTTTCATTGTAGAGATCAACCAGTTTTTGCTTTTCGTTATCGTCTTCGAAGAAGGCCTCATCGGTACCAACCACTTCTGCATTTTCTTTTAGTCGGGTTTGCACACGTGAGCGCAGTCGGATAAGCTTATCCACACCATCGGAAGGCAGGAACGAATAGCATAAGATGGTATCTGACTTTTGTCCGATGCGATCCACCCGACCAGCCCGTTGAATCAATCGGATGATGGCCCATGGCAAATCGTAATTCACGATGATTGACGCATCTTGCAGATTTTGCCCCTCGCTCAGTACATCGGTTGCAATGAGTACTCGCAGCTCGTTTTCTGGTAGGAAATCTGGTGAGTTCTTGTTCGAGTCGTGCCGATTGCTGGTTGGACTGAACCGCCACGCATAACTTGTGGGGTCGTGCGTTTCTCCGGTAACACCAGCCACACGTTGAACGCCGCGGGCCGAGAGGTTCTTGGTCAGGTAGCGCACCGTGGCGGCGAACTGTGTGAATACAAGAATCTTTTGTGTGGGATGGGTTTGAGTTATCAGTGTATAAAGAGCGTTGAGTTTGTTATCGAGATCCGGCTTCCAGTCTCCACAGCGCTGTAGAATGTTCATAAGCTTACGTGCGTCGTCCATTAAGTCGGTCTTCAACTCTTCGATGAACAATCCTGCGCGCAACCAGACAAAGCGGTTTTTGAACGAGTTGAAAAACTGCGTATAGACTTCTTTGGCGCGATGCTCATAATCGCTTTCATCGGTAAGACGTAGCTCTTCGGGAGTACTCGTCGTTTCATCACCCTCCTCACTGAACAACTCTGCATTGGCATTCGGATCGTCAAGATCTTCATCATAGATACCTGTGTCCAATAAACCGGTATCCTGAGATCCTATTGGAATCGGCGCGTTGTTGCTTAGTGCATAGTGAAAGATGTAATTGCGCAGAATGTGGCGTTCAATTGACTGTTGGAAAGCCTCGCCG
>CAZGHI010000068.1:3460-3708 GCA_964525565.1 uncultured Hyphomicrobiales bacterium
TGTTCTACAGAATCCCATGAGTCGCTTACCCGCACGCGACAGATCTTTAATGTGATTCGCTTCATCGGGTGTAGGCGGGCTATGCGGAGAGGGCAAAACATAGTTTCCCAAGCCGTACCGCGGCAGTTTAAGACTGTTTATATCGTCAACAACGTCTTCAGCGTATAAACGGGCATACGGATCAACTGCGCTGTTTCCATCAACCTGTATTGTTCGCGGAATCCGCTCAGGAAAATAGGAACGGCTGC
>CAZGHI010000068.1:3724-6634 GCA_964525565.1 uncultured Hyphomicrobiales bacterium
AGGTAACGTCTTTTAGAGTTCGAATCTACAGCAGCATAGTGTTCCTGAATAAAGCTCCGTGTTCGGCGAACCATAAATAAACGCATTAAGTCGCGCCAGTCATCTACGAACTCACTCTTCTCAAAAGCTGCAAGCGATCGCGGAGAGCACTGGTGTCGTTGGATGAATTCATTTTCGCCAAGTTCACGGAGTAGGTGTTCCGGTCGTATGCCCAGGTCCTTGTCATCTGGCACAAAAAGTCGCAGTTGGTTAGAGAGATCAAGATAGGTTTTGTTATAGGGAGTGGCAGAGAGCAGAATACAGCGGGATTCGTTCTCCAGGATGTAGTCCTGAATGGCTCGAAAGCGTTTTCCCGTGCGGTTGCGCAGATTGTGGCTTTCATCAATGAGCACAATCTTGTAACGGCGTAGAGTAGGCAATTCATTTACGACTTTCGACACCGGCAACACCTTGGCTATCAGACGATATTCGGCGATGTAGTCCTCCCACATTTTCACAAGGTTCTTGGGACAGATAATGAGTGTTTCGGTAAACTGATCATCTTGGAAGACCTTGGCAAGCGCAGTAGCCATAAGCGTTTTGCCCAAACCAACCACATCTCCAATTAAGACTCCTCCTCGGTTATTCAAATGATGGGCTGCAATTTTTACTGCTGCCACTTGATAGTCGAATAATCGATTACCAAATTCCGGAGGAATGGAGAATTGCGAAAGGCCAGCTCGTGCTTCCTGTGAGAGATGATAGGCCATTTTAATGTAGATGTGATAGGGAGAAATAACATCTTCACGGGCCCAACTCTCCTGGATGACACAGATAAGTTCTGATGTTATATCAATGCACCAACGATCATTCCATCGGTCCTCAAACCAACTGGCAAGTTTCTCTGCTGCATCATGCTCGAGAACATCAACGTTGAGTTCTCCCTGCTTTGCAAGTCCGGATAGTGTTAGGTTACTAGATCCAACAAAGCCAGTGATTGGGTTGTTTACGTCTTGTCGGAAGCACAAGTACAACTTCGCATGAAGTGCGTGGCGGAGAAAAAGCTTTACAACTAATTTTCCACCTTGGAGCTGACGTAACAGTCGTCGGAGTCCCTCTTCGTCTGCATTTGTTGGAGCACCCACAGTGAGTTGACTGCGAAATTCCTCTGCCAGCTTCCTTCGAAGGCGCAAGGCAGTCTGATTGTCGAGACTTGTCGGACTGGAGCTTATGTGGAAGAGCTGCTTGAGCTCGTCTTGCGGCATGGTTTGCATACCAACAAGAAGACGGCACTGATTGCCTTCGCCCCCTGACCATTTTTCAATAACAGTATCAATAGCCTTCCAGCCGCGCAAGTTGAAATACCCAACGCAAAAGTCTGCACGTTCAGATACGCTAAGTGTTTCTCGCAATGAGTTCAGCAGTTCGAGTTCTATGTTGTCAAAAATTCGTGGCATCGTTGTTTAAAGCAAAGGTTAAAACTGCGAACAACACCAGGCATTGCACCGGAATGCTTCCACTCTTTGCATAGGTGCACACCTAAATTCAGAGAGCGTTATTGGCTTAGGCAGCATGTTCAATACAGCGCGGTTGAGCAAGAACGGTAGCTGCATTGATACCCGATGTGCTGCAAACTATGAATGGCGGCACAATCGTTTACTGAAAATCATACATGTACAGTAGGTCCATTCCTCTACGTGCTGCAGATTTCGCCCGAATACCTTCGTAGTTCTCGTCGATTCCTGCTGAAGAATAATACAAAATGTTGGCCCGGTATCATTCAACTGTGCCATGCACAACGATGTGCATTCCATGAGCAGTGCACCAGGCAATGGACGTTTACACAGAGCCTCCGAAACAGTCAGTTATTCGAAGGTACTAACAGAAAACAGCAGATCTGCTTATGGTTGCGGCACGGTAGTAGCAGAGTTCATGTTTTGGCGACCATCAGTGTCGAGTATGCACATCCACATGTTTAGCATCATTGAGAAAACCCTAGCCCCCTATGTACCATCGGTAAAGCACCAAATGTCGCGATCCCTAACCGCACTACGGGCAATCATGGATGCAGCCGTTGCTGCGCATGATGCCGATGCCTTGCGTGAATCGGTCGTTGAGATACTTTCGAAAGATGGATATGAGCACTGGTCGTTGGCACTCTATGCACAAGCAACAGCGGATAGAATCGGAAGCGACTACCCCAGAGCATTGCACAAGTTCTGTGAACAATCACTGTACCAAGAATGTGCCGGGCACCACCGACTAGCGAATACAAACCATACTTTAAGTGCAATTCTTAGCATGCAAGGATCAACAAGCAATTAAGCACGATAGCGCGGTGCTCGGCGTTTCTGGTAGCTTGATAATTTGTACTTCGTACATACTCACCATACTCTAGGGAGAGCATGGTTCCACCTTGGCGATCAAGTTATGACATTGGAGCACTATCCTCGGGTTACTGTGCTAAGTGAGCGCACAAATAGACACGTATATACGGCTGCAGCGCTAACAAATATTACCACCATTTATCAATTTATTGGTGATCTTGCAGATGCGATGAAATATACTGACCATACGACCGAGATTTATTCAGAAAACCGAGACGCAGATTGGGGTTGAACACACGTACAATAAGCTTAGAAACACGATTTGGCTTAACAGAACAATGAGAGGGCGCGGAATACAGTATCAAGGTACAAGAGACGTTGTAATTGCTAGGCGACATTCATCGGGCAGCGAGAACAACTAGCAATATCATACTTGCTTATTGTGGCATGAACAACATAGAACAGGCAGTCGAATCAATTGAGCATCGGATTCATCAAATAACTGACACCATTTACCTGCCAATGCTGCGGGTTGCTCTTGCGAATCTTGTCAATATGTAGGTGAGGCGAGCACAGCACGCGCAGGCGACATAAGTCGTGCCGT
>CAZGHI010000069.1:0-1209 GCA_964525565.1 uncultured Hyphomicrobiales bacterium
GAATTCGCTAGTCTGGCATCCACCCATGCCACCGGTCCCTGCATGAGCTCCCCCTCCCCCTCCTGCATTCCGCGCATTCCCCCCCCCTCCACCCAACAAGCCGGGCATCCGACCAGCATTTTGAGTGGGTTCTTGTGCAGCGAGTCCGATACCCCGGCCGGCCGACTTTCCGTCGAACCATCCGCAAATGTTGTCGGTTCGCGAGGTATCCCATGTGTTCATGCTTGCCAATCCACCTGGGAAACCGGCGCCCGTTGCGTCGATTACAGCATGGAGGCGGATGGTATCCGCATGTATGGCAATTATGCCGCCAGCACCGTTCTTCCATGGTTGAACAACAATAGTAGTCTCTATGGATACGCTACTACCTGTAATGATGGGGCAGACTTGTACATAGTGTTGTGGTTGGTATGCTGCCGGTGGCGGTGACACGTAGAGCTCGGGCATTTGAACGGCAACAACCTTGTGAATGCTCCACATGCCGGCGAAATGCAGTGCTGGTTGTTTCATACCCAAGGTGAATTCTGCACCTTGTGCCTGATGCAGGACAATGGAGTCGCCTTCTGCCAAGGTTACATCTGATTCGATGATGATTCTTCCGCTGCATGTATCAATTTCAAGCACACGCGAACATGGCGGCGACCACACGTGTGCAACCAAATGGAGGGCGGCAAAAAAGAGCATTAGTTGTGTCCACAAAACACGCGCCATCGCAGATTCTCCTTGTCGTACCAAAGTGTTGTACTACCATTGGCGGGAAGGGTGAGAATCACTCCGCCCGGAGTTAGGATGCGATTTTGCGGATCGCTGTCTGCTGCTTCGTTATGTAGAGCAAGCCGATATCCAAGATTGATCAGCGTTACGATGCGTCCGTCGAAACCACCGGCAATGCCGGTTATGTCTGCACCGTTCGCACCTGTGTTCACACGGATTACCGGAACATCGGAGATCGGCAGATTAGTGTTCACGCTTCCTGTTGCAACATTGATTGTCTGAGCATTTACCTGTTGTGGAATGCCGCTGAGGCGTGACGAGAACATATGTGTCGTGGTTTGTGAATGCTGGGGAAATCGAATCGGCGATACTTGGGGGGGGCGATAGCTTAAAGCACTACCCAAGAATGTATCTCCACCGAAATGGGCAGCAGCTAGGCCAATAGTAGAACTCACAAACAGTCCGGCAATGGGAAATCCTTGTCCGTTTGGAAAA
>CAZGHI010000069.1:1245-5516 GCA_964525565.1 uncultured Hyphomicrobiales bacterium
CCGGAATGGTTGCTGGCTGTATTCTGTGCTTCGCCGAAGATGCCAACAGAAAAGGTAGCAGTACCTCCTGTTCCACCACGGACAGAGATTCCCCGAACCCCGATTAGTGTGTCGTTTGCTGCAGATGAATTGGAGGCGGCCTGGCCAAGCACTCCAATTCTTTCCATTAGTGGCACGGTGGGATAGGCGCTGGAATGTGAAAGTCCAACAACACCTACGCCTGCCGAGTTTGCTTTTGCAAGCACACCAATATTATTTGTACCGGCAACGGTTGCCTCGACTCCACGAACAGGTGGTACCGTTCCACCAATGTCAAGCCCCGTCCCAGATCCTGACAACAAGGCGTTATATCGATATCCCGTACCACCCGTTACATCGACTCCCGTTAAAAGAGTTGGTCGCGCTGAGCCAGACGGACCACCGATGCGGATCCCTGTCCCTGTTCCATTGGATGCACTGCTGAGCACAATGCCTGCTGCTTCAGATCCCGTGGTTCCAATGGAGTTCATGCGCAGACCAATGGACTGAGATGTGCCCGTCATGTCGATAGCCAGTGCAACTCCACTGATTGCAGGAACGCTGCCAATGCGAGCAACTTCGCCAGGTGCCGCACCTGTATATTCTCCTACACTCAACGATCCGCGTATCCACGTCTCGGCTGCCGATCCGATTTCCATTGCCCGAACCGACCCGGATGGGCCTGCCAAGAAACGTATCGGCTGGGCAACAGGAGAAAGTGTGCCAATAACAAGAGGTATTGTGGTATTGGTGTACAGAATGGCACCGGTGTTCTGTGTATCGTGCGGAGGGCCGTACAGGTGCAGTCTTGTGGCGGTAAGCTCCTGCGCCCGACAGAAGGCGTTGAAAATGCAGAGTATAACAACAAGGTACATTGCGACCATCATCATTAATGGACTGAATTACGGTTGTAGCACAACCCAAGCAATCCGGTCGGTTGCCTCAAGACCAACGGACGTTTCTACGGTGATCGTACCAGCACTTGTGTCTCGTCCGGTTACACTCACACCAATTGTAGTACCTGCACCATTGAGAACGGTGACCAGCGGAACACTCGTTGCAGCAAGCGGCCCACCAATGGGAATCACGTGAACATGTGCCCCAGCCGTTGGAACGTAAAGTCCGTTCGGTATAGAAAAGAGAGGATGCTGCCAGGACATCACACCGGCAGATGTAGAGGTAAGTACCATCCCATTTGTTGCCGGCGCCACTTCAGGTAAGGTATATGTGATGTTGCCATTTTGTGTGGGTGCTCGAAATGCTGTATAGTCGGTGCCACCAGACGAGGGCTCGTAGAACCGTATTTCGGATGCGGCACCATTGTTCGTTAGTGATAGGTGACCATTCACATCAACCAAGCTTTGCGGAGTTGATGTTCCAAAACCAACGTATCCAGCGGTAGGCCCAGCCGTCCCGATGATTCGAACGGTTTCTATTCCGTTTGCTGCCAACACCAGGTCTTGGGCATTGCTTGTTCCAAGATATTGTTGCCCGGCAGCCGTTCCCCCTGTGGTAATGGCAGTTCCCTCGAGTTGCCAAAACGAGGCGTCTGCCCAACCAAGGGTTATGGTGCTCCCGGTTACATTCGTTGTTGTAAGTGTTTGACCGGTAGCGCCAGCCGTTGAAGGAAGTAACATTGTATAGCCAGTTACACCCGTGGTAGGTATGGACAGCGATACAGTTGCAGGCTGCGAATTACGCAAATGAAGAGTGCCGGTAGTGTGGCTTTGGGCTGTAGCCAGACTATGGACAGCGATACAGCAGAAGACTAGACAAAGGCAACGAAAGAGCAACACAAGACCTCCAAAAACATTGTAGAAAAGATTGGTTAATTGATAAACCACGTTATCGTTTCTGTAGGAAGGAGCGGCGCAGATGTGACAACCTCGAATGTTCCAGCCGCAGTGTTGATGTTTTGAATCGTTACACCAATGTAGGTGTTGGCATCAACGGTTGCATGTATGGTTGCATCAGAAGGGATTGGACCGGAAAGTGCAATTGCGTAGCGATGAACACCTAACCGACCTTGTTCAATACCACGCGCAAGCTCGCGCCGGGTGTCTAGTACAAGCCTATTACCCGATCGGGTAACTCTTACACCATAGCCACTAACAATGTTTACTGCACCGGCAATTTCGTTTACAGATGTAACAACGCCTGTGACGTCGCAACCTGTGAACGTTCGGAGTACATCGCGTAGGGTACACTAGCCAATATCGTGCGCGGACTGAGTTCCGGATTCCCATTGACACTAACCCCAATCCAGAGCGGACCCTGTCTTAGTAGATCCGGAGGAAGTGGTTTTGTTGACCCTGGCAATACTGTGGTGATACCGTCCGATATGGTGGCTACGAATTCCTCAGAAAACAAAGCCCCCCCCCCAACTGCTACATTGTACCACCGTACCCAAAGCGTATGTGTGCCATTTAATGGTATGCCGCTCTCTTCAACGTAGAGTTGCAACGAAAAGAACTGTGGAACTTGCGACTGCGCAATCTCCAGACACAGCACGAAAGCCATCATGTACATACCATAACTCCGCATACGGAATTGTTGTATGTACAATGTGGCCTAGTGTGACAAGGCCGTGAGTAGAATCCATCCGATTAAACCAGCAATGCCAACAAATGCATGAACTTGTGTTCCGGGGCGTGTGAATGGCATTACCATAAGGCAGGCAATCGTAGGGAGGAGCAACAGAAGATTCAGGAACAAACTTTTAATGAGCAGTATCCCTACGAGAGAAATGCAACACAAACATGTTGCCAAGTATAGCAGATGATGCCACATGCCTAGCCGCTTACCGGTTAACTGTGCTGAGGTGCCGGCGGCAATTGCTAATGCATGAAATGTTAGTCCGCTGAGAGAGAGTACGACCACGGTACTCACGGCTTCATTCCGCGTAGAATCTCATGGTCGAGAGAGTCTTGAAAAACCTGGCTCATATGAAGTGCTCGGTCGCGTAACGGTTCAACCAGTCGAACATTTCCACTGTCAGCCGTTGTTTGTGGTTTGCTGATTGCGCGTACCAGAGCATTCCGCACCCAACGATATTCACTGCGACCAAACGAGTGAGAATTCAGAACCGAAGCAAAACGATTTCGGCGTTGTAGTGTTGGGACGTTCTGATCTTCTAAGGAATCGGCAAGTTCTGCTATGCGTAAAACAAGATGCAACTGCGTTGGGCGAACAAGACTGTCGCCTGGGGGTATGTACGTACCGTGATTGACCAACATGCTTTCAATGTCCGGTCCAACTACTCGTGTTAGCCCGAGTGCAGCCCGGGCATCGCTAACCACTATCCATGTTATGATTCCAAGGTACACCATAGCAGCGATTGCCAAAAGGATAAAGAGCAGCCGAAGGATGTTGCGAGTGCTCCATATGGTTTTTGGTGTGCTCGGCGACACGGCTGGCTACACCTGAGTGTCGGCAACGCGTTCTTCAAATAATGCGGCAACAAATGTTACCGGGTCGAACTCCTGCAAATCATCAATTTTCTCGCCAACACCAACGTATCGAACGGGGATTTGCAGCGATTCAGCAATGGCAATCACTGCACCCCCTTTTGCAGTGCCATCAATCTTGGTAAGTACAATTCCTGTGACAGGAGCTACCTTCGAAAATTCTCGAGCTTGAACGAGAGCGTTCTGTCCGGTGGTTGCATCAAGAACGAGCAGTACTTCGTGCGGGGCATCTGCCTTAAGCTTTTTCATCACACGGCTCACCTTTTCCAATTCCTGCATTAAACCGCCCTTGTTGTGCAATCGTCCTGCCGTGTCGATAATCACAACGTCGGTTTTACGCGCGATTGCGGCCGCAACAGTATCGTATGCCACGGCAGCAGGATCTGCTCCATGCTGTTGTTGAACAATGTCAACACCTGCCCGGCCTGCCCAAATTTCAAGCTGCTCATTTGCTGCAGCACGGAATGTGTCGGCTGCTCCGATGAGCACAGATTTCCCGGCGTTGCGGAAGTTGTGAGCGAGCTTTCCGATAGTCGTTGTTTTACCAACTCCATTAACGCCAACAACAAGGATAACAGTGGGAGGATTAGCGTGAAGATTCGTGTGTGAACCTTCTGCGACTACCCGGTTCGCCGACATTACGGTGGTAAGCTCTTCCTTGAGTACATCAACAATAGCCTCGGCATCCTCGAGTTTGTCTTTTCGAACACGCTCTTTCAGTCGGCTTATAAGAGTAGCAGTTGTGGTAACGCCAACGTCGCTTGTAATCAGGATTTCCTCAACTTC
>CAZGHI010000069.1:5554-6255 GCA_964525565.1 uncultured Hyphomicrobiales bacterium
TATTTTTCTTCCGGCAAAAAGCGCAGTTCGTAAACGACCAACAAGAGAATCGCGCGTTTTGGCTAACCCTTCAGTTAACCGATTGAAGGCAAGTTTCTCGCCTACAGTACTAATTGTTTTTTTGAACTTATCGAATAATCCCATAGAGTCTCTTGCCGTATTGCCACAAAGATAGGGCCATCAGAAATGTGGAGATGATCATGAAAACAAGAACAACGGGTTGAACGTCTAACAACGCCGCAAGTCCCGTGATGGCAATTGCATTTACTGCTAGCTTTCCGCTTAGTAACGACGGTAGGGTTGATGCCGTGTATCGCGAAGCCAGCACTCCACCAAGGATGATTGCAACATCCCGTGACAAAACAACCACCACATACCAAACCGGTAAACGATTCTGCAACAGCAGTATGACCACAACCGTTCCAACGAGGAGCTTGTCTGCCAATGGATCTAAAATCCGTCCCCACTCACTTTCCGTATTCGTAGTTCTGGCTATGTATCCGTCGAGACAGTCCGTAAACGCAGCAAAACAACAAAGCCAAAACGTTGGCCAAACCTGACCGCTCCACATTAACCATGCTATGGGTACTGTTAACACAAGCCGAAGTACGGAAACAATATTGCTCAGGGTGACAAATGGTCCAACAATCATGTTTTCGCACGCACAATTGTGAAAGGGGCGGTGGCAAACGATATGATGA
>CAZGHI010000070.1:0-809 GCA_964525565.1 uncultured Hyphomicrobiales bacterium
GATGTACTGCAATACGGTTTTGTACTGTTTCTCACTCACTACGGGTCCAACCGGCGCATTGTCCGCAGGATTTCCTATTTCGAGAGCATTTACCGCAACAGTGAGTTTTGCTACAAACTCATCATACACGGAAGCGTCAACAATAGCACGAGAACAGGCAGAGCATTTCTGGCCTTGAAACCCAAAAGCTGCTGCAGTTACGCCGGCTACGGCAGAATCTACATCGGCATCGTCTGCAACAACAATTGCATCTTTGCCACCCATTTCAGCAACAACACGTTTTATCCAAATCTGTCCGGGTTGTGGAGTGTTCGCAAGTTGATTCACATGGAGACCAACCTCCATCGAGCCTGTAAAGCTTACAAATCGTGTTCTTGGATGAGCAACTAAGTAATCTCCCGCTTCAGCACCACTAGCAACGAGGAAATTCAATACGCCGTCTGGTAATCCAACTGATTGCATGATTTCCGCAAAGAGGTAGCCCATCATCGGTGAGTCGCTCGATGGTTTTAGCACAACAGTATTTCCTGTAACAATAGCTGCAGAGGTCATCCCCACAAGAATTGCAAAAGGAAAGTTCCACGGTGGTATTACGACACCTACACCTAATGGAATGTAGAACAGTTCATTATGTTCACCTGGTTGAGGAACAATTGGCTGTGTCTCGGCATAGCGCAGCATTTCCCGACCATAAAATTCAAGGAAGTCTATTGCTTCGCAGGTATCTGCATCAGCTTCCAGATAATTCTTGCCAACTTCACAGATCATCCATGCATTTATTTCAAGACGCCGTTCACGAATAACAGATG
>CAZGHI010000070.1:825-6119 GCA_964525565.1 uncultured Hyphomicrobiales bacterium
GCCGCTTTGAATAAATACGAAGCACGCTTTTTAGGGGGCACAGTTTTCCACGTTTCAAACGCTTTTGCTGCAGCACGCATCGCCTTTTCGGCATGATCAACCCCGCTCTTTTGGAAGGTTCCGATTATTTCGTCGGGAGCAGCAGGGTTGCGACTTATGGTTTTTTTTACTGACCGGAGTTTTTTCCCACCCACTATGTTGGGATATTCTTTGCCAAATGCCTTACGAACGGCCTCAATGGCTTTCTTTTGTTTTTTTGCAATGTCTGGTTTCGTAAAGTCGAGATACTTTTCATTCACAAATGGTTTCATTGTTTCCTCGTGCCAAAGAGTTGCTGGGTGATGATGATCAATTAATTGGAGTGCAAATTACGCCGTGCTTGAAACAGTGATATCAATTCTAGAGAGTGTGCCACCGGAGCTGGTGCTTCTCATTGCACTGTTCGTTGCGTTTATCGAACACATATTTCCACCATCACCAAGCGATATTATCATGGTGTTTATAGGAACGTTGGTGGGAGTGGGTAGTGTTGATTTTCTTTCAACCCTTTCTGCTGCAACGATGGGGTCAATACTCGGCTTCATGACTGCATACACAATCGGAAAACGATACGGTAGGAAACTATTGTCGTCCGGCTGGCTGCCGTTCATAACTGAATCACTGTTGCAGAAAGTTGAAAGATGGTTTCACACATATCACGATTGGATCATCGTAGCAAATAGGTTCCTAGCGGGCACACGTGCAGTTATAGCATTCTTTGCCGGAATGTCGAATAAGCCATTATCAAAAACGCTAACGTTAAGCGCATTAAGCGCTATCGCTTGGAACTCAATCCTCATTGGAATAGGAATGTGGCTAGGAACTAATTGGAAAGGTGCCGAAAAACTGCTCAGCACATACGGATGGTTCATCAGTATCGGCATCGCTGTTTTCGTGATCACGTACATCGTCCGACGCAAACGTCGGAAGCTAACAGAAAATAACGGCTAACCTTACTGTTCCGTTCCCCAGTCAACAACCATTGAAAAACGTAATGTGTTTGCCAGAGGATGATTGTCTTCAACAGTCAAGATGTAACTAAAGTACAGATTGAATACATCGTATTTCACACCGGCACCCAAAGTAAAGAACCGTCTTGCACCAGCAGCAGCGGGCTCAGTGAAGTAACCACCTCGCAGGGATACGGCCTGATCGTAGATATACTCCATTCCTATACCGGTTTCAATACCCCCGGTTCCCCACGACGACACGAAAGACTGCGGTATAGGATCGGAACCAAGTAAGTCCCTCCGGACAAGGAGCTTTGAGAAGTCAACGGAGAAAAGTAGATCGTTAAACTCGTCTTCAACCAGTTTAAGTCCAACACCCCATCGAAGGGATGTTGGCAGTGGGTCAGATTCATTGAGATAGGTTATTTTGGGTCCCACATTTTGCAAATTCACGCCAAGAGACAAGATGTTACCCAGCTCTGCGCCCAATACATTAAGACTCGTTGGCCTGTAAAGGAAACCAAGATCAAAAGCCCCAGAAATGCCCACCCCCGCACTTGCCTGCTGTGCACCAGCCGGAGCAAGGTTGCTCTGTATATACTTGATCTGAACGCCTGCAGCAACGTCTTTTCCGATTAACGTCCCATAGGAAATACCAACAGAAAACTCATTGCTCCTAAACGTTCCCAAAGCCTGACCGTTTTCAGCCGTTCTGGTAAACTCACCCAGGTTCATGAAAATAAACGTACCTGCGATTGTACCATCGAGATCTTCAACGTACTGACCATATGTGCCGTACGAGTAAAAAAGATCGGCATTAAACTGTGGTAGCCACTTTGAGAAACTTAGAGCAACCTGACGCTGGTTAGACTGATATCCTAACCCTGCAGGGTTCCAAAAGACGGCAT
Source organism: uncultured Hyphomicrobiales bacterium (assembly GCA_964525565.1). GTDB lineage: Bacteria > Bacteroidota > Ignavibacteria > Kapaibacteriales > Kapaibacteriaceae > OLB6. The sequence continues at coordinate 2,723 of CAZGHI010000070.1, forward strand.
TAATATCATCAGCGATTGCTGTACCTACCTCTCCCATGGAACCACCACGAGCATCTGGGGCAATTAGAAGGAACGGAACGGCAGCACCTCCGGCTTGACCGTACGCCGTCGTGGCTGTGAGCATGATTGCCGTGAGCACGACGCCCGCGCGGAAAACAGACATAAAACTCCTCTATAGCACGTAGAATTTCAAAGTTAACGAATCAAGGTAAGTTTACCGCTGACGTATGTGGCAGATCCATCGTCTAAAAGAATTCCAACAACACACTGATACATTCCTGATCCGAGTTGTTGTCCTTGATCATCAGAGCCATCCCACACATACTCGGCGGTTTGCATATCGCGAACATTCATCTGTTCAGAAGCAATCTGGCGGCCTTGCATGTCGTAAATGCGAACATCTGCAGTAAACGGTTTACTAACGTTATGCTGATAACGAATTGTTGTGGTTCGAGAGAAGGGGTTTGGGTAGTTCATAACCCACGAGGCTACTGTCCCGGCGTCGGCGGGTGCAATTCGGAATATGGTTGATGCCTCATTCACGTTGTTGTACACATCCCATGCCCGTACCCTAACCGTGTGTACGCCTGCAGGGAGTCCAAAGATTTGTTTCGATGCAGTTCCGGCAAGGGGGTTGTTAAGCGATGTTGTAAACGACTCTGTAAGCACCTCGACCCTGGAACCATTGTTAAAACTTGCCTCAATGTCGTGCCCAACGCCAACTCCTGTTGCATTAATGCCTGTCTCGTCTTCAAGATCAACAAGTAAAACTGGATTTGCACGCACAACTTGTCCCGAAACGAAGTTTCGGGAATCAACATAAACCTGAATTTGTGGCCCGTTGTTGTCGTCGCCATGTTCACCAGCTACTCCATTAACCACAAGCCGTTTGGTAACTCCTCTCGCAGCTCGCCTATCGTCAGAGTATGCATAACCGAAAAGTTCTGCTGGGTTTGCAGAGTACGAGATATCTTTTGGAATCACAAACGTTGCCGTAAATCTTCCTTTGGTTACAGGAAACGAACCACGAGCCAATAATGCACCCGGGAGTGTAAATCTGTTAACGGTGTTTCGAACATCGTCGTCCACTACAGTCATGTTCCGTTGCCCATCCAGAAGAGAAATGGTTGCCACACCATCGAACGATGCGTCGATGTCAGTAGAACTTGGCGAACTGATGTATCCGGTAACAGTAACACGTTCAAGCGCTTTTAATGATCGCATTGCAGAGTCGGTGATCGGTATTCCATTGATTTCTGTGAAAACCACATTATGGTCAGGTATGAGCAGGCGCAGTGTCGGATCACCTAACAAAAAGAACTTCTCGTCGTTATCGCCCATAAACGTTTGCTTGACTTCGCGTAGTACATCCCCTATTAGTTTGGGCCTCCCATCTTTATCCATAGTAAACATCGCTCTGTAAAAGGCTTCATTGAGAGCAGCGTTCCTTTCGGAAAAGACGATGCGAGCTGAGGAAAACACGCCGACCGCTCCTCCCTGCGACAATAGAACTAGTTCTTCAGCCCCACTTTGAACTTCCGACATGTCGAACCTTGCAAAGTCACACGTTGCGGCCGTCAGGAAAAAAGGTTTGTCGAAATTTGTCATTCGAGAAGGCGTTGTTTCACGTTCAAAGACAAATTCATGAGCCCAAACCCTAGGATTGCCATGACCAATCCAGTTCAAAAACAACGCACCACGTGTATTTACGGTACTTAAAATCTCTGCTGTTACTGCCGGCTTTCTCTTGCCTCTGGCTACATTGTCGGTAGGATATTCAACCAGATAGATCTTCTTTGGTTGGAGATCTGAAGGAACGCTGTTTGATATGAGCGACTCACTCTGCCGTAGGTGCATGTCGCCGTCAGATTGATTGTTGGAGGTTGCACCATCATCAGCAACGAGTGCTATGCGTACACGCCAGTCGTCCGTTGATGCTTCCGATTCATATCGGCGCACCTTCTCCAGCAATCTGTCTCCAATAGCGTTCGATGTTACCGGAAGTCTGCCAATACCAACATCTGGCATTGCATCGTTACCATCTACCCTCACGAAAAAGTCTTCGGTTGTATGCGTAAATAGGCCGTAGGAGGAATCGTCCGGATCAAGACTCTGAAATGTTGTTACGTAACTCTTTGCTGTTGTTGAGATGTTCTTATAGTCAAAATGTCCGTCACCCCACAAGAGTACATATCGAAGCCTTGTGGGTGCGTTACGGTATGCATAGCCAATAAAGTCACGTATGGCTGTTGGATCCTGCATCCCATAGCCGAATTCGTTAAAGATTTCGTCCTGCGTTACTACACTCACACGCAGGTTACTTGTAGAAGCCCGATACGAAGCATATCGGTGTGCACTTGCAAGCAAATCGGGGTGAGTGATAATGACTAAGTCCCCTATTTCGTCCTGAACAACGCGGTTGCGAAGCGAGAGGGTTGGTAAGGGGCTTATCGTTGCGTTGCGTACGTCCGATGTAATAAAATATCGCTTCACTACTCCTGCTTTTAGTTCTTCACGCAGAGCAAATACACCTCCGGGGGGGGCAACATTCATTACACGTTGAGGCTTCGAAGGATCGGTAACGTCATAGGCAAATATTTCCGATGACCCGAATCCGTTGATCGAATATTCTGTTACCCCTTCGAGTGTTGAATCTGTAAAGAATGAAAATGTCTGACCATCGGCAATCAGCCCCCTTGGATAAACAAGCTCTACCCAGTCCAAATACCCTGACGAAGCTCGATCTTGGCACTTGTATTCAAACCTCAAAACGCTCCTTGAGTCCGAAGCAATTTGCGATGCCGAGATGGAGCCTTTCACTCTCCCGCTGTACATATCCATATACTCCGGAACCGGAATGAGAAGCTTCTCTGCAACAGGTACACCGTTTTCACTTATTGTGAACGTACCTTGTCGCGTCCCCTTGTGAGCCACATTCATAGTATAGCGAACAGCTCCATTCCGTAACAACCCGGGGAGCTGTGTGGTAAGAACAAGTGCACCGTTGTTCTCTACCGTGCGCCCAAACCACTTTCTCCCGGAACCGCTGCTGTATGGGTGAATTAACTCTTCTTCGTTGAATGCAAGGCCATCGACGAATAGCGGACGATGAGTTGCAGGGCTTGATGCTGCATCCCGAATTACACTTCGCCGACCTTCTCCACCGGCTGTTGTTAGTAAGTACGATGCCTGTGTAGCGTAGTGATGGATATAATGCGACGGTCCGCCTTTTCCCCATTTCCACCCGGAAATACCCCCACAATAAAAAATGATCTCATTGATTGATCCATCTGCGTGAGTGCGCACGACAATATCCTGCTCAACTGGCAATTCGTTCAGTGGCGGTGAAACTTGCTCAGACAGTTCACGCCCCCCCCACCCATACATCTTAATCGTC
>CAZGHI010000071.1:0-5949 GCA_964525565.1 uncultured Hyphomicrobiales bacterium
CGCGTACTAAGGAAACCTTTGCACGTGAATATGAATACTCGCTAGTCAGGTTCGTTCGTAATAGCGGCGGTGCCTTTCTCTTCGACTATAGATCACAGTATGCGCATGAAGGTGTCCGTGTACAATTGCCGAATTTCTTTACTAATAGTTCACAACCATTTACGAATAGAATCCGCGACAAAGAATTACGTTTTAAAATTGATAACATTTCAAACATTGTGACATCTAAAGATGGTTCTACGTTTGTTTACTATGACGCAGTTTCATCTGGTGGGATTGTGTGGTCGAGAGGAATGGAGACCCAAATCCTGTACCCAAGTATGAGTGGTGAAGCCGTGCACAATGTGAGCACCACGGCGAACGATGAAGTATGTGTTACATACGGAGGTGGTAGGTCGCACTACTAATCATCCGATCTCTCGGTTAAGTTCACCGTCGCTGACCTGATACGAGACGCGGCAATGAATATATCTCCAAACATGGAGTATGGTTTGTTTGAAGTAGGTGAAGGCCCTTCGCCCTACGTAGCATACGTTAACTTCAAGCGTCCACTGGGAACAGCCAACAGCTATGGTCTTGTTACACAACCAACGCTGCCACTATATCTGTACGATGAAGCCCGAATGTCATTCATCATCTCCCACAACAGCCGGTTTGTTTACATTGCTAAGTCTGGTGAGATTAAGATTGGTGACGTTCGTGATTCGAGTATTCAACTATCAACGGGCATCTTTGTTTCAACATCATCGGCTACGCAGTGCCATCAGAATCCTAATGGCAGAGTGTTGGCATTTACCAATCAGAACCGTCTGATACTTTTTGACCTATTCGATGTATCCTTGATAAGAGAGTACATGTTCCCCTTGCCAATCCTTTCGTTCGATTGGGACGCAGAAAGTGAATATGCATACATTTCGCACAGCTACGGAGTGTTCGGCAAGTACTCGTTCTCCGGTGTTGTGTCGGTTTCAGACAACAAAGAGTCAAGGCGTCGAGTTGATTGCGGAGGCGCAACAATTACATCTAAATCGAACGGTGTACTGGTTACGCGCACGGCAAATCGTGGAAGACTTCTTGTTATGGTTTACACCATGCAGGGTGAACTCATTGCTACGCATCATATGCACGAAGGGGAACAAGAAGCAATCATACCAGTTTCAGCAGCGGCATCACAATTAGCATTTGTGGCAACATCTGATGGCGATAGAGTGTGCTCAACAAAGATTATGCTCGACACCGCACGGTAGTCATTTATAAATATCTTCTGAAAGCGGGACTTGACCTCGGGGAAGCGAGAGCATGTGGCAACTGACCACAGAGTATGTTGGGCGTTGCAGATCTGTACGGACAACGGTGATAGATGTCGCCATTTATGTGTTCCCACCGGAGCGGGTAACATCTATCACCGTACCAACAGCCTCAATACCTGACCCTGTACCGGCATACCCAACTGCATGCGAGCGACAAGTACTTGTTGAGTGGTCGGCAAACGTACCGGATACCGACTTCGATCACTTCATGATATCAGGTGGCGATGCTCCGGTAACAGCTCCAACCACAGCAACGTCTGCTACAATCACAATTACCGTAGGTCCAAATGAAGGCTATGCAACACGCTGGGTAGATGTGTTCACGGTAGATGTTGCCGGTAACATCTCGTGTAACTCAATTGATGGTTCGAAACTTTGCACAGTTCTCAGTTGTCCGGACAATGAAGAAAAGCCATCGTGGTTTACAACAACAAAGAAGCGCGAAATCGTGATGTCACAACCAAGTGTGTATCCACAACCGGCACAAGAAGAAGTAACTATCGAGATTGATGCAGGAGGATTGTCCAATCGAGAAATCGTGCTGTACGATGCCATCGGACGAGCGTATCACGTTGATCAATACGTTAACATTTCAGCAGGGAAAATCCGAACTACCTTGAGTGTAAGGTATGTGCCACCTGGTGCGTATAGTACGACCATTGTAACGGACAAAGGTGTCTTCACCATACCTATATTCATCTACTAACCCAATGCCAGTGGCTGAACATGCAACAACATTATCTGACTCGTCAACATCCCAATCGTTAGCGCCAATACATAGATTGGCTTCGCAATGGTATTGTAATCGTAGCTGCTACTATGCTGTTTGCGTTTGTTGCTGCTGGTAGCGCTACCGCACAGTGTGATTGGACGTATTATGCAGACTCGCTTTCGAAGATCAGAATTGGGGCGATAAACAACAACAAGGTCTATGGTTCTACATATGGATACTATGATCCCAGTAAAGAGCATATAGATTCAACAGGCACAAGACACATTTACGCAAAGAGAGACAATGGCTCTGAAGCTCTGGTGCACCGAATAACATCAACGGGTTTAGTTTATCAAGGCAACTCTCCCCACCCCTACTACCGTCTGTGTGAAACCGTGGGAGCTATGTGGAAATTTTTTGATGGAGCAGACGGCGCTGATAATATGCAGTATCTTGGTATATAGAGTTTTCATGTTCTTGGCAGAACTAGGTTGTGCAAGGTATACCTTGAGTATAGCGTTCAATACTTAGACACAATTACAGAGTCAGATACAGCAATTGCTCTTGATTTTTATGTCTGGGACATAAACTCTGATGGGTAACCCGAAATTGTGATACCCACTGAATATCATGTCTTGGCCGACTCCCTAGGCAAAGTGATTGAGATATCCTATCATCATAGCTGGCAGCGCACCGAAGTTATCGGCATCTGGTTTGGCAGCAGGTTTGTAGGAGATCCGTTGGTAGGTGTTGCAGCAGAACAGGAACGCCCTACTGGTATCCACCTTCGTTATCAACAGAACCATGTTTCGCTATCAGGCGTCCACGCTGACTACGTGGGTAGAACCGCAACGCTTCGTCTGTACGATCTGTATGGCAGGCTGATCAACAACCAAACATTTGTGCTCCAGCCTACTACAGAATTACACGTGCCACACAGCATCACACAAACGGGATCCATTTGTGCCTGGATGTTGGAGATAGAAGATGGCAGAGTAGAGCGCGGGATCGTTGCGATTGAATGATGTGCGGCTTGTAACGTTGTACCCGTTTACAACCCAACGTCTCTCAACTTCGTCACCATCTCTTCCTGCTCTGCTGTAAGTTTTGCCGGAACTTTTACGTACACCGTAACAAACAAGTCGCCGCGCGTTGTTGGGTTGTTGTAGTGCGGTACACCCTGATTGCGTAAGCGGAACGTTTTACCGTTCTGAGTTCCTCGTGGAATCTTCATGTTCACATCACCATGAGGTGTTTGCACGTTGATCGTGCCACCAAGCGTGGCAACGGAAAACGGAATGTGCTCAACAACTTTAAGATCGTCGTTCACCCTGCTGTAGCGATCGTGAGGGGCGATTCGAACAATGAGCTCACCATCGGGTACGCGCAAACGCTGCCCATCGGCAATACCGGGTTTGAACGTGATATCAACTTTTTTGCCGTCAATAGTGAAACGTTTTTTTGTACCGCGGATAGCCTCGTCAAGTGACAAGGTTACTTCAAATGAACGCGAAGGTGTTGTTGGCGGAGTTGTTGCAGAAGGGCGGCGTGATCCTTGCCTTGCGCCACCAAACAACTGTGAGAGCAAGTCGCCGAACGACGTACCGGCGAAGGTGTCCGCAAAATCATCCGTTGAGAATTGAAACGAGCCGCTTTGACCAAAGTCCTGCCAGGTTCTTCCCTGACCGCTACCTGCGTACGAAGAGTATTGTGAGTTGATTGCATCGTACTTAGCGCGTTTTTGTGGATCGCTCAGTACTTCGTACGCTTCGCTAATTCTTTTAAAGCGCTCTTCGGCTTCGGGATTGTTTGGGTTCGCATCGGGGTGGAATTCGCGAGCCAACTTCCGGAACGCCTTCTTGATATCGTCTGCCGAAGCCCCTTTTTCGAGGCCTAATTCTTTGTAATAATCAGTGAATTTCATAGAGGTATGGTCCGAATATGGTATTTAAGACGAACCAAGGCGTTGTAAAGCGTCCAGCAGACTTACATTGAACCACCGGTCCAAAAACAGGGCAAGAAGGATGATGTAAACGATCACCACAAACATCACGACTCCAATAACCTTACCGGCTCCGGCCTTTGATTGCTGCAGGCTTGCTTTCACGGCAGCTTCGGTAATGCGTTCTGTGTAGGCGAACACCGGAGCAAAGATGAGGACGATGATACCCATACCGATAAGCGTTGCCGTCAGTGGTGGGAATCGTTCTGTTTCTGTGAGCACCCGTTCTTCGATAGCACCGGTGATAAGGTAGGAAGTTAGGATAGAAACAGAGAAAATGATTGCGCGGGTAACGAACTTCATCATACGTGAATACAAGTTTACAGACCGTGCATAAAGGGATATCGCATTATAGCAGGTTGCGGTCAGCGAAACTCGTAAAATCGTCGCCACCAATAATCAAGTGGTCCAGCACCCGAATATCCACGATTTTTCCTGCTTCTACCAGTTGGCGGGTTATCGTAATGTCTTGTTTTGATGGTTCGGTGTTGCCGGACGGGTGGTTGTGAACAAGGATGATTGCAGCAGCCGATTCAGCGATTGCAATGCGAAACACTTCGCGGGGATGGATAACAACAGCGTTGAGAGAACCTTCAGCAACCACAACATCACGAATTACGTGATGGGATGTGTTTAACAGAACAACAATAAAGCATTCTTTGCGTAAAGCACGCAGGCGGGGTGCCATAACACGTGCCAGAGAGGTCGGCGACGTAATTGCGCGCTCTCTTGAAAACGGCTCCGCCTGAATACGATGAGCAAGCTCGAAAGCAGCGCACAAGGTAGCTGCTTTTGCTGTGCCCATTCCTGGCAGTTGGCGCAGTTCCGCAACGTCGCGGCCAGCCATGTCAGTAAGCGACTCGTAGCGATTAAGGAGGTCGTTCGCAATGTCTTCAACCCTGCGTGAAGCCGTACCGGTGTTGATCAACAGTGCCAGGAGTTCGCGTGTTGAAAGCGCATGCGACCCTAGGCGGATGAGTCGTTCGCGTGGCCGGTCGGAATTGAACATGCAGAAGTCACCCAATCAAAGTAATCAGAATTACCCTCTGATATCGGCAGCACAAGTATTTCCGGAACATCATACGGGTGAACAGAAGTAAGTCGCTTTACAAGATCCGTGACACGCGAAGGGGAAGTTTTTATCAGGACTTGAACTTCCATTTCTGAATGGAGCGTTCCATTCCAGATATAAATGCTTGTGATTTTCGGAACAATGGAAACGCAGGCGCAGAGGTGTTCATTCACTAACATTGTAGCCGCGGTGGTGGCTTCCGCTTCCGAAGGAAACGTGGTTAGTATCAACGTCAGAGCAGGTAACGGGTTCATAACAGCACAACCGATAACTGTGGATTGGAAATGGAAGGTGGCTCTAGGCAGATGTTTACAAAAATCAGTGTGAAATGGAATGATTGAGGTACTCATTTACCACGCACACCTCGTGGCAATGGTGTATGCATTTAGTGCGAGGTGGCAAGCAGAAGGCACAAAGTCCGGAATGCTTGCAGTGGCTCTTATTGCATTAGCATTTACCGTGCTATGGGCGCTTATGGGTCCAATTGCCCGACTATTCATGCCGGCCGAGCCACAGGCCGGAGCGCTGTTTACTTCCGACACACTATCGTTAGTACTGACCACAGCAGCGGAGATCCCCTTATACAGAGCCTTTTTTCTTTCCCGATTTGGTCAGAACTCCAAACCTTCCTAGATTTGTTGCTCTGCCGATAGCAACAACCGCATAAACGGGTTTCCCGATGCGGTTTTTCTGTGTGGCGGGGGTGTTCCTTGACAACGGGAAAACAGTAGATGCAAAGAGAAGAGGGTAAGGGATAGTATCCCTACCCCGGAAAAGAGATTGAGTAACAACGAGCCAAACAATGGAATCAAACGATCCAACGGAGAGTTTGATCCTGGCTCAGGACGAACGC
>CAZGHI010000072.1:0-5836 GCA_964525565.1 uncultured Hyphomicrobiales bacterium
CAAAAAATTGTGCGGGGTGGGAATTGAACATCAACTAAGTTTGAGCCACCGTTTTTGGCAGAGCCGTTTGTATGAGTTGCCTTTGGTGATGCGGAAGCAACGGCTCAGTGTTTGCTGAAAATGATCACAACTGCACAGCAAGACCATCGTGCAGAGTCGCTGCTGGACCTGGCCTCGTTACAGTATGCCCCAAAAACGACGAGTAAAAAGAGTCAGCAACGCAAAGACGATGTAAGGGCTTACCTGCAGCAAATTCCACAAGAACCAGGTGTGTATCGGTTCTATACGCAGAAGAAGAAGCTCTTATATGTAGGTAAGGCAAGGAATCTGCAGCGACGGGTAACATCGTACTTTCACGATGCTCCATTGCACGGAAAACGCATTAACAAAATGATCCGCTACGTCCGCCATATTGACTGGACAACGACAGGATCTGAACTGGGTGCTCTGCTTCTGGAGAATGGCGAGATACGAATGCAACAACCTGCCGGTAATGTGGCTTCGCGCGAGTTCATAGCCCCTTGGTTTATTACTATCAGTGTGGAGGACTTTCCGCGTCTTGGCGTTGCGAACCAGATTACCGACGACTCGTTTGAGTACTATGGACCCATCCGCAGCAAGCTCATTGCAGACCGCATCTCGACCATGCTACAACGAGCGTATCAGTTGAGAAGTTGCGAGGGTGTTATTGTACCAAGCGCAAAGAACAAACCTTGCTTTGATTATCATATCGGTAGGTGTCCGGCCCCCTGCGCAACACTCGAAACACAGATGGAATATCGAAAGCGTGTTGAACGAGCAAAGAGTGCAATCGGCAATGCAGAGAATGGCGTTATTGCCGAGATGCGGTTGGAGATGGATCGGGCAGCCGAAGAACTGCAATTTGAACGAGCAGCACTGTATCGCGATGGTATTCGGGAAGTAGAGCGGTTGTTTGTACATTCTGCACGTGTTCCGCTGGCCATTCATGCCCTGAATGTTGTTGTGTGTGTGGTGCCCGAAGGAGTGCCGGACGTAGTGGAGGTTTTTGCTTTACGGTTTGGTAAGCTGAAATTGCAACGTGCTGTATCAGTACGTAGTCAACTTGCCGAGGTAACCAGCGAGCTGCATCGCATATACACGGATACAGGCCATAACCCTATTTTCTCTGAACTTGAGCTGGACGATCTGCGCATCATTACAAGTTGGCTGCACCGTCACCGCAACCAAAGTACAAGCTTTATTTACGATGCATCTATACCGGATCAACTTGCGCAGGCGGTAAAGCTCCTGAGCAGTGTTCCAGAGCAATCAACGTCGCATTAAAGGTGGTATCGTGTCATGGGCTAACGCTGCACCTGCCACCCCGCATAGAACACCATCGCGAACGAGAACGTGAACCACAGTATTGTGTTTGGCATTCCGCACCAGATATGCTCCGTTGGCAAGGGAACGCAGAGCGGCGTGTACTCTGCCTCCGGTAGAATCGAAAATTTCTATATCCGGACCTTCGAGTGCGACTGCGTTCGGCACGTTGTTGTTAAGCTCAACAGAAACTACCGGCGATAGTGAGAACGTATCGCGGTACACCTCCACTCCATTTCGCGATACTACAGCAGTCCAGTCTCCCGCAGGCATTTCCGATGGTGAGTGGTCAATAAATGACCACCAGTAGAAGTAGTTAGTTGTTGTTGGACTTGCCGACGAAAACTCAAACCATCGTGCACCCTGTGGAGTAAACCACGAAATCGAAAAAACATCGCCGAGGGTAACGCCTGTGTGAAGTGACCATGCTGTAATGGTTGTTGCCGAGGTATCGATGAGTCGGGTATTGGGAGGGCGTTCTCGAATAGTATCAAGAAGCGGTGGCCAAGTTGTTATGCCGTGATCTACAATGGTATGTTCGCCCGAAATGTTGTGCTGCTCTATCCACAACGACGTACGGTCGGCGCAGTTGCCAGCGAACGGATCCACTCGCCTCCACACCTCGAAATGCAAATGGGGGTCGGTGCTATTACCTGAGCTACCTACCAAAGCAATCGGGTCTCCGCGTTCTACGCGTTGTCCGACGCGAACCTTGGCGCTGCCGTTGCGAATATGTGCGTAATATGTAAAGTACCCTTCTGCATGTTTAATGGCGATATAATTACCAAAGCCCCGTTCAATGATGCTAACCTTATTGCGATCGTACAGCGTATCCACGACGGCAATTACATGTCCATCCGCAGCAGCAAGAACGGCAACACCACTATCCATTTGGCGGAAGGAGCGTAGCACAAAGTCTGTACCATCATGTCCATCGTAGGTGTACACCGTGCAGTTGTAGTTGCGGATTGCATTGAAGGTTGTGTCGTGATCTACGTGATTAACAAGAATGACATCTTTTCCTGGTTCACCTTCAACGGGCCAGGAAAAGCGCAGCGATTGTGCATGGAGTCCGCAACATGTTCCAACAACTACAATCGCTGTAATACACAGAGTTCTCATTTATCGTTCCAGTCAGCAATGAAGATGTTCGTATCTCTCCCCCCCCCATTGTTACGATTGCTCGACCAAACGATACGTTTTCCTTTGCGATCGAACATGGGAAAAGCATTAAACATACTCTTCTCGGTAATTCTTTCCAGTCCAGTGCCGTCAGGGGCAATGCTGTAAAGCTGGAAGTCGTATCCCCGCATACTGTGGTGATTAGACGAAAAGAGGATGCGTTTACCTTTCGGGTGCTGATATGGTGCCCAATTTGCCTTCCCGAGATGCGTTATCTGGCGAAGATTTGAACCGTCTATATTGCACATGAAGATTTCCATTTCCGTAGGCGCAACCAGGCCCTGTGCCAGCAGCTCACGGTACTCTTTCTGAGCGCTATCGGTTTTCGGACGTGATGCGCGAAAAACAAGCTGCTTACTGTCGGCTGTAAAGAATGCACCGCCATCGTATCCCAGTGTATTGGTTACTTGTTTCTGATTTGAGCCGTCAATGTTCATCGTCCACAGTTCAAGGTCGCCAGACCGATCACTTGTAAAGACGATTTTTTTACCATCTGGCGAGACCACTGCTTCAGCATCGTATCCCGGGCTGTTCGTGAGTTTTTTAACAATGTTGCCTTGTAGGTCGGCAACATAGATATCGTACGATGGATAGATTGCCCACAGATATTTTTTGTCTGGTCTGGCAGGAGGTTCCGGTGGACAGTCTTCGCTGGCTTCATGTGTGCTAGCATAAAGTACATGTTTGCCATCGGGCATGAAGTATGCGCAGGTGGTTCGTCCTTTGCCCGTGGAAACCATGCGTGGGCGGTATTCAACGCTTGCAAGTGCGCTGTCTATGTTCAGCACAAAGATCTGATCGCACTTAAGGCCCCAATATGGGTTATTGCTTTGAAAAGAGAGATACTTGCCATCGGGGCTAAAGTATGCTTCGGCATTGTCACCGCCGAAGGTTAGTTGGTAGATATTGGTAAGGTGAGGCTCCTGAGCCAGCGTTGTGGTGGTCAAGGCTAGTAGAGCTGAAATAATTATGGTAAAGGTCATGGTCTGCTCCAGAGGTGCTGTGATACATAGCAACGAGGTGATGCTGTAGCAACTGAACTATGCGGAGCAGCGTTTTCCATATGGTGTTTAATGGTAACAGCTTCTTGCGCATACAGTTGGTAATAGCCATCCAACACAACTTGTTGGAACATGTTGTGCTCGTTTGTACCGGAATAACAATACGTACGAAGAAAGCATACAAACACTTTTTTCATATCGCGAATCTACCTACAAGGGTTAACTTCGCAGCCCATGAGTACAGAACACCCAAGCGGCAAGCGAGGAATGGACTTGCTGCGCGACCCTCGGTGGAATCGCGGAACTGCTTTTACGCGTGAGGAAAGGCAAGCATACGGTATCCTCGGTCTGTTGCCGGACATCGTATCAACACCCGAAGGGCAGATGCAGCGCATCGAGGCACATATTGACTCTCTGCCAACAGCGCTTGATAAGTATATTTATCTTGCTGATTTGCAGGAGCGGAATCTTACAATTTACTACCGGATACTGATGAGCGATCCGGTAAAGTACATGCCAATTGTGTACACGCCAACAGTAGGCGAGGCATGCCAGACGTTTGGAAGAATCTACCGGCGTCCACAGGGCATTTACATTACCCTCCGACATCGTGGTCGGATGAAACAAGTGCTTCGCAACTGGCATGAACCGAATGTGCAGTTTATTACCGTTACGGACGGAGAGCGGATTCTCGGTCTTGGTGATCTCGGTGCGCAGGGCATGGGGATACCAATTGGCAAGCTAGCACTCTACACAGCCGTAGCAGGAGTACCACCGCACCTGACTCTGCCGATAGCGCTCGATGTTGGAACGAACAACGAGGCTCTTCTTGAAGATCCATTTTACATCGGACTTCCGCAGAAGCGCATTAATGGTTCAGAGTATGATGAATTCATCGAAGAGTTTGTTCAGGCGGTTGAAGAAGTCTTTCCCGGCTGTTGCATTCAGTGGGAAGACTTTGCAAACCAGCATGCCGGTGATCTTCTAGAGCGATACCGGAATCGCATTTGTTCATTTAACGACGATATCCAGGGTACGGCTGCTGTTGGAGTGGGCGGTATCCTTGCTGCTATGCGGTTTAAACAGCAAAAGCTGGCAGACCAGGTGTTTTTGTTCTTTGGTGCAGGATCTGCCGGTATCGGCATTGCTGACCTTCTGTGTACGGCAATGGAAAAGGAGGGTTTGTCGGCTGACGACGCCCGTAAACGTTGTTGGCTGGTGGACAGCAAGGGACTCGTTACTGCCAGCCGAACCGATCTTACCCAAACAAAGCAGAGGTATGCCCATGCTGCCGTGGAGTGTACAACGCTGGAAGAAGCAGCTCGCGAGCTGAAGGCCACCGTACTTGTTGGCACCAGTACAATTCCCGGAAGCTTTACGCAAGGGGTTATTGAACAAATGGCAAGGAATACGGATCGTCCGGTTATCTTCCCGTATTCAAATCCTACATCGAAGAGCGAATGCACTGCTGAACAGGCGTACACATGGACGAATGGCAAGGCCATCTTTGCTAGTGGAAGCCCCTTTCAGCCAGTAACATTAGGTGACAAAGTTTACACGCCGGGACAAGGTAATAATGTTTATATATTCCCGGCAATGGGTTTAGCTGTTCTAGCTGCGAAACCATCGCATATTCCTGACAAAGCGTTCAGCAGGGCAGCCCGGGCGCTATCGGCGCTCGTTACTCCGGAACTCTTCGACCGTGGTCTGATCTACCCTCCGATGAGCCGCATACGCGAGAGTGCCATGATTGTGGCAACTGCCGTCGCGGAATACTTCTTTGAGTCGGGACTGGCAACGGTTCCAAAACCCGATGATGTGGGCGAGTACGTGAAGTCGGTGAGCTGGAAACCGGAATACTAGGAACTGTGTTGAGAGAACGTTGTTGAGGGAACGTTGTTGAGGGAACTGCGACTTCAAATCATTTTCGTCTGTATCTCATCATCAGTTGCTACCCTCACTTGTAAGAACTGGTGTCACATGTTGTGTTCGTCAACCTACATGTGTACAGTGATCACTCAGGACTTAGAGTTTGTGCCCTGCGACGCGCTGCCGATGTGTCGGGGAGAAGGTATGTTCGAATGGAGCTGATTGCTGGTGGTGGAGGCGGGGGAGGGACCCATTAACGAAGCGGTAGCTCGTTACGTTGTTTGTTCACTAGCCTACATCGTATAGCAACGTTTAAATGCTACTAAACCGCCAACAAACCGAAGCACCTACAATCGCGCAAGGTGCATGCAACACAGATACCACTGTCCGTTTGGACAACAACCTCAGTCCGTTTGGACAACAACCTCAGTCCGTTTGGA
>CAZGHI010000073.1:0-5656 GCA_964525565.1 uncultured Hyphomicrobiales bacterium
GATTGAATTTACAATCAGGAGTCCTTCTACAGTTATTTTGGGGGCTAAAGAGGGGTAAGAGTCCCTGCAGACTTTCTTCTACAACAACAATCGTTGCACGCTCATCTTTCGCTATAAAAGTCCAGTTGTGAATAGCACGTGCTCCAATTGTAGTTCCCGTCCAGCCAAATTCTGAGTTTGGCTGAGAGGTATGTATGGTGGACTGGATGAATAGGCCTCCAGCCTTCCAGGTGAACGTTGTTCCCTCCTGGATGTGTCTATCTACATTGGTTTCTGTAACAGCACTTTGCCATGTAGTCCAATTTTGAATATCCGTCAAAATCGACCAAACGATATGAATTGGTGCTTGAATCTCAATTTGACTGCTCGATTTTACGGGAGCATTTGTATTAATGGGCGTATTCATTCTGCAGCTTATTCGTTCAACGGTGAAAGGTTGATAATATGGTAACGGTTGCTGAGGGTGAATTGTAATGGCACTAAATAGGAGGACGCTGCAATGTAGAAAACGCTCCGAATCTTTGCCGTACAGTTGTTGGCTCCGAACCGAATCAAACACTACATTGTGTCGGTATTAGCATGGGACCGTTTATCCGACAAAACATATCTGCCCAGTACCACTCGCCAATGCGTATGGATGTGGCTGTACGAAAAGCATACCACATTCTGACGGAATTGCAGCAGAGCAATCAGCCCTAGGACTTTCATATGAGACGGATTACATCAACATGTTATCCGTGCAATTCAGTCCACTGCTATAGACACTCATGTCGGGATACCAACAGGTTAAACACGTCATGGGCTAACCGAGAACAGTTAACACGCCTTCCCGACGTGTTCGCACGAACCATTGAGCATACCTGCTCCTGAGCAAAATCCTTCGTCAAAATCATAGTCTAACGTGCATGCACAACAGGCTGTGTTGACTGACGTCAAGTGTACGCCGTGCGCTAGGTTCCAAGGAACAGTATAAATCTTTGATGACCTGCTCTTTCCAATGCATCAACTCAGTTGTTGCTTGATCTTCAGTTTCACGTCATCATATACCAGACCACATAACAGCAGTATTCCAGCGAACGCTAAAGCGGCAATCTCTATCTGAGAGTAAATAAGGCCTCCAACAAGTCCGCCAAGAAAAAAGAAACATACAATCGTCAGGCGCAGCCTTATGGATGCGTAAAGTTTACAACGTTGTTCCTTCAGTGTAAAGAAAAACAGTTGTGATAATTCGATTCCCAGGTCAGTTATAAGCCCCGTCAGATGAGTCGTTCTCACAACTGCATTTGAAATGGTGGTAACTAGTGAATTCTGTAGTCCCATTGCAAATAGGAGGGAGTATGCGAGAGGATTAGGCACATTCGCAATCATTTCATGCCCGAAGAGGGCAACTGTTATAAGAACCAAGCTCTCAACAACAACAGGAACTCGATATATCAATCGGTCGTTAATTGTAGATACCAGTTCAACAGAATAGCTTGAGAAAAAGGAACCGAGAAAGAAAAACAAAATGTATAGAAAGTAATTCAGTGCTGCCCAAGGATTTTGTTTCAGAACTTCGTCAACAAAAAAGGCAAAATGCCCTGTGACGTTTGTTGTTAGCTTTTTTACCGACAAGAATCCGGCTATGTTTACTACGCCTGCTACGAACGACAACAATGAAGCAATCTGCAAATTGTGTTGTAGTGTTCGCGCTTGACCTTTGTGTCTAAACATTATTCACTATTGTTTCGTTAGTGGTATTCCGCTGCAAAAATGCACGAGTGTGTGGTTCAGGGGCATAGTCGATTGAGTTGTCGAGCACAAAATGTTGATACATCCTTTTAGTCGTTTGCTCGTAGGCCTGAACGTACATAGTAAATAGTGATACTGCGGGCAGCCGTAAACACAAAATCCTGCAAGAGCGTTTCAATAAGGTTTTCATGGAACTGATTATTGCGCCGATGTGCCTTATAGTGCTAACAGCGAATTGCTGTCTCTGCCCGTTGAAATATCGCATAGCGTTCGATAGTTCTACCGAAGGAATAATCGAGATAGGATACACTGCCAGGTTTGTATGTGACGAAGCACGTTTCCAGTCAGAAATCGAGAATGTTTAATCATCGCGCGGCGTGATCATACTGAATAGCACAGAAGATATTACCTTCAGTGTCCAAGAATTTGGCAATGTAGCCAACGTGTGGGATGACTGTTCTCTGCAGCACAACTTGTCCACCATTCTGTAATACCCTGCTCACGACATCGTCAAGATCTTCAACACGGATTGTGCACTCGAATCCAATCACTCTTTCAGGAATCGGCGAAAAGTTTCTTGACTGCAATGCTCCAATCACATTGGAGCTTTGGGAAGTATCTGCTGTGAGTTGAATAAAATCATCGTAGCCGTATGCTGTACCCTTCCACCCAAACACTCCACAATAGAACGATTTTGCTCGTTCAACATCGTCGGTGTAAACAGCGAAGTGTGTAAGGCTATTGTTCATCGGTTGCACTCCTATATTCCAGTATGTCTCCGGGCTGGCAATTCAACGCTTCACAAATGGCTTCGAGGGTGCTGAAACGTATGGCTTTTGCTTTACCGGTTTTTAGAATTGAAAGGTTAGAGAGAGTCAGCGATACTTTCTCTGACAGCTCGTTAAGCGACATTTTGCGCTTTGCCATCATGACGTCTAAGTTTACGATTATAGGCATAGCTCAAATTGTTAAATCATTCTCGATCTGAATTTCTACTCCTTTTTTAAATATCGTCGCAATAATGTAAACGACTGCCCCCATGACAATGAATGCTTTGTCGTCTTCCCAATATGTGCTTAATTCACCGGGCACAAATCCATAATGCATCAAGCTCATAGTAACTCTTTTCGCAACATAGCTCAGTATTCCAATGGAAAGTGTATAATAGCTTATGAGTGATATTTGTCTGGCACTAAAGAAATTGAAGGGTTTCTTCAAATCCATCTTATGCATCATTCTTATCACGATGTAAAAAAGGACGGTTTTCAACATTGCAATACATAGTATAAATCCATTAACACCATAGAAAGCCAACTTGCTCTGCCTATACATTTCTGTCAAGTCCAGCTTTTGATACAGACGCGAAACCAATTCAGGCTTGTGCAGACTGAAAATGAAGTTCACAATGAAACCACCTGCTTCTATGCACAATCCAACAAAAATGAGCCAGGCTACGGCGTATAAGCCCCAATACGCGAATGTGTTTGTTTTTGACATTGTAGGAAATCTCTGAGTTGTTATTGCAAACATACAACGATTTATTGTTTATCAATATATTATTTCTGTTTTACGACTATTTTTTAACCATATACGATGAATGAAATTACCAGTTGTTCTGGAGGATAATATCGTTTGGAGGGTATTAAAGTGGTTTCCCGCAAACGTTCATGGACTTCGTGACTAGTTGGCATTCCGAAGTACACGGCATGTAATCTGGATAAAAAACAATAGAACAACACTATCGAACATAGCCGCCTACACCCAATTGTGAAAACAATTGCTGACTACAAATAGAGCTTTCCCGGTTCAATTCACAGTAAGTCGATCTTTATTCACACTCTACGAATGAAAGTCATGCTGACAAATCGCGTAACACATTGAACTGTTTCTTACAAACTAGGTCATCCAAGGAAAAGCTCTAAGCAATAGGTTGGCGCTGTTCTCGCATCAGAAGGAGCAGCCATGTAAGAGAAACGGCAACGACGACACTTTAGTACGGAGGAAAAAGTCAAGATCCCGGGAACACTTTGAGAAGAAGCGAGCTGCTTCGAATCTGTGCGAACAGTACGGTATCGATCCAGGTCAATGCAGTCAATGGAAGAAGGCCTTCTTCGAGGAAGGGGCTCAGGTGTTCGCCAACCGAGCGGATCGTCGGCGCGCGACCCACGGCCGACGAACTCAAGGCGCAGAAGTCCGAAGATGAGATCAAGCAGCTCCAGGAAGTTGTCGCTGAATTGGCGGCGGAGAACATTGAGCTAAAAAAAGGACTGGCAGATCATGAGCGGAGTACACATACCCGACGAAGTGATCCGCGACGTGGTAGCAACGGTGGTATCTCTGCATAAGCGCACGCACCTGTCATGTGTCTGGATTCTTTCGTTGGTCGGCATTCGGCCCAACCGATATCATCGGTGGCGGGGCTCACTACATGTGACCGCTCAGCTAGAGCAGCCACGTAAATGCTCGTGGGAGATCCTGCCGGAGGAGCACGAAGCGATCTTGGCATATCATGACGCCGTTGTGCGCGATGGTTGGCGCGTCAGCCACCGCGTGCTTACGTATGAGATGATCGATAACGACATTGCTGCGTGCAGCACGTCTGCAGCATATCGCATGCTCAAGACTTTCGGCAGGATCCCCTCACGACAACCCACTGAGACCCAAAAGGGAACGGGGTTCGTGCAGCCCATCACGTTGCACGACTGCTGGCACATCCACATCAGCTAACTGTGGGAATTTGGCTATCGAGCACATTTGATCTCAGTCCTTGAAGGCAAGAGCCGCTACGTGCTCCATCATCGGGTCATAAAGAGCATGACTACGGGAGAGGTTGAACTTGTCCTCGAACGAACACGTGAGAGGTATCCGGAGGCACGGCCTAGCCTAGTGAGCGAAAATGGGAGTCAGTTCCTCAGTAATCAGTTCAAAGGCTTCATCGCAGACTGCGGGTACGAACATCGCCGTATCTCTGTAAGCTATCCGCAATCCAATGGGAAGATGGAGCGCCAGTTCCGTACTATGAAAGAAGAGCTACGGCTGCGATCCATCATCAACCATGATGATCTGACTGTCCAAATCACAGACGTCATCGACTATTACAACACAAAGCGACTTCACTCGGCACTGGGCTACGTCTCACCCGCGGATGTTCTGCAAGGCCGTGCTGATCTCATCATGCATCCACATCGCGCCAAACTCGATGAAGGGCAAGCTCGACGGAAACAGGTAAATTTACAATTGTTCAATTGAGGCACGTCAGGATGTTGCTTCGAATTTCTTCTTGTTTGTCCTATTTCAGCTTAAGCATTACACTTTCGGTCCATTGTCTGTGCTATCCGAAAGAGCTTTGAAAAGACCGCCAAAATCCATTTCAATGGAAGAAGTGTCAAAGTCACTCATTACAGTCAAGTAATTGAGTCTTTCATTAATACCAATTTTCCATCTAAGGTCAACAGTTTGATTTCTCTGTCCGAATGCTGTCAAAGCAAAAACCGCAAATCATATTGTTAGTTTTTGTTTCATATTGTCTTGTCGTTCTTTATGCTTGCAGGTAACGTTATTGCCGCTTGGCGTTCGGGCGGGAGACGGAGCACATGGTTTCAGTTTAGCACTAAGGTTTGTTAGAAGTACAAAGCTCCAGGTTTGCACCTCACCCGCCTGATGCAAAACCGATGTTTGCAGCTGGCGTTCATATCTACGGTCATTGTCAGTCCGCTGTATGCATGGGTTTTTGCTGTCTGTGACGGCTGTGTGGTGGTGGTTTTATCCCGATAATAATGGGCATTAGAAGGGGAGGAAATTTTAATAATAATTTTGTCCGGGTGAGGCAGGCAAACTCTTACCACAGCTTTGGTTTACTCGCAATATGGGTGTTTTCAAAGGTGCTCGTGTATGCCTTGCATTTGTGCGGCTGCCTTGCGGGGCT
>CAZGHI010000074.1:0-5572 GCA_964525565.1 uncultured Hyphomicrobiales bacterium
TATTGCTGGTACGGTAGGATTAGTTCAGAACGACATTAAGAAGGTTCTGGCATACTCAACGGTGTCACAATTAGGTTTCATGTTCACAGCCTTAGGTGTTGGTGCCTTTGTAGCCGGTGTGTTCCATGTAATGACGCATGCCTTCTTTAAAGCGCTTCTATTCCTTGGTTCGGGTTCGGTTATTCATGGCATGCACGAAGAGCAAGACATAAAGAAAATGGGTGGCCTTGCGAAATACATGCCTACTACTTACCGCACGTGGCTGGTTGGCACGTTTGCTATTGCCGGTATTCCATTCTTCTCAGGATTCTTCTCGAAAGACGAAATCCTTTGGTTTGCCTTCCTGAACGGAAGCCCCATTTTATGGGGAGTAGGTGTTCTTGCAGCGTTCATTACGGCATTCTACATGTGGCGTTTAACGGCGCTAACATTTCATGGCAAGGAGAGATTTGATCACCACCACGTGCATCCTCATGAGTCGCCTGCAACAATGACCATACCACTGATAATCCTTGCGGTATTATCAGCAGTTGGCGGGTTCCTTGGAGTTCCACATGTTATCGGTGCAATTATTGGTGTTCCCAATCTTTTGGAGCATTGGCTGCATCCTGTATTTGCCGATGGGATGGCACTGTTACCGGTCCACAGCGGGCATCACGATACGCTGGAATGGCTTCTTATGGGGGTTTCAGTCACGTTGGGAGTTAGTGGCATACTGCTTGCGCGATCGCTCTATCGCGATGGCGTAGATAAGGCAACTGCCTTGGCCCGTAAGTTCAAAGGTGTATATACGCTGCTTTGGAACAAATGGTTTGTTGACGAAGTATATCACATTGCTATCGTTGGACCAATACTTGCACTGTCGAGAGACTTCTTATGGAAAGTTGTTGATGTGGTCGTAATAGACGGCATTGTCAACGGCTCCGCACGGTTGGTTGCAGCTATTGCTCAGTACTTGCGAAAAATTCAGAATGGTATTGCCCAGAACTATGCTCTGGTCATGATGCTTGGTATCCTGGCACTAATGGCGCTGGTGGTTGCACCACTTCTTTAATAATATTTACGGGTTTTCCATGCGGTTTGTGACAACGCTTTTGAGTGCAATCGGTATTCTGTTTGCAATGGGATGTTCAAACACATCCACGCCAACTAATCCTAACGATGCGCTTACCAGTAGTAAAAATCGTTTTACCGTTAATGGTGGTGGTTACACAAATGCACAGTGGAAAGGATACCTTAGCGAGGCAACACTGCGGGCTTTTGTTGCGGAGGCAGGCGGAACGGGCAATGTGTCGGTGTCCGGACTAACAACAGTTCCAAATGAAACGTTCACGCTTTTATTTCTATGTCCGGCAAGTACACCGGGAACATACGTTGTTAATCCGTCAACCGGAACTTCGATGACGATGATATACGGTTCTACATCGCGAACACTGTTCGCACAATCAGGCACGATTGTTATTTCGCAGTTCGATGCCATCGGTGGAAGAGCAAAGGGAACGTTCAGCGGATCGTTCACGGCTATTGATGATTCCGGAATCACGATTGAAGTAACGGATGGTGTGTTCGATGTTCCCGTTGTTGCGGAACCGTAACCTTCTTCCGCTGCTCAATACGTTAGCGCTAGCATTGGCATTACGCATTTCGTGATTGTGTAACCATGTGCTTCACTGTTTCGATTTACAGCACAACGCACGTGGTTGAAACGGATACCGGTGCTGTGTTTGGCGATGCCTCGGCATACACACCATACTACCATGTAAGTGGATTCACACATCCGCATCTACCGGTGATTACGAGCGAACAGCCAAACCGGATTGAGATGTTTGAATGGGGCTTGATACCTTCGTGGATAAAAGATAGGGCATCTGCACTCAGCATTGCTGACAAAACATTAAATGCACGATCGGAGACGATCTTCGAAAAACCATCCTTCAAGCGATCGGTTCTTGGTAGAAGAGGACTTCTCGTGGTTGACGGTTTTATAGAATGGAGGCATGAATCTACTTACAAACAGCCCTACCTGGTACGTGATAAACAGGGAAGAATGCTTACGTTGGGATGTGTTTGGGATGAGTGGACGAACAGAGAGTCCGGCGAACTTCATCGAACCTTCTCGATTATAACAACACCGGCGAATGTGTTAATGTCGTACATCCACAACAACAAACAGCGAATGCCACTCGTCATAACCCCTGAACAGCGTAGATTGTGGCTTGCCAAGCTGGATCGGACTCACGTGCATACCATGCTCAGGCCACTCCCCGATGGTGAACTGCAAGCAGAACCACTTTCGTTAAGCATATCCGCAGTTGCTGTAAACACCGAACACCCGGAACTCCTTACGCCAGTTTCAGAACCTATTACTCGTTTGCCATGATAGCATCGCTCCTTGTCTTTCACCTTGTGGGACAACTTCAGCTTTCTTCACTGGATTCACTCCAAGCAAGATTGGATCGCGGTGGAGATACGTTGTTTGTGGTGAACTTCTGGGCCACATGGTGCAAGCCCTGTGTAGAAGAGTTGCCGGCTTTCGATCGGGTGCACCGTGAGAGCTCAGGGCAACATGTGAAGGTGTTACTGGTGAGCTTAGATCAACCGAAGGAATTAAAGAAAGTTGAAGCATTTATTTCCAAACGTGGAATTACAGCAGAAGTCATTCTGTTAAACGAATCGAAGGCGCACATTTGGATTGATCGCGTTTCAACCGACTGGAGCGGAGCGATTCCAGCAACGTTGTTCGTTCAAACCACTGCTGGTATTCGTGAACTACGTGAAAGACAGTTTACATATTCAGAATTATCTCACGAAATTCATACTCTACAGAGAGGTAAACAATGAAGGGCATTATTCTATCGCTTGCAATACTCAGTTTGATTTTTCAGCCTATGCAAGCAGCCGAAGAACTACCGGCAGGTGTGAAAATTGGTGATAAGGCCCCGGATTTTATGATTATGAATGTTGACAGTTTGAGGATTACGCTGTCAACATACCGCGATGCTGAAGGTTTGATTGTGGTGTTTACCTGTAACCACTGCCCTTTTTCGAAGGCGTATGAAGACAGGATAATCGAACTGCATAATACCTATGCTTCTCAGGGGTGGCCAGTGCTGGCTATTAACCCCAACGATCCAACCATAGAACCGGAAGACAGTTTCGAAAAAATGCAGGAACGGGCAAAAGAAAAGAAATACCCGTTTGCCTATGCCTTCGATGCAACACAGTCTGTGGCGAAGGCCTACGGTGCACGACGGACTCCCCATGTTTTTCTTCTCCGTAAAACCAAGGCTGGATTTATCGTTGAATACATTGGAGCAATTGACGACAGTCCACGAGATGCTGATGCAGTAAGCGAGCGTTTTGTGCAGGACGCAATTGCAGCCTTGAAGGCAGGCAAAGCCCCTTCCTCGCCAATGACGAAGGCTATTGGCTGCACAATTAAATGGAAACAAGAATAATCAGACATATTTTCTCGTATCTTGGCAGCGCTACCACAAAACAGTATCGCACCGAACATTTACTGTTCCCCCCGTATCGAACGTAAACGGGTCGAGCCAGAGTATTTAAACTCCACACATGCAGAATAACGGCAGACATCGTCGAAGCCGAAAGGGCCGCAGACGAAGTGATACCGACGAACAACAACCACTAACAAACGAAAGCGCTATTGGCTTACTCTCCCAGCGCAGACGTAGGAATTCGTCGTATAACACACCCCCATCCATGTACGATCCGAATTACGTACCTGGACGTAACCCCCAGTACGCTGACCCGGACTCCAACGATGTGAACAGCGTGCGCGAAGAGCGCAGCCAACACCGATATCGGAGAGACCGACGCCCTAGCCGCCGTTCTGCAGCACACGGGCAGCGGCATGAAGGCAACGTTGAAGGGGCTGAGACACAGGAATCATTCGATGGCACGGGCAGACAGCCGCATTACGGCGAGCAACCATCATTAGAAAGGCAGTACAATCGTGGAAGACGAAGGCGACGAAGAGGACGGCATCACACGCAAGGAGCTTCGTCGGGTGCACATCACGGAAACGGAGCGCAACCACAATCGCAGGGTGTGCAGCCGGGTAACGAGTACATACCGGAAAGGGGAAGAAGGAGAAGAAGACAGCGCACTCGTTCAGAATCTCAGCCACCAACATCCGACTCAACACAGCAGAGATCGCGACATCGCAGAACAGGGGGAAGGGGGAGCCAGAGCAAGCGTGCTGGTAAGGGAAGGATGAGCTTCGGTCTTGCTAAACGCCGTGCAATACGTGAAACAGGAAGAAGCAAGGTGTACACATCCGATATGTTCCTGTACAAAGAAAATCTTGACCCAAGGAAACCTGCGGAGCGTAAATTGCGTAGTCGGCGCCATAAACCATCGGATGATACCAACACAATGGAGTCATAGTTATGATAATCGCTCAGTTTCTTGTGACTGTCGGTTTGATTGTTTCGCTCTGCTCAACAACAGCGTCAGCACAGATCGTTGCGCCGCGTGAAGAAACTCCGTTAGATGTAGATGTGCTCTTCCCTACTCAGCATCCCTTTATGAGTTTGAGCGGAGGATTAACCAGCTTCTCAATGAACGGCAATGCCGACTTTGAAAGTGGACTTACCGTTGGAACGGTGCTTGGGTTTGAGTATTCTCGCCCCTCCTTTCAGGGTCAGGTGCGCAGAGTAACCCAGAATGGTGCTTACCTAACGTGGGTTTTGCCGGCTGATAGCATTCAAGACAAATACAGCGTTGAGAGCTGGAGGTTCGGACTCGAAGGTTCGGAGTCATTTGGTTACTATCTTGGTGATAGCCAGACGCAGAGTGTTGATTTTGGAGCCACAAAGTCTTCATTGAGTTGGTTCGTTCCCACTTTCCCATCGCTGGGTGCCGACAGCGCAACCACCAATAAACTGGCACGATACGATGGACTTCACTTTGGTGAAAGCGCCCGCGCGAGCATTGGTGTGCAAGTGACACAGTCCATTAATGTAAGCGCCGGATTTGAGTGGGCACAGGTTTACGAACGTCACATGTTTTGGTATTGGGGAATGAGCACGATTATTGAAGGTATTGCAGATGGACTTGGTACTGCCTTTGTGAATTCCGTTGGTAAGAGTTCGCCATTGGCATCGCCAATTTTACACTTTGTTATTAAGAATGGTATCGCAATGGGCTTCAAAGCCCTACGACAAAATCAAATGAATTGGCCTTTTACTACAGCGGCGCCCCTAAACATGTTTAATATTGGCGCCAGTGTGAAAGTCACATTTTAATCTGCGTAGCCAGCAGATCGTCCAAAGTTTCTCTCCGCCGGATAAGATGGGCGCGCCCATCCGCAACGAGCACTTCGGCGGGGCGAAGTCGTGAGTTGTAGTTGGAGGCCATGCTGAAGCCATATGCGCCCGCGTTGAAGATGACGACGGTATCGCCGGGCTGCACGGCCGGCAGCGCACGATCGACGCCCAGCACGTCGGCAGATTCGCACACAGGGCCGACGATGTCGGTGGGCAGGGGCGAGGGCACATCGCAGTCGGCGGCGTCGATGGGATGATAGGCGTCGTACAGGGCGGGGCGC
>CAZGHI010000075.1:0-1625 GCA_964525565.1 uncultured Hyphomicrobiales bacterium
CTATGGATCCCGGCACCATGAATTTCTGTGGACAAGTTTTCCCCAATGTGGAAAATCAAACGATCTCCAACTTCGCAAACGCCAGCATAAGCTGTTTGCGCTGTCCATTTGTAAAGAGTACGGTTGCCTTTGCCTGCTGGCCCGTACCACTGAGATTTTCAATGTGGCCCACTCCAAACAGGGGGTGCTTTACCTTCATGCCGGTACGGTACTGATGAGTTGCAACTGCAGGCCTGCTGCTCACTCCCTTTCGTGGGATACTTGCCGGCAAATCGTGCATAGGTAACTGCGAATAGGGATTGGAAAACGTTGCGTCGTCCGTGCGCTCACTACGCCCAATGGCTGGTTTGCTACCACGTAAAGGTGTATGCATACCTCGGCCCGCCCCCTCAACGTGAATGCACTCCTCGGGTATTTCGTTCAGAAACATTGATGGACGCGAAAATCCGATTTCGCCAAATCGGAAACGGCGTTCCGCATGCGTTAAGATCAGTTGCTCGCGAGCTCGTGTAAGACCAACATAGAACAACCGACGCTCTTCCTCCTGTTCGGCTTGGTCGGTCTCTGCTTTCTGAAGCGGGAATAACCCCTGTTCCATGCCGGCAATCACCACAAGAGCAAACTCCAGCCCCTTTGCTGCGTGCATCGTCATGAGCGCTACCTTGTTGTTTCCTAACTCAGGATCGTCTTGATCGCTCACCAACGATACTTGTTCAAGGTAGGTTGTTAACGTTAACTCAGGGTTTAACGACTGTTGTTCGGCAATGTGCGATAACACGCGCTCAATGTTGTTCCAACGGTCAAGAGCCTCCTCGGTGTGCTGCTGCTGGTACATGTTCGGAAGTCCACTAGCTTCGATGTACGCTTGTGCAATGGCGGCAGGGGGCTCCTGGTTCATTAAATCGCGATACGTTTGCACAAGCCGAATAAACTCTTCTACACTTGCCTGAGTTCTGCGCTGAAGTCCCGGTATCTCTGAAACGGATTCCATGGCGGTATAGAGAGAACATGCCTGCGCTTGCGCAAACTCCTGAATACGCTGTAGGCTGGTAGTGCCAATTCCACGTGCAGGCTCATTAATCACACGTAATAAGCTCTCGGTATCGTGTGGGTTTACCAACAACCGCAGGTATGCTATCGTGTCTTTTACTTCCTTGCGTTTGTAAAAGCTCACACCGCTAACAATGTGATACGGCATATTCTCTCGCCGCAGGGCATCTTCCAATGCCTGACTTTGCGCATTCGTCCGGTAGAGTATTGCTACGTCGCGGTACTGAAAATCGTAATCACGAACACGCTGCCGTATCAATGATGCTATCACAGAGGCCTCTTCTCTATCGTCCCGACAGCTCATGAGCGTGATCTTCTCACCATCGGGATTCTCCGTCCACAGGGTTTTCCGTATTTGTCCTGCGTTGTTTGCAATCACGCCATCCGCAGCCGCAAGTATAACCTTCGTGCTGCGATAATTCTGTTCCAACCGAACCACCGTTGCATCATGGTAATCACGTTCAAAATCCAGGATGTTCCGGATCTCGGCACCGCGCCACCGGTAAATGCTTTGAGCATCATCGCCAACAACACATAAATTTCGATACTTTCGCGCGAGCATGGTTATCACATGG
>CAZGHI010000075.1:1656-4995 GCA_964525565.1 uncultured Hyphomicrobiales bacterium
TTGTGTCTTGATATTCATCAACCAGGATATGCCGAAATCGCTCCTGGTACTTGTCGAGTACATCGGGATGAGATCGAAGCAAGACAATTGTATTTAACAGAAGGTCGTCGAAGTCCATCGCATTGCTTTGCAACAAACGGCGCTCGTATTCCTGATAAATCTGTGCGGTTTGCCGTTCCGTTACACTTGCTGCTGTGTTATCCATATCGCGCCAACCAAGCATGGCATTTTTCGCTGAGGATATTCGTGCTCGCACAGAGGTAGCAGACAATACCTGTTGCGATATGCCAATTGTTGCCATGGCGGCCTTGATGGCCGACAGTTGATCTTCTGCATCGTAAATCGTGAATGTAGAGGTATAGCCAATAAGATCTGCATGGCTGCGCAGGATACGTGCAAAAATCGAATGGAAAGTGCCTGCCCAAAGGTTACGCGCTACCCCCCCCCCAACTAAGTGCTCAATCCGCTCCTTCATCTCCTGCGCAGCCTTGTTGGTAAAGGTTAACGCCAATATCTGTGAAGGAGCTGTTCCCGTTTGTAGCAGATGGGCAATGCGCACGGTAAGTACGCGGGTTTTTCCACTTCCTGCTCCGGCAATGATTAGTAAGGGACCGTTTACTGTGGTAACAGCCTGATGCTGCTGCGCATTCAGTCCAGCAAGCAACTCTTCTGCTTCACGGTTTCGATGCTGTTCAATCTCAGATGCCGGAATAAGACGTAGCGTCATAAAAGTGCGCGTGCAGTTCGTGGACGAAGTGTGCGGTGCCGGTAATGTAATGAATATCGCAGTGGCAATGAATCACAGTTCCACGAAACCGGTTTTCTTGTACACCTTCCGTAATGTTTTGCGTGCTCTGCTCCGTGCCGCTTCAGCACCGTTACGAAGGATGGTTTGGAGTAACTCTCCGTTTGCCCTAATCTCGGTAAATCTCTCACGTATGGGTCGTACGTAATCGGCAACAGCGTTTGCTACCGCTTCTTTGAACTCGGCATATCCTCGCGTATTGGCCCACTCTGCTACAATGGATTCGGTGCTCTTGCCGGTGGCAATGTGATAAAGTGTAATAAGGTTCGAAATACCTGGCCGGTTCTCCTCATCAAATGTAATAGTGTCGAAAGAATCGGTTACAGCTCGCTTGATCTTGTTGCGGATTTGATCATCCGAATCGGTAAGAAAGATGCACGAGTTTATGTTGGGATCGCTTTTCGACATTTTTTTTGTTGGTTCCTGCAACGACATGATGCGCCCTCCAAACTCCGGTATGTATGGTTCAGGCACGACAAACGTTTCGCTGTACCTATGGTTAAAGCGTTCTGCCAGGTTGCGCGCTAGTTCCAGATGCTGCTTCTGATCTTCGCCAACAGGAACCAAGTGTGCATTGTAGAGAAGTATATCGGCTGCCATCAGGATGGGATAGGTGAAAAGCCCTACGTTAACATTGTCCGAATGCCGATCGCTCTTGTCCTTAAACTGCGTCATACGTGAGCATTCACCCATTCCTGTTAAGCACGTTAACACCCACGCTAATTGTACATGCTCGGCTACTTGAGACTGCAAGAACACGGCGCTCTTTTCAGGATCTATACCTGCTGCCAGATACATTGCAGCAGCATCCAACGACCACTTTCTCAGCTTCGCCGGTTCCTGTCGCACCGTAATAGCATGCATATCAACTACACAGAATAAGGAATCGTACTGATCCTGAAGAACAACCCAATTGCGTAGTGCACCGGCTATATGGCCTATGGTTAGCTCGCCTGAGGGTTGCATGCCGGATAATATTGTCATGTGGTTCGCACGTGGATGAATGTGAATATGTCGTTGGCCAAGGGAGTACGGTCAGTGCTGCAAATCTATCAATCAGCCGAGGGGAACGTTGTGCTACGCAGCGCAACAACACGACTTACTTTATCAGAACTGAATCGCAACGGTGATATGATAACTGCAACACGTCGGTACTGAAGAAATATCAACGACCGCATACGTCAAGCTAGTTCAGCAGCTACTATCGTAGTTCGCAACCTATATGTTTTCGACTGACAAACGCGACTCTGCCACGCCAAACGACGGACTGCCGTTGCTCTGCAATCCTGAGGTTACATAGCTTAAAACGGAAATTAGAGGTCAACCATTATGCCTTGCTTCAGCCGGCGCAGGTGTTGCACGGTAGCACTACATGCGTACCACAACCGCATTCATCGCTCGTGCTCACATGCGGGAGGCACTATGGTTTGCTCGTCGTAATCGCGTTGCCATCTGCTCCATCACTGTTATAGCAAACAATGGAGTTGTGCTCACTAAACGCTCAAACTGATCCCGATTGATCACAGCCAAGGTGCTGTCTGCCGAGGCAATCGCTGTTGCAGACCTTGGCGCTTCGTCTATCAATGCCATCTCACCGAAAAAGCCGCCTAGTTCAATACGCTCAACCGCTACATCGTCAACATAAATATCAACAGAGCCTGCAATAACGGCAAACATCGTGTCGCCTTCGTCACCGGCACGAAAAATGGTCGTCCCTTTGGGAACATGACTCACCTGGTCGGCAGTCCGAAACACCTCAATCGCAATCATGTTATAGCCCCTTCCATGCTTCCCAATAGTCGCTTTGCAACTCTGCACAACTCATGGCAAACGCTGTAGGACGTGCAACAAATCGTGTTTCGAACATAAAGGCCATTGTTCCTTCCAACTTCACGGGTTTTAGGTCAATCTCCGTCATACGCTTATAGGTGTCGGCATCGGGACCATGACCACTCATGCAATTATGCAGAGATGCACCTCCCGGAACAAAGCCCCCCCCCTCTTTAGCATCGTACACGCCTTCGATGAGTCCCATGAATTCGTTCATGAAATTTCTGTGAAACCAGGGCGGACGGAAGGTGTGCTCTGCAACCATCCATCGTGGGGGGAAGATCACAAAATCAACGTTGGCCGTGCCGGGCGAGTCGGATGGACTTGTGAGAACGGTATATATGGAAGGGTCGGGATGATCGAATGTTACCGTGTTGATACACTGAAACAACTCAAGGTTGTACTTATACGGAGCGTAGTTGCCATGCCATCCAACAACGTTGAGCGGACTATGGTCGTAGGCCCCTTGCCAGAGGTTACCCTGAAACTTTGTGGTTACGGTAAAGTCACCCTTTCTGTTTTCGTACCAAGCCTCCGGGTACAAGAAGTCGCGTGGGTAGGCCAAGCCATTGGCGCCAATTGGGCCCAGGTCAGGCAGCCGGAGGGGCGAACCGTAGTTCTCGAGAATATACCCGCGAACCGGACCATCAACTTCTACACGGAACTTTATCCCTCGAGGAATTACGCATATTTCCTTGGGGACG
>CAZGHI010000075.1:5017-5552 GCA_964525565.1 uncultured Hyphomicrobiales bacterium
TTCCGTGAGTATTCGCAAGTTACCCTGCTGCGGAACGATGAGCATTTCGCCATCGGCATTGTAAAAAAATTCATCAATCATCGAGGTGTTTGCAACATACACATGTATGGCAACTCCTGTGTGCGTTGAGAGATCTCCATTCCCGGCAATCGTTCGGATGCCGGCAACAAAAGACGTTGGTGCGTCGGGAATAGCCAAGGGGCTCCAGCGCAACTGATTGGGGGTTGTGTCTATCTCGTTAAATGGCGTAGAACGGATGAGACCGTTGTCTATCCGCGTATAGGGCCGGTGAACAACGGAGGGGTGGAGACGGTACATCCACGAGCGTTTGTTCAGGTGACGTGGAGCAGTAAATGCCGTTCCGTTAATCTGTTCAGCATATAACCCGCGAGGGTGTTTTTGCGGTGAGTTTTGTCCTTTGGGAAGCGCACCAGGTTCCGCTTCTGTGGCAAAATCATTACCGAATCCACTCATGTAGCCCATAGATCCCTCGTGAAAAGTGCTCTGCAAAATGGCACGCCCAGCAGGATTCGAA
>CAZGHI010000076.1:0-5272 GCA_964525565.1 uncultured Hyphomicrobiales bacterium
GTCTTCATTGGCAGCATGTTGTTGACTGGCGAACTCTCTGCCCGGCAATTTTATGTTGCCGTAGGTGGTACTGACCAACTTTCCGAGGACGTAACCGCACCCGGAAATCTGATGTTTGCCGTTCTCAATGCACAGGCAGCCGACACAGTATGGATCAAGGCCGGACAGTATGGCGCAGTTAACCTTGTGTTTCGCCGTTCCGGGTTGCCAGGGAGTCCGATTTCGTTCTTTGGGTATCGAAACACGCCAGGCGATTTGGACTCGCTTGATGTTCCAACGGAAGTATCGGCGTATTGGTCCGGCAACTATCACGGAGCCGAAACACTGTTCCCAACGCTGGATGGAGGCAATCGTGCAACGGCCGGACTAGCGATGCAGTTGTATGGCAGGCACTACATTGCGGTGCGTAATCTGCAGATCACACGCTATAACAATGGTATTGGAACCTGGAACAGTAGCCATGTGCACTTTGAGAATCTGTTGATTACGATGATCGGAGATCGGGACCAGAGCTACGATGGGATTGCGCTGAGTATCTCAAATACATCGAATTCATCCGCCCAATACTGCTTTGTGTACAACGCTGCAGCCGAAGGAATCTCTGTCGTGTCGTCGGGGGCAGCGCCTGCCAGCTACAATCGTATTCGTAAATGTACCGTGGTTTGCGACGATACGCTTCCGGCAAAAAATCTGTACGGTCCGGGAACCGACTACTACATTGTTCTCGGCACCACCGGTAACTACAACGCAGAGTATAATGTTGTGGAGGAATGCTCCATCGAGCGTATCGGAAACATTGGTCACGGCGGACACGGATACACCGTGGTGAACTACGACAACGATACCGCCAATGCTCGTGGCAAAACCCGGTATAACATCATCAGAAATTGTACAAGCAAGGCCATACGCTCGTTATATCACCTGCGCGGCGAAGAAGTAGAATTCAACTATTTCAGTAACTGCACTAGCACATCAGGCTACTCGGAACCGGGTTCGATAGCATTAACGTGCTCACGGTATAACACCTTCGATAACATCAGCATTACCATTCATCCTGATGATGCAACAAACCCATATTATTACTATCCGGTTGTGTTCTATAAATCCACAGCATATTCTCCAGGATATTCGCGTACGGCTTCCGGCAACATATTCTCGAACTGTGTTTTTCAGGCGCCGGGAGGAATCGGTTTTGGATACTATGTAGATGGAACAGCTTCGTACTCGGCAGATTCAAACATGTTTATAAACTGTACGTTTGTGAACCCCAACCCTGCCGTCGGCAGTGGATTCCTCTCTGTTCAGCGGAGAAATTACAGCACGTTTGTTTGGAACTGCATTATCAGTGGGTTCCAACAATATCAGTCTGGCGAGTCAACTGCTCGTGCAGCAATTTCTTACGAGAACTGTTGCTTCCACAACAATGGTTTTGCACAACATGACATGGTGGACGCAACACTCAGAAACTGTTTGTTTACCGACCCGCAATTTGAGGATCCAGATATCGGTAACTATAGGCTTCTGCCTTTATCACCATGCATTGATGCCGGCCTAACGGTGGATCTCACCAGCGATGCAGCAGGTAACCCACGCCCATGCAATAACCGCTACGACATTGGAGCATACGAGTATCAAGGCAACTGTGCGAGTACGTTTGTTCAGCCCCCTGCCACCGGAGGTAAAAATCGTGTTCGAGCGATATCAAGCACACCGTCAGCAACCTACACCATTGTCGGAGAGTTGGCAGATGCCTACACCATTGAAGTGTATTCGTTGTCAGGCGAATGCGTTGCACGTGTGCACGATACAAATGTGCTGGACGTACGGAATCTTGCTCGTGGTTTATACCTTATTGTTGCAAAGGACAGTCGGAGCGTTGCCACATTCTCCATTGTGAAAGACTGATGATGAAACCACACCACGGTAGGATAATGCATGCATACCTCTTTGCAGTGCTCTTGATTGGGTGCCAGGCAGACCCAAACGTAGTTTTGTACGAAGAGCGTCCATTAACATCCCAAATTATTGATTCCGTTCCGGACGCAGTGATTACCTTGACCGCACCTGCAATGCGCCGATCGGTAAGTCCGGTCGTTTATGTAGGAGCCTACGCGGACAGTATTGATCTGCAAACGTTTCGCTGGGAAGAACTGTATCATTCATCCGACACATGGCTATCGTCTGAACAAACCCGCGTTCGCGATCTCCGCGTCTGGCATGCAAGCAACATCACGGCCGCCTTGCCCGGCATCTATGTAAACCCGCCACCACCGTCGGTGTACATCACAACAGATACATCCGAAGTTCTGGATGTTGTTGCTACGGATAACCTCCAAGCATTGTGGGAGAAACAGGCTTCTGCAGCCTATCGTGCCGGACTCATGTGCGTGTATAATAGTGGCGATGATACCGCGGCGATTACCCTTCAGGATGGTGAAGTGATGGTTATTCAAGAGGCAAAAAATCCGCAGGGACGGTGGCAACCGATCGAGTTTTGGTTGTATAGCACATGTGGCAATAGCTATGAATGCTTACGAATCGCACCAAAGCATCTCGTGATTGTAAAAACCGTGTTGTACAACGGTGATTATCAAACTACCCTTCGGTACAAGTTGCGTATTGACAGACGTGTTGTGTATTCGCAAACATTTGTGGGCAGAATACAGAAAGAACAGTTTGAGCTGCCCGATGATATGAAGGTTTTCGCAGCAGATACGAGCAAGCGCAGTGCATATGATGAAACGGTTGTTCTTGAATATGTAAGGGGCAATCTACCACCACTACTCATAAGTACGTTGCTGGTAATGAGGCATTCTACCTACAGAAGAATGGGTGATCTGCTGAGATAATGGCGCTGGAAAGTGTAAGCTCACAAATCAGTTTTTACCACGCAACAAAGTTCAACACTTTTATTGGTATAATCGTACGAGTGTGTACAACTTGTGGCGTTTCATCAACGTGTGTTAGGGTGCTAATATGTCTGCAAAGCGCAAGGATCGTGCCGCCACCTTTGGACGTTTCATTCGCGAACTACGCGAAGCAATCGGGATCTCGCAAAGTGAGCTTGCTACCCAACTCCACATTGGTCAGGTATTCATCTGCAAAGTAGAAAACGACCAAGTTCTGCTAAGCCGACGACACTTTAAACAATTGGCAAAAATTCTTAAGTTATCTCAGAACGATCTTGAGGTTATGTGGCTTGCCACCAAGGTTTACCGCTTAGTGCACAAATATCCCTTTGCACTCGAAAGTATCAAACCTCTGCGTGAACTTCTTCAGGCATCTAACGCGCGAAAAAGGTAGAGCAACACCAGCTTATTCTCATCCACATTCAATAACAGGAAAAAGACCATGCCCATAACATCATTATACATCAACCTTCCCGTTGCGGACCTTAAACGCACACGCGCTTTCTGGTCAGCCCTTGGCTTCTCATTCAACGAACAGTTCAGTGATGATAAGGGGCTGTGTCTTGTACTTAACGAAGGATCGATATACTGCATGTTCTTGAAGCATGAGTTCTTTGCGACGTTCACACACAAACCCGTTGCGGATGGTTCAACCACACAGGTACTCATTGCCATTGAAACTAGCAGCAGAGAAAATGTAGATGCTATTGTTGCCAAAGCACTAGCGCATGGAGGCATACGATATCGCGATGGCGCCGATCATGGGTGGATGTATTATGATTGTTTTGCAGATCCGGACGGACATCAATGGGAAGTACTATTTTCAGACATGTCGAAGTTACCGACAGAGTAAAATGCACACGTTGCTCACACAGATTGCCTACAACCATGCGGGCAGTCATTGTCCGAACAAGTACTATACTGTAATGAAACGGGTCCACCTATCCCATCCACTGAACATGCTCTTTGCCTGCATTGTTGTTGTGTTCATGGTAACAAACCATACTTATAGTTACGGACAGGCGTTATCCAAGCACCAAATAGATAGTCTGATACTCTATGGGAACAATCTTCACGACATGGGAGACTTCGATGGAGCGCTTACCGCATATGCACAGGTGTATGAAGTGGACTCAACGAACTGTATTGTACTCTACGAAATGGGCATGACGTACCTCTACATGCAGAAGGTAGATTCAATCATACGCTATGCCAGGGCTGGGTTACGGCATTGCGATGACAGGATGAAGCCGACTCTTCTGTCAATGATAGCTAGTGCGTACGACTATCAGGGCAAACCTGAGGAAGCACTCAGAATCTATCGTACGATTTTAGACATAGATGATGCTCTTGGCTTAGTACCATATAACATGGCCATCACATTCTTTAAGATTGATAGCGTAGATTCTGCCATGCACTATGTGCGGCAGCAAATTGAGCGTATGCCCAATCATGTTTCGTCGCATGTTCTGCTAGGCCGACTCCATGCACGTAAAGGCAGCAGGGGAGTTGCAATGTTGGCTTTCAGTAAAGCATTGTTGCTTGAACCAAAGAGTGAACGGTCAGCCGTAATCCTAGAGGAACTATTTGCAGCAGCCAGCGGTGGTGTGATGGTAGTAGGAGACACCACACAGATTGCGATGCACAGCTACTCACTGTCTGACACGTCAGAGAAGTTTACTCCAATGGATATGATGCTACAAGGTGCGGTTGTAGCAGTAGCGATTAAAGACCAAAAAATTCCAACAACGATGATGCAAAAGCAGGTCGAGATTTTCAACACCCTTTTTGCATCGTGTTCAACGCTGAAGGAATCCGGTGGATTCGTTGGAACAACGTATGTTCCGATGTTTACGGACCTGTACGAGCGAAAGTTTACTCAAGAGTTCGTTGCATACCTTTTTCAAGGTGTTCAGTCCGACGAGCACGATGCATGGCGAATAGAGAACGCACAAAAAATGTTGGCGTTCAAAGAGTGGCTGAAGAAATACCAGTAGCCGGCGCTAGTATGCCCGTGCAAACAGCACGCGCCTTGCGCTGGGTTTGCCCGTAAGCACGCACGTTCCTTCTTCGGGCATCGCCTCTAACGGTATGCAGCGTATTGTTGCTTTCGTTAGTTCTTTGATTTTAGTTTCCGTTTCAGATGTGCCATCCCAGTGCGCCAGAATAAACCCGCCTTTGTTTTCCAGAACATCAACAAACTGCTCCCATGTATCCACAGGTGTCGTGTGTTCATCTCTGAACGCACTGGCACGGTTGTACAGGTTGGTCTGGATTTCATCCAGCATGCGCTGCACATGTGACGAGAGTCCTGTAATAGCGACGTTCTCTTTGGACTTCGTATCCCTTCGTGCCAACTCTAC
>CAZGHI010000077.1:0-4439 GCA_964525565.1 uncultured Hyphomicrobiales bacterium
AGCATCGCCGTTGTACCACCAACAATTGGTACCTGTGTGTCGCTTGAACGGTTAAGCCTTGTTCATAACAAACTTGTTACAATTCCTAAAGAAATAGGGCAGTGTAAAAATCTAGCCTACTTGAATCTTTCAGCCAATGCGATTACGTCGTTACCTGTACCGGAATTGGCATCACTGCCGGCATTACAGTCAATTCAGATTGCAAACGCTGTACCTACGATCAGACCCGATGGAACGATCGATGATCCTTCTACAAAAGCAACGTCACGGAAAAAACGCTAAGTTTGTAGTTCTACGGCGGGTGTAGCTCAGTTGGTAGAGCCCCAGATTGTGACTCTGGTTGTCGCGGGTTCAAGTCCCGTCACTCGCCCTCGGGAAAGCACCAAACAA
Source organism: uncultured Hyphomicrobiales bacterium (assembly GCA_964525565.1). GTDB lineage: Bacteria > Bacteroidota > Ignavibacteria > Kapaibacteriales > Kapaibacteriaceae > OLB6. The sequence continues at coordinate 391 of CAZGHI010000077.1, forward strand.
ACTAACGCGGTAGGCGCGTTCTGCGTATTATAGGTGCTACCAAGTGCATTGCAAATGGTGCAGTTGATAGTATTTGTTCACTTCGCTCAGTGGCGCTCTGGTGCCGTGAGCGTGCCAACGAGTAGGTAAGCCACATAAGACAGGTTCCCTCGTACGCTATCGGCCGTGGTCAGAGGAGAACAACCAAAGACGATTTTCCTTACACACGGTACCGTAGTTACTATGCGCCAACCACAACGGAACTTTGAGTGATTACAATTGTACTCCATACTCACCTTCCGTACGTGCTTCACCACGGCAATTGGCCGCATGGAAGTGATTGGCTGTGTGAGGCGGTGGCCGAATGTTATATACCGCTACTTCGCATGTGCAAACGACTCCAAGCAGAAGGCATGAGACCTGGTATAACATTCGATGTGTCGCCAGTCCTCTGTGAGCAACTTACCCACCCGGACTTTCCTGCAGTGTTTGAAACATATTGTAGGGAACACACAGATTTGGCACTGTTAGACAAGGAGACTTTTCAAGCAGAAGGGGCGGAGGCGCAAAAACATCTTGCACAGGGGTGGGCAGACTGGTATCAACAACAGTATGCTACCTTTCGAGATGAGTTTGAATTCGACATTGTCGGGCAGTTCCGAAAGCTGCAGGATGAAGGAGCAATTGAAGTGCTCACCTGCGGTGCAACACACGGGTACTTACCGCTGCTGGCAGATGACGCAAGTGTTGACCTGCAGATTCAACTTGCCGTTGAAAACTACAAGAAACATTTTGGCAGACAACCAAAGGGAATATGGCTGCCCGAATGTGCCTACCGTCCGGCATATCCATGGAGAACGTATCTACCAGTTGCTGCCTATGCCATTGCAAAACCACGTCGCGGTATTGAGCAGTTTCTGGAGGATTATAACCTTGACTATTTTGTAACTGACGAAGGGGCGCTTGCGCAGAGCACACCACTCGGAGTTCTTTCGGCAGACGGGAAGCGCACACCTTTTGCTGAAACGTTTGGCGCAGCGCGCCAGCAGCTCGAACTCCGTTCACCGTTATACATGTACCGAGCTGGTAGTGACTACCACCAGCAAACAGCGGCCTTCTTTACCCGCCACCGCCAAATTGCCCTTCAAGTATGGAGTGGAGAGACGGGATACCCGGGAGATCCTGACTACCTGGACTTTCATAAAAAGTACTTCCGGTCAGCACTCCGTTATTGGCGGGTAACCGATAATAAAGCAGACATGCAATGGAAGCAGCAGTATGTGCCTGAGTGGGCGGAGCATCGTGCCCTAGATCATGCCCGCCACTTTACCGATATTCTAGAAACAACTGTTCGTTACAACCTGGGTCGGTTGGACCAAACACCAACGATATGCTTACCATTCGACACAGAGCTGTTTGGTCATTGGTGGTTCGAGGGCCCATTATTTTTAGAACATGTACTGCGCAACATCCACAGTTCACAGGTTCTTACCGCTACAACAACTACTGAACGCTTCCTCCAAACTCAACCTCGTACTGTTGTAGCACTTCCGGAAAGCTCCTGGGGACGGAATGGCCACCACGATGTTTGGATGAATAGCGATGTACAGTGGACATGGGAGCGCGAGTACTTACTTGAACATCGTATCAAAATGCTCATGCAAAAGCATAGTTCAGGCGATTGGGACCACAATATGCTCAGGTTGATAAGTAACGCATTCCGACAGATGCTGCTTGCACAAGCATCCGATTGGCAGTTCTTGATAAGCACTTTCTCGTCGCGTGAATATGCTCAGATGCGTTTTCACAACCATGCTGAAGATGCATTGCTATTTGCTAATGCAGCCGAGAGATATGCTACGAGCAAAGAGTTGCCGGCAAGCATTCTCCAGAATCTCAACGATGCCGAGCAACGCGATGGAATATTCACAGAAGAGCTACGTGCATATCTGAGTTCAAGGGGGGGGGCAGAATGATAGGAGTTGTACTGCGGCAAGTTCGCATTCACCAATGGTCTAAAAACGTTCTACTGGCAATGCCGCTCATTCTTGCACACCGTACGGACGACGTGAATGCTTGGATGCAGTTGCTTTGGGCGTTTGTTGCCTTCAGTTTGGCTGCCAGTGCTGTTTATGTTCTGAATGATGTGGCAGACCGACATGCTGATCGTCTGCATCCTATAAAAAAATACAGGCCGATTGCCGCAGGGGTGATCAGTATCCCAATGGCGTATGCTCTCGCTGCCGTTCTGGTAGCTGTTTCAGGTATAATCGCGGTAGTGTGCTGTACGCCGGATTTTCTCAAGTGGTTAACAGTGTATTTTGTTCTTACCGTGGCGTATAGCTATGGGCTGCGCAGGGTGGTGTTAATTGATGTTATTCTGCTTGGTGTTCTCTACGCTCTGCGCGTGATTGCGGGGGGGGCTACAGTTCAAGTCGAACTGTCTCCGTGGCTCTATGCGTTTTCGTTCTTCTTATTTACCAGTTTTGCCTTTATCAAGAGGTTCACAGAACTTCAGTCAGCGATTGGTCGTGAGGGAGGGACTCAATCCGGGCGAGCGTACAAGGTTTCAGACGCCGGTATAATACTTATCTTCGGCCCGGCTCTAAGCACCCTGGCCGTGCTGGTTTTTGTCCTGTACCTGCAAAGTCCTGAGGTGCTAAAGCTGTACACCCACCCGGACAGGCTATGGGCGATAGCCCCACTTCTGTTGTATTGGGTTGCACATCTCTGGCTGTCTGCACATCGAGGTGATGTTCATGAAGATCCCGTCATCTTTGCCTTGCAAGATGTTCCAAGCTATGCTGTCGCAGTGTGTTTGGGGCTTATCCTATTCTGGGCATCGGTATGACGGAAGTTGAACCATCGTGGGGCAGGTTTCCGAAGAGCTCCCCTCGGTTTGTCCACACTCCAGAACATGCCGATCACCTGCTTGAGCTTTTACGTTCAACTCAGGATTCCGTATTGGCACGCGGATTAGGTCGAAGTTATGGTGACTCCTGCCTGAACAACAATGGTACGCTGTTGCGTATGCACCGCATGCGGAGAATCTTTTGGTTCGACCACAAACAGGGACGTATTCATGTAGAATCCGGAATATCGCTCGGTGAACTGCTCAATGCCGTAATACCGGATGGCTGGTTCCTACCGGTTGTTCCAGGCACCCGCCACGTAACGGTGGGGGGGGCTATAGCGAATGATATCCACGGCAAAAATCACCACATAGTTGGAACGTTCGGTTGCCACGTTGAGAGCTTTACCCTTGCTCGTGAAGGTGAAGTTCATACCTGCTCAGCATCAGAAAATCCAAACCTGTTTGCGGCTACAATTGGTGGACTCGGTCTTACAGGAGTAATTATATCGGCAACGATACGGCTGCGGCGTATAAACAGCACAAACATTTGCGTTCATAAGGTGAAAGCACGTTCGGTATCAGACATGATTTCCATGATGAAAGATGCCGACGCTGAATACGAGTATTCCGTTGCCTGGCTAGATGCTCACAGTGAAAATGGTTACTGTCTCTTTGGTAATCACGCAAGCGACGGCCCCTTGCGTCGTATGAACAATCGGACGGTTCCGGTGCCAACACTTGCCAAGATATTGCTACGCCGTCCCACAGTACGACTTTTTAATTGGATGACAAATGCCATTCAGCCTCGATTGCGAGACTACGTTGTTCATGCCGAACCGTTCTTTTTTCCTTTGGACGCTGTGTCTGAATGGTCGCGTCTTTATGGTAGTCGTGGCTTCATTCAGTACCAATTTGTTGTCCCTTTTGAATCAGGTCCGGCGATTGTTGAAGAGATATTCACACGCTTACGATCGGCACGGTTGTATGCCTATCTGACGGTGCTCAAACTTTTTGGCTCAGCGAAATCACCTGGTATGTTGTCGTTCCCAATACCAGGTATTACCGTTGCAATGGATTTCCCGAACACCAGCCCTGCGCTCTTTGCGACACTAAATCAATGTGATGCGCTTGTTGCATCAGGGGGGGGGCGTGTATATCCGGCGAAGGATGCACGTATGGCAGGAAACACATTCCGGCAGACGTATGCCAACGAACC
>CAZGHI010000078.1:0-240 GCA_964525565.1 uncultured Hyphomicrobiales bacterium
TCTTGAGTCGTGCTTGTGTTGCGTCCAGCCTGCTCTGAGGAAGTGGATGGGTGCTAAAAAATTCGTCAAGCGATGATCCGCTTCGTCCGCGAACCTTCTCAAAAAAGTACATAATGCCTCCAGGGTACCACCGTGTGTTTTGTAGGTACATAAAGCTGTACTCGTCGGCCTCATCTTCGTCGTCGCGAGAATTTTTTAGAAGACCCAACCCCGCTATGGCATTTGCGGCAAGATTGACAT
>CAZGHI010000078.1:263-3783 GCA_964525565.1 uncultured Hyphomicrobiales bacterium
TGATAAGATCGAGCACTGCTTGAACTCCCATGGCCTTGGTCATGCGTGACGTAGAATGGCGACGCTCGGCATGAGCGATTTCGTGCCCAAGTACTCCAGCCAAGGCTGCCTCATTGTCGAGCATTTTTATCAGGCCGGTGTACACATAGATGTATCCGCCTGGAGTACAGAAGGCATTAATTGTTTTGTCGTCGTTAATAATTTCAACGCTGTAGGGAAACTCTTTGGCATACTTTACGTGCGGTGAGCGTTTTATTTGGTCAGTAATTCCTTGAACGTAACTCTTTGCACTAAAGTCGTTGAGGATAGGGTAGGTTTTAGCATCTTTCCGAATCTCGGCGTCGAACTGTGCTCCAAGCTGCTTGTCCTGGCTCACAGGAAATACATTGATTCCACTGCAGAATGGCAATGCAACAGCAAAGACGATACTTGTGACCAGTGCAACAACACTTCTTCGAAGAACAAAGCGCAAAGGCGTTGGATGCATAGTTATTCTCTCGTTTAGTTTGGTGTGCAGAGTTTATCAGAGCATACATAGAAACGATATAATGCACACATCAGCGATCACGTCCCAATAGTGAAAACGTTTGTCATGTTCAAATATCAGAAACGCATAATAAAAAGGACTGCGGTTGCAGTCCTTTTAAATGAATCCGACAGGTGTTGTTGTTATTTGATTTTGGATGCGATAAGAATCAACAGCCATCCCGCAACAGCCCCCATTGCAGATTTGTACAGCAGCTCGCCAATCAGCGCTCCTACGGGCCATGGATAGTTTATTGCCATTCCCCAGCCAATATCTATGCAACCCATAATACAGGCGGCAATAAGAAAACCGTACAGAGCAGCGCTCGAACCACTCATCGTACGTTGGAACACAGCTAATGCAATTGCACTAACAAAGCATATCTCCATGACCAAAAACCATAGTGGATTGGGCATGTTATCCATTGAATACATTAAATCCCCGAAGGCAGCTTTCATGTCTGTTGGCTCACCCATCAACCCCATATAAAAGCCCCAGTCAGCAAAGTAGAGGATGACTGAAACCAGAATGATGGCAATCAGTCCACCTTTTAACCTCATACAACCTCCCTGAATGAAAGAACAAGTGATACAGGAACTTAGCAAAAGATTCTGCAGAATGTTCACTGTTCACGAATTCAAATCAGTGCCGTCCTTCCTCGTATCTTTGAATTCTGTCTTTACAAATCCTACATTGATACCCGTAACTAACTACTGTAATGGCGAATATGAATCAGCACACTTTTGACGTTGTTGTTGTTGGATCTGGGCCGGGTGGCTACGTAGCAGCCATTCGTGCTTCACAGCTAGGCTTGAAAACCGCATGTATAGAACGTGACCGGCTTGGTGGTGTATGCTTGAACTGGGGATGTATTCCCTCGAAAAGCCTGCTGAAGAATGCAGAGTACATGAACTTTCTTCATCATGCTGACGATTTTGGTTTTGACTTAAAGAGCATAGATGTCGATTTCCCAAAAGTGATCGCACGTTCGCGCGGTGTTGCAGACAGAATGAGCAATGGAGTTCAATTCCTGTTCAAAAAATATAAGGTAACCCAAATCAAGGGATGGGGCACGCTAACGTCTGCAAATACAGTGGAGGTGAAAGACGAAAACGGTACACTAACAGATACGGTCCAGGCCAAACATATTGTCATAGCAACGGGTGCACGACCTCGAACTATCCCGGGGATAGAAGTTGACCGTGAGGTAGTTCTGACCAGTACTGAAGCAATGCTACAGCAACAAGCGCCTAAAGAGATAATTATTATGGGTGCCGGTGCAATAGGTGTTGAATTTGCATACTTCTATAATGCTTTTGGATCGAAGGTTACCATCATTGAAATGCAAGATCGGTTGCTGCCTGTTGAAGACGAAGAAGTGAGTAAGGAGCTTCGGAAGGTGTTTGAACGTGAACTCAAAATGAACATCTTAACTGAAACACGTGTGAAGAGTGCGAAGAAGAAAGGCAAGGGCGTAGAGGTTGTGATTGTAAAGAAGGATGGAACGGAAGAGACGTTAAAGGCCGACAAGGCACTAAATGCCATTGGTGTACAAGGTAACATCGAAAATATCGGACTTGAAAATGTCGGAGTTAAGGTTGAGCGAGGATGGATTGTTATTGACAAACAGATGCGGACGAATGTCCCCGGCGTTTATGCCATCGGCGACGTAGCGGGTGCGCCGTGGCTTGCACATAAAGCGTCGGCCGAAGGTATCGCCGTTGCTGAAGTCATTGCCGGACATAGTACAAGTGGCGTTGACTATGATAATATCCCCGGCTGCACCTATTGTCAGCCCCAAGTGGCAAGCGTTGGCCTGACGGAAGCAAAGGCAAAAGAGGCAGGGTATGAAGTGCGTATTGGGAAGTTCCCATTCACAGCCAATGGCAAAGCTCATGGTATTGGTAAAGCACAAGGCTTTGTAAAGCTCGTGTTCGACAAAAAATACGGGGGTTTGTTAGGAGCACATTTAATAGGTCCGGATGTTACCGAAATGATTGGGGAATTGGGAGTTGCGCGGACGCTTGAGGCAACAGGGCCGACAATTTTTAAAACAATACATGCACATCCCACCCTGAGTGAAGCCATTATGGAAAGTGCTGCAATGGCATGGGATGAGGCCGTGAATTTTTAGGTCGCCTGGAGGCCATGAGATTCGAAGACTGGGGACTGATTGACTTTCGTGAAGGGTGGGAACGACAAAAAGTTCTTGCCGAGGCTGTGGCCAACGGAACTGATGACACTCTTGTTCTTTGCGAACACCCAGACGTTATTACACTTGGCAGAAATACAAAGCCAGGCAGTGTTCTTACACCACCATCCGTTTTAATGGACAACGGTGTGAGTGTAATAGAAATCAACCGAGGTGGCGAAGCAACTATCCATAATCCCGGACAGGTTGTGAGATACCCCATTTTCAACTTACAGCGTTCGACTCCAGACCTTCACCATTTTCTGCGATCTATAGAACAAGCAATTATTCAAACATTGCAGGATTTTGGTCTGAACTCGCATCGAATGCCAGGTCTCACCGGAGTTTGGATTGAGCAATCGCGCAAGATCTGCGCAATCGGTATCCATTGCAGTCGGTGGATTACTTCCCACGGTTTTGCACTCAATGTGAACAATAACCTTATGTTATTCAATGCCATTATCCCTTGCGGACTACCCAATAAGGCGGTAACTAGTATGGAGAAAGAACTTGGGTTTAGTGTTGCGATCGAAGATGTGAAGAGAACCCTGCAGCATCATTTTTTTTTCAATTTTCAAGACCGAAATGTCAGGTGAGGCGACGTAAGTACTTAATAGTCAAGACCATTGCGTAATCCACATCCCTGTGGATAACTATGTTGATAACGCTTACCCGCATAAAATCATAGTCTTACTTGTGAAGTTCCATTTTCGTGATTGATTCAATCGTGGCAGAACTGTATGTTTGCATATACAATTGATTTCGCGGGAATAGCTCAGTTGGTAGAGCACAACCTTGCCGCG
>CAZGHI010000079.1:0-3443 GCA_964525565.1 uncultured Hyphomicrobiales bacterium
CCACATTTGGTGACAGGCTCTGGAGAACAACATACCAAGAAAAGGATGATGTGTGAGCCTTGGTAGAGGCACAAATTGATGCAGAACATCTCTGGTGCTTGGAAGCCGTTACATACCGACGGGGCAAAGCCCCAAGACCGGTTCAGTTGCACCGAAACGGTGTGTACATAATGTAACCGCCACCCTGTCTTTCCCCATGCCATTACAGCCATGAAGCGGGAACAAACCCACGATAAAAACCGAGAAAAGGGATGTTTCAACATTCAAATAGCTAACACTCACTCAATCGTTCTATGTAGTTTCGCAACACCGTATGCGGGAATAGCTCAGTTGGTAGAGCGTCAGCTTCCCAAGCTGAATGTCGCGGGTTCGAGTCCCGTTTCCCGCTCTTTTTCAAGAAGACTTCCCAACCTTACAGACGAACATAGCCGAGTGCTGAAGCACACACCCTTTTTGTGTTATTGTACTGAGATACCACATGCGTTTAATGAGTAGAGTGCGTGTAACGGCTTTCTTCGTAGTTCTTCTTATTAGCTTGGAACATGCTAAGTCAACTGACACCGCGCAAGCAGTGATGCCTGCTGAGGCCTTACTCCATCATGCCGGAGCAGAGCTGTTGCAGTGGATGGTTTTCTGCACCGACGACAGTTCAAACTTTTCAGACCCGCATTACAACGATTCACACTGGCAGAAAGCGTCAAGCTCTGTTGGTGGTGTTCCTGTTCCGAAAGGAGAATGGAAGGGTGTTGGCTGGTTTCGGGTACATGTGGCGCTACCACAAGAGTTAAAGAGTACAGCACTTGCACTAAGGATTTACTCGCTAGGTGGCGTAAGTGTGTTTGTTGATGGAAAGCCAATCCGATCATTTGGAAACATACATGCACGTGAAGCGGCAGATTCAAGCACGCTAATGGAAATATTTCCATTAGATCCCGTAATGGAGCGTAGTGCAACGTTAGACACTCATGTAATTGCATTTCGTGTTCGTACTCCGGTGATAGACGTAGGAATGTTCGACTCTAAACAAATCGCTTTCGGAGCGTTACTTGGCCCCATCACCGAGTATTACCGATTATCCGCAACACGATACGTAGATGCAATGCGCACCCTTGCAGTTCCGGCAGGAGCTGTAGCTGCATTATGCTTGCTTCATCTTCTTATTTGGCTTCTTGATCGGAAGGAAACAGTAAATCTATACTATGTTGCCTTCGCATTATTTCTTACCGGAATCTTTTGGTGTTGGCATATACAAGGAACTTCCGAGAATTCCTCACTTATAATCCTTACTAGTAAAATTCTACCAATTTTATGGACGTTAATTATTGCCTCAGCTCTTGTATTAACGACTAAAATTTATCAGGGATCTGTGTCCACAGCACAATGGTTCGCGGTAATCGTGCTCACAGCAATCGTACTCTTGGTACCTCGGTTTGTTCAAGGCATCGGCACTCATCTTTGGGGTGGTTTTGTAGTTCTTGCAACACTGTACGTTATGTGGCAAACAGCGCAATCCATACGCAAGAAAGTTCGTGGTGCATGGATTATGGGTACTGCTCTTCTCGTTTTTTCAACCTATCTGATTACATGGTTGATTCCGTACATCTTGGAAGACTACATGATGTTTACCGGAAAGGTATGGAGGGCAGTCTTCATCTCAGGCATTTTAAGTATGCCGCTGGGAATGTCGGTTTTTCTAGCTTATCGCATTACATCACTGAACAGCATTCTCCGCACTCAGCTACAACGCGTGTCGGAGCTTACGGAGAGCATTCTACAAAAGGAACGTTCCGCTATGCAGGAGGAACTTCGCATGCAGCGTCTGCAAGAGGAGAACGACAGAAAGACTCGTGAACTGGACGAGGCAATGAAGCTTCAGTATTCCATGTTGCCGACGGAGTCGCCGAGAAGTTCGCTTGTAAACGTTAGTGTTGTTATGCAAACGGCAACGGAGGTTGGCGGTGACTATTTCGATTATTACGTTCACAGCGATCGACACATCACATTCGCAATTGGCGATGCTACTGGTCATGGCTTGCGAGCGGGTATGGTCGTAGCAGCCACAAAAAGTCACTTCCAGACCCATGCCATAAGTGCTAACCATAATGAGATCATCGAACGAAGCAGTTACGGTATCCGGCAACTGAATCTGCCGGGGCTGTATATGTGTTTCGGTCTTCTCACTGTCAAAGATGATGTGGCCCAGTGGACTTCTGCAGGCATTCCTCCCGTACTGCATTACCGTATGGCCGACAAATCTGTTGAGCAGTACATGGTAAAGGGTTTGCCACTCGGTGCGCCTCCCTCCGGTGAATACTCAACCGTGACGTTTTCTGTTGCGAGTGGCGATGCTCTGTTGCTTCACACCGACGGATTACCAGAGCTTTTTAACGACAACAACGAAACATTCGGATATGGAAGGATACGTGAGGCATTGGCACATCATGGTCATAAAAGCGAACGTGAGGTAGTAAGCATACTAGAAACCATGGCAACAGAATGGTGCAACGCAAGGCCCTTTACCGACGATGTTACCGTGATGCTCATCCGGATACAATAATGCCTCGTGATAACGAGGCATGAAAAGTGGAGATGCCGGGAGTCGAACCCGGGTCCGAAACACATTCACCGAAGCCTACCACGCGCGTCTTTGATCTATGAATTCTGGATGTTCAGGTTACCGATCAACAGGTGCTGAACACCAAACATCAGTTTGTTCTTGCGCTACGTTGTGATGTGCAACTTCACGCCAGCCTGTTAAGGGGCTACACCAGAGTTCTCAGCAACAGGCAACTCAGAATCTGATGGCATGGCGGCTAAAATTAAGCGGCCATGCGATAACCGAAGTTATCGCCAGTTGTTTTTCGCCGGTTGTATTAACGAGCTCCACCAGCGTAGCTCGGCGCGCATCTTCGAGATCTTGAGTCCCGTCGAAGCCGGTACATCCCCATGGATGTATTCCAAAAATACAAACATGCTGCTCTTTAGACTGTGACTTCAGTCATCATTCTGCAAAGCGTCAATGTATCTACACCAACGCCAGCCGCTCAATTGCTTGCTTCACCTCCTGCAAATGCCACTGCGGAGTGCTTGTTGCACCACTGATACCAACGGTGGACATTCCATTAAACCACTCGTTTTGCAATTCCTGAACATCTTCAATAAAGTATGTCCGTGGATTAGCCGCCCTGGCAACATTGTACAGAACTTTACCATTACTTGATGCACGACCGGCAACGAATATTACAACATCATGTGCGGCAGCAAACCGTGCAAGCTGATCTTCCCTGCCACTTACCTGTCCGCAAATCGTGTCTTTTGCATGAAATTCCGTTGCCAGATTCTCCATTGTATCAACTACCAATTCGGCTATACGTGATTTTAATGCAAATATGATCTCCTGGAAGGTGGCTCTGTCCATCGTTGTTTGTGAAAAGAGCACCGTT
>CAZGHI010000080.1:0-3124 GCA_964525565.1 uncultured Hyphomicrobiales bacterium
GGTAACCCCTCACCCGCTGCCTGTGCAGTGATGGTTGTTCCGCTTCTTTGAATGCAGCGTGTATAGTAGTACGGGTAACCGCCGGGAACGGAACCGTTATAGCGATTCAGATAGTTTGATCCGATGTTGCGCATGAAAACACGGAATGTACCTGTGTATGAGCGCGGATTAACAAGGAATCTCATACTCATGCCGGTAATCGGACCTGAGCATAAACCTGCAGCTTTCATATCACTGGCAAGAACAACAAACTCGTCGTATCCCTTGTTATAGTAGTCGTACAAGGTGTACAAGCCATAGATATAATAGCTGGCCTGTGGGTAATTGTACACATACGTGTAACTGCCCATTCTTTCACCGCCAGCAAACCCTGGAATTTGTGTGTACGTCTGAGACCAAACGGAACTGAAGCCGGTGAGTATCAGAACTACAACAGCAAGGATGCGGGCCTTATACGAAAAGAACCGTGATGTGATGCCACCACTGTCCGAAAGCGTGTATAGCGCTGTGCTCATGAGAACACTCCTGCAACTTGAAAAGGAAAAATGTGTTGAATTACCTGGAAATGTTTGTCAGCTTTCTGACAATTCAGCATTATGTGCGCAGCAGCATCAACTATCAACTATTGTGGCTTCTTCAACTACTACAGAAGTTGCGATGGAAACCAAGGCAAGGCAATCATCATTTCGTACGAACAAAATCCACATCGTGAGCGTGTTCGCAGTTTAACCGAATCATACACTAGCCTGATTTCAATGCACCACGCAGATGCTTGCCGATAGAAAGCCTACTGCTGTACGCTGAAATAACAAGGCAAGATAGTAGAGGTTACAAGATGTTGCAAACAATCTAACTGCTTTATAAATCAAAAGGATACGACGTTTTGTCCTGTCAGTTTTTCAGCTCTGTAATTATAGCAGTTTTGCAAGTCATTATGGCGTTTGTGGTGCTTGGAGCGGGGCTTGAACCCGCACGTCCCTTACGGGACACGGGATTTTAAGTCCCGTGCGTCTGCCAATTCCGCCATCCAAGCGAAGATTTGTCAGTTGATGCGATTGTTAAAGTTTTTTTGATTCGTTTGATTTTTTTTGTTTCCGTATTTATTTCTGAGTGAAACAATACTTTCAAACGCGATTGGCATAAGACTCAGTACGATGATGCCAACAATAACAAGTGTAAAATTACTCTTAACTACGGGTTGATTACCAAACCAAAAGCCAAGAAGTACAAAACCTGTTACCCAAACGATTGCTCCGACAACATTATACACAAAGAATTTTCTGTACGTCATGGTGCCGACGCCGGCAACAAACGGTGCGAACGTACGAACTATTGGAATAAAGCGTGCAAGGATGATTGTTTTACCGCCATGCTTTTCATAAAACTCATGCGTTCTATCAAGGTGTTGTTTGTTGAACAATCGCGACGTTGAACTCGTGAACAGTCGTTGTCCAAAACGGGCACCAATACTGTAGTTAACAGAGTCTCCCAGAACCGCTGCCAGCAGGAGTAATGCGATTAATACAGGCACGCTCATCGATCCTAGTGCACATACTGCACCGGCAGCAAAGAGCAAGGAATCGCCGGGCAAGAATGGCGTAATCACGAGCCCTGTTTCTGCGAACACAACAAGAAACAATATTGCATACGTCCAAACACCATACTCAGTTGTTAGCCAGGTAAGGTGTACGTCTAATCGCAGAAAAATGTCAAGAATATAACTCATTGGTGTGCATGTGTTGTGTACTATTGGCCGCTGGAAATCGCTAAACGGAGAAGGCCGCCGCACTGTTCAAGGCGTTCCAGAGCGTGTTCAAGACTACAATGCATTCGCAACATTACAATGGCAGCCTTCACATTCCATTGTGCCTTTGTAAGTGCCTCGCGGGCCGGTGTTTCCGATACATCTGCTAGAGATTGCACAATTCGAATGGCACGTGCGCGCAGCTTCTCGTTTGTAGGTTTCACATCTACCATCACGTTGCCATATGTTTTGCCAAGACGAATCATTGCAGCGGTAGTAATCATATTGATAATCATCTTTTGCGCTGTACCACTTTTCATTCGAGTAGATCCTGCAATAGGCTCCGGCCCTACAGGAGCACAAATCAAAAGGTCCACGTTTGGAGCAATTGTTCGGACCGTTTCTTCAGAATTTGTGCTCACCAGAACTGTATGCATATGTCGTTCTTTCGCTTCGTCTAAGGCCCCCAGCACAAATGGTGTTCTCCCTGATGCGCTAAGCCCGATCACCATTCCAATGTTGCGTTCGTCCCGCGTTTGCTCGGCACGCAATGCTAAGCCCCCTTCCATCCGATTGTCTTCTGCACCCTCGAACGATCGAAAAACGGCTTCTTTTCCACCTGCAATAACACCGGATATCAGGTCAGGATCTACGCCAAATGTTGGAGGCATTTCGGATGCATCTAGTATGCCGAGTCTTCCTGAGGTTCCTGCCCCAACGTACACCATGCGTTTGCCACTCTGAATGGTTCCAACGAGCATATCGACTGCCGCCACAATCCGGTCGGTTACAAAACCCACCGCATTTGCTACCAAGAGATCTTCCTGGTGGAGTACGGCTACCAATTCCTTTGCTGAAAGAAGATCAACGTCTGCTGTTCGGGGATTGATCGCTTCGGTTGTGAGCCAGGAAAGTTGCTCAAGCAGGGTCATGACAACAAATCTAAAACATTTGCAAAGGGGGCTGTGCCAGGTTGGTTTGCACAGTCTGTTTATCAGCCCTATCTTTGTTGTCCTGTTTTTCCGTAACTGTAAAAAACCATGGCCCATCATAAGTCCGCGTTAAAGCGTATTCGTTCAAGCCGCAAGCGTATGTTGTACAACAGAGCAAACAAGAAGCTCATGCGCGAGGCGGTGAAGGCCGTTCGCTTAACCACAAACCTTGACATTGCACGCGAAGCTCTCCGTAAGGCATTCAGTATTCTGGACAGAGCAACTGCCCGAGGCGTTATCAAAAAGAATACGGCTGCCAACAGAAAGAGCAGTTTGGCGCACCATGTTAAACGTTTAGAATCTGCTTCATAGTTGCATTGCAAACGCCTTTTGTGAACGGTTAGAAAGGCACCCGTAGCTCAACTGGATAGAGCATCTGACTACGGAT
>CAZGHI010000081.1:0-665 GCA_964525565.1 uncultured Hyphomicrobiales bacterium
GAACAATAACCGAATCGTTGCACATGGCTGCAAGCGTTCCGCCCGTTCCGCCAAGCAGACCGATGCAATGAACACCGCGATTGCGTGCTGCACGAACGGCAGCAACAACGTTCGGCGACGTTCCGCTGGTGCTGATTGCCACTAAAACATCGTGCTCCGTTCCAAAAGCCTCTACCTGACGAGCAAAAACATTATCAAATCCATAGTCATTTCCACCGGCGGTGAGCACGGAACTGTCCACGGTAAGTGCCATGGCCTTTACAGCTCTTCGCTCAACGCCACTGCGCAATCGAACCACAAGTTCTGCTGCCACGTGCTGGCTATCGGCAGCGCTGCCACCATTGCCGCAAAGCATAATGAGCTTGTTGTTGTTTGCTGCTAAAGCAAGAATGTTACCGCAGTGTTCGATACTCTCCGCACACTGCTCCATGAGCAACTGCTTTGTAGCAATTGATGCCTGGATTATGTTTTGTATTCTGGATGTGGAGAAAGGGGCTGCCATAGATATCATCGGATAAAGTCGAATTCGTCAGCAACGATGTACTCAACTCGCAAACGCTGTCCTGACTCAACAAGCGTGGCCGTCATTGTTGTATTCGATGATGCCCAAACAGCAGGGTAGCGCTCGTCGAGTGGTACAGCAATCTCTACAACAGCATCTACAA
>CAZGHI010000081.1:789-3023 GCA_964525565.1 uncultured Hyphomicrobiales bacterium
GCGTTGTTTTTGTTCGGGGGGGGGGCCGAGAGTTGCAGCAAACGCAGTGGTATCAATTGGCCATTCATCGCCAATGCGCACAGGTTTGTTGGGGTTCATAATTGTACCGGAAAGAAGTCCACCTTCTGACCGAATTAAGCCGGACAAATCAGCAGTTATTTCTGCACTTAACGTATCAGGGCCAATTGTGTACACATAGCCGTCGTTGGAAAATGTTGCCTGTATCATGCTGCCGGATGGAACGATGTCGGATGTTTCACCTTTGTATCGAAGCTGAGCATTGCGGACCTTTACTTTCTTCATCGCTTCCTGCCCGTCTTCCGTTACCGCCTGTACGGAGCAAAGTCCGCTGAACACCGATCGGACGGTATCGTTTTGAAGCTGCTCAATTCGATTGTTAACGTTCATACTTACCCGCGAAATCCTGATGCTCATGGCATTAAGCAGATATTCATCGAAGGGCTTAATTTCTCTGCCAACTGTTAACATAATCGTGCTGTCGGTTGCACCGTTTCGGTGGGCATCAGATGTTCGTCCGTGCATCTCCGGTATTCGTGTTGTGCAACTTAGCACAGTCACAATGCACGGAAGGAAGTAGCAAACAAGAACATCCAGCGGGTTGCTATTGATATGAGAATTGAACATTGCTCAAAGATCTTCAATTGTTCTCGAACGGAAATCGCCAAGGCCAGGCAGACGATTAGGAATGCATCTGAATGTATGCAGCTACATCGAATTTTCGAGCGCAGCCGTTGGCATTCATGTATCGGATTTTTCCGTACACACTCCGTTCGGACCAGGCTCTGTCATGCACACCGCCAATACTCCACGATATACCGGCATAACCATTCGGATCATTTCCATCAAGTTCGTACAAGTCGTTAAGGTATATTGCCGTGGCTAGCGCTTCCTCGGGCGATTGACTCCACTCAAGGATTTTCTTTGCCCAATACATACGCATGTATCCGTGCATTTTACCGGTGGTAATAAGTTCACGTTGCGAAGCATTCCACAAGTTGTCGTGTGTTGCAGCACGTTCCCATGCATCCAATGTATAGATGTATTCGCGTTTATCTGCGCGATGCTGGTGCAAAGTAAACTGGGCCCATGCCGGGAATCCTTCGAACTCTGCATATCGAGGATTGTAAAACGTAAAGTTGTCGCTTAACTCACGGCGGACGATGAGTTCTTCAAGGAACGATTCGCCCTGTTCCCGAAGCGACTCATTGGCAGTAATATGTTCTTTTATGGTGAGTGCTAATCGTTGTGCCGAGAGCTGGCCAAAATGCAGGTACGGAGACAGATTGCTTTGTCCGATTTGCGTTGGATCGTTTCGGTTGCTGTACGTATTCAACCTGTTTACAAAACTTGCCATTGCCTGTTGAGCTGCCGACTCTCCGGGGTGAATCCACTGTACACTTCCTGCAGTTCTGTTTAGTGGCGTGGTTGTGACCAATTGGCTAAAGTCAGCTTCGGCTTTTGTTGCCAAACCGTATGGATGGCGGACTACAGCCGGAAAATCCTCTAAAAACGTTGGCAGGAGTTTCTGAAGCTTGGGCCGTAATGTGTAAGCACCGAATTCCTGTTTTGAACTGGCGTGCCAACACGGAACGATGTTATGTGCATCAACTTGAAAGAAAGGAAGTGTTGCTAGTGTGGAAATGGTGTGTACATCACGCAAGGACTGTTGCAATGGCTCGAAGTCCGTAACAAGAGCGCAGCAGTTATTGTTGTGTATGTAGTTTGTGAGTGTTGCTTTCAGTGGACCGGTTAGAATCGTAAACGTGATATTGTTTACAATGCACGCTGTATGAAGTTCCTGTAAGCCGCGCATCATAAATACATATTGACGTTCCGAGATACCGTGAAATCGCTCCGATATGCAGAAAACGATGTGCAGAGGAACGTTTAGCTCCAGAGCCAGGTTCTGTGCGTACACAACGGCCCAGTTGTCGTGCAGACGTTGGTCGCGGTTCATCCAGTAAAGAACAGGACCGCTGCCCACGAGGGGACGTTGGACGTTTCCTACGTTACGAATTCTCTCCGGTCGTACGTTCACTGACGGATTTCTATCCCCCCTAAAACAACAACAGATTCAACAAGCAGTGTTGGTGCATTTGGATCAAGTGGGTTTGCCAGACCTTTTGTATCAATACCGCCCAGTACCGGCGACCCCTTAACGATAACATTCCATTCACGTGGCACTCGCAGCTCTACACCTCCAAAAATTGCTG
>CAZGHI010000082.1:0-2471 GCA_964525565.1 uncultured Hyphomicrobiales bacterium
CCCACGACCTCCACTACCCCAAAGTGGTGCGCTACCGGGCTGCGCTACACGCCGTTACGCACAAATCTACGGCATGGAGTAGTAAGCATGGTTTTGCGCACAGCCTAGGCAGCCCGTGGCACCGTAAACGTAATGTTGGTGCCCATGCCAAGCGCACTGCTTATGGTAAAGGTTCCGCCATGTAGCTCAACCAAGCGTTTTGCAATTACCAAACCTAAACCAATGCCCTGTTGCTCCTGGGTTTTTCTGCGGAACTGACGGTAGGCGCCAATTTGTAATAACTCGGCCTCCTGCATACCAACACCATGGTCCCGTATCGAAAACGTAACGTCGGTTTTCCCGGGTGTTGCCGATAACGTAACGGGCGATCCCTGGCGCGAGAAGTACAGAGCATTGTCCACCAGCTCGCCGGTAATCTTGTCCAGATGTTGCTCCATCATTAATATGGGCACTCCCTCGATGTCGAGAGCTACGGTTAGGTCTTGCTGCCGCTGATGCGCAAGCGCACGTTGTATAGCTGTGTCGTACACAATAGATGCCGGCTCGGGACAGGTGCACTGCCGCATCCGCTCGATATGTAACGGACTTTCGGCCAGGGTCTCGATTTGTGCATACATTAAGAAGTTGTCCGTTACCCGAAGCAGACGCCGTGCGGCGGATAATACCTCCGCGCTCACTTCCCGTATCTCTTCCGGAGCAACTTCACGAGCATGACCGTGCAAATACGAGGCCTGGCCTATGATGTCCGTTAATGGTGTGCGATATTCGTGTGGCAATGCATACAACAACGATGGTTGCATAGCCGGAGGCTGCATCACTGGCGGAACTTCTCCAACTACCGGTAATCCCTGTATGGCCATAAGCGAATGGATGCCTGCGTCCGTAAGCGGACGAGAAATCACACCATACGGAACACTGGTCTCCGCCAGCGGCTCACTATCCGATGCTAATACAACAAAGGGTGTGTCAACATTGAGGCCGTGGATATACAGTTTTTCACGTAAGTCTCGATACACTAAAAAGTCAGAATCCAACACAACTGCACCCGGACGGTGGTGCCGCACTAATGCCTGCGCCGTTGGCACGTCGTCAGCCATCAAAACGGAGAGCCCGGCATTGATCAGTGAATGCGCAGTTTGGCTCCGCCGCTCAGGATCGGCGTCCAACAACAAAAGTGTTCGTGGTGATGTGAGTGCCATATGCAGCTCCTTAATCAGTAGGTTTCTTATCAACATGTGCAACTTATCGGGGTTGATAGGGGGGATGCAACCGTTAAAACGCCATTTTGTTACAGCGCGATTTTGCGTCAATGTTTTGTCTGTTGATAAATAGAAGCCGCATGATTAAAGGATTTCTAGTCATTCTATCGCTTGGATGTGCCCTTTATAAAGGCCCATTTGTTACGGGGCAAGAAATCAGTTCGTTGTTGAAAAATTCAGAATCAGTAATTCTACCTACCATCGAATTCGGAATGGACAAAATCAATAACACATTTGTTTTTACCGGCAATCTGGCAGCGGATTTGCCGGTATTGGGTGGACGTTTAGTGCTGATGAATGAGTATCGCGGATCTGCCTTTCGAACGTTAACTACAGCCGTGCGCGACGATGAAACGGCATCCCTTTCATATTCGGTGCCGCTCACCACTGGAACACAGGTACTGGTACGTGGATCATGGATAACCTCGCGCGACAATCGGTCAGTAGGCCTGAGTTCGCTTGACCGACTAAATGGCGTTGTTGGTATTCAGCTTGCCCCATCGAGTACCTTAACAACGGAAACGTTTGCCGGAGTGGAGCAAACCACACAACTGGGTGTTGTTGCTTCCGGGCCTATTGCCGGATTGGTTTCGCGGCTACGTCCTACTACAGTAGAACAGGTAGAACTTGATGGTTCGGTTTTGTTGGACTGGCATAAAATTGACCCCCAGCGAACGAACAGCGACGCACTCGCCCGCTTGTCGGCCCAGCGTGTGTTGGACGATGGCTCCTTGCTCCGTGCCCAACTCGGCGCTCAGACGGTCCGCCGTGAATACTTTACCACACTTACCGGTGGTGCCACTACTCCGGATGCCGTTGAACAGCGGCTGGAAGACAAACTCGAGGCATTGGTAGAGCTGTTGTACCATGTGCAGCCAACGTTTGCTGTTGGAGCTACCGGACAGGTTTCATTGAACGGTATTGGCCGCGCATATGGCGAGCCCCTTTCCTCCATTCCAATTACTGCAGTATCAAGGCATCTGCAAGAGTTTGTTCTTGACTTCGAAGTTCGTGGCATGTGGAATATGCCCAAATGGACCGTTCAGGCTGGTGTAGCACAGTTTCTGCGATCGGAGAACAACACTGTAGATGCAAAGTTTGCGTTGAATGCAGCCGACTTTGCAGTGTTGCAGCAGCAGGAGTATCAGCGCGATAACCGTACCAACCGTGCGCGGTTCTTTGCGCGGGCCTGGTCGCCTCCGAATGCAACTC
>CAZGHI010000083.1:0-1879 GCA_964525565.1 uncultured Hyphomicrobiales bacterium
TGCACAGAGCGAAGGTCCGAAAACTCAGTGGCACCGTACTACGCTGTTGATTCTTGCCATTACACTTCACAACATCCCTGAAGGTCTCGCCGTGGGGGTGTTATTCGGAGGGGTTGCGGCAGGAATACCGGAGGCAACAATTGGGGGAGCGGTGGCATTGGCAATTGGCATTGGACTACAAAACTTTCCGGAAGGAATTGCTGTAGCCTTTCCACTCCGCAGAAGCGGCGTAAGCCGATGGCGAAGCTTTTATTTCGGTCAGCTCTCGGCCATTGTAGAACCAATTGCCGGCGTGATTGGCGCCGCCGCTGTTCTGGTAATGCAACCGATTCTCCCATACGCACTTTCGTTTGCTGCCGGCGCCATGATCTATGTGGTGGTAGAAGAAGTGATCCCGGAAACGCAGCAAGATCGTTTTACCGACGTGGCTACCCTTGGCTTCATCGGAGGTTTTGTGATCATGATGATATTGGATGTAGCGCTCGGCTAACAGCTCCGAGTACCTTTGTGTATGCCACGAGTACAAAACCTACGCGATTTGCGCACCGAGGTGCTCAACGAGCTGCAACGCTCTAAAGCACCTCTTACCCTTCTGCAACTAAGTAAGAACCTGCGCATACCTTCTGACACAGAAGACTACCTCCTTCTTCGCAACATGCTGAACAATCTTGCCGACGAAGGTTTGGTTGTTCGCCATGCACGCCGGCGGTACAGCACCGTAAAAGATATAAATCGTACGTTGTCAGGACGGTTCACTTACTACCATGACAAGGCAACCGTTGCAACGTCCGATCCTGATGTGCCGGTTGTACATATACGACCTCAGCACCTTAGCACAGCTCTCGACGGCGACGTTGTAAGCATTACCCTGCACGCTACCATACCCGGTAAAAAAGTGTACGGTGAAGTAACCGGTGTTTTGAAGCGCTCAATGCAACCCATCGCCGGCACGATTGAGTTTGACGGTAGTTTCTACTATCTCATTCCCGATGAGTCGCGGTATCATGTGGACTTCCTGATAGCACCCGAAAATTTGAAAGGGGCCAAGCCAGGCGATAAGGTGGTAGGAGCGTTCATCCGATGGAAACATGCCAAGGCAGTACCCGAAGCTCGGATCAATGAGGTTCTTGGAACTTCCGGACAGGCTGCTGTTGAGTTTCGGGCAATTCTTAAAGAATTCAATTTGCCCACGGCGTTCGCGCCAGAGGTGGAAAGCGAAGCTGCACAGCACAATGAACCTTCAGGCATAGTACCACCCGGACGACTGGATCTTACGAATGAGCTTGTTATAACGATTGACCCCGTGGACGCACGCGACTTCGACGATGCACTTTCTCTTACTCCCCTTTCCAATGGCGGTGTTGAGCTGGGAGTTCACATTGCCGATGTGTCGCACTACGTTCCTGAGCATTCAGCGGTTGACAGAGAGGCGCTACGGCGAGGAACCAGCACCTATCTCGTTAACCAGGTTGTTCCCATGTTACCGGAGATTCTGTCCAACAACATTTGCTCACTTGTCCCAGGCAAACCACGATTTGCTTATAGCGTGTTCATGCAGTTCTCGGCAACCGGCTTGCTTCGGAAGTACAGAATAGCCGAAACTGTTATTACCAGCAAGCGCCGATATACATACGAAGAGGCACAAGACATTATCAACTCCGTCAACGTAAAGGCTAACGGCTCCAAACTATCAGAAGAAGAGTCCCTAGTGCTTGGTCTGTATCGTTTGTCCAGAGTGTTGTATAACCGACGCATCAAGCACGGCGGCATTGACTTTGAAACACAAGAAGTAAAGTATGTACTCGACGAGAACCTAAAACCAATACGTGCACTTGTCAAAACTCGCACCGATGCTACCTCGTTGGTAGAAGAGTGCATG
>CAZGHI010000084.1:0-1795 GCA_964525565.1 uncultured Hyphomicrobiales bacterium
AATTGGATCGTTAAAGGTGGCATACAATAACGTTTTTGGCTACTACATTGAAGTGTCGAAAGCCCAGGTGGCTCATGCCCCCCCCCACTACCAACGCAAACAAACACTGGCAAACGCCGAACGATTTACAACACCAGAACTTCAGGAACTTGAATCAACCATCGTGAGCGCCGAGTCGCGGATTACCCAGCTTGAGATGGAACTATTGGCAGATCTACGAGCATCGGTAGGGAAAGCATGTGTTGAAATCCAAAGGTCAGCATCTGCTCTTGCGGCAGTGGACTGCCTTTGCGCTTTTGCTGAGGTGTCAGTCCAGTTGGAATACTGTAAGCCTGACATTCATGAAGGCACGGAATTAACACTCGAAGATGCAAGACATCCAGTCCTTGAGAATATGCTTCCACCTGGTACAACGTATGTACCCAATACCATATCATTAGATACGGACACCATTCAGATTCAGGTGATAACCGGTCCGAACATGAGTGGTAAAAGCAGCTATCTTCGGCAGACGGGAGTCATCGTTTTCATGGCGCATCTCGGGTGCTTTGTACCTGCATCGAAGGCACGGATTCCTCTTACCGACAGAATATTCACACGCGTAGGCGCTCAAGACAACATGGCGGCCGGTGAAAGTACGTTCTTGGTAGAGATGCAGGAGAGTGCCAACATCGTTCACAATGCCACGCGTCGTAGTCTGATTCTTCTAGACGAAGTAGGGCGGGGTACCGCAACATTCGACGGTATCAGCATAGCGTGGGCAATTGCAGAATACCTGCATGAGGTGGTCGGTGCAAAAACCCTCTTTGCAACACACTACCACGAGTTAACGGCGCTGGCAGATAGATTTGAGCGCATCCAGAATGTAAAAGTGCAGGTTGTTGAAACGGAAACGGGTTTGGTCTTTACGCATAGGGTTGTTCCAGGCTCGGCAGATCACTCCTTTGGTATTCACGTCGCACGTATGGCAGGAATGCCTCCGACAATTTTGCGGACAGCGCAAACGGTGCTCGAGCAATTGGAAACCGGAACGCACGATCCGTCTCGCGCAGCACGCACCAGCGCCGTTGACAGAAGAGCTCTACAGGCAAGTGGTCAGTTAACGATGTTTGAGGTGAGAGATGATGAGTTGCGTAGTCGGATGAAAGAGTTGGATGTAAATTCCATGACTCCCATGCAAGCGCTCCAAACACTAGCCGAACTAAAAGAGTCAATAAAATCCTGATGAATGTTAATTCTTATGCTCCCAACCCATGAACGATAGTGTCCGAAAAAAATGGCTAGAGAGAGACCGCGTTGTAAAAGCAATTACGAAGAGTGGTTCGTTGCGGGCAGCAGCAATACACAACGTAACATCGGTACAAACAGCACAGCAACGTCATCATCTAGAGCCCTTGCGAGCACTCGTGCTGGCTCGTGCCATTACCGGTGCAACGCTGATGGCTTCATTTCTCAAGGGTGAAGAGCGTGTTGTACTTACCGCCGATGGCAACGGACTCGTGAAGAGCGTTTATGCAGAAGCTCTACAATTGGGGGAAGTAAGGGGGTTCTGCATAGCGAATA
The DNA here is from genome assembly GCA_964525565.1 of uncultured Hyphomicrobiales bacterium. Lineage (GTDB taxonomy): Bacteria > Bacteroidota > Ignavibacteria > Kapaibacteriales > Kapaibacteriaceae > OLB6. The sequence goes on from CAZGHI010000084.1 coordinate 1,564, forward strand.
ACAACGCAGTTGCAGACCAGGATAGTCCACTGGGCACTGGTATCTTGAAAGTGCAACGCGTTCTCTATGGCAAACATGAACCAATTACAGGGATCGTGGAATTGCACCGCGGTGGGGTAAGAGGTGTAGCGGGGGCCGGCCTGATCGTAGCGGCGGATCAGGCTGGTATCCCATTGGATGGCGTCGAGCATGGGCGCGGTCCCGGTTTGGCTTGCAGTACCGTGGAGTCTAA